>DATJJN010000022.1:0-27288 GCA_035492135.1 Paraburkholderia sp. | reverse complement strand
GCAGCGCTCAAGCACAGATCGGTCGCGACGCGGCACGGCCACGCTGCGTTGATCCATTCGCTGGCGCACATCGAACTGAACGCGATCGACCTCGCGCTGGATCTCGTGTGGCGGTTCGCGGGCATGCCCCGCGACTTCTATGCCGACTGGATTTCAGTCGCGCGCGACGAGGCGCTCCACTTCGAATTGCTGCACGCCCATTTGCGTTCGCTCGGTTTCGAATACGGCGACTTTCCCGCGCACAACGGCCTGTGGGAAATGGCCGAAAAGACCAAAGGCGATCTGCTCGCGCGTCTTGCGCTCGTGCCGCGCACGCTGGAGGCGCGCGGGCTCGATGCGTCGCCGCCGATCCGCGCGCGGCTCAAACAGGCGGGCGACGACGCGTCGGCCGCGATTCTCGACGTGATCCTGCGCGACGAAGTCGGACACGTGCGGATCGGCAATCACTGGTTCCGGCATCTGTGTCGCGAGCGCGGGGTCGATCCGCATGCGGCGTGGCGGGACCTGGCGGTTCGCTATCATGCGCCGCGTCTGCGCGGCCCGTTCAATTTCGACGCACGGCGCTCGGCCGGCTTCGACGACGCGGAGCTCGACGCGCTCGTGGCGCAGGACACCGACGACGCAAGTCGCACCTGATCGTCGGTGTTGCAAAGCGTGGTTGCCGGCAAGCCGTCGGCAACCCGTATAATCGAACGATCATTCGTTTTTACCGTGTGAGCGCTGATGATTCTTTCGCGATCCGAATTCGTCGACGTCAATGGCATCCGCATGCATGTGCGTCGCTGGGGCCGAGCCGACGCGCCGATGCTCTTCATGCTGCACGGCTGGATGGACGTCGCCGCGTCGTTCCAGTTCGTCGTCGATGCGCTCGGCGACCGCTGGCAGGTGATCGCGCCGGACCTGCGCGGCTTTGGCCTGTCCGACTGGCCGGTGGCCGCGCGCGGCGGCGGCAGCTACTGGTTCTACGACTACCTCGCGGATCTCGACGCGCTGCTCGACCACTACGCACCCGACGGCGAAGTGAATCTTGTCGGCCATAGTCTCGGCGCGAACGTCGTGTGCCTGTATGCGGGCGTGCGGCCGGAGCGGGTGCGGCGCGTCGTGGATCTCGAAGGCTTCGGCCTGCGCGCGATGAGCGCGGACGAGGCCCCGCAACGCGTGCGCGAGTGGCTCGACGAACTGCGCGAGCCGCCGGCGCTTCGACACTATCCGACGCTCGACGCGGTCGCCGCGCGGCTCGTCAAGACGAATCCGCGGCTGATCGCGTCGCGCGCGCGGTTTCTCGCGGAGCACTGGTCGAAGCCGGACGCCGACGGCGGCTACCAGCTACTCGCCGATCCGGCGCACAAGGTGCGCAGCCCGCTGCTGTATCGCGTCGAGGAAATCATGGCGATGTGGTCGCGCGCGACGGCGAAGGTGATGCACGTCGAGGCCGCCGGGTCGCCGACGCTCGCGTGGCTCGCCGGCGCCGTGCCGATCGACCAGTTCAAGGCGCGCTTTCGCGCGTTCGCCGACTGGCGCGAGCGGATCATCGAGAACGCCGGGCACATGGTCCATCACGACCAGCCGGAGCAGGTCGCCGAGCTGATCGACGCATTCTGCAGATGAATTCCGCGCGGGGCGCGCGGCGTCGGTGAGGTCCGTCATCGATTGCCGCGTTGCAGTAGAATCGAATGGATTGAGAACTTTCCTGGCTATCCCGGGATAGCGAACTAGCGAACCACGCCGTGATCAACGCCGACCTCCACTGTCACTCCACGATTTCCGACGGCGAACTCGCGCCGGCGGCCGTCGCGCAGCGCGCGAAGGCCGGTGGCGTGGCGTTGTGGTCGCTGACCGACCACGATGAGATCGGCGGCCAGCGGGAGGCGCGCGACGCAGCCGACGCACTCGGCATGCGCTACGTGTGCGGCGTCGAGATTTCGGTCACATGGGCGTCGCGCACGGTGCACATCGTCGGGCTCGGCATCGATCCGGCGCATCCGACGCTCGTCGGCGGTCTCGCGGACATGCGCAGCGGGCGTCAGTCGCGCGCCGAAGCGATCGGCGCGAAGCTCGCGGAACTGGGCATCGACGGCGCGTGCGAAGGCGCGCAACGCTTCGTGTCGAATCCCGACCTGATCTCGCGCACGCACTTCGCGCGCTTTCTCGTCGAAGCGGGGCATGTCGGGTCGATGCAGGACGCGTTCTCGCGCTATCTCGGCGACGGCAAACCCGGCTACGTTCCGTACCGCTGGGCGAAGCTCGCCGACGCGATCGCGTGGATCAGGGCGGCCGGCGGCGAGGCGATCGTCGCGCATCCCGGCCGCTATCAGTACACGCCGGTCCAGTTCGACGCGCTGTTCGGCGAATTCATCGATCTCGGTGGCAAGGCCATCGAAGTCGTCACCGGCAGCCACACGCCGGACCAGTACGCCGAATACGCGAACGTCGCGCGCCGCTACGGCTTCGAGGCGTCGCGCGGCTCGGACTTCCATGCGCCGGGGCCGGACTCGATCGAGCCCGGCAGCCTGCCGCCGCTTCCCTCCGATCTGAAACCCGTCTGGGAGCGATGGTTGTAAGCCGCGCGCGACGCGGCCCGCCGTCCGCTTTCGACGCACGCCGTCCGCGCCGGTGACGCGTACGTGGCGTGCAGATTGTGCGTACGTGGCGCGCGCAGTGAGCAGTGCCTCAAGAGCAGTGCCTCAAGGGCGTTGAACACCTGAACCCACTTCGGCCATGTCCCAGTTCTTTCGGCTTCACCCCGACAATCCGCAGCCGCGTCTCGTGAAGCAGGCGGTGCAGATCATTCGCGACGGCGGCGTGATCGCACTGCCGACGGATTCGAGCTACGCGCTCGCGTGCCAGCTCGACGACAAGTCCGCGGTCGAGCGGCTGCGCCGCATTCGCGGGCTCGACGAGCGTCAGTTGCTGTCGCTGCTCGTGCGCGACCTGTCGGAGCTCGCGAGCTTCGCGATGGTCGACAACCGCCAGTACCGGCTCATCAAGGCGGTGACGCCGGGGCCGTACGTGTTCGTGCTGCAGGCCACCAAGGAGGTGCCGCGGCGGCTGTCGCATCCGTCGCGCAAGACGATCGGCCTGCGCGTGCCCAGCAATCCGATTTCGCTCGCGATCCTCGAAGAACTCGGCGAACCGCTGATCGCGTCGACGCTGATCCTGCCGCCCGACACCGAGCCGCTGAACGACCCGGACGAAATCCGCGAGCGGCTTGAAAAGCAGCTGGATCTCGTGATCGACGGCGGCGCGACGCCGTGCGAGCCGTCGACCGTCGTCGATCTTTCCGGCGGCGAACCGGTTCTCGTGCGCGCGGGGCGCGGCAGCCTCGAACCGTTCGGGCTCGAAGCGCCGGCATGACGCGCATCGCGCCGCTTCGCGCGAATCCGTTTTCGGCGGACAGGCTTTGGCGGGGCCGCGATCCACTCCATTGATACAATAAGCGGCTATGGATGATTCCCTGATACAGACGATCGTCGTCTACGCGCTGCCGGTGATCTTCGCGATCACGCTGCACGAAGCCGCGCATGGTTATGTCGCGCGCCTGCTCGGCGACGACACCGCGTACGTGCTCGGCCGCGTGTCGTTCAACCCGATGCGCCACATCGATCCGGTCGGCACGATCGCGATGCCGCTGATCCTCTATTTCCTGACCGGCGGCGCATTCGTGTTCGGTTACGCGAAGCCGGTGCCGGTTGCGTTCCGCAATCTGCGCGATCCGCGCTGGGGCAGCCTGTGGGTGTCGGCGGCGGGGCCGCTGTGCAACTTCATCCAGGCGCTCGCGTGGGCCGTGTTCGCCGTCGTGCTCGCGGTGCTCGGCGTGCAGGAGCCGTTCTTCACACGGATGGCCGCGGCCGGCGTCGGCGTGAATCTCGTGCTCGGCGTGCTGAACCTGTTTCCGCTGCCGCCGCTCGACGGCGGCCGCGTGCTCGCCGCGCTCTTGCCGCCGCGTGCGAGCATCGCGCTGTCGCGGCTCGAACCGTATGGCTTCTTCATCGTGATGGCCCTCGTCGTGACCGGCGTGCTGACGCGCTTCTGGCTGCGTCCGCTGGTCGGCCTCGCCTATGCCGCGGTGAGCGCGATTCTTACTCCTCTTGTGTCGCTCCTTACATAACACCATGTACCCAGACCGTATCTTCTCCGGCATGCGACCCACCGGGTCGCTGCACCTCGGCCACTATCACGGCGTGCTGAAAAACTGGGTGCGGCTACAGTCCGAATACCCGTGCTTCTTCTGCGTCGTCGACTGGCACGCGCTGACCACGCACTACGAGACGCCCGAAGTGATCGAGCAGAACGTGTGGGACGTGCTGATCGACTGGCTCGCATCGGGCATCGATCCGAACCAGGCGACGCTGTTCATCCAGAGCCGCGTGCCCGAGCATGCGGAGCTGTCGCTGTTGCTCGGCATGAGCACGCCGCTGTCATGGCTCGAACGGGTGCCGACGTACAAGGAGCAGATCGAGAAGCTGAAGGACAAGGATCTCGGCACGTACGGCTTCCTCGGCTATCCGGTGCTGATGGCCGCGGACATCCTGCTGTATCGCGCGTCGCTCGTGCCGGTCGGCGAGGATCAGGTGCCCCACGTCGAGATGGCGCGCGAAATGGCTCGCCGCTTCAATTACATGTACGGCCGCGAGCCGGGCTTCGAGGAGAAGGCGACCGAGGCCGCGAAGAAGCTCGGCGGCAAGCGCGCGAAGCTGTACCACGAACTGCGCAACGCGTACCAGCAGGAGGGCGACAACGAGGCGCTCGAGCAGGCGCGCGCGATGTTGTCCGAGTCGCAGAGCCTGTCGATGAGCGACCGCGAGCGCCTGTTCGGCTATCTCGAAGGCTCGCGCAAGATCATCCTGCCGGAGCCGCAGGTGCTGCTGACGGAAGCGTCGCGGATGCCCGGCCTCGACGGCCAGAAGATGTCGAAGTCGTACGGCAACACGATCGGCTTGCGTGAGGACGCCGAATCGATCCGCAAGAAGGTGCGCACGATGCCGACCGATCCGGCGCGCGTGCGCCGCACCGATCCGGGCGATCCGGACAAGTGCCCGGTGTGGAAGCTGCACGAGGTCTACACCGACGAAGCAACGCACGAATGGGTGCAGAAGGGCTGCCGCTCGGCCGGCATCGGCTGTCTCGAATGCAAGGAGCCGGTGATCGAAGGCATCCTGCGCGAGCAGCAGCCGATGCTCGAGCGCGCACAGAAGTACATGGACGATCCGTCGCTCTTGCGCGCGATCGTCGCCGACGGCTGCGACAAGGCGCGCAAGTTCGCATCGGAGACGATGCGTGACGTGCGCGAGGCGATGGGTCTGTCGTACAGCTAATCGAGGACGGGCGGCGCGTTGATGACGGCGATGGCGGGGGGCGGTTGCGGCGGACAAGGTAGCTCGCTTTCAGAGCCGTCGCGCTGGGTGCGCCGCTGGGCGCATCTGGTTCGCGACGGCGGCGCGGTGCTCGATGTCGCGTCCGGGGTGGGGCGGCACGCGCGCTGGTTCGCGCAACGCGGCCATCCGGTCACCGCGATCGATCGCGACGCCGCCGCGCTCTCGACATTACGGGGCGAGCCGCGCGTGACGACGATCGAGGCCGATCTCGAGGGCGCACCGTGGCCGCTGCCGGACGACGCGCGGTTCGCGGCAATCGTCGTCACGAACTACCTGCACCGTCCGCTGATGCCGCGTCTCGCCGACGCGCTCGCGCCCGACGGCGTGCTGATCTACGAGACGTTCGCGCAGGGCAACGAGACGGTCGGCAAGCCGTCGAACCCCGCGTTCCTGCTCGCGCCGGGCGAACTGCTCGCCGCGTTCGCGCCGACTTTGCGCGTGATCGCGTATCAGGACGGATTCCTCGCCGAGCCACGGCCGGCGTTCGTGCAGCGGATCTGCGCGGTGCGCGAACAAGCGGTGCCGGATGACGCGCGCCGCGCCGCCAATCAGGGCGTACCCGTAGCGCGTTACGATCTGGCCGGCTAATCCGCTACAATCCCGCTTTAACCGATTCAATCTATTGACGTTTCATGGCTAACGGCACTCAGGACGGCATTACGTTGCGCGGCAGCATCCCCGCGATCGTCACTCCCATGCATGAAGACGGCAGCCTCGATCTGCCGGCGTTCCGCAAACTGGTCGACTGGCATGTGGAAGAGGGGACGGATGCGCTCGTCGTCGTCGGCACGAGCGGCGAGTCCGCGACGCTCGACGTCGAAGAGCACATCCTGATGGTGAAAACGGCGGTCGAGCAGGCGGCCGGCCGTCTGCCGATCATCGCCGGCACCGGCGGCAACTCGACGGCCGAGGCCATCGAGCTGACGAAGCGCGCGAAGTCCGTCGGCGCGCAGGCGTCGCTGCAGGTCGTGCCGTACTACAACAAGCCGACCCAGGAAGGCATGTATCGCCACTTCGCGAAAATCGCGGAGACGGTCGACCTGCCGGTGATCCTGTACAACGTGCCGGGCCGCACGGTTGCCGACATGTCGAACGAGACGATCCTGCGTCTTTCCGGCGTGCCGGGCATCGTCGGCGTGAAGGAGGCGACCGGCAACATCGAGCGCGCCGCTCACCTGATCAAGCACGCGCCGGCCGGCTTCTCGATCTTCAGCGGCGACGATCCGACCGCGATCGCGCTGATGCTGCTCGGCGGCCACGGCAACATTTCGGTGACCGCGAACGTCGCACCGCGTCAGATGAGTGCGCTTTGTAAGGCGGCGCTCGCGGGCGACGTAAAGACCGCGCGCGACATCCATCTGAAGCTGCTGTCGTTGCACAAGAATCTGTTCGCCGAATCGAACCCGATTCCGGTGAAGTGGGCGCTCCAGCAGATGGGGCGCATGGAAGGCGGAATTCGCCTGCCGCTGACGCCGCTCGACGAGCGCTATCACGACGTGGTGCGTTCGGCCATGCGCGAAGCAGGCCTGATCGCGTAAGCGCGGCGGCCGCATAGTCCGCGCTTCGACGCATTTTCTTAACCGACGACGACCATCGCCCGATCCCTGACAGGACAAGGCCCGCGTTCCCGTATCACGAAGGCTTCCATGAAACGTTCTGCTATTTCCCTCCACGCAACCCGCATGGCGGTGGTGGCGCTTGCTCTTGGCTCGCTTGCAGGTTGCGAGTCGCTGAACGAGTGGTTCTCTTCGGATCGCGTGAACTACAAGGACACGCCGAGCGCGCCGACGCTCGTGGTGCCGCAGGGGCTGTCCGCCGCGCCGACCGACCAGCGCTACGTGGCGCCCGCGCCGACGCTCGCGCTCGGCGGGGCGCCGAAGAGCACGGTCACGGGCGCCGGCACGTCGACGCTCGGCCAGCCGAGCGCGCAGGATCCGCTCGGGATGCACGTCGAGCGTGACGGCGACCGCCGCTGGCTCGTCGTCGACGGCCGCACGCCGGACGACGTGTGGCCGGTGCTGCAGGAATTCTGGCAGCAGAACGGCTTCTCGCTGACGACGGATTCGCCGGCCACCGGCATCATGACGACCGACTGGGCGGAAAACCGCGCGAACATTCCGGACGACTGGTTCCGCCGCACGATCGGCCGCGTGATCGACTTCGCGTACTCGTCGGGCACGCGCGATCGCTTCCGCACGCTCGTGACGCGCGGCGCGAACGGCCAGGTCGACATCTCGATCACGCACAGCGCGATGGAAGAAGTCGCGGTCGGGCAGGACAAGACGACGACGCGTTGGGTCGAGCGTCCGCGCGATCCGGCGCTCGAGGCGTCGTTCCTCGCGCAACTGATGGAGAAGCTCGGGTTGTCCGACGCGCAGGCCAAACAGTTGCTGACCGACGCGCACCAGTCGACGGCCGTCGCGAAGGTCGACGGCAGCGCGGGCGGCGCCACGCTCGATCTGCCGGAATCGTTCGATCGCGCGTGGCTGCGCGTGGGCCTCGCGCTCGATCGCACGAACTTCACGGTGGACGGTCGCGACCGTGAAAAGGGCATCTATCACGTCCGCTACGCGGATTCGATGCAGGAACTGAAGGGCGAAGGCCTGCTCGGCAAGCTGTTCTACAACCCGGCCAAGGCGAACGCGAAGGCGGCGCCGGAATTCGTCGTCGCCGTGCGCCCGGTCAGCGACACGCTGACGCAAGTCGCGGTGCTCGACGCGAACGGCCAGGTCGACACGTCGTCGGACGCGCAGCGCATCGTGTCGGCGCTGCACGCGCAACTGAACTGATCCGCCGTGCGGTTTGCGAGCCTCGGCAGCGGTAGCGAGGGCAACGCACTGGTCGTAGAGGCGGGCAGTGGCGCGACAGTCACACGCGTGCTGCTCGACTGCGGATTCTCGGCGCGCGAAGCCGAGCGCCGGCTCCTTCGGGCCGGTGTCGCCGCCGACGCGCTCGACGCGATTCTCATCACCCATGAACACAGCGACCACATCGGCAGCGCGCTGACGCTCGCGCGGCGCTGGTCGATTCCGCTTTACATGAGCTGGGGCACGGCGCGCGCGGTCGGCGCGGACGATGCCGGCGTCGATCTGCGCGTGCTGTGGGGCGACGAGACCGTCGCGATCGGCGAACTGGGCGTGCTGCCGTACACGGTGCCGCACGACGCGCGCGAGCCGCTGCAGTTCGTGTTCACCGACGGTGCGAGCCGGCTCGGCGTGCTGACCGACGTCGGCGAGGCGACGTCGCACATCGGCACGGTGCTCGGCGGTTGCGACGCGCTGGTGCTCGAATTCAATCACGATCGGGACATGCTGGCGACGAGCCGCTATCCGGCGTCGTTGAAGGCGCGGATCGGCGGTTCGCACGGCCATCTGAGCAACGAGGCGGCCGCCGGGATCCTTTCGGGGCTCGACCGGTCGAGGCTGCGGCATATCGTGGCCGCGCACCTGAGCCGCGAGAACAACACGCCCGAACTCGCGCATGCGGCCGTCGCGGCGGTGCTCGGCAATGCGGTCACGGAAATCGGCGTCGCTTCGCAGGATGAGGGGTTCGACTGGCTGGCGCTCTGAGCCGGAGCGGACGAAAAAAAGCCCATGATTCGCATCATGGGCTTTTTTGCTGGAGCGGGCCGCGCGGCCCGCGGGGCGGATCGATCAGTTGCGGTTGCCGCCGAAGATGCCGAGCAGCGCGAGCAGGTTGACGAACACGTTATACAGATCGAGATAGATCGCGAGCGTCGCGGTGATGTAGTTCGTTTCGCCGCCGTTCACGACGCGTTGAACGTCGAACAGCATGTAGGCCGAAAAGATAGCGATCGCGAGCACCGAGACGGTGAGCATCAGCGCCGGCAGTTGCAGGAACATGTTCGCGACGCCGGCGAGCAGGATCACGATCACGCCCATGAACAGCCACTTGCCGAGGCCCGAGAAGTCGCGCTTGCTGACCGTCGCGATGGTGGCCATCGCGGTGAAGATCACACCCGTGCCGCCGAAAGCGAGCATGATGAGCTGCGGGCCGTTCGTGAAGCCGAGGATGAAGCTCAAGAGCCGCGACAGCATCAGCCCCATGAAGAACGTGAAGCCGAGCAGCACGAACACGCCGACCGAACTGTTCTTCGTGCGTTCGATTGCGAACATGAAGCCGAACGCGATCGCGAAGAACGCGAGCAGGCTCATGGCCGGGCTGGTGGCGGCGAACAGCGAGAAGCCGGTCGCGACGCCGACCCACGCGCCGAGCACCGTCGGCACCATCGACAGCGCAAGCAGCCAGTAGGTGTTGCGTAGCACGCGGTTGCGGGATTCGGCCGACGTGACGCTGCCGCCGCGGCCGAAGTTATAGGGGTACTCGTTCATGCTTTCTCCTTCTCGTGAGAGGCGGGTGTGGCGTGGTGGCGCCCGGTGCGGGCAGGCCGGCGACGAAGGTCGCGCGAGCCGTCGTTCCGGCGAGGCTGGCTGCCTTGCTTCCCGCTGCACTTCCGTAAGATGCGGGCGTCGCGGGCGAGTTCAACGGTATCCCATTATGCGTGACGCACGGACTGCGTGGGGCGTCGAATTTAGCGCTACGCCGGTGTTCGCCGGTAACAGGGTTCAATCGCAATGATACATGGGAACATGCTACAATTGCGGATTCATTTGGATCAGTAACCTCTTAATTTTTTGGAGTTTTTATGGCGATCGAACGCACCCTGTCGATTATCAAGCCGGACGCAGTGGCCAAAAACGTGATCGGCCAGATCTATAGCCGCTTCGAAAACGCTGGCCTGAAGATCGTGGCCGCGCGTATGGTCCATCTGTCGCGCGCCGACGCAGAGAAGTTCTATGCTGTGCACGCCGCCCGTCCGTTCTTCAAGGACCTCGTCGATTTCATGATCTCCGGCCCGGTGATGATCCAGGCTCTGGAAGGCGAGAACGCGATCCTGAAGAACCGCGAGCTGATGGGCGCGACCGATCCGAAGAAGGCTGAAAAGGGCACGATCCGCGCCGACTTCGCGGACAGCATCGACGCGAACGCCGTGCACGGCTCGGACGCTGCCGAAACGGCCGCGGTCGAAATCGCGTTCTTCTTCCCGGAAGTCAACGTCTACTCGCGCTAAGCGAAACGACGTCGCGAACGGCGTTAGCGTCTTCACCGTCAGGGCGGCCGGCCTCATCCCCGCCGCACCGGTGAACGCGCTCGCGCACTGAAATGGCAGGATTCGACATGACGAGCAGTTCCACCGTCAACCTTCTCGATCTCGATGCCGAGGGGCTCGTCGCGTATTGCGAAAGCCTCGGCGAGAAGCCGTTTCGCGCGAAGCAACTCCAGCGCTGGATCCATCAGTACAACGCCGCTGACTTCGACGGCATGACGGATCTCGCCAAATCGCTGCGCGAGAAGCTCAAGGGGCGTGCCACGATCGGCATGCCGGCGATCGCGAGCGATCATGTGTCCGCCGACGGCACCCGCAAGTGGCTCGTCGACGTGGGCAACGGCAATGCCGTCGAAACCGTGTTCATCCCGGAAGAGGGGCGCGGCACGCTGTGCGTGTCGTCGCAGGCCGGATGCGCGGTCAACTGCCGGTTCTGTTCGACCGGCAAGCAAGGTTTTTCCCGCAATCTGTCCACCGGCGAAATCATCGGCCAGCTGCGCATGGCCGAGTTTGCGCTGCGCGCGTCGCTGCTCGGCGAGGCCGGCGGCCGCTCGACCGGCGGCGAGGGCAAGGGCGAGCGCGTTATCACGAACGTCGTGATGATGGGCATGGGCGAGCCGCTGCTGAATTACGACGCGGTCGTGCCGGCGATGCGCCTGATGCTCGACGACAACGCGTACGGCCTGTCGCGCCGGCGCGTGACGCTGTCGACGTCGGGCGTCGTCCCGATGATGGACCGGCTCGGCGAGGATCTGCCGGTGGCGCTCGCGGTGTCGCTGCATGCGCCGAACGACGCGCTGCGCGACGAACTGGTGCCGCTGAACCGCAAGTATCCGCTGCGCGAACTGATGGCCGCGTGCGAGCGGTATCTGCGGGTCGCGCCGCGCGACTTCATCACGTTCGAGTACTGCATGCTCGACGGCGTGAACGACACCGGGCAGCACGCGCGCGAACTGCTCGCGCTCACGCGCGACGTGCCGTGCAAGTTCAATCTGATTCCGTTCAATCCGTTCCCGGAGTCGGGGCTCTTGCGCTCGAAGAACGAGCAGATCAAGCATTTTGCGCAGATTCTGATGGATGCCGGCGTCGTGACCACCGTGCGCAAGACGCGCGGCGACGACATCGACGCGGCCTGCGGGCAGCTTGCAGGCGCGGTGAAGGACCGGACGCGCCTTGCGGAGCGTACCGCGAGAACGGCGGGCAAGATCATCGAAGTCCGGCCGGTGTAACGGTGTAAGAGCTGGTGTAAGAGTCGGTGCAAGAGTCGAGCCGGCTTGCAAGGCGAAGTGGGCACGAAAGCGGCGGTGTCCGTCCGGGGGAAGTCGGGCGCCGGCGTTGTAGCGGAACGAAACGTTGCTGAAGCGATCGGATGCGGCACAGACGCCGCGCATTTTGATATAAAACGGTCTGCGAACCGGGCGGGTATGGGATATGCCGCTCCTCCGGTTCCGGGTTGATAAGAATCGACGCAAGGATTTGGGATGAGCGAGCCGCAGCACCCTTACGGGACACACACGAATGCAGGTCGTCGGGCGCCGGACGACGCGCCGCCGGCAGTCCCGGCTGCGCCGGATTCGGTTGCGGCAGTCGGTGCGCGACTCGCGCAACTGCGCGAGTCGCGGGGCTGGACCATCGAGGATGTGTCGGCGCGGCTGAAAGTGTCGGTGGCGAAGCTGCGCGCGATCGAGGCGGGCGATTTCAGTCATCTGCCTGACACGACGTTCGTGCTCGGCGTCGTGCGCAGCTACGCGAAGATGCTCGGCGCTGATCCGACCCCGTTCGCGCAGGTGCTGCGCCGCGAACGCGGGCTGCCGCAGCCGGATCTGTCGATGCCGGCGGCGTCGGGCGGCGACCTGCCGCGCGGACGCGTGTCGTTGTCGCTCGGCAGCAGCGGGGCGTCGCGGCGCCGGTCGTGGTTGTGGGGCGTCGCGGCGGTGATCATCGGCGTGATTGCGCTCGCGATGTGGCGCACGAATATCGGCGAGTCGTCTGCGTGGCTCGCGCGCCTGAAGGCGACCGCGAACAGCGCGGTCGGCGTCACGCAGAATGCGTCGCAGGCCAACGTCGCCGAGGGGCAGACGACGGGCGGCGACCAGAACGCGGCGTCGGCGCCGCAGGGCGATGCACAAGCCGGCACGTCGTCGGGTAACGAAGCCGACGCGACTGCGGCGAACCCGCAGACGACGCCGGCAGACGGCGCGCCCGCTCCGGCGGCGCAGCAAACCCCACCGGCAGCGCAGCAAACTCCGCCGGCCGCCGTCGCGAATAACGCGGTCGCCGCGCAAGCCGGCGCGCTGGCAGCGGCGCCGGCGCCGGCCAGCCCGGCGGTCGTCGCCGGCGCGCAACCGGCGAGCGCCGCCGCGGCTGCGGCCGATGCGGGCGACACGTCGACTTTCGCGATCCGCGTGACGCAGGACACCTGGGTCAGCGTGCGCCAGAAGGACGGCAAGGAAGTGTTCTCCGGACTCGTCCACGGCAGCGATGCCCGCGAGATTACCGGTGTCGCACCGTTGAAGATCACGGTGGGCAACAAGGCGGGCGTCGAGTCGATGACTCTCGACGGGCAGCCGGTCGACGTGTCGAAGTACGCGTCGGCAAAGGGCAACGTCGCGCGTTTCGTGTTGCCCTGACAGGATTTGGACCGTGTCGCGGCCCGGGTTAGCCGGGCCGCGATGCTTTTTCAGTGCGCGCGGGCCGCAATTTCGCGGCGCGCGCGGCGTAAATGGATTTCTCGATGCCCTCCGAATCGCAATCCCCATCCAGCAGCAGTCAGATCTGTTCGACCGAGCCGATCCTCGGCGGCCACGCGCCGCGTCGCAAGTCGCACGCGGTGGACGTGCGCTGGGGCGGTCAACTGGTGACGATCGGCGGCGACGCACCCGTGCGCGTGCAGTCGATGACGAACACCGACACGGCGGACGCGATCGGCACCGCCATCCAGATCAAGGAACTCGCGCAGGCGGGCTCGGAACTCGTGCGCATCACGGTGAACACGCCCGAGGCGGCCGCCGCGGTGCCCGCGATCCGCGAGCAGCTTGACCGGATGGGCGTGACCGTGCCGCTCGTCGGCGACTTCCACTACAACGGCCATCTGCTGCTGCGCGACTATCCGGGCTGCGCCGAAGCGCTGTCGAAGTACCGGATCAATCCGGGCAACGTCGGTCAGGGCGCGAAGCGCGACACGCAGTTCGCGCAGATGATCGAAGCCGCGATCAAGTACGACAAGCCGGTGCGGATCGGCGTGAACTGGGGCAGTCTCGACCAGGACCTGCTCGCGCGGATGATGGACGAGAACGCCGCGCGCAGCACGCCGTGGGAAGCGCAGAGCGTGATGTACGAAGCGCTGATCCAGTCGGCGATCGGCTCCGCGGAACGGGCGGTCGAGCTGGGTCTCGGCCGCGACAGGATCATCCTGTCGTGCAAGGTGAGCGGCGTGCAGGATCTGATCGCCGTGTATCAGCAACTCGCGCGCCGCTGCGACTTCGCGCTGCACCTCGGTCTCACCGAGGCAGGGATGGGCTCGAAGGGGATCGTCGCGTCGACGGCTGCGCTGTCCGTGCTGCTGCAGCAGGGCATCGGCGACACGATCCGCATCTCGCTCACGCCGGAGCCCGGCGCGTCGCGCACCGGCGAAGTGATCGTCGGCCAGGAAATCCTGCAGACGATGGGCCTGCGCTCGTTCACGCCGATGGTGATCGCGTGCCCCGGCTGCGGCCGCACGACGAGCACGCTGTTCCAGGAACTCGCGTCGCAGATCCAGACCTACCTGCGCACGCAGATGCCCGTGTGGCGCGACCAGTACCCCGGCGTCGAAAAGATGCACGTCGCGGTGATGGGCTGCATCGTCAACGGGCCGGGCGAGTCGAAGCAGGCGAACATCGGCATCAGCCTGCCGGGTTCGGGCGAGAATCCGGCGGCGCCGGTCTTCGTCGACGGCGAGAAGGTGAAGACGCTGCGCGGCGAGCGCATCGCCGAAGAGTTCCAGCAAATCGTGAGCGACTACGTCGAACGCACGTACGGCCGCGCGGCCGCGCTCAACTGAAATACCGCCAATCGCTATCAGATGACTGAACAGAAGAGAAAGCCCGAGAAGCTGTCCGGCGTGAAGGGCATGAACGACATCCTCCCGCAGGACGCGCACCTGTGGGAGTTCTTCGAGTCGACGGTGAAGTCGATGCTCCGATCGTACGGATACCAGAACATCCGCACGCCGATCGTCGAGCACACGCAGCTGTTCACGCGCGGCATCGGCGAAGTGACCGACATCGTCGAGAAGGAGATGTACAGCTTCACCGATGCGCTGAACGGCGAGAACCTCACGCTGCGTCCGGAGAACACCGCCGCCGTGGTGCGCTCGGCGATCGAGCACAACCTGCTGTACGACGGCCCGAAGCGGCTGTGGTACGTGGGCCCGATGTTCCGTCACGAGCGTCCGCAGCGCGGGCGTTATCGCCAGTTCCATCAGGTCGGCGTCGAGGCGCTCGGCTTCGCCGGTCCCGACGCGGACGCGGAGATCATCCTGATGTGCCAGCGCCTGTGGGACGACCTCGGCCTGACCGGCATCAAGCTCGAAATCAACTCGCTCGGCCTCGCCGAAGAGCGCGCCGCGCATCGCGTCGAGTTGATCGCGTATCTGGAAAAGCACGTCGACGTGCTCGACGAGGACGCGAAGCGCCGCCTGTATACGAACCCGCTGCGCGTGCTCGACACGAAGAATCCGGCGTTGCAGGAAATCGCGGCGAATGCGCCGAAGCTGATCGACTTCCTCGGTGACGAATCGCGCGCGCACTTCGACGGACTGCAACGCATCCTGAAGGCGAACAACATTCCGTTCACGATCAATCCGCGGCTCGTGCGCGGCCTCGATTACTACAACCTGACCGTGTTCGAGTGGATCACCGATAAGCTCGGCGCGCAGGGCACCGTGGCGGCCGGCGGCCGCTACGATCCGCTGATCGAGCAGCTCGGCGGCAAGGCCACGGCCGCCTGCGGCTGGGCGATGGGCGTCGAGCGCATCCTCGAACTGCTGAAGGAAGAAGACCTGGTTCCGGAAGCCGATGGTTGCGACGTCTACGTCGTGCATCAGGGCGATGCGGCGCGCGACACGGCGTTCATCGTTGCGGAGCGTCTGCGCGACACGGGTCTCGACGTGATCCTGCATTGCAGCGCCGACGGCCAGAGCGCGAGCTTCAAGTCGCAGATGAAGCGTGCGGATGCGAGCGCGGCTGCGTTCGCGGTGATCCTCGGCGAGGACGAAGTCGCGCAGGGCGTCGCGGCCGTGAAGCCGCTGCGCGCGGGCGCTGCGGAGGCGCGCAACGAGCAGCAGACGGTCGCGCTCGAAGACTTGACCGAATATCTAATCAATGCGATGGTTGCATCCGCCGAAGACGGCGACGACTGATCGCGACGCTTCCAGCGGCAGCGGGCGGTGCGCGCCCGCGCGCTGATACCAATCAGGAATAACGAGGAATCGCTTCGCGATGAGTTACCACGACGAACAGGAATCGATCGAGAGCTTCAAGGCCTGGTGGGCGCAGTGGGGCAATGCGGCCACGTGGGTCATGCTGATCGTGCTGCTCGCGCTCGCGGGCTGGAACGGCTGGAACTACTGGCAGCGTCGCCAGGCGGCCGAGGCGGCGGTGCTCTACGACCAGGTGCAGCAGGCCGTCGCGAACGGCGATGCCGCGCTGTACACGCGCATCGCGGGCGACATGGAAAACCGCTACGGCGGCACCGCGTACGCGCAAATGACCGCGCTCGGCGTCGCGAAGGCGATGTACATGGCGGGCGATGCGAGCAGCGCGAAGGCGCAGCTGCAATGGGCCGCCGACCACGCGAAGGACGACGAATTCCGCCAGATCGCGAAGCTGCGACTCGCCTCGCTGCTGCTCGACGAAAAGGCGTACGACCAGGGTCTCGCGCTGATTCCGCAACCGGACTCGGGCCCGTTCAAGGGGCTCGTTGCCGACATGCGCGGCGATCTGCTAGCAGCGGCCGGCAAACGCGACGATGCACGCGCGGCGTACAAGCTCGCGCTCGACAACCTGCCGAAGGACAATCCGTCCGACCGTCAGCTGATCCAGTTCAAGCTGGATGCGCTGGGCGGCTGATGCACGCCGGCATGGTTCGATCAATCCATTACCCATCTTGCTTCGTTCCCCGATGAATCTGCTGAAACGATACGTTGTGCCCGTGGCCTGTGCGGCGGCTCTGCTTGCGATGACGGCTTGCTCGTCGTCGAAAGACGAGCGTCGCGTGCCGGTGCCGCTCACGGAATTCAAGCCGGCACTCGACGTGCAGCAGGCATGGAAGGCGAGCGTCGGCAAGTCCGGCCGTTACCTGTTCTCGCCGGTCGTGGCCGGCGACGCCGTGTACGCTGCGGGCGCGAACGGCACGGTCGCGAAGATCGATGCGCAAACCGGCCACGACCTGTGGCGCACGAAGCTGAAGGGCGACCTGTCGGCCGGTGTCGGCAGCGACGGCAACCTGACCGCGGTCGGCGGCCTGAAGGGCGATGTCTACGTGCTCGGGCCGGACGGCAAGCTGCTGTGGCACGTGTCCGCGCCAGGCGAAATCATCTCGCCGCCGCTCGTCGGCAACGGTCTCGTGATCGTGCGCACGGTCGACGGACAGATCGTCGCCTTCAATGCGCAGACCGGCGAACAGAAGTGGATCTACCGCAACCGTGCGGTGCCGCTGAATCTGCGCGTGTCGGCCGGCATGACGTTCGCCGGCGACGCGGCGGTGCTCGCGGGTTTCCCGGGCGGCACGTTCGCGGCGATCAACCTGCAGAGCGGCGACGCGTTCTGGGAAGCGCCGGTGTCGTTTCCGAAGGGCGTGACCGAGGTCGAGCGGATCAACGACGTGAGCGGCGCGCCGACACTCGTCGGCGCGCTCACGTGCGCGGCGACGTTCCAGGGTCAGGTCGCGTGCTTCGACGCCAATTCGGGTCGTGTCGCGTGGCAGAAGCCGTTCTCGAGCACGAGCGGCATCGCTCAGGACGAGCGTCTCGTCGTCGGCGGCGACGACTGGTCGATCGTGAAGGCGTTCGACGTGTCGACCGGCGCGCAGCTTTGGGCCACCAACGCCCTGAAGAATCGCGCGGTCAGCGTGCCGGCGATCCTCGGCCACGCGGCGGTGCTCGGCGACTATCAGGGCTACGTGCACTTCCTGTCGCTCGACGACGGCAGCTTCGTCGCGCGCGTGAAGACGGACGGCAGCCCGATTACCGCAGCGCCGGTGCTGGCCGGCAACACGCTCGTCGTGCAGACGCACGACGGCAACCTGTACGGACTGCGCCCGCGCTGATCCGTCCCGCCGGCGTCGCGAGCGGCGCGCGGGGTACACCCGGCGCGTCGCTGTCGCCCGGCCTCGTGCGTCGCCTGGCGTGTACGTCGGCGCGTCGCGGCGCACGAAGACGTACACAGGCGCGCACGAAGACGCACAAGCGCGCAGCAGCCAGCGGATCCCTGCTGCAGGCCGGCTTCGAGCCGGCTTTATGCATTCATCGGCCTCGAAGGACGTCGCGGTGTGCGGGAAACCGCGTGGCCTTCTTCGTGCGGCAGGCCGCACCAGCCGCGTGCGTCGGCCGCGGCTGAATTCGTGATAACTTGCACTCCATGCCGCCGTGCCCCGTGTGCGGCGTCGCCGCGCATCGCGCCGGTTGCCCGGCGCCGCGCCTTAAGACAGAAACGATCAGATGAAACCCGTAATCGCCCTCGTCGGGCGCCCCAATGTGGGGAAATCCACGCTGTTCAACCGGCTCACGCGTTCGCGCGATGCGCTGGTGGCCGACCTGCCCGGTCTCACGCGCGACCGCCACTACGGCGAAGGGCGCCTCGGCGATCGTCCGTATCTCGTCGTCGACACCGGCGGTTTCGAGCCCGTCGCGAAGGACGGCATCCTGCACGAGATGGCGCGTCAGACGCGCCAGGCGGTCGAGGAAGCCGACATCGTCGTGTTCATCGTCGATGGGCGCAACGGACTCGCGCCGCAGGACAAGACGATCGCCGACTATCTGCGCAAGACCGGCCGGCCGATCTACCTCGTCGTGAACAAGTCCGAGGGGATGAAGTACACGGCGGTCGCGGCCGATTTCTACGAACTCGGTCTCGGCGATCCGCGTGCGATTTCCGCCGCGCACGGCGACGGCGTGAGCGAGATGATCAACGAGGCGCTCGACGTCGCGTACGCGGAAAAGCCGCCGGAGAGCGAAGAGGAAAGCGCGGCGCGCGGTATCAAGATTGCTATCGTCGGGCGTCCTAACGTCGGCAAGTCGACGCTCGTGAATACGCTGATCGGCGAGGACCGCGTGATCGCGTTCGACATGCCGGGCACGACGCGCGATTCGATTTACGTGGACTTCGAGCGCAACGGCAAGAAGTACACGCTGATCGATACGGCGGGCCTGCGTCGGCGCGGCAAGGTGTTCGAGGCAATCGAGAAGTTTTCGGTCGTGAAGACGCTGCAGTCGATCGCCGACGCGAACGTCGTGATCCTGCTGCTCGACGCGCAGCAGGACATCTCGGATCAGGACGCGCACATCGCGGGCTTCGTCGTCGAGCAGGGACGCGCGCTCGTGGTCGGCGTGAACAAGTGGGACGGTCTCGACGACCATGCGCGCGAGCGTGCAAAGCATCATCTGGAGCGCAAGCTGAAGTTTCTCGACTTCGCGAAGTTCCACTTCATTTCCGCAACAGAGAAGTTCGGAATCGGCGCACTGATGCGCTCGGTCGACAACGCGTATTCGGCCGCGATGGCGAAATTGCCGACGCCGCGTCTCACGCGTGCGCTGATCGATGCGGTGCAATTCCAGCAGCCGCGTCGCCGCGGTCCGGTGCGTCCGAAGCTGCGCTATGCGCACCAGGGGGGCCAGAACCCGCCGATCATCGTGATCCACGGCAATGCGCTGGATGCGGTGACGGACACTTACAAGCGTTATCTGGAGAATCGATTCCGCGAAACTTTCTCGCTGACCGGCACTCCATTGCGCATAGAGTTTCGTTCGTCCACGAATCCCTATACCGATAAGGACTAAACGCTGTCCTGGCCGGACGGGTGCGGTCCTCGCGCCTCTACCGGAATCGGCTATAGTGTAGCGATTGGCGGCGGATTTCTTTTTCTTCGCCGCCAATCTGAGTTAAACCTGCAAAAAAATACGGAGTTTGCTATGAGCAACAAAGGGCAATTGTTACAAGACCCGTTTCTGAACGCGCTGCGCAAGGAGCACGTGCCTGTTTCGATCTATCTGGTCAACGGCATCAAGCTTCAAGGGAACATCGAATCGTTCGACCAGTACGTCGTGTTGCTCCGTAATACGGTTACCCAGATGGTGTACAAGCACGCTATCTCCACGGTCGTTCCCGCGCGTCCGGTGAATTTTCACCCGGATGCGGAATCGGCCTGACGGGTCGGCCTCGCCTCTCACACGGCCGGTCGCACCGTTTCCATCCTGTGCCGTCCGGCCGCCTGTGCCGCTTCCGTGCTGCTTCCCACCTTGAATTCCGCCAATTTGATCAACGCAGCGCTCGTCGGTATCGATTTCGGCAAGACCGATTTCGAAGCCAGCCTTGAAGAACTCAGTCTGCTCGCGCAAAGCGCGGGCGCCCATCCCGCCGTTACCCTGACCGGGCGACGTTCCAGCCCCGATGCCGCGATGTTCGTCGGCAGCGGCAAAGCCGAGGAACTGCGTCTCGCGTGCGAGGCGAACGACGTCGAAATCGTCATCTTCAATCACGCGCTTGCGCCGGCGCAGCAGCGCAATCTGGAGCGCACGCTTAATCGCCGCGTGATCGACCGCACGAGCCTGATTCTCGACATCTTCGCGCAGCGTGCGCGCAGCCACGAAGGCAAGCTGCAGGTCGAACTCGCGCAGTTGCAGTATCTTTCGACGCGGCTCGTGCGCGCGTGGACTCACCTCGAACGGCAGAAGGGCGGTATCGGCCTGCGCGGCCCTGGCGAAACCCAGCTCGAAACCGATCGCCGGCTGATCGGCGAGCGCATCAAGATGCTGCAGGGGCGTCTCGCGAAACTGCGCCGCCAGCACGGCACGCAGCGCCGTCAGCGGCAGCGCAACCGCACGATGTCGGTGTCGCTCGTCGGCTATACGAACGCGGGCAAATCGACGCTCTTCAATGCGCTGACGAAAGCGCAGGCCTATGCGGCCGACCAGTTGTTCGCGACGCTCGACACGACGTCGCGCCGCGTGTATCTCGGCGACGAAGTCGGTCAGATCGTGATGTCGGACACGGTGGGGTTCATCCGCGAACTGCCGCACCAACTCGTCGCCGCATTTCGTGCGACGCTCGAAGAAACCGTGCAGGCGGATCTGCTGCTGCACGTCGTCGACGCGTCGAGCGCGGTTCGGCTCGAACAGATCGATCAGGTGAACGGGGTGCTGCGCGACATCGGCGCCGACGCGATCCGTCAGGTGCTGGTGTTCAACAAGATCGACGCGGTGCCGGAGCTGGCCGCTCGCGGCGGGACGGTCGAGCGGGACGAGTATGGTAATATTTCGCGCGTCTTTTTGAGCGCACGCACCGGCGCCGGACTCGATGCGCTGCGCACGGCCATCGCCGAAATCGCCACTGCAGAACCGCTTGCAGACACGTCTCAGACCGTGGACCAGCGCATGACCAGCGACGACTGGTACGCAGCACTGCACGAACCACGAGACGGAGCCTGAGCACGCCCTTCGACGTGCGCCGCGGCCCGTGACCGGAAAGTCGGGGCGCCGATGGAAGCCATGCGCTTCCCGTCATGAGGCGGCACCCGAATGCAATGACCCGCTGTCTACTCTGGTGAACGAACACAGGTGAACGATTACAACAAGCGGACTGGCTGGCAGCGAGCGCGCGCCATTTTTTCGCTGAACGACCCGCGTTGGGGCCGGGGCGAAGGCAATGGCCAGCGCCAGGACGAATCGCGTCGTCCGCAAGGCGACGGCAACGACGGTCCGCCCGATCTCGACGAAATGTGGCGCGACTTCAATCGCCGCCTGTCGGGTCTGTTCGGCCGCAAGGGTAACGGACGCGGACCGGGCAGCCTCGGGCCGCGGCCCGACAACGGGCGCAACGCGCGCATCGGCGTCGGCATCGTGATCGGCGTGCTGATCGCGATCTACCTCGGCAGCGGCGTGTTCGTCGTGCAGGAAGGGCAGGCCGCGGTCGTTCTCCAGTTCGGTCAATATCGTCATACCGTCGAGCAGGGCGTGCACTGGCGCCTGCCGTATCCGTTCCAGACGCACGAGACCGTGAACATCGGCCAGATCCGTTCGGTCGAGATCGGCCGCAGCAACGTCGTGCGTCCGGCCGACGTGAAGGATGCGTCGGTGCTCACGCGCGACGGCGACATCCTCGAAGTGCGTTTCACCGTTCAGTACCAGGTGAAGCAGCCGACCGATTATCTGTTCCACAGCGCCGATCCCGACATGGGCGTCACGCAGGCCGCGCAGGCCGCGGTGCGCACGGTCGTCGGCGCGCATGCGACGAGCGATCTGCTGTTCGAAGAGAATCGCGAGCCGGTCCGCGCCCAACTCGCGGATACGATCCAGCGCTCGCTCGACGCGTCGAAGAGCGGTCTCGAAGTGACCGGCGTGACGATCCAGAGCGTGCAGGCGCCGGAGCAGGTGCAGGCCGCGTTCGACGATGCCGTGAAGGCGCATCAGGACCGCGAGCGTGCGAAGCGCGACGCGCAGGCCGCCGCCGACCAGGTGCTGCCAAAGGCGCAGGCCGACGCCGCGCGGATGATCGACGAAGCGAAGGCGTACAGCGACCAGGTCGTCGCGCAGGCGCAGGGTGACGCGGAGCGCTTCAATCGCGTGTACGAGCAGTATGCGAAGGCGCCGGAAGTCATTCGCCATCGCATGTATCTGGAGACCATGCAGCACATTTACTCGAACGCGACGAAGGTGTTCGTCGACAGCAAGTCCGGCAACAACGTGCTGTATCTGCCGCTCGACAAGATCGCCGAAGCCGGACGCGAGCGGGCCGCCGCCGCGAATGGCGCGAACGCCGCGGCGGGCGTCTCCACGCCGGCTGCGTCTACGCCGGCAGCGACGCCGTCGGCCGGCGCCGGACAGGCGGCATCGCCGGCCGACGGGGCGACGGCCGTGCCTGCAGAAGGGGCGACCCCGGGCGCGACCGCGCCCGCTGCGGGTCCGGCTCAGGATTCGCTGCGCTCGCGCGACGCGTTCCGCGATCGCACGCGTCAGCAAGACGTGCAATAACGGAGCGAGCCCATGAACCGAATCGTTGCGCTCGTTGCCGTCGTCGTCGTGTTGTTGCTCGTGGCGTCGTCCACGGTGTTCGTCGTCGATCCGCGCCATGTCGCGGTCGTATCCGGATCGAGCGGCGGCTCGCCGAGGCTCGCGCAGTCCGGCCTGCACGTGAAGCTGCCGCCGCCGTTGCAGACGGCGACGTTCATCGACACGCGCATCCAGTCCTTTGAAACACCCGACGCCGACCGCTTCACGACGTCGGACAAGATCGAGCTGCTGGTGAGCCCGATGGTGCGCTTTCGCGTCGCCGATCCGCTGAAGCTGTTCGCGGCGACGAGCGGCGACCCGCAGACGCTGTCCGACCGGCTCGCGTCGCTGTCGCGCGACGCGCTCGGCGCGGCGTTCGGGAAGTTCACGCTGACCGACGTGCTCGCCGAGCAGCAGAAGCTCACCGACGCAGCCCGCGACTTGCTGAAGGAAGCGGCCGCGCCGCTCGGCATCGACGTGCTCGGCGTGTCGCTCACGCGCGTCGACTATTCGGCGCAGCAGGCCCAGAGCGTATTCAAGCGGATGAGCGCTGCGCGCGAGCAGGCGGCCGCTGACGAACGCGCGCAGGGCGCGGCCGAAGCACAGCAGATCAAGGACGACGCGATGCACCAGAAGGACGCGTTGCTCGCGAAGGCCTACAGCGACGCGCAGGCGATCAAGGGCGAGGGCGACGGCAAGGCCGCCGCGATCGCCGCCGAGGCGTTCGGCCGCGACCCGCAGTTCTATCAGTTCTATCAGAGCCTGCAGGCGTATCGGAACAGCTTCCGGCCCGGCGACGTGATCGTCGTCGATTCGTCGAGCGACTTCTTCCGCTTCATGCGCGACCCGTACGGGGACGCGAAGCCGAATTCCGCCACTGCGCCCCAACGCAATTACACACGATGACGGGAGACACCGCGCCGGTTGCCGGCGCGGTCATTCGCATGGACATGGCAGGTTCGCTGTTGCTCGCGCTCGCGCTGATGCTCATTATCGAGGGCATGTTTCCGTTTGTGTTTCCGACGGCCTGGCAGGACACGTTTCGACGGATCGCCGAGCGCCCGCCGCATCAGATCCGCATCGGCGGTTTGATCGCGATGGGGATCGGCATCGCGCTTTTGCTGCTCGCGACCTGATCCGCGCGGGCGGCGCGCGAAGCCGCCATGAGCGCTTGCCGTGCCGTTCGCGACGCCGTTCGCACTTAACGCCGCGTGCCCGGTACCACACCGCGTGCGCTGTATTCAATGTGGTAGGACTCCACCGATGTCGACCTGGTTACTCCCCGAAAATATCGCCGACGTGCTGCCTTCCGAGGCGCGCAAGATCGAAGAGCTGCGCCGCCGCCTGCTGGACCGTTTCCGCGCGTACGGCTACGAGATGGTGATGCCGCCGCTGCTCGAATATCTCGAGTCGCTGTTGACCGGCAGCGGGCACGATCTCGATCTGCGCACGTTCAAGCTCGTCGATCAGCTGTCGGGCCGCACGCTCGGCCTGCGCGCCGACATGACGCCGCAGGTCGCGCGCATCGACGCCCATCTGCTGAATCGCCAGGGCGTCACGCGGCTTTGCTATGCCGGGGCGGTGGTGCATACGCGTCCGCGCGGGCTGCACGCGACGCGCGAACAGATTCAGATCGGCGCGGAAATCTACGGTCATGGCGGTCTCGAAGCGGACCTCGAAATCCAGCAGTTGATGCTCGACGCGCTGCGTCTCGCGGGCATCGGGAATGTGCGGCTCGGCCTGTGTCACGCAGGCGTGCTCGAGGCGCTGATCGAAGCCGACCCGGCCGCCGCCTCGCTCGGCGACCGGCTCTACGAAGCGCTGGCCGGCAAGGACGTGCCGGGTCTCGCCGAACTGACGGCCGGCCTCAAGCCGCAGGTTCGCGACGCGCTGCGCGCGCTGCCGTCGTTGTATGGCGACGCGACGGTGCTCGACGAGGCGCGCCGCCGTTTGCCGGCGCTGCCGGGCATCACGCGCGCGCTCGACGATCTCGCGTTCCTCGCGGGCCAGATCGACGGCGCCGAACTGATGGTCGATCTCGCGGACCTCGCGGGCTATGCGTACCACAGCGGCACGATGTTCTTCGCGTACGTGGACAGCGTGCCGAACGCGGTGGCGCGCGGCGGCCGTTACGATCACATCGGTCAGGCGTACGGTCGTGCGCGCGCGGCGACGGGCTTCTCGCTCGATCTGCGCGAACTGGCCCGGATTTCGCCGATCGAGGCGCGCAGCAGTGCGATTCTCGCGCCGTGGCGCCACGACGAAGCGCTGCGCATGAGCGTGGCGGCGTTGCGCGATGCCGGCGAGGTCGTGATCCAGGCACTGCCGGGCCACGAGCACGCTGTCGACGAATTCGCGTTCGACCGCGTGCTGGTCGAGCGCAACGGAGCGTGGGTAGTCGAACCCCGCGCGTGAACATACGGGGCTCGCCCGATGCCGTCTTCCGGGAAGCGCGCCGGCCGCGATTTTCTGGAAAAACAACGGACTGCGGCGCGAACCCAGGTAAAATACGTTTTTAACCAGCTTACGAAACACCATGTCTGCAAGCGCAGTGAATGTAACCCCGGGGCGCAATGTCGTCGTCGTGGGAACCCAGTGGGGTGATGAGGGCAAGGGCAAGATCGTCGACTGGCTGACGGACCACGCCCAAGGCGTCGTTCGCTTCCAGGGCGGTCACAATGCCGGTCACACGCTCATCATCGGCGGCAAGAAAACCATCTTGCGTCTGATTCCGTCAGGCATCATGCATCCCGGCGTCGCGTGCTACATCGGCAATGGCGTCGTGTTGTCGCCGGAAGCGCTGTTCAAGGAAATCGGCGAACTCGAAGCCGCTGGCATCGACGTCCAGAAACGCCTGTTCATTTCCGAAGCCACCACACTGATCCTGCCGTACCACATCGCGATCGACCAGGGCCGCGAAGCGCGCCGCGGCGCGAGCAAGATCGGCACCACCGGCCGCGGTATCGGCCCGGCTTACGAAGATAAGGTCGCGCGCCGCGGTCTGCGCGTGCAGGATCTGTTCGATGCGCCGGCATTCGCCGAGCGTCTTCGCGAAAACCTCGACTATCACAACTTCGTGCTCACGCAATACCTCGGCGTCGCCGCGGTCGATTTCCAGCAGACGCTCGACACGATGCTGAGCTACGCAGACCGCCTGAAGCCGATGGTCACCGACGTGTCGCGCCGTCTGTACGACGTGAACGCCAATGGCGGCAATCTGCTGTTCGAAGGCGCGCAGGGCACGCTGCTCGATATCGACCACGGCACCTATCCGTTCGTCACGTCGAGCAACTGTGTCGCGGGTGCCGCGACGGCGGGCGCGGGCGTCGGTCCGCAAAAGCTCAACTACATTCTCGGCATTACGAAGGCGTACTGCACGCGCGTCGGTTCGGGCCCGTTCCCGAGCGAGTTGTACGACGCCGATAACGCAGCGCGTCAGGAGCCGATCGGCCTCGAACTGGCCACCGTCGGCAAGGAATTCGGTTCGGTCACTGGGCGTCCGCGCCGCACCGGCTGGCTCGACGTCGCCGCGCTGCGCCGCTCGATCCAGATCAACGGCGTGTCGGGCCTGTGCATCACCAAGCTCGACGTGCTCGACGGCCTCGACGAAGTGAAGCTGTGCGTCGGCTATACAGTCGACGGCAACACGGTCGATCTGCTGCCGCGCGGCGCCTCGGAAGTCGCGCATTGTGTGCCGGTGTACGAAACCTTCGCGGGCTGGCGGCAAAGCACGGTCGGCATCAAGGAGTGGGACAAACTGCCCGCTAACGCGCGGGCGTATCTCACGCGTGTGCAGGAAGTCGCGGGTATTCCGATCGACATGGTATCCACCGGTCCGGATCGCGACGAAACGATTCTGCTGCGCCATCCGTTCAAGGTCTAAGCGATGCAAGGTGTGCCGATGATCGCGATGAAAGATCCACGTAACGACGACAAGAATCTGTGGGTCGGCTGGGACGAATATCACCGGCTGATCGAATTGCTCGCGTTGACGGTGCACGAATCGGGCTGGAAGTTCGACAAGATTCTCTGCCTCGCGCGCGGTGGTCTGCGCGTTGGCGACCAGTTGTCGCGTATCTACGATCTGCCGCTGGCGATTCTCGCAACCAGCTCTTATCGTGAGGCGGCTGGCACGCAGCAGGGTGAACTCGATATCGCGCAATACATCACGATGACGCGCGGTGAGTTGCACGGCAACGTGCTACTCGTCGACGACCTCGTCGATTCGGGCGTGACCCTCGCGCGCGTGCAGGCGCACCTGAAGGAGCGTTATCCGGCGATCACCGCGGTGCGCTCGGCGGTGTTGTGGTACAAGGGCTGCTCGAAGGTGAAGCCCGATTATCACGTGCAGTATCTGCCGACAAATCCATGGATTCATCAGCCGTTCGAGGAATGGGACACCGTGCGTCCGCACAACCTCGGTGCGTGGATCAAGCGCGGCATCGCGCAAGCCGAGGAAGCGTCGGGCAAATAACGCAACGGCGGGCGCCAGACGGACGAATCGCTTTGCGGTTCACGTTTCGTCTTGCGTCTCGTTGGAA
>DATJJN010000021.1:0-87469 GCA_035492135.1 Paraburkholderia sp. | reverse complement strand
CGCAGTCGGTGTTGCTGAGCGCGATCGGGCTCGCGGCGGTCGGCGTCTTCACGTCGCTGTTCAACGGCCGCAGCGCGCTGTTCTCGGCGACCCGGCAGATCGTGATCGGACTGCTCGCGGCGGCCTTCACCGCCGGCGCGGCGGCGAGCTCCGCTCCTTCCAACGCGATCTGCCGCTCGTAGAGCTCGCGCGAGCTCTGGACCGACAGCCACTCGCCGAGCGCCATCGAGCACGCGCAGGCGAGCAGGCCGGCGGTGCCGGTGATGAGAATCTCACGCGACGGCAGGTTGGCGCCGGCGACGCCCATGATGAGGCTGAGGTTGGACACGAGCCCGTCGTTCGCGCCGAGCACCGCCGCGCGCAGATCGTTGCCGGACGAGACGCCCTGGTGCCACGACTCGGCCGCCGCGATCTGCGCGCCCTTGCTTTCGTCGGGCGGCGCGTCGTCCGACACGATGGATTGCACGATCGCCGCGTGCTGCTGTTCCTGCGCGGAAAGCGCCTCGGCGCCGGGTTCGTGCGCGTAGCGGTCGCGATCCGCGTTTTCGGACGCGGCGACGGTCTTCAGCACGGCCTGCGGGCCGAACGTGCGAGTGAGCGCCTGCAGCAGCAGCGTCTTCGCGCTGCGCCGATGCGTGGGCACGCGCACGCCGTTCGCGGCGAGCTTGTCGCGCCAGACCTGCGCGTGCTCGCGCTCGGCAGCGGCCAGTTCGGCGTAGATCGCGCTGCGCCGCTCGTCCTTTTCGGCGGCCGACAGCGTGTCGTAGACGGCGGCACTGTCGAGTTCGTCGGCGAGATTGCTTCGGTAGCGTTTCAGTTCCTGCTTCGAGGCCATGGACGGCTCACCAGTGAAGGGTTACGCGAAGCTTAACCTGGCGTTCGGGTCGATGCGCCGCACCGACCTTGCGTTTCAACGCGCAAGTGCCATGATGGAAAACGGGCGCGCCGACGCCGGCGCGCGGGCGGCCGCAGGCCATCGATTGACCGGTTTCGGCGGTGGAAATCATGATACGAGGCGAAATGAGGATCGTGGTCGCCGCGGTCGCCATCTTCACTGCGCTGTTCGGCGTGGGGATCTCGATTCGCGGGCTGCTGTACTACGAGAACGACATCGTGCTGTACGGCGTGGTCGCGGCAGGCGTGGGCATCGCGGTATTCGTGCTGATGCTGACGTTCCATCCGAAGGACATCGAGCAGCACCAGCATCGCGAGTCGTGACGCGAGCCGCGTGCGGCGGGTGTGCAGCGCGCAACGACAGGCCGCTCGTGCGCGGCGGGGCGGCGTCGTGCGCGGTCATCGATGCCGTTTGCATGCGTTGCTCACTTGGCGCTGCGCTGCGTCATCGCCGGCCATCGGATGCCACTTTCATGGCGATTTAAACGGCCCCGATCATGCCGGACTTGCCAGTCGGCGGAACTCGGCTAAAGTAAATCCATTCAGCCGTCGGCGTCGCGCTTCGTTTGCCGCGAAGCCGGCGTCGATCTCCCGCGCGCCAGGCCTCGGAGGGACCGCTTCACGTGACACGCGCGGCTCATTTACTGTCAACCGAAGGCGATTCCCATGCAGATCCTTTTTCCGAACGAGGCGCCCGAGTATTCCGGGCGCGATCTCACGTTGGCATTTCCGGTAATGGTCGACGGAGAAAGGGTCGAATGCACGATTACGGCCGAGGCGCTGGAGGACCACTTCGGCGCCGCGTCGCATCGCGCGGAAGACATGCTCTACGCGTTCGACCACCATCGCGAGCGGATCGAAGCGGTGGCGCGCCGGCTGCTGTCGGACACCCGCGCGCAATGCCTCGTGCTGCGCAGCGGCTACGTGCGTTTCATGCACGCGAACGCGGTCGCTTCGTGAGTCGCTGAAGGGTTTTGCCGCGCCGGCGCCGCCGCGGCGTCAGTCCGCGCCCAGGTAGACGTAGCGGAACAGGAACACGGCGGCGACGATCCACACGACCGCCTTCACCTGCCGCGCGCGTCCGGTCAGCAGCTTCAGTCCCGCATACGAGATGAACCCGAACGCGACGCCATTCGCGATCGAATACGTGAGCGGCATCGCGATCGCGGTGAGCACGGCCGGCACCACTTCCGTCGCATCCTCCCACGGCAGGAACGCCAGTTCGCGCAGCATCAGGCACGACACGTACAGCAGCGCGGGCGCGGTCGCGTAGCCCGGCACGACGCCCGCGAGCGGCGCGACGAACAGGCACGCGAGGAACAGCACGGCGACGGTCAGCGCGGTCACGCCCGTGCGGCCGCCCGCCTGCACGCCCGACGCGCTCTCGATATACGCGGTCGTCGACGACGTGCCGAGCAGCGAGCCCGCGACGATCGCGGTGCTGTCGGCGAGCAGCGCGCGGTTCAGCCGGTGCATCTTGCCGTGCACGAGCAGGCCGGCGCGGTTCGCCACGCCCATCAGCGTGCCGGTCGCGTCGAACAGCTCGACGAGGAAGAACACGAGGATCACGTGCAGCACGCCCGTCGACAACGCGCCTCGGATGTCGAGCTTCAGGAACGTCGGTGCGATGGAAGGCGGCGCCGAAAACACGCCGTGAAACTGGTTGCCGCCGAAGAAGAAGCTGAGCACCGTTACGCCGACGATGCCGATCAGGATCGCGCCGCGCACGCGCAGCACGTCGAGCACGACGATCGCGAAGAAGCCGACGATCGCGAGCACCGTATGCGGATCGTGCAGGTTGCCGAGCGCGACGAGCGTCGCCGGATTGCCGACGACGATGCCGGCCGTCTTCAGCGAAATGATCGCGAGAAAGAGCCCGATGCCGGCGGTGATCGACACGCGGATCGAAGGCGGGATGCCGTTGACGATCGCTTCGCGCACGCGCAGCAGCGTGACGATCAGGAACAGGCACCCGGACACGAACACCGCGCCGAGCGCGGCCTCCCACGTGTAACCCATCCCCTTGACGACCGTGTACGCGAAATACGCGTTCAGGCCCATGCCGGGCGCGAGCGCGATCGGGTAGTTCGCGTAGACGCCCATGATGATCGACGCGAGCGCGGCGACGACACACGTCGCGACGAACACCGCCTCCTTCGGCATGCCGGCGTCGCCGAGGATCGCCGGGTTCACGAAGATGATGTAGGCCATCGTGAGGAAGGTGGTGACGCCGGCGAGCAGTTCGGTACGCAGGTCGGTGCTGGCGTCTTCGAAGCCGAAATAGCGTTTGATGGCGTCCATGATTGTTGGGCTCTTGTGCTGGATGGATGCGGTTGGCGGGAGCGCGACGCCGGCGCGAACAGGGCCGGTCGGCATCGCCGCGATTGTAAACAAGGACGCAGGTTGCAGCGCCGGCTGGCACGGGCTTCCTTCGGGCATCGGTGATAACCCTCACCAGTATAGGAATCATCGTGACATCCGAAAGGTCCGGCGAAGCGGCGCGGCCAGCCGCTCGGGCCGTGCGCCGCCAGGTCGGTCCACGCCCGATGTTGCGCGGGCGGATTTGCCATTACGCTATGCGAGAGCCACATCGGGACCGACGAGGAGACACGCGATGGACGAGTTCTATACCGACGATCAGCGGATGATCCGCGACGCCGCCCGCGACTTCGCGACCGAGCGCCTCGCGCCGAACGCCGCGCAGTGGGACCGCGACGGCGCGCTGCCGTCCGGGATCGTCAAGCAACTGGGCGAACTGGGTTTTCTCGGGATGATGGTGCCCGCGGAATTCGGCGGCTCGTACACCGACTACGTCGCGTACGCGCTCGCGATGGAGGAGATCGCGGCGGGCTGCGCATCGTGCGCGACGCTCGTCAGCGTCCATAACTCGGTGGGCTGCGGCCCGATCCTGCAATACGGCAACGAGGCGCAGAAGGCGCGGTATCTGAGCCGGCTCGCGACGGGCGAGATGATCGGCGCGTTCTGCCTGACCGAGCCGCACGCGGGCTCCGAAGCGAACAACCTGCGCACGCGCGCCGAGCTGCGCGGCGATCAATGGGTGCTGACCGGCAACAAGCAGTTCGTGACGAACGGCGCGCGCGCGGGCGTCGCGATCGTGTTCGCGGTGACCGATCCGGACGCCGGCAAGCGCGGCCTGTCCGCGTTTCTCGTGCCGACCGATACGCCGGGCTTCAACGTCGGGCCGCCGGAAAAGAAGATGGGGATACGCGCGTCGGACACCTGCCCGATCTCGCTCGACGACTGCGCGATCCCCGAGGACAGCCTGCTCGGCGCGCGCGGCGAAGGGCTGCGGATCGCGTTGTCGAATCTCGAAGGCGGGCGCATCGGGATCGCCGCGCAGGCGCTCGGCATCGCGCGCGCCGCGTTCGACAAGGCGTGCGCGTATGCGCACGAGCGCGTGCAGTTCGGCGAGCCGCTGATCGCGCATCAGAGCGTCGCGAACATGCTCGCCGACATGACCACGCGCATCAACGCCGCGCGCTTTCTCGTGCATCACGCGGCGCGGCTGCGCACGCTCGGCAAGCCGTGTTTGTCGGAGGCGTCGCAGGCGAAGCTGTATGCGTCGGAGATGGCCGAAGAGGTGTGCTCGCACGCGATCCAGATTCACGGCGGCTATGGCTATCTCGCGGATTACGACGTCGAGCGCCATTATCGCGACGCGCGGATCACGCAGATCTACGAAGGGACGAGCGAGGTGCAAAGGATGGTGATCGCGCGGCAGCTGTAGCGGTGTGCGGTCGCGAATCACGAGCGAACGAGCGACTTACAGGAGACCAGCGATGAGCGCGTACCCCCGTCATGCCCAGCCCTTCGTGGACGCGCGCGATCTGCTGCTGCGTCATCGCGCCGACTACGAGCGCGCGTATCGCGAGTTCGCATGGCCGACGCTCGACCCGTTCAACTGGGCGCTCGATTACTTCGACGTGATGGCGCGCGGCAACGACGACCCGGCGCTGTGGATCGTCGCCGATCCGACGGGCGGCGGCACGCAGCTGTCGTTCGCGCAGATGGCCGAGCGTTCGTCGCGGATGGCTAACTTTCTGCGCGAACACGGCGTCGCGCGCGGCGACCGTCTGCTGCTGATGCTGCCGAACCGCGTCGAACTGTGGGACGTGATGCTCGCCGCGATGAAGCTCGGTGCGGTCGTGCTGCCCGCGACCACGCAACTGTCGCCGGATGACGTGCGCGAGCGCGTCGAAGCGGGCGGCGCGCGCTTCGCGATCGTGGATGCCGCGGAACTCGCGAAATTCGACGCGCTCGATGCGCGACTCACGCGCTTCGCGGTCGGCGCGCAGCCGCGCGAGGGCACCGGCTGGATCGACCTGGCCCGCGCGCACGACGCGAGCGCGGCGTTCGAGCCGGACGGTCCGACCCGCGCGAGCGATCCGCTGCTGCTGTACTTCACGTCGGGCACCACGTCGAAGCCGAAGCTCGTCGAGCACACCCACGCGAGCTATCCGGTCGGGCATCTGTCGACGATGTACTGGATCGGGCTGCAGCCCGGCGACATCCATTGGAACCTCAGCTCGCCCGGCTGGGCGAAGCACGCGTGGAGCTGCTTTTTCGCGCCGTGGAATGCGCGCGCGTGCGTGTTCGTCTACGACTTCGCGCGCTTCGTGCCGAAGGACACGCTGGCCGCGCTCGTCCAGTGCGGGGTCACGACGCTGTGCGCGCCGCCGACCGTCTGGCGGATGCTCGTGCAGGAGCCGCTCGCGTCGTATCCGGTCGCGCTGCGCGAGATCGTCGGCGCGGGCGAGCCGTTGAATCCGGAGATCATCGAGCGCGTGCGCAACGCGTGGGGCATCACGATCCGCGACGGCTACGGGCAGACCGAAACGACCTGCCAGATCGGCAACTCGCCGGGGCAGCGCGTCGTGCCCGGATCGATGGGGCGGCCGCTGCCCGGCTACCGCGTCGAACTCGTCGATGCGGACGACCAGCCGGCCGACGAAGGCGAGATCGCACTGCCGCTCGCGCAGCGTCCGCTCGGGTTGATGGCCGGCTACGCGAACAACCCGCGAGCGAGCGCCGATGCGATGCGCAACGGCCATTACCACACGTCCGACGTCGCGCTGCGCCGCGACGACGGCTACTTCGTGTACATCGGCCGCGCGGACGACGTGTTCAAGTCGTCCGACTACCGGCTGAGTCCGTTCGAGCTGGAGAGCGTGCTGATCGAACACGAAGCGATCGCGGAAGCGGCCGTGGTGCCGAGCGCGGATGCGCTGCGTCTCGCGGTGCCGAAAGCGTTCGTCACCGTGCGGCAGGGCTGGCAGATCGGACCGGATCTCGCGCGCTCGGTGTTTCGCTACTCGCGCGAAAAGCTCGCGCCGTACAAGCGGATTCGCCGCCTGCAGTTCGGCGAACTGCCGAAGACGATCTCAGGGAAGATCCGGCGCGTCGAATTGCGTCGCCGCGAAGAGGCGCGCGGCACCGATCCGGCGCGCTTGCCCGACGAATACTGGGAAGAGGATTTTCCGGAACTGCGCTGAATCAGCACCGTTGAAGCACGGCCGTTGAACCACGCCCTTCGTTCACGCGCGCGGCGCGCCGGTTTCCGGCGCGGCAGCCGGCGTCGCATGCGCTTCGAACGGCTCGCCGGTCGCGAAGAACGTGCCGCCCGCCACGTAGTGGCACGTGCGCAGGTCCGGGTGATCCGCGAAGTGCCAGCGGTTCTCCGAGTACACGCGCGAGTCCGCATACGCCGCCACCACCTCCGCGAGAATCAGGTCGTGGCGCTGCGCGTCGTCGGGGATCACCTTGCATTCGAGCCACGCGACGCAGTCCGCGAGCATCGGCACGCCGATCTCGCGTGCACGGAACGTGCGCAGGTTGAACGCCGCGAACTTGTCGATCTCCATGCCGTTGCTCGTGCCGACCGCGAGCGTTTCCCGCGCGAACGCGACGCCCGGCAGTTGCAAGCCGAACCCGCCGCTCGCCTCGACGAGCCGACGCGTCAGCGTGCGCGCGTCGATCACGACGACGACCTTCGGCGGATCGAAATCGAGCGGCATCGCCCACGACGCGGCCATCACGTTCGCGCGTCCATCGTGCTCGCTCGTGACGATCGTCACCGGGCCGTGGTTCAACAAACGCGTGCAGCGCGCCAGATCGACGTCGTGACGAAAATGTTCCACGCTCATCGTGGGCTCCTTCCTCGTGCTGAAATGAAAACGCCGCGACTCGCGCGGCGTCGGTTCGGAGAATACGCTCGTTACAGGTAGCTGCACACGTAGTCGAGCGTCTCGATCACGTCGATGTCGAAGCGGCTCTTGCCGGGCACCGGGAACGATTCGCCGGCGCCGTACGTCTTCCACTCGCTTTCGCCGGCGAGACGGATGCGGCACTGGCCGGCCTGCACTTCCATCAGTTCGGGCGCGTCGGTGCCGAAGTTCAGCGTGCCGGGCAGGATCACGCCGAGCGTCTTGCGGGTGCCGTCCGCGAACAGCACGGTGTGCGACACGCACTTGCCGTCGAAATACACGTTGGCGCGCTTGACGACGGAGACCTGGTCGAATTGCGTTGCGCTCGTCATGGGTGTTCCTCTGATCCTCTGATGATGGTTGAGCCGTATGAACGAATACGCCGGGTTCGCGTGGAGGGCGGCCCGGCGCACGGCCGACATCATACCGGCACGGCCCGCCGGATACGGCAAAAACCGCTTACTCCGGCTTGACGGACACCGACGCCTCGGACGTCAGCATCAGGAACGTGAAGCTTTCCTGCAGATAGAGGCGCACGGTGGTGTCGGTGTGGCTCAGATAGCCGATCGACACGTCCTGGCCGAGATGCAGCGCGAAGTCGCCGCCGCGCGTCGACAGGATCGTGCCGCCGACGATCCCCGGCGCCCAGATGATCTCGCCGCTGACGAGCCTGCGCAGGTGTTCGAGAATCGGATAGCCCTGGTCGTTCGCTTCGCTGACCGCCGTGTACGCGTCCGATCCGAGCAGCACCGTGTACGGGCCGTCGACGCCTTGCAGCCGCAATTGTTCGAGCGCCTTCGCGATCACGTTCGGATAGCCGGCGACGTCCGACGGCAGTCGCAGCGCCGCGTTCGACGAGCCCTCGCGGATGCCGGTAATCCGCGCGGCCGCATAGCCGTCGAAGATCGCGCGGTCTTCCGCGTGCGCGAGGCGCGTTGCGGCGTCCTTCGCCGGCTGCCAGTCGGAGTCGTCCGCGCCGCGCTCGACGTCGTCGATCGCGTCGCGCGACAGCTCGAACGGCACGCGCAGCTCGACCACCGCCTTCACTTCGCGCTGCCGTGCGCGGACGCCCTCGAGCGGCGCGTCGATGCCCGTCTGATGACCGGTGCCGACCGCCGCGAGCGCGCAGCCGGACGGCCCGATCACGTCGACGACGCGACGGCCTGCGAGCGAGCGCTTGAACGTGCGCGACACTTCTTCTTCGATCTGCTCCCAGGCGGCCGACGAGATCGGCGCGAGTTCGCGATGCAGGTTATTCATGCCGGAGTGCTCCTTTCAGGGAACCGATGTTCAGCGAGCCGTCGCCTGCCGGTGCGGCGGCGGTCGCGGTGGATGTTGCGGCGGGCGTGGCGTCGGGCGCGTCGGGCGCATCAGGCGCGTCGGCGCCGGCCGGTGCGGACGCGGGATCGCGTTCGGCGAGCGCATCGAGCAGCGACTGCGACGGCACGAAGAAGAGCCCGCCTGTCACCGCGCGGCTGAAGTCGAGCAGGCGGTCGTAGTTGCCGGGCGGCACGCCGACGAACATGTTTTCGAGCATCTGCTCGATCGGCTGCGGCGAGCGCGCATAGGCGATGAAATACGTGCCGAATTCGCCGGCGCCCGGCCGGCCGAACGGCATGTTGTCACGCAGGATCTTGATCTCGTCGCCTTCGGGCGTTTCGAGCACGGTCAGCGCGTTGTGCGCCCAGGTCGGTTTCGCCGCATCGTCGAGTTCGATATCCGACAGCTTCGTGCGGCCGATGATGCGCTCCTGCGCTTCGACGGGCAGTGCGTTCCAGCCTTTCATGTCGTGCAGGTACTTTTGCACCAGCGCATAGCTGCCGCCCGCGAACTCGGGGTCGTCCGCGCCGATCACCGTGAAGTGCACGGCTTCGTCGCCGGTCGGATTCTCGGTGCCGTCGACGAAGCCGATCATCGCGCGCATGTCGAAATTGCGAAAGCCGTGCACCTCGTCGACCGTCTGCACCGCGCCTTCGAGGCGGCTCATCAGGTGCGTCGCCAACTCGAAGCACAGATCCATCTGCTCCGCGCGGATGTGCAGCAGCAGATCGCCCGGCGTCGCGAGCGCGACGCGCTCGCCCGAACCGAATTCGCGGAACGGATGCAATCCGGCGGGACGCGGCGCGCCGAACAGCCGGTCCCACGCGTTCGCGCCGAAGCCGCAGACGCAGCTCAGGTTGCCGTTCGGCACGCGGGTGCCCACCGAACGCACGAGCCCGGCGATGTCCGCGCAGAACGCGCGCACCGTCGCGAGGCTGGCTTCGTCGTCGTTCACGGTCGCGACGAGAAAGATCGCGCTGCGCGTGATCGGCGTGGAAACGGATTGCGGTACGGGGGCGGACTGAATCGTCATGGATCGGGATTCGCTTTGGCGTGGGTTGGCACCGGCCGGGGGACCGGCATCGAACCGGTGTCCGATGGCGCACCACCGGCAGGCTCGGCATGTTGCTCGACGCCCGGAAGTTTAGCGAACTGCCGGGAACGCCGCTTGCATCCCGCGCCTAGATCCGCGCCCCGATCGGGACAGCGTTGGTCGCGCCGCGGCGGTTACCGCGGCGACGCCGATCGGCTGGCTATCGGGGTGGGGGGTGAGTCACCCGGTCGGTCAATGCGCATCGGGCGGGTACACGGCATCCAGCTGGCAAGAAAAATTGGAGGTTACGCGATGGGTGTCTTCGAAGACGGTCACTTCGAGATACGCGTCGGTAAATTGAATCCCATTTGCCGGAAGGACCACCGTTGTTTCCGTAATTAATCCGCTTTCCATGCTGGACCGGTGATTATCGGCAAGAAGCCTCTGTAAATCGATAACTTGCCCTACGGTGTTTTTATCGGCCAGCGAGGTTCCATAGGGAATGGAAAGGCGGAGTCCAAATGAATTGAGTGCGAGCGTGCCTGGCGAGACGAAATGCTTTTTGGAGCCGAAGTCATAACGGGACGTGTCGAACCCCACGTTTCTCAAGGCGATGGCCACGTCCATGGCCTTTTGCTCGTCCGTCAGGTCGGTATTGAGATCGATCGCCAGGTACGGGCAAATCGTTTTTGGACGCGGATTTTCAGCATCGCGGTTGTAGGGATAATTGAGTTCGACCATTTTTGCGCTTTTAACAAATTCAAACATTTGTCACCTCTCTGGATATTGGCTTGGCGATGAATGAGATTGGAGGTCCGTATTGGATGATTGATAGTACAGTGCAAATTCCGCCGCCGGTGCATCTTGAAAAGATTATGCCGGGCGAATTATTTCAAAGTATTTTAAGAGCTGAAAAGAATTTTCTTATTCTTAATCGGTGGCGATAGGCGATTAATCGAATTCGCGTTGCGCGCCGGCGCGTGTCCGGCACCGTGCTACGATCGCCGTACCGCCGTGGACGGAGACACGCCATGTGGGATCACACCGAACACGAAGGCTTCGAGATCTGGGTGCTGCCGATTCCGGCGTTCGGCCCGCGTTCGCCTCATCCGCTGTTTCACTACAGCGCGTATATCTGCCGTCATGGCGCGGATGCGCATCTCGAAGGCCAGTGCGTGCGGTTTCACGACATGATGCGCAACTACACCGGCGAGGACGCGGCGCTCGACGCCGCCTATGCGCAAGGGCGTCGCCGCATCGATCGTTTCCGCGCGACGGGTCGCTGGGGCGGCGAGCCGGGCGGCGTCAGCGGCGAGGGTCCGGCACCAGCAGCGTAACGGGCCGGTTCTCGCAGCCCGCGCCCGGCGGCAGCACGATGCGCCGCCAGCCGGGCGGCCCGTTCGTATCGGCGATCGGCCGTTCCTGATCGCCCGGATACTGCGCGAGCACGTTGAACGGCCACGACGGCCGGCGCAGCCGCTCGTAGACGAGCGTGCCCACCCAGATCGGCGTCGGCGCCGCGTCGCCGTCGTCGCGCGCCATCGCATAACCGCTCGGCCAGAAACGCAGCACGTCGCGGCGCGCGCCCGGATGGCGCGGATCGTCGGGCACGTGCGCCCGCGCGAACACGAGCGGCGACGGCACGCCGTTGTTCAGCTTCGGCAGGATCGGCAGCGCGGTCGCGTTGACCTGCGGCGACACGAGCGACAGCAGGCTGTGCGCACTCACCTGCGGACCTCTCGTCCAGCCGGCATGGACGAGCGCGGCGGCGAGGTCGTCGGCGCTCGCCGCCCACTGGATCGTCATCGGCTCGCGGCGAATGCCCTTCATGTCGAACCGGTAGCACGCGAAGGTCTTCCACGACGATCCGGTCCATTGCGCCTCGCCGATCACGAGCGGCACTTCTTCGCCGCGAGCCGCCATGCCGCCGTCGCGCGGCCCCTCGACCGGTTGCAGCGCGAGCGCCATCACGAGCACGCCGCCGATCACGAGCGGCATGAAGTTGCGCGGCGGCGGGCGTTCCGCGTAGCGCCACAGCGCGAGCAGCACGATCACCGTGACCCAGATCCACGCGAACGCCCCGCCGCCCAACGCGTCCGAAAACAGAAAACGGTCGAAATACAACCCGGCGAACGTCACGCCGACGATGATCGCGTTGCCGACGGTCAGCACCGCGAGTGCGGCGCTCCAGTGCGTGACGCGCCGCACGAGCAGGAACATCGCGAAGCCGTAGACGATCACCATCGCGGCGACGCGGTCGCTCGGGAACACGAACGCGTCGAACTCGCTGCCGCCCACGCGCGTGTGATGGATCCCGACGCGGATCGCGAGAATCAGCAACTGCGACACGGCTGCCGCGATCAGCCAGTACGCGATCGTGCGCCAGCGCCGCTCGATCGCCATCCACACGACGACCGCCGCCATCAGCACGATCAGCGCGTGCGCGCTGCCGAGCGTCTCGATGCGCGCGAGCAGCGTGTCGGCCCACGTCGAATGAATCGAATAGAGGAACTGACGCACCGACTGGTCGACCTGAACGAGCGGCGCGTCGTGCAGCACGTTGTCGAGCGCGTACGAGAAGATTGCCGCGGCCACCGGCACGAGCGCGGTCAGCAGGACGACCGCGCCGAGCGCCGACTGCGCGGGATCGAGCAGCCGCGTGAGCCGGCGCGCGGCCGGCCCGTGGTGCCGCGCCGCCCAGTTCGCGACGCGGCGGCGCGACGCGCTGGCCCACGCGTCCGCGTGGGCCAGCACGATGCGCGACGCGCGGTACACGAGCCAGCCGGCGGCCAGCAGGATCGCGACGATCGTGACGAGCCGGAACGACACCGCGCCCGCGAGCTGCAGCGACGCGCCGAGCACCGCGCCGGGCACGATGTGCGCGGGCGCCCAGATGGCCGCGGACACGACGTTCATCACGAGGAAGCGCATCGGCGACATGCCCGCCATCCCGGCGACGATCGGCACGACCGCGCGCAGCGGGCCGACGAAGCGCGCGAAGATCACGCTGCGCATCCCGCGCTGCAAGAAGTACTGCTGGGCGACGCGAAGCAGCGCCGGATAGCGGCTGAACGGCCAGCGTCCGTAGAGCCGTTCGCGATAGTGGCGGCCGAGCCAGTAGCTGATGCCGTCGCCCCCCACCGCGCCGGCAATCGCGAACGCGAGCAGCCAGCCGAGATTCAGCGTGCCGGCGCCGACGAACGCGCCGGCGATGAACATCGCGGTGCTGCCGGGGATGAACGTGCCGATCAGCGCGAGCGATTCGAGGAACGCGGCGACGATAACGAACGCGTACGTCCACGCAATATGCGCGGCAAGCACGTGCTGCAAGTGGGCGTACGCGTGTTCCATCGACGGCGGCGGGATCGGCGCGGCGGCGGCCCGGCGGACCGGTTCCTCCGCAATATAGCCAGGCGGGCACGGTTGCGCGCGTCGGCTGTGTCACCCTGCCGACGCACGCGCCGTGCCACGCGTCGTTCCACGCTGTCCGCGACGTGCTACGTCGTGCCGCGGCCGAGCGCGATGTAGCGTTCGAGATGGTGGTCTTCGTCGCCGAGCTGATGGTCGATCATCACGAGACGCTTCGCGTAGTGCGCGAGCGGCAGTTCCCACGTCATGCCGATCCCGCCGTGCAGCTGGATGCTCTCCTCGGCGACGCGCACGCCGATGCAACCGACCGAATACTTCGCGGCCGACAACGCGCGTTCGCGCTCGCGGCGCGCGGCGCCGAGCGCGGCGGCCGCGTTGATCACCGCGGAGCGCGCCTGCTCGATGTCGATCAGCAGATCGGCCATCCGGTGCTGCAGCGCCTGGAAGCTGCCGATCGGCACGCCGAACTGCTGCCGCGTGCGCAGATAGTCGAGCGTGAAGTCGCGCGCGACGTCCATCGCGCCGAGCGCCTCCGCCGACAGCGCGAGCAGGCCGTAGCCGGTCGCGTGTTCGAGCGTCGCGAAGCCGCTGCCCTCGGCGCCGACCAGCGCGTCGGCGCCGACTTCGACGTTGTCCAGCGCGATTTCGGCGGCGCGGCCGCCGTCGATCTTGCGGTAGCCGCGCACGCCGACGCCGGCCGCGTCGCGCGGCACGACGAAGAGCGAGAGCCCGGCCTCGTCGAAGTCGCCGCCGCCCGAGCGCGCCGACACGAGCAGGCGGTCCGCGCGCTCGCCGTGCTGCACGACGCCTTTCGCGCCGTTCAGCACCCAGCGCTCGCCGCGTCGCGCGGCACGCGTCGTCACGCGCGACGCCTCGTAATGCGAGCCCGGCTCGTCGTGCGCCAGCGCGGCGATCAGCGAACCGTCGATCAGCGCCGCGATCGACTCGCGCTGCGCATCGTTGCCCGCGTGCGCGAGCGCCTGTCCGACGATCAGCGTGTCGAGGAACGGCTCGACGACGAGCCCGCGCCCGAGCGCCTCGAACACGAGCGCGACGTCGAAGCCGTCGCCGCCGAATCCGCCGTGCGCTTCGTCGAACAGCGCGCCGATCACGCCGAGTTCCGCGAAGCGCTGCCACAGGTCGCGGCTGAAGCCTTCGGCCGAGCCGGCGATGCGCTCGCGCACCGCGAAGCCGTACTGCTCGCCGATGAAGCGGTTCAGCGTATCCGCCAGCATGCGGCGGTCGTCCGTCAGTCGAAAGTCCATGGCAGCGTCCTCACAGGCCCAGCATCGTCTTCGCGACGATGTTCTTCTGGATTTCGTTGGAGCCGCCGTAGATCGACAGCTTGCGATTGTTGAAGTACTGCGCCGCGGCGCTCGCGGCGTCGTCGGGGCCGACCGGCGCGCCGTCGTAGTCCGCGTCCAGTGCTTCGTCGATGAACGGCTGCGCGTACGGACCCATCGCGCGACGCATCAGCGACGAGATCTCCTGACGGATCTCCGTGCCGCGGATCTTCAGCATCGAACTCTCCGCGCCCGGCACGCCGCCGCCGGCGACGGCGGCGATCACGCGCAGGTTCGTCGTCTTCATGTTGTCGAGGTCGATCTCGACGCGGGCGAGACGCGCGGCGAACTGCGGGTCGTCGATCAGCGGACGGCCGTTGCGCTCGACGGCTTGCGCGACGCGCGTGAGGCGCGCGAGCGCCGCGATCGAAAACCCGACGCCCGCGATGTTCGTGCGCTCGTACGTGAGCAGATATTTCGCGCAGGTCCAGCCTTTGTTCTCCTCGCCGACGAGGTTCTCGACCGGCACGCGCACGTCGGTGAAGAACACTTCGTTCACTTCGTGTTCGCCGTCGAGCGTGACGATCGGGCGGACCTCGATGCCCGGCGTGTTCATGTCGATCAACAGGAAGCTGATGCCCTCCTGCTTGCGCACGTCGGTCGCGGTGCGCACGAGGCAGAACATCATGTTCGCGTAGTGGCCGAGCGTGGTCCATGTCTTCTGGCCGTTCACGACGTAGTGGTCGCCGTGCCTCACCGCGCTCGTGCGCAGCGACGCGAGATCGGAGCCCGCGCCCGGCTCCGAGTAGCCCTGGCACCACCAGTCGGAGCCGTCGAGAATGCGCGGCAGCCAGTGGCGTTTCTGCGCGTCGGTGCCGTAGCGGATCAGCACCGGGCCGAGCATGTTGAGCCCGAACGGGACGATGCGCGGCGCGCCGGCAATCGCGCATTCGTTCTCGAAGAGGTATTTCTGCACGGCCGTCCAGCCGGTGCCGCCGTACTCCTGCGGCCAGTGGCTCGCGAGCCAGCCGCGTTCGTTCAGGATCCGGTGCCATTCGGTCATGTCGTCGCGCGTGACGCGCTTCGCGCTCAGCACCTTCGCCGCGATCCGCGCGGGCAGACGCTCGCGCAGAAAACGCAGCACGTCTTCGCGGAACGCCTCTTCTTCGGCGGTGAAGTTCAGGTTCATCGGGTGTCTCCTCCCGTTCGGTTCACGCGGACTGATTCAGGCTGGCGAAGCTCGCGCCGCGCTCCGCGAGATCGACCAGCAGCGGCGACGGACGCCAGAACAACGGGTCTTCGTTCGCGAACGCGCGGATGTCGGCGAGCACGTTCGCGACGCCGACGCTGTCCGCGTAATGCATCGGCCCGCCGCGATAACGCGGGAAGCCGTAGCCGTACAGCAGCGTCACGTCGACGTCGAGCGGGCGCAGCGCGATGCGCCCGTGCACGACGTTCGCGCCTTCGTTGATCATCGCGGCGAGGTAGCGGCGAATGATCTCGTCGTGGGTGAACGTGCGCGGCGTGACGCCCGCGCGCTCGCGCTCGGCGGCGATGATCGCCTCGACTTCCGGGTCCGGTGTGCCGGTTCTCGCGCCGTTCGGGTACAGGTAGAAGCCGCGTCCGGTCTTCTGGCCGAACCAGCCGCGCTCGCACAGACGGTCGGCGATCTGCACGTAGCGCGCGTTCGGATCGCGCGTGGCCGCGCGGCGCTTGCGCGCGGCCCAGCCGATGTCGCCGCCCGCGAGATCGGACACCTGGTACGGGCCCATCGGGAAGCCGAAGTCGCGCACGGCTTCGTCGATCTGATACGGCGACGCGCCGTCTTCCATCAGATAATCGGCGGCCGTGCGATAGACGGCGAGCAGCCGGTTGCCGATGAACCCGTCGCAGACGCCCGCGCGCACCGGCACCTTGCGCAGCTTCTTCGCGAAGTCGAATGCGGTCGCGACGACCTCCGCGGATACGCGCGAAGGCACCACCACTTCGAGCAGCTTCATGATGTTCGCGGGCGAGAAGAAGTGCAGCCCGATCACGTCCTCGGCGCGCGGCGTGCCGGCGGCGATCGCATCGATGTCGAGATACGACGTGTTGGTCGCGAGGATCGCGCCGCGTTGGCACACGCGGTTCAGCTCGGCGAACACGGCCGCCTTGACGCTCATGTCTTCGAATACCGCTTCGATCACGAGATCGGCGCGCGCGAGCGCGTCGTACGACGTGCTGCCGTGAAAGCGCGCGAGCGTGTTCGCCTTCGCGTCCGCCGCGAGCCGGCCCTTGGCGATCAGTCCGTCGTAGACCTTCTCGACGTTCGCGCGGCCGCGCGCGAGCGCTTCGTCGTCGCGCTCGATCATCGTGACCGGCAGGCCCGCGTCGAGCACGGCGACCGCGATGCCCGCGCCCATCGTCCCGCCGCCGACCACGCCGACCGAGCGGATCTCGCGCGCTTGCGCGGCCTTCGCCTCCGGCGCCTTCTGCACTTCGCGCTCCGCGAAGAACGCATGCACGAGCCCCGCGCGCTGCGGACTGTTCAGGCATTCGACGAAGCGCTCGCGCTCGAAACGCAGGCCGTCTTCGAACGAATGGTTGAGCGCGGCGTCGACGCAATCGACGATCTTCTGCGGCGAAAAGAGACCGCGCGATTTTTTCGCGGTCTCGGCGCGCGCGGCCGAGATCGCGCCTTGCGCCGCCGCGCGATCGGCGAGGCCGTGCGCGTCGCGCGTGCGGCGCGCCGGCGCGTGCGCGGCGAGCAGTTCCTGCGCGTACGCGAGCCCTTCGGCGAGCACGTCGTCGCTGTGGCCGACGCGATCGACGAGGCCGAGCGTCAGCGCTTCTTCTGCGCCCACGTGGCGGCCGCTCAGCATCAGCGACAACGCCGCGTCGGCGCCGATCAGCCGCGGCGTGCGCTGCGTGCCGCCCGCGCCGGGCAGCAGGCCCAGTTGCACTTCGGGCAGGCCGAGCTTCGCGCCGGCCACCGCGACGCGGTAATGCGCGGCCAGCGCGACTTCGAGCCCGCCGCCGAGCGCCGCGCCGTGGATCGCGGCGATCACCGGCTTCTTCGACGCCTCGATGCGGCTGCACACGTCCGGCAGCGCGGGCGATTGCGGCGGCTTGCCGAACTCGCGGATATCCGCGCCGGCGATGAAGTTGCGGCCCGCGCCGACGATCAGCACGGCGGCGACGGCGTCGTTCGCGTCGGCCGCGTCGATCGCGGCGGCCAGCGCGCGCCGCACGTCGACGCCGAGCGCGTTCACCGGCGGGTTGTCGATCGGGACCAGCAGAATCTTGCCGCGCAGTTCATGCGTGACGGGCGGCGGGGCGTTGTCGGCGGGCATCGGCATTGTCTCCTCGTGATGGCCGCTGGTGGCCTCTTGCGGCGTCGATCGATTGTCGGCCCGTTAGCGTTCATTGACAATCGCATCGGCGATTGACAGACTGTCAAGTCAATTTTGACAACGGCCCCGGCTCATGGACGTCAACGCGCTGACCATGCTGGTCGAAATCCTCGATGCGGGCAATCTGAGCGAAGCGGCGCGCCGGCTCAAGATGAGCCGCGCGAACGTCAGCTACCACCTGAATCAGCTGGAGAAATCGGTCGGGCTTCAGCTGGTGCGCCGCACGACGCGGCGCGTCGAGCCGACCGAGATCGGCCTGAAGCTGGTCGAGCACGGTCGCGCGATCCAGAGCGCGCTGATCGCGGCGCGCGAATCGGTGTCGTCGCTCGGACAGCGTCTGGAGGGGCGCGTGCGGCTGTCGGTGCCGAGCGGCTATGGCCAGCTGGCGATGGCGGACTGGCTGATCGCGTTCAAGCGCGACTATCCGGGGATCGTGCTCGACGTGATGTTCGAGAATCGCGTCGAAGACCTGCTGCGCGACGAAGTGGACATCGCGGTGCGCGTGATGTCGGAGCCGCCTCAGAATCTCGTCGCGCGCGACATGGGGCCGATGCGCTACGTCGCGTGCGCGTCGGCCGCGTATGCGGCAGCGCAGCCGATGCCCGCGAGCCTCGACGATCTGCGCACCGCGCCGCTGATCACGGCGGCGGTGATCGGGCGGCAACTGCGGATCGCGGCGTATCTGGGCGGCGAGCGCCACGAAGTGCTGCTCGAACCGACGCTCATCTCGGAGAACTTCCTGTTCCTGCGCCAGGCCATACTCGCGGGTCTCGGCGTCGGCGTGGTGCCGGACTATGTGGTACAGGACGACATCCGTCGCGGCGACGTCGTGACCGCGCTCGACGCGTGGCGGCTCAGCATCTTCGGCACGCGCATGTACATGGTGTACATGCCGAACCGCCATCACACGCGCGCGGCGTCGACGTTCATCGACTTCATCGTCGCCCGGGCCCGCGAGGCCGGCCGGGGCGAGGCCGGCCCCGCGCGCGTCACTGGCCCGTGAGCGCGTTCGACAGTTCGAGCGCCGGCTGCGTGGTGTTGCCGCCCTGCGCCACGAGCAGATGGATCTGGTTCGGCGCGAGCTGGCTCAGCGCGCCGGCGACCGGGATCGTCGTGATCAGCCAGTCGGCGTTGTTCGCGAGGCTGAACGACGTGGACTGGAAGATCGGCGTCTTGCTGCCGGCCGTCGTGACGACGGCTTCATAGGTCCCGCCGCCCAGATACACCGAGTCCTGGCCGCTCGCCGGCACCGCGTTCTTGAACGCCACGCCGGCCAGCGTCGGCGACACGGTCGAGATGTCGGTGTTGGGCGGCACGACGTAGATGTCGACGTTCTGCGAATTGGCGCTCGCGTTGAACCCGCGCAGGCGCGCGCTGTTCGACAGCAGCCCCTTGTCGAACGGATCGTCGATCAGGCCGATGTCCGGGCCCGTGAGTCCGGGCAGCGCGAGCACCGTGTATTCGTGGCCTTTCGCGACATCGGGGAAGGTGCCGCTCGCGAGCGCCGTCGTCGTGCCGGTGTTCGCGTAGGCGACGGTTGTCGCGCCGGTGTTGATGTTGGCGAAGTTCGTGACTGTCTTGTAGCCGATGCCCGACTGCAGCGGCGAGCCGTTCACGAGGAAGTCGACCGTCGGGCCGCCCGGTATCGCGTGGACGAAATGGATCAGCGGGTTTTGCAGTCCGAGTTCCTTGCCGACGTCGCTGCCGCCGCCGCCGCAGGCGGCGAGCAGTGCGGTTGCGCTGGCAAACGCGGCGATCGTGCGAATCATCTTCATTGGTTCACCTCTTCGAATCGAGGGCGTGACGCCCATGCGAGGAAGCGCGCGCGTCCTGGCCGTGCGTGCGACGACGGCGGCGAGACGCGGCTCCTTAGGTCCGGACAGCGATCGATCGACCCGTGTCGATGGGTCTTGCGAGAGTCGGGACGCGCGAGTACACAGCAATCGATGTGCCGCGACGACGCAACGATCGTTGCGCGCGTAGTTCGTCGTGCGCACAACGAGGCGCGATGCGGGGGAGGGGCGAGGTGGGGGATGCGATCCGCCGTGGATCAGCGGCGGCGGACCGTGGCGACGCTCTGCAAGTTATGCAGAACGTTTTTACCGCAGGGAAAACCCGCGTGTCTCTTCGTTCAATTCTGCGATTCTTGTGACGAAGCGCCCGAAGCGCCCGAAGCGCCCGAAGCGCCGCGCGAGCCGGCGGCGTCGTCGTCGCCGTCGTCCGCCAGCGCCGGCCGTCCGCGCGTCGCCGCCGCCAGCGACACGCGCTGCTGAATCCCGGCCTTCGCGAGCATGTGCGCGCTGATCGGCGCAGTGAGGAACAGGAACGCGGGAATCAGCAGTTCGTGCAGGCTCGTCAACTCGCGCAGCGACGTGAAGTGCACGACCGACGCGAGCACGACCCCGCCGACGCCGAGCGTCGTCGATTTCGTCGGCCCGTGCAGACGCATGAAGAAATCCGGCAGCCGCGCGAGCCCGATCGCGCCGATCAGCGTGAACAGGCTGCCGATCAACAGCAGCACGCAGACGATCGCTTCGATGGCGGTGTTCATCGGCACTCCCGCTTCAGTTCAGTTCGATGATGTCGCCGCGCTGCAGGTACTTCGTCAGCGCGACGGTGCCGATGAAGCCCATCACCGCGATCAGCAGCGCGACCTCGAAAAACAGCGTCGAGCGCAACTGGATCCCGTACACGACGATCAGCGCGATCGCGTTCACGTTCAGCGTATCGAGCGCGAGGATGCGATCGGGCAGCGACGGCCCGCGCACGAGGCGCAACACGGTCAGCAGGAACGCGAGGCCGAGCAGCGCGAACGACACCGGAATCACGATGGCTAGCATGCGAAGATCTCCATCAACGGGGCTTCATAGCGGGATTTGATCTGCGCGACGAGCGCGGCTTCGTCGTCGAGGTCGAGCACGTGCACCAACAGGCGCGTGCGGTCGTCGGACAGCTCCGCGCACAGCGTGCCGGGGCTCAGCGACACGATGCTGATGAGCGCGGTCAGCGCGATCTCGTGCGTGCTGTCGAGCGGCACGTGGATGAACGCGGGCCGCAAGCGCCGCGTCGGGCCGAGCACGAGCAGCGCCACCTGCACGTTCGCGACGACGATGTCGACGAGCACGTGCGCGACGAGCCGCAACAGCAGCCACGGCCGGCCGAAGTGCACGGGCGGCAGCCACAGCCCTTCGCCGATCACGTACGCGATGGCGCAGCCGAGCACGACGCCGAAGATCAGATTGCCCGGCGACACGTCGTTCACGAGCAGAAGCCACAGGATCGCGAGCACGAGGGTCAGCCACGGATGCGGAAAGATACGTTTGATCATGCCGTCACCTCCGCGCGTGCAGCACGGCGTCGACGTACGCGGGGCGATCGGCGAGCTGCGTCGCGGCGGCGTCGAGAAACTGCTTGAGCGGACCCGCGCCGAGCGTCACCGCGACCACGCACGCGATCAGCAACGCGCACGCGGCGAGCTTCGCTCGGCTCGCGGAAGGCGTGACGCCCGGCGTCGCCGACTGTGTCGCGGAAGGCGGCGGCGCGTACCCATACGCGGCGGGGATCGCCCAGAAGATGCGCGTGCCCGTGCGGCTCAACGCGACGATCAGCACGAGGCCCGCCGCGAGCACGACCGGCCACAGCACGATCGCGCGCGCGAACGGCGTTGCCGCGAGCACCATTGCCTTGCCGATGAAGCCGGACAGCGGCGGCAGGCCGACCGCGCCGACGGCGGCCGCGAGGAAGAGCAGCGCGGCGGCGCGCGACGGCGGCGCGGCGGGCGACACGGCGGCGGGGGGCGACGATGGGGCGACGGCGGACCGTTCGGCGACGGCCACGTCTTGCGGCGCGGCAAGCCCGCGAGCGGCGAGCGCCGCGACGGGCGTAGCCGAAGCAGCCGAAGCAGCCGAAGCATCCGAAGCAGCCGAAGCATCCGAAGCATCCGAAGCAGCCGACGCCGAAGCAGCCGACGACACCGCCACGGACCCGAACAGCTTCCCCCTGCCGCGCGGCCCAAGCTCGTCGGCGGCCTCCGGCGTCCGCGGCTGGCGTTCGACCACGTCCGCAAGCACGAACAGCGCCGCCGTGCATAGCGTCGTGCTGACGAGGTAATACAGCAGTGCGCTCCACGCCGCGACGCTTTGCATCGACGCCGCCGCGATCAGCAGCCCGACCGACACGAGCACCACATACCCGGTCGTCGCCTTCAGGCTCTGCACCGCGAACGCGCCGAGCGCGCCGAACACGATCGTCGCGATCGCGAGCCACCACGCCCAGTCGTTCATGAAATCGCCGAGCAATCCGTGCGCGCCGCCGAACACGAGCGCGTCGCAGCGCAGCATCGCGTACACGCCGACCTTCGTCATGATCGCGAACAGCGCGGCGACCGGACCGATCGCACTGCGATACGCCTGCGGCAGCCAGAACGACATCGGAAACAGCGCGGCCTTCAGCCCGAACACGAGCATCAGCATCGCGCCGCCGAAGCGCGCGAGCGGCAGCGTGTCGGCGCCGCTCGCCGCGAGCTGCTCGATGCGCACGCCCGCGTCGGCCATGTTCAGCGTGCCGGTCACGCCGTACAGCACGCCGAGCGCGATCAGGAAGAACGACGAGCCGGCGAGATTCAGCACCAGATAGTGCAGGCCGTTGCGCACGCGCAGCCGGTCGCCGCCGTGCAGCAGCAGCGCGTACGACGCGATCAGCAGCAGTTCGAAGAACACGAACAGGTTGAACAGATCGCCGGCGAGGAACGCGCCGTTCAGCCCCATCAACTGGAACTGGAACAGCGAGCGGAAATGGCGGCCGCTCATCGCATCGGCCGCGCTCGTCGCGAGCGTGCAGCAGCACGCGAGCACGGCGGTCAGCGCGAGCATCAGCGCGGTCAGCCGGTCGAGCTGCAGCACGATGCCGAACGGCGCGGGCCAGTGTCCGAGCGCGTACACGACGATGTCGCCGGCCGCCGCGCGCCGCCACTGCGCGACGGCGACCGGCAGCAGCGCGAGCGTCGCGATTACGTGAATCGCGCGTTGCAGCTGCCGCGCGCGCGCCGGCAGCGCGATGATCGTCGCCGCGGCGAAGAGCGGAATCAGCACCGGAAGGAGCAGGCTGTGATTCATTCGGCGCTCGTCTCCTTGCCGTTCACGTGGTCGGTGCCGTTCTGCGCGAGCGAGCGCAGCGCGAGCACCACGCAGAACGCGGTCATCGCGAAGCCGATCACGATCGCGGTCAGCACGAGCGCCTGCGGCACCGGATCGGCCTGGCCGCCCGCCGCGGCTGCAACTGCGCCGGCCATCGGCGGGCGGCCGGTCGTCAGGCGCCCCGTGCCGAGCAGGAACAGATTGACCGCATACGAAAAGAGCGTGATCCCGAAGATCACCGGCAGCGTGCGCGCGGCGAGCAGCAAATAGATCCCGCACGCGCACAGCACGCCCACCGTGACGGCATAAGCGGCTTCCATCAGCTTTTCTCCACGGATTGCAGGTCCTTGTCGCGCACGCCGAGGTGCGACACGATCGTCAGCGTCGTGCCGAGCACCGCGCAGAACACGCCGAGATCGAACAGCATCGCCGTGCTCAATTCGAGTTCGCCGATGAACGGCACGTGCAGATGCCCGAACGCGCTCGTCAGGAACGGAAAGCCGAACAGCAGGCTGCCGAGCCCGGTGAGCGCCGCGCACAGCAAGCCGAGGCCGGCGGTCGAGCGATAGTCGATGCGGATGCGCGACTCGGTCCACAGCACGCCGCTCGCGACGTACTGCAGCAGCAGCGCGATCGACGCGATCAGCGCCGCGACGAACCCGCCGCCCGGCAGGCTGTGTCCGCGCAGGAACACGAACACAGCGACGAGCAGCGTGAGCGACAGCATCAGCCGCGCGAGGATCGCGAGCAGCAGCGGATGCGACTGCGACGACCACGGCAAGCCGCGCGGGCCGATCTTCGGCGCGTCGATCCGCAGCCCGCGCAACAGCGCCTTCACCGCGAGCCCCGCGACGACCAGCACCGAGATTTCGACCATCGTGTCGAAGCCGCGGAAATCGACGAGGATCACGTTCACGACGTTCGTGCCGCCGCTGCCCGGCAGCGCGTTCGCGAGGAAATACGGCGCGATGCCCGGCAGCGGCGCGCGTGTGATCACCGCATACGTGACCCCGCCGACCAGCGCGCCGCCCGCGATCGCCAGCACGCCGTTGCGCACGCGCGAGCCGACCGCGTCGTGCGCGCGCTGCACCGACGGCAGGAAGTAGATCGCGAGCACGAGCAGCAGCACCGTGACGATTTCGACCGAGATCTGCGTGAGCGCGAGGTCGGGCGCCGAGAAGCGCGCGAACGCGAGCGTGACGAGCAATCCGCACGCGCCGAGCAGCACGATCGCGACCAGTGCGTACGCACGCGCGAACACGACGCCGATTGCGAGCAGCGCGGCGAGCGCGAGACCGGCGAGGGTGAGCGGATCGGCCGGCGTGGGCGGCAGCGATCCGCGCAGCGACGTGAGCTTCATGAGCGCGACGCCGGGAATGACCAGCATCGCGGCGACGAGCCACGCGAGATACGTCGGCAGCGAGCCGTTCTCGACGAGCCGCACGAGCGGCCGCGCGGCGCGTTCGAGCCGCTGCACGATCGCGTCGAAGCCTTCGCTCGCGTTCATGTCCGACAGCATCGAGCGATGGTGACGGAACGCGTCGCGCCGAAAGATGAACAGCAGCGTGCCGGCCGCGAACGACACGACGCTCATCGTCAGTTCCGTGTTCACGCCGTGCCACAGGCTCAGGCTGTAGCTCGGCGGCGGGCCGCCGAGCGCTGCGTACGCCGCCGACGCGAGCATCGTGCCGATCATCCACTGCGGAAAGAGCCCGATCAGCAGACACAGCACGACCAGAATCTCGACCGGCAGCTTCATGAAGCGCGGCGGCTCGTGCGGCGGATACTGCGGCAGATCGCGCGGCGTCGGCCCGTCGAAGAACACGCCGAACACGAAGCGCAGCGAATACGCGACCGACAGCGCCGCCGCGCACACCGCGAGCGCGGGGATCACCCAGTTGAATTCGCCGAGCAGCCCTTGCGCGAGCGTCTCGCCGAAGAACATTTCCTTGCTGAGGAAGCCGTTCAGCAGCGGCACGCCGGCCATCGCGAGCGACGCGACGATCGCGAGCAGCGCCGTGTGCGGCATGTAGCGGCGCAGCCCGCGCAACCGGCCGAGGTCGCGCGTGCCGGTTTCGTGGTCGACGATGCCCGCCGCCATGAACAGCGACGCCTTGAACACCGCGTGGTTGATCGTATGGAACAGCGCGGCGACGGTGGACAGCTCCGTGTCGAGCCCGAACAGCAGCACGATGAGGCCGAGGTGGCTGATCGTCGAATACGCGAGCAGCCCTTTCAGGTCGCGCTGCACGAGCGCCATCGCGGCGCCGCCGGCGAGCGTGACGAGACCCGTGAGGCTCACCGCGTAGAACCATTCGTCGGTGCCGTCGAGCACCGGGTACAGCCGCGCGAGCAGGAACACGCCGGCCTTCACCAGCGTCGCCGAGTGCAGGTAAGCGGACACGGGCGTCGGCGCGGACATCGCATGCGGCAGCCAGAAATGGAACGGGAACTGCGCGGACTTCGTGAACGCCGCGACGAGCACCAGCACGAGCATCACCGGATAGCGCGGATCGTGCTGCACGTCGCCCGCGTGCGCGAGCACGTCGGTCAACTCGTAGCTGCCGCAGATGCGCCCGAGCATCAGCACTGCAGCGAGCAGCGCGAGGCCGCCGGCCGCGGTGATCGTGAGCGACATGCGCGCGCCGCGCCGCGCGTCCGCGCGCGACGGCCAGAACGCGATCAGCAGGAACGACACGAGGCTCGTCAGTTCCCAGAACATCGCGAGCAGCAGCAGGTTCTCGGACAGCACGACGCCGAGCATCGAGCCCATGAACAGCAGCAACAGCAGATAGAGGCGCGGCAGCGATTCGCTTTCGGCGAGGTAATAGCGCGCGTAGATGAATACGAGCAGGCCGATCGCGAGCACGAGCAGCGCGAAGACGAACGTGAGCCCGTCGAGCCGCAGGCTGAACGACAAGCCGAGTTGCGGCACCCACGCGCGATGCCACGCGAGCACGCCGTTGGCCGGCATGCCGACGCGCTCGCTCAGCAGGAGCCCGAGTCCGACGACCGGCGCCGCGAACGCGAACCACGGCGACACCGCGCGCGCGACGCCGCCGCACGACGCGATCAGCGCCGCGGCGATGAACGGTAACGCCACGATCAGAGTCAGGGTCATGCGGTCCTCTCCGAAGGGTCCGGCTTAGGCCGGTCATGTTGCGCACGCGGGGCAGCGCTCGTGCGGCTGGGAATGCCGACGGCGCGCTCTGCCGCCGACCCCCGATCATAGCGGCATTCGGAATTCGTCAGGCAAGCGGCGGACGGCGGGGCTGCGCCACGTCGTGCGGTCATGCCATCTGGCTGAGCGTTTTGCGAAAGCGCGCGAGCGACAGCGCGAACAGCACGATGCCGATCGCCGCGATCCACAGGAACTGCGGCCACACCACGTCGATGCCCGCGCCGCGATACAGCACCGCCTGGCCGAGCTGCACGAAATGCGTGGTCGGCGCGGCGAGCATGATCCCGGTGGGCGTGACCGGGCATCACGAGCAGGTTGATGAGCGAGCCGGATTCCTTCTCGCGCACGACGGCGAGCGCGGTCAGCATCGCGCCGTAAACGCTGCTAAAGTCGCTCGGAAGAACCGGCGGCGTACAACGAACGGAACCGAAGGAGACGCTCGATGGACCGTGATCCGCGAATCGAATCGTTGAGCGCCGTGACGCTGACCGTCACCGACATCGGCCGGTCGATGCGCTTCTACGCGTCGCTCGGCTTCGAACGCAAGCCGGGCGATGCGCTCGCCGGCTTCGCGTCTTACGTGCTCGGCGGCGGCGCGGCACCCGCGTATCTGAATCTGCTCGAAGCGCCGCACGGTCCGTTCGGCGGCTGGGGCCGCGTGATCCTGTATGTGTCCGACGTCGACGCGTTCTATGCGCGGATCGTCGCGGCGGGCGTCGCGCCCGAGTTCGCGCCCGTCGATGCGCCGTGGGGCGAGCGCTACTTCCATCTGCGCGATCCGGACGGCCACGAACTGAGTTTCGCGCAGCCGCTCGGCTGACGGCGCACGCTGAAATAGAAATGACATCGGCCGCCCCGATAGTGGCGCGTGGCCGCGAGGCACACCGAAGCGGCGGCCCATGCCCGCATCGACACCGATCATCGCCTGGGCAAAGGAGAGAATCGCAATGAATGAGTCCGACCGCGACCTCGCGACCGAGCAACGCCGTCGCCGTCTCGACGAGGAACTGCTCGACGCATACGACGAAGAACTGGAAATGGAAGTCGACGACCGCCTGCAGGAAGGCGGCGGCTTCGCGCTGACCGACGAAGCGCGGTTCCAGCGCCGCCTGTATTTCCGCGAGCTGATCCGCCTGCAGGGTGAACTCGTGAAGATGCAGGACTGGATCACGAGCACCGGCCACCGGCTCGTCGTGATCTTCGAAGGACGCGACGCGGCGGGCAAGGGCGGCGTGATCAAGCGGATCACGCAGCGCCTGAATCCGCGGATGTGCCGCGTCGCCGCGCTGCCCGCGCCGAACAACCGCGAGCGCACGCAGTGGTATTTCCAGCGCTACGTCGCGCACCTGCCGGCCGGCGGCGAGATGGTGCTGTTCGATCGCAGCTGGTACAACCGCGCGGGCGTCGAGCGCGTGATGAACTTCTGCACCGACGACGAGTACGAGGAATTCTTCCGCTCGGTGCCCGAGTTCGAGAAGATGCTCGCGAGGAGCGGGGTCCAGATCCTCAAGTACTGGTTCTCGATCACCGACGAGGAGCAGGAAATCCGCTTCCAGAGCCGCATCGAGGACCCGTTGAAGCAGTGGAAGCTCTCGCCGATGGACCTCGAAAGCCGCCGCCGCTGGGAGGCCTACACGCAGGCGAAGGAAGTGATGCTGCAGCGCTCGCACATTCCCGAGGCGCCGTGGTGGGTCGTGCAGGGCGTCGACAAGAAGCGCGCGCGGCTCAATTGCATCAGCCATCTGCTGTCGCAGGTGCCGTACCACGAGATCGAGCATCCGACCGTCACGCTGCCGGCGCGCGTCCATCATCCGGACTACATCCGTCATCCGGTGCCGCAGGAGATGATCGTTCCCGAGAAGTACTGACGAACGCGGCGCGCGGGCGTTCGTGCCGCCCGCGCGCCGTTCAGAACAGATGGTGGAACACCCAGTAGAGCCCCGCGGCCAGCGCGATCGACGCGGGCAGCGTCAGCACCCACGCGAGCACGAGGCTGCGCACCGTGCCCCACTGCAGCCCCGAACCGTTCGCGGCCATCGTCCCGGCCACGCCCGACGACAGCACGTGCGTCGTCGAGACCGGCAGCCCGTAGACGTCCGCCGCGCCGATCGTCGCCATCGCGACCAGTTCGGCGGACGCGCCTTGTCCATACGTCAGATGCTGCTTGCCGATCTTCTCGCCGACGGTCACGACGATCCGCTTCCAGCCGACCATCGTGCCGAGCCCCAGCGCGATCGCGACCGCCACTTTCACCCACGTCGGGATGAACTTCGTCGCGTGGTCGATCTGCCTGCGGAAATTGCCGATCGCGCTCGCCGCGTCCGGCGAGAACGCCGGCGTATTGGCCTTTTGCATCAGCCGGATCGCCTCGGACGTCACGTACATGTTGTTGCGCACGTTGTCGACGACCGACTGCGGCACGTTCGCGAGCGAGCCGTAGCCCGCGACCGACTCGCCGACCTGCGTCGACAGCGCCTTCAGCGCAGGCACGGTCTGCGGCGTCAGCTGGCGCGTGCTGATGAAGCGCTCGACTTCGCCGCGCACGTTCGCGGGCGGCGCGACGCCGTTCGTGTAGCCGTCGAGCGCGCGCGCGGCTTGCTGCGACACGGCGAGGAACGTCTGCGTTTCTTCGGGCGTGACCGCGCGGTTCAGCGCGTACGCGGTCGGCACCGTGCCGATCAGGATCAGCATGATGAGGCCCATGCCCTTCTGGCCGTCGTTCGAGCCGTGCGCGAACGACACGCCGGTGCAGGTCAGGATCAAGAGCGCGCGGATCCAGAACGGCGGCGGCTCGCGGCCGTCCGGCTCGGCGTACAGCGCGGGCACGCGCACCAGCGCTTTCGCGACGAGCAGCAGCAGCGCCGCCGCGATGAAGCCGACGATCGGCGAGAACAGCAGCGACTTGCCGACGCCGGTTGCCTGGCTCCAGTCGACGCCGCTCGTGCCGCTCGCGCCGTGCATCAGCTGGTTCATCAGCCCGACGCCGATGATCGAGCCGATCAGCGTATGCGAGCTGGACGACGGCAGCCCGAAGTACCAGGTGCCGAGATTCCAGATGATCGCGGCGATCAGCAGTGCGAACACCATCGCGAAGCCGGCGCTGTTGCCGACCTGCAGGATCAGCTCGACGGGCAGCAACTGCAGGATGCCGAACGCGACCGCGCCGGTCGAAGTGAGCACGCCGAGGAAGTTCCACGTGCCGGACCAGACCACGGCGAGGTTCGGGGACAGCGAATGCGTATAGATGACCGTCGCCACGGCATTCGCGGTATCGTGGAAACCGTTCACGAATTCGAACCCGAGCGCGATCATCAGCGCGACGCCGAGCAGCAGCCACGGCAAGGCGGACGATTCGCGCACGGGCGACAGATCTTCGGCGAGATGCGTGCCGACATAGACGATGCCCGTCAGAAGGATCAGACCGAACGCGATGAGACTCGCATTGCGCGCGCGCGACGGGGCGGCACCCGGCTGGGACGAATACGAAAGATCCGGCATGGTCCGTGGGCTCCGTTGGAAACGTTGGGAACGTCAGGAAGGCCAGCTTTCGATGCTGCAGGGCAGCGATGTCGGATTGATGACAGGTTGGTTTCACAGCGGGCTTCGGGCAGCAGCGCGCGTGCGGATCACGGAGCCCGGGGCGAATAAGGGGGAGACACGTGAATAGACGGGTTCTGTCGATACGCCACCGGGCACGCCGATGGCTGACCGTCAAGGCGCTCGAAGCCGCGCGGCTGACTGGCCGGCATCCGCTTCTGGCGGGCACGGCCGGCACGCTGACGGCCACCGTGATGGCGGCGCTCACGTTCCAGACGCTTTATGCGGGCCGCGTCGAGGAACTGCGGCACGCGCAGGAGAACTCGCGCAACGTCGTCGCGACGATCAGCGGCGACCTCGCGCGCAACGTCGAACTGTACGACCTGTCGCTGCAGGAGGTCGTGTCGGCCGCCGAGCAGGCCGACACGTGGACGCTGTCTCCCGACCTGCGGCAGCGGGTGTTGTTCGATCGCGCGACGGCCGCGTCGTTCCTCGGCGGCGCGTACGTGATCGACGCGACCGGGCACGTGAAGGCGTCGCAGAACCCGCTCGCCAATCCCGCACTGTCGTTCGCGTTTCGCGATTACTTCACCGTGCATCAACGCGATCCGAACGCGCAGTTGTACATTTCGCGCCCTTACCGGTCGCTCGCGCGGCAGGGCGGGCTGTCGGTCGGGCTGTCGAGGCGGATCAACGACGCGGGCGGCCAGTTCGACGGCATCGCGCTGCTCGCGGTGCGCATCGAATATTTCCAGCATCTGGTGGACCGGATCGACCTCGGGCGGCAGGGGCGCGTGTTCATCTTCCGCGGCGACGGCACGCTGCTCGCGATCAATCCCGCGAGTTCGCACGCGGTGGGCGCGGACTATTCGACTACGCCCGGCTTCGCGCTGATGCGCTCGCCAACGTCCGGCACGTTCACGATCCACTCGAAAGCGGACGGCGTCGAGCGGATGTACACGTACGCGCACGTCGCGAACGCGCCGCTGATCGTCGGCGTCGCGCCGGCCGTCGACGACCTGCTCGCGAACTGGCGCCGCCGCAGCCGGCTCGCGATCGCGCTGACGGTGGTGCTCGGCGGCGCGTACGTGGTGCTGTCGTGGCTCTTCGCGTTCGCGCTGCGCGACAAGGTCGTGGCCGAGGCCGAACTGACGCGCCTTGCGATGACCGACGCGCTGACCGGGCTTGCGAACCGCCGCGCGCTCGACAGCCGGCTCGCTTCCGAGTGGCTGCACGCGGCGCGCGAACGGCGGCCGCTGTCGCTGCTGTTCGTCGACGTCGATCTGTTCAAGCGCTTTAACGACACGTACGGCCATGCAGCCGGCGACGAAGTGCTCGGCGCGGTGGCCGAGCGGATCAACTCGACGACGCGGCGCGCCACCGACGTCGTCGCGCGCTATGGCGGCGAGGAGTTCGTCGTGATCCTGCCGGACGCGCACGCAGAAGCCGCAGCGAAGATCGCCGAGAAGATTCGCCGCCGGGTCGAGGCGATGAACGTCGAGCGCACCGACGTGCCGTACGGCTGCGTGACGGTCAGCGTCGGCTGCATCACGTGCGAGCCGGCTGCGGGCGGCAGCGGCGCGAAAGCGCTGGCCGCGGCGGACCAGCAACTGTACAAGGCGAAGGCGGCCGGCCGCAACCAGGTGAAGGCGCGCGTGCTCGCGGCCGACAGGGTGGAGCCGCCGCAAGCCGAGCCACACGACGCGGCCACCTAGTGCCCGCTCGCGCCGGATTCTGCGCCGGACTCAGCGCGCCGACTTCGACAGCCGGTGCCCGAGGCCCAGGTTCGAAACGATCTGCCACGTATAGACGCGCGAATAGTGCACGCCGAACTGCCTGCTGATCAGTTCGCGCACGCGGCTGTTCGTCCATGCGTCGCTCGGAAAGCCGTGCTCGCGAGCGGAGCCGTGCAACGCGAGCGCGATCCATTCGAGCGCGGCGCGGTTCAGCACCGACGGCCTGCCGCCGACGCTCATCTGCTTGAGCGCGGCAAGACCGCCGTCCTCGACAATCGATTTATAGCGGCGCACCGTCTGCGCCGACAGATGCAGCGAATCGGCCACCGCGTTAATCGTCGCGCCGTCCATGAGCATCTGGCCGGCTGCCAGTCTTCTCGCGACGCTTGGCAAATCCTCGGTTCGGGTAAGCATGTGATCTCTCGTCGACGAAAGGTTCGCATCATGCGGCATCGAGAATCCGCCGCCCCTGTCAGCCATTGTCTGTCGTGCGGGCCTTGTGCTGCGACCGGCGGTTCCGCGGCCGGATTGCTGCGGTTTCCGGCGCCTCTTTTGACCGGGCGCGCGCATTACGTCCACAGCGAATACTAATAAATCGTTTCGCGTGAAATGTGTATCGTCACCCGAAAAAAAGTCTCCTTGACGTGGCGATTATCGTGCGCTACCGGCGTAAATCGGCGCGGTGAAATCGTCCACAATGCGCGAGAAGTTCCAGCCCGTCAAAACGACCGCAACACGCCGTTGCCGCCTCGCTCCGAGCGATGTTAGCAATCCTTCTGGCCGCATTTGCCGGGTTATTCGACAACTTTTCGAGACAGCATAATCTATCCGGAAGTGCTCTGTATTCCAGGTGTATTGATGCGATGAACCGGTCGCGGCATTGTTCATTCAGCCTTCATTTAACACGTTCGAATTGGCCGCGATCATCGCGCCGGTGCGCCGGCCATTCGCGAGACGCGCGTCGCCGATTGCGCGGAAAATAAACCGGCTTTCGCCGCTCTCCCGTTGCAGCAGAAGAACATCGACAGAAGGAGTCACGTCATGCGTGAGCGTCACCGTTCGTCTTCGTTGCGCGCTGCGACCGCGGCGAGCGCATTGCTCGTTGCGACGGCTGCCTGCGTCGGCTCGCTCGGTTTCTGCGCGCCGCTTCGCGCGGCCACGACGTCCGGCGCCGGCGATGCATCCCCGTCCGTGAGCGGGCAGCACGGCGCGGTGCTCGGCACGACCGTGTTCGAAACGCGCGGGCAGGTGGTCAGCGTCGATCCGGGCGGCAACCGGGTCACGGTGAGCGGCGAGCGCGGCGCGCGCTTCACGTTCGAGGTCGACCCGGAGGTCGCCGATGTCAGCAAGCTCGCGCCCGGCGATCACGTCGACGTCGTGTATCGGCATGCGTTGCTGCTGCGCGTCGATCGCACCGGATCGAGCGGCATTCGCTCGCGCGTCGACACGACGACGACCGCGCCCGCGACGGGCGGCGTCACGTCGACCACCCACAGCGTCGAAGTCACTGCGACGATCCGCAAGATCGATCGCGCGCGGCGCCAACTGACACTGCGCGGACCGACGGAGACCGTCGTGCTCGACGTGCCGGGCGACGTCGCGATCGAAGACCTGCATGTCGGCCAGCAGGTGCGCGCGACCTACGTGACGCAGAGCGCGGTCAAAGTGACGCGCAATGGCGCGCCGGTTCAGTGATGCGCCGCACGCGGCGACTGCGTTTAACGCCGGCGTCATACGCAGCCATCACAATGGCGAGTTCATCGTTGCTATCCTCGTCTCTGTTTTACACGTCCTCGCTTCACGTCCTCTTTGCCGCCGATGCACTCGGCGGCTTTTTTTTCGCCGCGTTTTTGTCGGCCGCGATGGCCGCAACGGCCGCGACGTTTTGCCAGGCGCGGCAGCGCGGGTTTCGGCGCTGCAGCCGACAACCTGCGTGCTATGCTCGTTCGCACCTCGCGAAGACATCACGAACATCACGACACACGCCGCGAGCGTGTGCAGCCGGTCGGTCCTACGCTACTCCCTCGCCTGTCTCGCGCGCGTCGCGCGCACCGTTCGCCCGCTGTTGCGGCGGGCTCGTTCATACCGTCACGTCTCGATCATGGAGGCATATATGAAAGCGCTGGTATTCAGGGGTCCCGGTCAAAAGGCACTCGAGGAGAAACCCGAGCCGAAGATCGAGAAACCATCCGATGCGATCGTGCGCATCACGAAGACGACGATCTGCGGAACCGACCTCCACATCCTGAAAGGCGACGTGCCGACCGTGAAGCCCGGCACCACGCTCGGGCATGAAGGCGTCGGCATCGTCGAGTCGGTCGGCGACGGCGTCGCGAACTTCAAGCCGGGCGACCCGGTGCTGATTTCGTGCATCACCGCGTGCGGCAAGTGCGAATACTGCCGGCGGCAGATGTACTCGCACTGCACGACGGGCGGCTGGATACTCGGCAACCTGATCGACGGCACGCAGGCCGAGAAGGTGCGCATTCCGCACGCGGACACGAGCCTCTATCACCTGCCGAAAGGCGAGGACGAAGAAGCGCTCGTGATGCTGTCCGACATCCTGCCGACCGGCTTCGAATGCGGCGTGCTGAACGGCAAGGTGCAGCCGGGGCAGAGCGTCGCGATCGTCGGCGCGGGGCCGATCGGCCTTGCCGCGCTGATGACCGCGCAGTTCTACGCGCCGGGCCGCATCATCATGATCGATCTCGACGACAACCGGCTCGAAGTCGCGAAGAAGTTCGGCGCAACCGACACGGTCAACAGCAAGGGCGGCGATGCCGTCGAGCGCGTGATGGCGCTCACCGGCAATCGCGGCGTCGACGTGTCGATCGAAGCGGTGGGCGTGCCGGCGACGTTCGCGATCTGCGAGGCGATCGTCGGCGCGGGCGGCACGATTGCGAACGTCGGCGTGCACGGCACGAAGGTCGATCTGCATCTCGAACGCCTGTGGTCGCACAACATCACGCTGACGACCGGACTCGTCGACACGTACACGACGCCGATGCTGCTGTCGACGGTCGAATCGAAGCGTCTCGAACCGGCCAGGCTCGTCACGCACCGCTTCACGCTCGACCAGGTCGCCGACGCCTATGCGACGTTCGGCGACGCCGCGCGCTCGCAGGCACTGAAGGTCATCATTTCGGCGAGCTGATCGCGCTCGCTTCCGGCACGCGCGGCGAGCGTTGCGTTTTGCGCTTTGCTTCGCGTCTTGCTTCGCGCGTGCCGGTCCCTCCCGATTTCGTTCAGATCGTTTTATCAGTCGTTTGCGGGGAAGCCGCCGCGCCCCTGCATGAGATCGCGCACGGCGTCGCGCGCCGCGTCGACTGCCGTGGCCGGCAGGCCGATTGTGAGGCGCACGGTCATCGCGTAGCGGCTGTCGACGAGCGCATAGGCCTGCTGCTCGATCCAGTGGCGCACGCGCGCTTCATCCGGGTAGCCGATCTCGATCGTCAACCGCGCCTGCGCGACGCGCTCGACGATCGACGCGTTCAGCAGCGCGCTCGCGATCGCGTCGGTGTAGGCGCGCACGAGCCCGCCCGCGCCGAGCTTCACGCCGCCGTAGTAGCGAACGACTGCCGCGAGCACGCCGTCGAGATCGTGATGGCGCAGCACTTCCAGAATCGGACGGCCCGCAGTGCCGGACGGCTCGCCGTCGTCGGACATGCCGGACTGGCCGCCCGCGAGCAGCGCCCAGCAGACGTGCGTCGCGCCCGGATGCGCTTCGCGCAGCCGGCGCAGTTCGGCCATCGCGGCGTCGCGGTCGGCGACCGGAATCGCCTCCGCGATAAAGCGGCTCTTGCGGATTTCCAGTTCCGAGGAAACCGCGGTTGACAGGGTGTGACTCACGGGGATTGCGTGGCTTCGCTGGCAGGTGCGCGGATCGAGTCTCCGCGCGTCGCGCCATTTTACAGGCGGCGGGAGGCGGTCCCGGACTGTGCGATGCGCCATCGAACGTCGGCGCGACGAGCCAAAAATCCAACTGCCGTCGCCGTCGAGGGAAAGAACCGGAGCGCGCCCGAAACGACGCGGATGCCGAGCGCCGAGTTGTCGAGTTGCCGAGTCCGGAGTGCCGAGCGCCGAGTTGCCGAGCGCCGAGCGCCGAGCGCCGAGTTGCCGAGTCCCGAGTGCGAAGTGCGGAGTTGCCGCGTCATCGCGTCATCGCGGGCGCTGTCGCTGTCGCGGGCGGGCACCGCACTTGCGCGCCGCTCGCACATCCGACACGCCACCCGGGCCGCTCATGAGACCCCCTAACGCCGCCATCCGCTTTCGCGAACCGCCGCTGATCGCGAGGGACCTGCAATGCGCCGTCCGCTCCGGGACGCTCGCCGGCGCCGGCGCGGCGGCTGTCGCCGCATGGCGCTCGACTCGCGACGGCAAGCGGCCGCTTGCGCCGATCAATGCCGTCACGCATTGCATCTGGCCGCGCCGGGCACTGGAAGCGTCCGGTTTCAGCGTGCGTCACACGTTGCTCGGGCTCGCGATTCATCAGGCGGCGGCGGTGTTCTGGGCGGTCGGCTTCGAAGCGCTGACGCGCCGATGGACGGAAGGCGCCCCGCGCGAGAACCCCGTGATGGCGGGCGCCGCGGCTGCGGCAACCGCGGCGACCGCGTACGTGGTCGACTATCACGTCGTGCCGAAGCGGCTCACGCCGGGCTTCGAGACGCATCTGTCGCGCCGCTCGCTGACGGCGGTCTACGTGGCGATCGGCGCGGCGTTGCTGGCGGCCGCGCTGTCGAGATCGTCGGACGATTGACACGCCGCTTCGACTGTCGGCTCCGTCCGGCGCACGGCAGGGCAGCATCGCGTCGTCGCGCCGACCGTCCGGGCCGATGGACGGTGGATGCGGCGGTTGCGGCGTCCGCATGCTTCGCATAGAATCGCTCGTCTTCCGGAGATGGCATTCCTCCCGTAACCGCCGCGCGCCCTGCCGCGGCTGATGATGCCTACGAGTTCCTCCTGGGTGCAGGAGGTCGTAGGCCGTCCTCGCGACGTCGTCCTGACGTCCTGCATCCAGGTTTTGCTGCCGTGTCAAACCTGGAAACCATGAAACCTGTGAAGTCTGTCGAGCAGTTCGCGATGCTGCGCTATCTGGCGCGCTGGCTGCTGCTGTCGTGGGTGCTCGGCGCGCTGGCCGGCACCGCTTCGGCCTTGTTCCTTTTCGCGCTCGATCGCGCAACCGATATCCGGACCGGCCATGCATGGCTGCTATGGCTGCTGCCGGTGGCGGGGTTCGCGACCGGCTGGGTTTATCACCGGATCGGCAAGTCGGTCGAAGGCGGCAACAACCTGCTGATCGACGAAGTGCACGATCCGCAGAAAATCGTCCCGAAGCGGATGGCCCCGCTGATTCTCGTGGCGACCGTGATCACGCATCTGTTCGGCGGCTCGGCCGGGCGCGAGGGCACCGCGGTCCAGATGGGCGGCGCGCTCGCCGATCGCGTCACGCATCTGCTCGGGCTCGACCGCGACGAACGCCGCATCCTGCTGATGGGCGGCATCGCGGCCGGGTTCTCTTCGGTGTTCGGCACGCCGCTCGCCGGCGCGATCTTCGGACTCGAAGTGCTCGCGATCGGCCGGCTGCGCTACGACGCACTGCTCGCGTGCGTCGCGTCGGCGCTGGCGGCCGACCAGGTGTGCCGCGCGTGGGGCATCCGTCACACCGTCTATTCGATTCCGTTCGTGCCGGCCGTGTCGACGGCGGGGCTCGCGTCGGCGATCGTCGCGGGCATCGCATTCGGCGTCGTCGGGATGCTGTTCGCCGATTCGACGCACGCGCTGTCCGCGTTCATCAAGCGGAAGATCGCGTATGCGCCGGCGCGTCCGTTCGTCGGCGGCGCCGTCGTCGCGGCGGCGGCCACCGTGCTGCACGTGCCGCAGTTTCTCGGCCTCGGCATTCCGACCATCGTGCAGTCGTTCGGCGGCCCGCTGCCGGTGTACGACTTCGCGGGCAAGTTCGGCTTTACCGTCGTCACGCTCGCGTCCGGGTTCAAGGGCGGAGAAGTCACGCCGCTGTTCTACATCGGCGCGACGCTCGGCAATGCGTTGAGCCACGTGCTCGCGCTGCCGCTGCCGGTGCTCGCGGGCCTCGGGTTCGTCGCGGTGTTTGCGGGCGCCGCGAACACGCCGATCGCATCGACGATCATGGCGATCGAACTGTTCGGGTCCGACATCGCCGTTTATGCCGCGCTCGCGTGCGTGGTCGCGTATCTGTTCTCGGGGCATACCGGCATCTATCGCGCGCAACGCGTCGGGCAGGCAAAGCATCCGCTGCTGCCGGCCGGCATGCGGCTCTCCGAGATCCCCGCATGGCGCCGCACGAACGGCGCCGATGCGAAAGCGCCGACGCAACCCTAGGCGGCTAGTCGCGCGCTTGCGCTTGCGCGTCGACGGCTTCGTCGCGCGCGGGCGGCAGGGCCTGCGCCGGCTCCGTCTGCGCGCGCGGTGCGAGGCCGCGTCGCGCGAATACGCGCACGGTGGCGATGCCGAGCGCCGTCATCGCGAGCGACGCCGACACGTGGATCAACATCTCGGCGGCGGCCCAGTCGAAGCGTCCGTGCTGCAGATGCGCGACGACCTCGGCGGAAAACGTCGAGAACGTGGACAGTCCGCCCATCAGCCCGGTGACGACGAAGAGCCGCCACGTGCCGGGAAGCATCGGCAGGCGTGCGAAGACCGCAATGGCCACGCCGATCACGTAGCCCGCGATCACATTCGACGCGAGCGTGCCGACGGGAAGATTCGGGATCAGGTCGTTGAGTTCGAGACTGAGCGTCCATCGGGCCAGTGAGCCCAACGCACCGCCGACGGCGACCGCAACAATGGACCGGTACATGACGATGTGCCTCGTAGCCGTTGCATGGCTGAATGAACCGCGCAGGCGCGCGGCGGGTCAGGAACGGTTGCAGGCATCATCGGCCCCGCGGATTGCTTTGGTAGCACGGGCGGAGCGGTTTAACGGAGGATGCCCCCTCCAGACGCGAATGCTACCAGAGCGAGCCGTGGCGGGCGGCGGCCCACGGGAACACGCGATGCGCGCGTGGAGGGTCCAGAGGATGCTTGCGGAGGACTCGCAATGACTACGGTAGCGGAAGTAATGACGCGCGATGTGGTGACGCTCGCGCCGGGCGATTCGATCCGGACCGCCGCGCAGAAGATGGATGAACTGAACGTCGGCGCGTTGCCGGTATGCGACGGCGTCAGGCTGGTGGGAATCCTCGGGGACCGTGACATCGTCGTGCGCGCGGTGTCGGCCGGTGTCGGATCGGCGTCGCCGGTCGGCGACTTCGTCAGCGCGCCGGTGGACTGGTGCTACGACGACGAAGACATTTCCGCCGCCCAGCAAAAGATGGCGGAGCGTCAGATCCGCCGGCTGCCGGCCGTCGATCACGACAAGCGGCTCGTGGGCATCGTGTCGCCCGGCGACATCGCAACGTATGCCGACGGCGGAATCTCATCGACGTTAGGCGCGGTGTCGTCGCCGTCGCATCCCGATCGCTGACGCGCGATGAAAAGCCGGCCGTCTCGACGGCCGGCGTATTGCGGCAACGGCGTGCGGCAACGGCGGCCGCGACCCGGCTCGTCACGCGCCGGACGACTGGTCTGGCGACGACGGCTTGACTTCCGACAGGTCGTCCTCGCGGACCTCGGCCTCGCGCACGGTGGTGCCGTCTTCGCCGGTCTCCGAGATATCCGTTTTGAAGGTCTTGTCGCCTTGGTCGATGCGTTGGGGTTTTTGCGGCGCTGCGGGTTGGTTCATGATGATCCTCCGTGGTCGACGTGCTGCTGCTCCCGGTGAGCAACGCGTATTCCGCGTGCGTGGCGGGGAGCGCTACCGGCCTCCCTGCGCCGGGTCCTGGGTGGGGGGTGGCGATGTCGAGTCCTGCATCGCGCCGTTTCGCGTGCCGGACGCGTCCGCGGACGTGCCGGGCTGCGGATAGCCGGACTGGCGACGGTCGTCGGTGCCGTCGTGGCGTTGCGGCGTGTCTGCGCCGTTCGCGCCGTTTGTGCCGTTTGCGCGATTCGTCCGGTCTGCGTCGCCATACTGGTACGTGCCGCCCGGACGCGGCGACTGCGTGCCCTGCGCGGCGGCGGCCGTCGCCCATGTGGCGACGAGCACCGCGGCGAGAACGTAGAGCGCGGCACGTTTCTTCGTTCGCTGTTTCATCGAGGGTCCTCCGAAGTCGTGGCGCTGTATTCGCACGCAACCGTTGTGCCGCGGACAGGCGTTCCGCGTCGTTCAGATCGTCGGATCACCGGCTATTTGTGCAGCGTGCTGCGCATCGAACTGACGTCGTTCGCGGTGACCGGCTGCGCGTCGTTGCCCCACGCGCTGCGGATGTAGGTCAGTGCCTGCGCGATCTGCACGTCCGTCAGCACGCCGGCGAAGGCGGGCATCTGCGTGCGGGGCGGTCCGGTCAGCGTCGACGGGCTGTTGCCGCCCTCGACCAGCAGACGGATCAGCGACGTCGTGTCCTCCGTCACCACCGACGGATTGCCCGCGAGCGGCGGAAAGGCGGGCGGCGCGCCGTGGCCGTCGTCGCGATGGCAACGCGCGCAGAAGCCCTGGTAGACGGCGTAGCCGGGCGACTGCGCATCGGCGACGCGGCTGCCGTTCTGCGGGCTGCGGTCAATGTCGCGGCCCGGCGTGTATCCGCCGTACGGCTGCTGTGCCGGCAGCGATTTGAGGTACGTGCCGATCGCGAGCAGATCGGCGTCGCTCAGATACTGCGAGCTGTCCTCGATCTGCTGGACCATGCTGCCGTACGCGATCGCCATGCTGGAATGGCCGGTTTTCAGGAACGCGGCGATGTCGGCGGCGCTCGTTCGTCCGAGGCCGGAGCCGGGGTCGCCGGTCAGGTTCGGCGCGAACCAGTGGTCGTTGATGCCGCCGGTGAGGAACGACGGCGACGTCTCGTCGTCACCCTTCTCCTGATACGCGGCGCCGCGCGGCGTGTGGCACGCGCCGCAGTGTCCGGCGCCCTGCACCAGGTATGCGCCGCGGTTCCATTGCGCGTCGTGCAACGGTTTGATCGCGTAGGGCCGCTTCGGCACGAACGCCCACTGCCAGAAGCGGAGCGCCCAGCGCTGGTTGAACGGGAACGCGACGTCGGACGGCGGCGTGGGTTTCGCGACCGGCGCGACGTCGTGCATCACGTACGCATACAGCGCGGCGACATCGGCGTCGGATAGTCTGGAAAACGAAACGTACGGCATCGCCGGATAGAGCCGCTTGCCGCCGCGCGCCACGCCATGCCGTATCGCCCGTTCGAAGTCGTGCAGCGTATAGCTGCCGATACCGTAGCGCCGATCCGGCGTGATGTTGCTCGTGACGATCGTGCCGAACGGCGAACCCATGCCGAGACCGCCGGCCCACGGCGCGCCGTGGTCGGGCGCCGTGTGGCAGCCGGCGCAGTCGGCGGCCTTCGCGACGTAAGCGCCGCGCGCGAGCAGTGCGGGGGAAGGGGGTGGCGCGTTGGCGCCGGTCGGCGCCTGCCCGGGCTCGTCCGCGTAAGCCGACGCGACGCACAACGCGACGGCGATCGCGGCTCCTGTGCGCAACCGGCGCTTCGTTCCGTCGATCCGGGGCAGGTGCGCTCGCGCGGCGGTGAGGATTCGCATCATCGCGCGCCGCTCCCGTTCGCCGCCGCATCGCTCGCTGCGAGCCACGGCGCGCCTGCGCCCGTCAGCCAGCGCGCACAGATCGCGAGCGCGCCCAACAGATAGGCGAGCGCCCCCGGCACCCACATGATGAGTCCGCCCAGTTGCTGGTCGCGCAGCGGATCGAGCCCGAGCGCGCCAGTCGGCTCCACATAGGACGGATACCACAGCGTCGGCGCGAGCGTGATCAGCGCGCCGAGCGCGCTCGTGTGGATCATCGTCGTGAACAGCAGGAACATCGCGCGGCCGCTGTCGCATCGCCGCGCGCCCTCGCCGAATATCGCCCACCAGAACAGCAGCGCGGTGACGAGAAAGCTCGCGTGCTGCAGCGTGTGCAACGCCGGGCTCGCGAGCGCCGCGTCGAACAGCGTCGGCGCATGCCACACCCACAGCGCGGCCGCGTGCAGCATCCAGGCGGCGACCGGCGCAGCGATCGCCCGCCACGCGACGCCGAATATCCGCGAACGCAGGATCGGCCCGATCGCAACGCGCGCGCCGCGCGGCAGCGCCCACAACCAGACGGCGGCCGGCCTGCCGAGCACGCACAGCGGCGCGGCGACGAGCATCATCGTCTCGTGCTGGACCATGTGCGCGGAGAACAGAAGCGCGCCGAGCGTGTCGAGCGGCGACACCAGCGCCGCCGCAAGCGCGAGCCAGCCGCGGACGAAGAGCGCGAGCCGCACTCGGCGACCCGGGCGACCGCGGCTGCCGCGCCGCTGCAGACGCCAGTACCCGACGACGTACGCCGCGAGGCTCACCGCGAGCAGCGCGACGACCCAGGGCGTGAACGCCCAGCCGATGCGCGGTGTGGCGAGTTCGCCGGGGGCGAGCACGTGCGCGTCGGCGTTCGTCGCGAGCGACAGCCATGTGAGCGCGCATATCGCGAGCGCGATCGGTGCGCGCTTCAAAGGCAGGGGGATAGCAGCCATTGCGGAAACCACATCATCAACTGGATCAGAAGCGACAGCGCGCCGACCCACGCGGCTGCGCAGGCGAGCATCGCGGCGCGGGCGCGGCGTGCGGGATCGTCGGCGTCGGGCGGCACGAGCGCGCGCCAGCGCCGCCATGCGAGCCACGCGACGGCCGCGGAAAACAGCACGCCGAACAGGCTCGACGCGGCAAGCGGCCATTGCAGATGCCGTTCGCACGCGAGATGGACCATCGCGTAATTCGCGGTCTGCACGGCGAGCACGAGCGCCGGGGCGACGAGCAGCGCGAGCCAGGTGGTCATCTCAAGTGGCCCTCGTTCATGTTTGCAGCCTCGGCGCCAGATACACGACGGCATAGATCGGCAGCCAGCTCAGCACGACGAAATACCAGTACACGGCGTTCTCGCTCGTATCGACGAAGCGCCGTCCTTCGAACGGGCCGGTGAACAGCAGCACCGCGAGCACGGCGGTGTCGACGGTGTCGGTGACGAGGTGCGTCGTATGAAGCCCGAGCAGCATCCACACGATCGAACCGTACGCGTTCGCGTACCAGCTCACGTTCAGCGTCGAGAATTCGAGTCCGCGCACGACGAGAAACACGACGGCGAACGCAAGGCATACCGCGAACCAGACGCGCGAACCCGCGCGGTCGCCGCGATGGGCCGCGCGCCGCGCGAGCTCGTTCGGCCCCAGGCTCGCGAGCAGCACCGCCGTGTTCAGCGTGCCCCAGCGCAGGTCGGGCGGCGGCGCGTTCGGCGGCCATGTCGCGTTCACGCTGCGCAGGTAGAAGTACGCGGCGATCGCAATCGCGAACACGGTGCCTTCGATCAGCATCAGCCCGAACGTCGCCCACCACATCGGGCTGCGCGCGCCGAAGCCGAACGTCGGCAGCGCGCGCACGTCGATCGTCGCGCGGGTGGGCGACGTCTTTCGCACTTCGCCGCCTTCGAGCGCGCGCGCATCCCACGGCGGTAGTTCCAGCGAAAGCGCGGTCGCGTGGTCGTCGCGTCGCGGCCAGAACCACGCGACCGTCGCGATCGCGACCGGCACGGAGCCCCACACCACCGCCGTCGGCGTGTAGATCGAGCCGATGAACAGCAGCGTCGTCGCGAGCGCCGCGATGAACGGCCAGATCGACGGCGACGGAAACAGCATCCGCAGATCGGGCCGCGCATCGAGGGCGGTCGTGAGGAGCACTTCTCGCGCGTCGGCGGCGAGACCGGACACGCAGTCGATCCGCGCGTCGGTGTCGTGCGTCTCCCACAGCGGATCGCGGCCGCGAACGATCGGCAGCACGTCGAAGTTGTGCGCGGGCGGCGGCGCGCCGGTGCTCCATTCGAGCGTGCCGCCGCCCCACGGATCCGGCGTCGACGGCGCGCCGCGTCGCCACGAGCGCCACACGTTGACGATGAACAGCAGCACGCTGACGCCGATCGTCCACGCGCCGATCGTCGCGAGCAGATTCATGCCGCTCCAGCCCATCCCGGCCGGATAGGTCCACATGCGCCGCGGCATGCCTTCGAGACCGAGCAGATGCATCGGAAAGAACGTGACGTTGAAGCCGACGAAGAACAGCCAGAACTGCCAGCGTCCGAGCGTTTCGTCGAAGAGCCGCCCCGTCATCTTCGGAAACCAGTAGTAGAACGCGCCGAACAGCGGAAACACCGCGCCGCCGAGCAGCACATAGTGCAGATGCGCGACCACGAAGTACGTGTCGTGCAACTGCAGGTCGAGCGAAGCCGACCCGAGCATCACGCCGGTCAGCCCGCCCGCGACGAGTATCACGAAGAACGCGAGCACGAACAGCAGCGGCGTCTTGAGGTTCAGCTTGCCGGTGGCGAGCGTCGCGATCCAGCAGAAAATCTGGATGCCGGACGGAATCGCGATCATCACGCTCGCGACCGTGAAGAAGCTCTTGCCGAGCGCCGGCACGCTCGTCGCGAACATGTGATGGACCCACAGCCCGAACGCGAGGAACGCGGTCGCGACGAGCGCGAGCACCATCGCCGGATAGCCGAAGATCGAGCGGCGCGAGAACGTCGGGATGATCGCGGAAAGAAAGCCGAGCGCGGGAATGAAGATCAGATACACCTCCGGGTGCCCGAAGAACCAGAACAGGTGCTGCCACAGCAGCACGTCGCCGCCGAGCGACGGATTGAAGAACTGCGTGCCGACGAGCCGGTCGAGGATCAGCGCGGTGCTCGCGAACATGATCGCCGGCATCGCGAACAGCACCATGAACTGCGTGACGAGCGTGGCCCACGCGAAGAGCGGCAGCCGGTTCAGCGACATGCCGGGCGCGCGCATCTTCAGGATCGTCGTGATCAGCACGATCGCTTCGAGCAGCGCGGACAGCTCGGTGAACGTGATCATCTGCGCCCAGATGTCGGAGGTCTTGCCGAGCGCGTAGTCGGGACCGGCGAGCGGCACGTAGCTGAACCAGCCCGACGACGGTCCCGCGCCGAACGCGAAGGCGCCGTACAGCGTGAGGCCGCCGAACAGGAACATCCAGTACGCGTACGCGTTCATCCGCGGGAACGCGACGCTGCGCGCGCCCACCATCAGCGGGATCAGATAGCCGGCCACCGCCTGCATGACCGGCACGGCGAACAGGAACATCATCGTCGAGCCGTGCACGGTGAACAGGCGGTCGTAGAAGTCCGCGCTGACGAGACGGTTGTCCGGGCGCGCGAGCTGCGTACGCATGGCGAGCGCGAGCAGGCCGCCCGCGACGAAGAACGCGAACGTCGTGACGATGAAGCGGCGCGCGATCGTCTTGTGGTTGATCGCGGAAAGCACGCCGATCAGGCCGGGCGGGTCGCGCCATGTCCGCTCCAATGCGGCGCGCGCGTCGGCGTTGTCGGGGCCGTCGAACAGGTGCGGCGTCGCTTGCGCGTCTTCCGGCCGGCTTAATTGAGCGTAGTGAGCCATGTGACGACTGTTTCGAGATCGGTGGCGGAGAACTTCGCGGCCGGCATCGACGTCTCCGGCTTGAATTGCTGCGGATTGCGCAGCCAGGCTTCGAGATTCGCGCGGTCGTTGACGAGCGTGCCCGCCGCGATCGTGCGGCGGCTCATCAGGTGCGTGAGGTCGGGCCCGATCTGGCCGGTCGCCGACGTGCCGCGCACCGTGTGGCACTGCGCGCAGTCGGCCGCCTCGAACAACTGCCGGCCGCGCAGCGCGAGCGGGCTCGCCGGCGGCGCAGCGTCGGCGCGTTGATGCGCGGACCAGCGCGCATAGTCGGCAGGTTCGTCGGCGGTCACGAAGAGCGCCATCAGCGCGTGCTCGGCGCCGCAGAACTCCGCGCACTGGCCGCGATAGAGACCGGGGCGGTCCGCGCGAAATTCGATCGTCGAGTCGATGCCCGGCAGCATGTCCTTCTTGCCGTGCAGGTTCGGCACCCAGAACGTGTGGATCACGTCGGCGGCCTTCAGCGACACGATCACCGGCCGTCCGACCGGCACGTGCAGTTCGTTCGCGACGACGAAGCCCGGCTGTCCGTGATCGGTCGCATAGCGCGCCTGCCACCACCATTGCGCGCCGGTCATTTCGACGTGCAGCGCGTCGGTGGACGGCAGTCTCGACAGCGCGCGGTCCGTCAACACATCCGCGACGACGAGCCCGACGAGCAGCAGCACGGACAACGCCGTGGCGCCGATCACGTAGCGCCGGGCGAGCCCGTCGCCCGGCATCGCGGCGCGGCCGGCGACGGCCTTGGTGCGCGCGTCGCCGCGCGGCGCGCGCGCGAGCACGACCAGCACCGCGATCAGCACGGCCGCGAAGACGAGCGTGCAGACGATCAGCGTCAGATTCCACAACGCGCCGATGCGCGCGGCCTGCACGCCGGCGGCCGCGAGCGCGCTGTGCGCGGCCGCCGGCTGCGCGACCTGCTGCGCGAGCGCGGAACCCGGCATGACGACGGCAACCAGCGGCGCGACGGCGGCCGGGTGGTCGCGCGTCGGCCGGCAGACGCGTGGCAGCGATATCGCGGGAGACAGGCGCATGCGAAGGATAGCGAAGTGGCCGGGTGTGCGAGCACCCGCATTCGACGTACCCGCGCGCTTGCTGGACCAGAGGAAGGGCGCATTACCCGTTTGGCTGAAGCGCTTTTCTTTGCGCGAGGTCGCAACATGACGCATCGCTCCCCGCCCACCCGGCCTTGCGCCGAATTAGCAAATTTGATAATATGCGTCTCACTGTCATCTACTTCAGCGAGCGCATCAAACGCGACGTCTTTGCATTGCCGACCGGCATCCGCGCCGACTATCTGCGCTTGCTCGGCATGATGGAAAAGCACGGCGCCGACTTGCGCATGCCGTACTCGCGCGCAATGGGTGACGGGTTGTTCGAATTTCGCCCCAAGGGTCCGGAAGGCATCGGGCGCGTGTTCTACTGCACGCAGGTTGGCATGCGCATCGTCGTGCTGCATTCGTTCGTCAAGAAGACGCAGGAAACGCCGATCGCCGAATTGCGCATCGCCCGCAAGCGGCTAAAGGAGGTTGTCGAAAATGGCTAAATCCAGGAATCAGGAATCCGTGGAACGCTATCATCCCGTTCCGCATACCGCCGAAGACACGGCGCGCATGCTCGCCAACCCGGAATTCCGGGCGGCCTACGATGCGCTCGAAGAAGAATACGCGGCACTCGACGCGCTGCTGAGCGCCCGCAAGGAGGCGGGGCTCACGCAGGCGCAGGTGGCCGAGCGCATGGGCACGACCGCATCGGCGGTGTCGCGTCTCGAATCGTCGCTTGCGAGCGAGCGGCACTCGCCGTCGTTTTCCACGCTGCGCAAGTACGCCGCCGCCTGCGGAAAGAAACTCGTGATTTCGCTCGCCTGAAAGCGGTCCTCGCACCGGGGCTACCAGCGGTGGCCGCCGCCGCCCCTCATGGTGCCGGCCACGCCTCCGGCCGCGCCGCCGATCAGTGCGCCGGTCCACACGTCGCCGCCCGAGATCGCGGCAATCCCGGCGCCGCCGGCTGCGCCAACGGCCGCACCGGTCATCGCGTTGCGCTGTCCATACGACATGTCACCGCAAGCGATCATGACCGGCACCACGCCAACGATCACGATCCACGAAAGTCGCTTCATGATCGTTCTCCACTATGGGTTCTGCTTCAGGCCGGGCTGAACCATCTCGGTCCAGATCGTGTCGATGACCGGCCGCCGCAGTTGCGTCGGATTCGCGGCATACCAGGCGTCGAGCCCCTGGCGCACGCCGTCGAGCGTCTGACCTTGCATCCCCTTCGAAAAGCGCGGCGCGATATCCTGGCTGTCGGGTGGCGGCTGCGACGCGTAATACGCGCGCTCGACATCGAGCAGATTGGCCATCCCGACGAGATACGCTTTTTTCACGTCATCGGTCGAGTGGACCCATTGCTCGCCGGTCACGATCGGAATGCCCTCTGCGCGAGCGATCGTGCCGGTCGTCACCAACGCGAGCCAGGCCAGCGATAGCAACGTACACCTTAGTGGTCGGGTAGCCATCATGTGCTCCGTGGAAGCGAACGCGTGAAGCGAGTCTAGGTCATTTTTCCCAACGCCCCCGTTTGGCTGCGCGCGGCGCGGCCATCGCGGCGATCGTCACAGTTTGCGCAACGGTGACTTGCGAACTGGACGGATGACGCAACGGCGCCGACACCGGATAATGCGCGGCGATGACGGATCTAGCTCTGGCTGGAGCGATGCCGAACTCCTCATTCGGTGATCCGTCATTTCTCCGCTTCAGCCTCCGCTTCAATCCTTTCCCCTTCCGTTTCACAGCGCCTTGCCGAGCCGGTGCGCCATCTCGACGATTGCAATCGCAATGCGTTTCTCGCGTTTCGCGTCGATGCGTTCGAGCGGCAGGCTCGTGCTGACCGCCACCCGTTTGCCGAGCGCCGTCACGCCGACGAACGCGGCAAAGCACGTGAGCCCCGCACTGACTTCTTCGCGTTCGTGCGCGAGGCCCGAGCGGCGAATGTCGGCGAGCACGTCGAGCAGGTCGGCGCGCCGCGTCACCGTGCGTGCGGTGACGGGCGCGAGCCGCTTCGGCAGCAGCGTGCACACTTCGTCGTCGGTCAGGCTCGCGAGCAGCGCCTTGCCGAGCGCGCAGCAATGCGCCGGCAGCCGCGAGCCGAGATCGGACACGAGCCGCACCGGCCGCGCGGCGTCCTCGCGCGCGATGTAGACCACCTGTTCGCCATCGAGCACGGCCAGTTGCACGACCTCGTTGTGCGCGGCGACGAATGCCGCAGCCTCCTTGCGAAAGATCTCCTGCAAGCGGTCGTGCCGCACATACGCGCTGCCGAGTTCGAACAGCGTGAGGCCGATGATGTAGCCGTCCGGGCGTTTTTCGATCCACTGCCTTCGTTCGAGCGAATCGAGCATCAGGTAGAGCGTGCTGCGCGACAGGCCCGTTGCCTCGGCAAGCGCGCCCGGACGCACCGGCGCGCTCGCCCGCGACAGCACGTCGAGAATGTCGTGAATGCGCTTGAGCGCGGGCACTTCGTAGGGAGCGTTCATCGGGTCGTGAACCGGCAATCGGAGGCGAAGAAGGGAAGCAAAAGGGGAGGCAACGTATCGTCCAACAGGTTGGAAATAATAACACTCGGTTGGACAAACGCGAGGGCGGCTCCTACGATGAGGCTCCTTCAATTTCTACCGAGCCGGACTTTTTCATGGCCAATCTTTCCGCTTCCGCCTGCCTGCCCGTCGATGTCGCCGACGCTCTGCTCGTCGGCCGTGTATGGCGCCGCGACGGCGCGCACGAAGGCCCGAGTGTCGTCGCGGTGCGCGGCGGCCAGGTGTTCGACATTACCGGCACGGTCGCCACGACCGCCGATCTGTTCGATCGCGACGACGCGATCGAGATCGTGCGCAGCGCGCCCGGCGACGCGCTCGGCCCGGTCGAGGCGCTCGTCGCCGCGAGCATGGCCGGTGCGCCGGACCCGGCCGTGCGCCTCGTCGCGCCGTGCGACGTGCAGGCGATCAAGGCGTGCGGCGTGACGTTCGCGGTCAGCCTGATCGAGCGCGTGATCGAAGAGCAGGCCGGCGGCGACCCGGCAAAGGCGCGCGAAGTGCGCGAGACGATTACGGGCCTGATCGGCGCCGATCTGTCGAAGATCGAGCCGGGCTCGGATGCGGCGATGCGCCTGAAGGCCGAGCTGCAGCGCCGGGGCGCGTGGTCGCAATATCTGGAAGTGGGGATCGGCCCGGATGCCGAGGTGTTTTCGAAGTCGCAGCCGATGTCGTCGGTCGGTTTCGGCGCGGACATCGGCCTGTTGCCGGGCTCGGTCTGGAACAATCCGGAGCCGGAGATCGTGCTGGCCGTCAACGCGCGCGGCCAGATCGTCGGCGCGGCGCTCGGCAACGACGTGAATCTGCGCGACATCGAAGGCCGCTCGGCGCTGTTGCTCGGCAAGTGCAAGGACAACAACGCGTCGTGCTCGATCGGACCGTTCGTGCGGATGTTCGACGAACGCTTCACGCTCGACTCGGTGCGCGATGCGAGCGTATCGCTGCGCGTCGAGGGCGCGGACGACGGCTTCGTGCTCGACGGCGTGAGCCACATGCGCGAGATCAGCCGCGATCCGGCCGATCTCGTGTCGCAGACGTGCGGAAAGCACCATCAGTATCCGGACGGCTTCATGCTGTTCCTCGGCACGATGTTCTCGCCGATTCTCGACCGCGACGCGCCCGGCGCCGGTTTCACGCACCATCTGGGCGACGTCGTGACGATCTCCGCGCCGCAGCTCGGCGCGCTCGTCAACACCGTGCGGCTGTGCACGGAAGCGACGCCGTGGACGTTCGGCGTGCGCGCGCTGTATGCCAATCTCGCGGCGCGCGGGCTCCTGAACGCTCGCTGAGCATCGGCGCCGCGTCGCGAACGGGTAACAAGCCGGCAAGAGCCGCCAAAAAAATGCCCCGTCCCCGAAGCGATTCGGGAGCGGGGCTCATTTCAAAGCTCGCCTGTTCTCAGAGGCGATTCAACCTTATGTCAGCAAAATAAAGCTGGCAATCCGAAAATATTCGAAAAAAGCCGGCCTCCGAAATGGAGGCCGGCTTTCCGTTTTCAGCCGGCGCTGCGGGTTAATAGCGCTGTGGCGGGCGGTGATCGTCGTGGTCGCGGTAGCGCGGCGGACCCGGATCGTGCGGATGATGATGCATCCACTCGTCGTGCTCCCAGTAACGATGGCCGTCCCAGTAGCGGTTGTCGTGCCAGCCGATCGACAGCTGGACGCCGACCGGCATCAGATGGGCGTCGCCGTAGCGAGGCGCGTTCGTTTCCGCGCGCAGCATGTACGAGGGCTCCATCTGCTCCGCCGACGCGTTCGCGGCGCCGACCAGCGCGCCACCGGCGATCAGCGCGCCAACGAGCGCACGCAGTGCGGAAGTGGGGTTCTTCGTCGGGTTCTTCGTATTCATGCAAAGTCCTCCTGTGTTCGAGTTCGTCGCAGCGGGTCCGGCTCGGCGCCGATCGCCGCATCCGACCAACGCCCTCAGGTTAGCGGCGGCCGCGACGCGAATACGTGAGGACTTGTAAGCACACGTTTCGTGTGCTCGAAACGCGCGGAATGTTCGTTATCGGGCGATTCCCGCGGCACCCGCGGCGAAGCGGGGGAGGGCCGCGGGGCGGGGTCGCGCGTTGTGCGGTCAACTTTTCGTTACATTCGCGGGCCGCCCGGCGCGACGCACATGACCGTGCTTAGCCCTTCGTCGACGGAGCGGGCGGCTCGCCGCCCACGTCGATTGCGCTTTGCGAGCCGACCAGCGCCCGCAGTTCGTACTTCTGGATCTTGCCGGTCGACGTGCGCGGCAGCGTGCAGAAGCGGACCGCCCGCGGCACCTTGAAGTGCGCGAGAAACATCTTGCAGTGCGCGATGATTTCCGCTTCGGTCGCGCGCGCGCCCGGACGCAACTCGACGAACGCGCACGGCACTTCGCCCCATTTCGGATCGGGCTGCGCGACGACGGCCGCGAGCGCGACGGCCGGATGCCGGTACAGCGTGTCCTCGACCTCGATGCTCGAAATGTTCTCGCCGCCCGAGATGATGATGTCCTTGCTGCGGTCCTTGATCCGCACGTAGCCGTCCGGCGTCATCACCGCGAGGTCGCCGGTGTGGAACCAGCCGCCGCGGAATGCTTCGTCGGTCGCGCGCTCGTTCTTCAGATAGCCCTTCATGCAGATGTTGCCGCGGAACATGATTTCGCCGAGCGTTTCGCCGTCGGCGGGCACCGGTTCGAGCGTGCCCGGATCGCGCACCGACAGCGCCGCCTGCAGGTGATAGCGCACGCCCTGGCGCGCGGCGAGCCGGGCCTGTTCGTCGTCGTCGAGCGTCTTCCAGCTTTCCTGCATCGCGCAGACGGATGCCGGCCCGTACACCTCGGTCAACCCGTACACATGGGTCAGATCGAAGCCGATCGACTTCATCTTCGCGATCACGGCGGGCGGCGGCGGCGCGCCCGCGACCATTGTGTGCACGGTGTGCGCAAGCCCTTCGCGGTATTCGGCCGGCGCGTCGGCGAGCGCGCTCTGCACGACCGGCGCACCGCAGTAGTGCGTCACGTGTTCGCTTTTGATCAGGTCATACACGAGCTTCGCGTCGAATTTGCGCAGACACACGTTGACGCCTGCGCGCGCCGCGACCGTCCACGGAAAACACCAGCCGTTGCAGTGAAAGAGCGGCAGCGTCCACAGATACACCGCGTGCTTCGGCATGTCCCACTCGAGCACGTTGCTGATCGCGTTCAGGTACGCGCCGCGATGGTGATAGACAACGCCCTTCGGATCGCCGGTGGTGCCCGACGTGTAGTTGAGCGCGATCGCGTCCCACTCGTTCGGCGGCGGCGTCCATGCGAAGTCGGGGTCGCCTTCGGCGAGGAACGCCTCGTAGTCGGTTGCACGCGGGAAATGCGCGGCATCGGCGGGCGCGATGTCGGCGACCGTGATGATCTTCAGTTGCGGGAATGCGAGCGCCGCGCGCTGCGCCAACTGAGCGAACTCGGTGTCGACGATCAGCGCCTTCGCTTCGCCGTGGCGCAGCATGAAGAGCATCGTCGGCACGTCGAGTCGCGTGTTCAGCGTATTGAGCACCGCGCCGACCATCGGGATGCCGAAATGCGCCTCCACCATCGGCGGGATGTTCGGCAACAACACGGCGACGGTATCGCCGCGGCCGATGCCCGCCTTCGACAGCGCGCCGGCGAGCCGCCGCGTGCGTTCATACGTTTCGCCCCAGCTTCGGCGGATGTCGCCGTAGACCATCGCGGGCCGCTCGCCATACACCTCGGCGGCGCGCGCGATGAAATCGATCGGCGTGAGCGGCACATAGTTGGCTTCGCGTGGTGCGAGCCCTTCTTCATAGGCGTGCAACATGGCGTCGTCTCCCGCGGGCGTGGCCCGGTCTTGTCGATAGAACGCGCTACCGTAGCAGTGGCGCTGACGGAAGTCTGTCGGTTGCGTCACGGCGTCGTCAATCCGGTCTGACGCAACTCAACGCAGGCTTGAACGAGGTCGTCGCGGCGTGCGGCAGCGCGCTGTTCAGCGAATTGCGAAAGTCCTTGCCAGTGTTGTGCAGGATGGAACGGTGTGTCCGCGCGCGGCCGGTTTTTGCGCCGGGCGGCGCTTCGTAGACTCGTCGCTGTCGATCCGGCCGCGCGTGCGGCACGGGTCTTTCAAAGGAGAGTCTTCGTGAAGAGTTCAATGCTACGCACCGCGCTGGTTTCGCTGCTGGCGATCGTCCCGGCTGTGTCGTTTGCCCGGCAGGCCGCTGGCGGCGCGCTGACGCGCGCGCAGGTGCGGCAGGAGCTGATCGACCTGGAGTCGGTCGGGTACAGCCCGGCGTCGTCGAGCGAGACCACCTACCCGGGGGACATTCAGGCCGCGTTGCAGCGGCTCGCGCAAAAGCGGGCGAACGACGCGCGCGTCGCTCAGGAGAACAGCGAGCAGATCACGCAGTCGGGCTATGGCGGGCAGGCGGCGGCAGCTTCGGCGTCCGGCGGTCCGGCAGCGCCGGACGCGGCACAGGCGCCCCGTTCACCGACGCGGTGTTCGCACCCCTAGAGCGATCAACGATCGAGTGCGAGCCGCGCGCCGAGCGCGACGAGCACCGTGCCCATCAGCGCATCGACGGGCCGCCGCAGTTTCGCGTAACCGCGCTGCACGCTGCCGGTCGAGAACAGCAGCGCGATCGACGTGAACCAGCCGATCGACACGGCAGCCACCGTCAGCACCGTCGCGCCGTGCACCCACAGCGGCGCATGCGCGGGCAGCAGCGTGACGAACAGGCTGCCGAAAAACGCGGCCGCCTTCGGATTCGTCAGGCCGACGAGCAGCCCGCGCCGATACGCATGCGCGCCGCCGGACGACTTCGCGGCGGCGGCCGTCCCCGACGCCGGCGACGCGCCGGCCGTCTCGCGCAGCCCGATCAGCGTCCTCGCGCCGAGATACAGCAGATAGAGGCCGCCCGCGATCCGGATGCCTTCGTAGAGCCAGGCAAGCCGCGCGAGAATCAGCCCGAGTCCGAACACCGCGAGCGTTGCCCACAGCGCGTGCGACGTCGCGATGCCGGCCGCCGCGCAGACGCCCGCACGCCGGCGCGCGAACGCGTGCGACGTGACGGCGAGCATGTCGGGACCGGGGCTGGCGCACGCGAGCAGCATGACGCCGGCGATGGCGGCGAGTTGGGCGATATCGTTCATGGCGGGGTAATGGGCGAAGGCAAACGAAGGCAAAACGCCGAGAATACGCGAATCCGGCATGTCGCGCTGTCATCGCCTCTGGAATCGCCCCGACGCGTTCGTACCTACACCGGATCCTTGTCCGGCGGTCCTTCGGGGCGCTGCGGCTCGTCGTTGTGATGGCCGGGCGACGGCGGCGTCAGCGGATCGTGGTCCGGGTCGCGCGTCGGATCGGCGAGCGGATCGGGAAGCGGATTCGTATGCGAGCAGATCATCGCGGACTCCTGTTTCTGGCCGGATGGGCGGCGCGGGCCGACGTCCCGTTCGGGCGGACCACCGGCCGCGCCGCGCATGCTGATAGCGTAGACGATCAACTAGCGCTCAGTGCGCGCTCAGTGAGCCGCCCGCGGCCTGTCGTGGCGCCGCGTGCCGGCCTGGCACGCGATCGCGTCGAGCCGCCAGTAGCGCTCCGGCGCAAGGAGCGCGCCCGCGTGCGTGCCGCGCAGGCGGCTCGCGTAGATGCACGCCGCATCGTATTTCGCGAGCGCCTGGCGCGCAGGGTCCAGCGAATGCTGCGTGTCGGGCCGCGCGGGCGTCGCGACGATCCCGCAGCGCGCGAGATCGTCGAAATGCGCGTCGACCGGCAGCGCCTGATAGAACGCCTCCTCGTAGCCGAACCACGCGAGATGCGCGAGCCGCGGCAGCAGATCGCAGCACGCGTCGAACACCAGCGCGTGATCGGGGTCGGGCATCCCGAGCGGCATCACGAGCGTATTCGCGGTCGACACGTAGATCGCCTCTTCGAGCGCGGCGGTCAGCGTCGCGAGCGACGGCGGATCGAGATACTGCCGGTCGCGAAACGGCAGGCGAATCGGAATCGCGTCGAACATCGCGAGCGCGGTGTTGTCTTCGAGCACGCGCGTGCGCAGCGCCTCGTGAGCGGTGTCGAAGCCGCACTGGGCGTCGGCGTCCGTGTGCAGGTCGTGTTCCGGCGCGGCGGCGAAAATGGTGCAGACGGCCGTATCCGGATACGTCGCGAGCAGCGTGCCGCAACCGAACACGGCGTCGCCGAAATGCGGCGACAGGATCAACAGACGCGGATGGGTTTCGCTCATGGCAGGCGCGCCGGATGGCGCGGTTCTTGGTGCTCCAACAGCTTAGGACAATTATTCGTTGCCTGGGGCGCGCGTCCAGGTCCAGGTCGGGCGCACGCCGCGGACGTCAGAGGCCCTGCAGATCGGCCGGCGTGTCGATGTCGCGCAGCACGCCGGGATCGTCGACGTCGATGCGCGTCACCGCATGCGAGCTGAACAGCGCGCGCGCGCCCGCATCGCCGTCGAGCGCGAGCAGCGCGGCGCGATGCTCCGCGCCGAAGCCGACCGGATGGCCGCGCCGGCCCTGATAATACGGCGCGACGAGCGACGCGCCTTCGTCCACCGCATGCGCGACCGCGCCGATCGTGTCCGGCGCGATGCGCGGCATGTCGGCGAGCGCGACGATCCAGCTTTCCGCGTCCGCCGCCGCGGCGACGCCGGCCGCGAGGCTCGCGCCCATTCCGCGTTCGGCGTCGGCGGCGAAGATCACGTCGCAGCCCGCGTCGTTCAGCACGCGCGCGAGCATTTCCGCGCCGGGCCGCAGCACCGCGACCACTTTTGGCACGACGAGCAGCAGGCGGTGCGCGGACGCCTGCGCGACGGCGACGCCGTCCGGCAGCGGTGCGAGCAGCTTGTTGCGCAGCCCGTCGGGATCGAAGCGCGAGCCGGTGCCGGCGGCGAGCAGCACGCCGGTGGCAAGCGAGGCATAGGACATGGGCGGGCGGGTGCGAGAGGAAAAGCCGATTGTGGTGTGCATCCGCCGATGAAGCAAGGGCCGTGCGCCGCCGCGCCGGCCCCCCCGCTCATGCGCGTACCGCTTCCGGCATCACCTTGTCGAGCGTGATCGGCAAATCGCGCACCCGCACGCCGGTCGCGTGATAGACCGCGTTCGCGATCGCCGCCGGCACGCCGGTAATGCCGATCTCGCCGATCCCGCGAATCCCGAGCGGATTGAAGTGCGTATCCGGCTCGCCGACGAACGTTACGTCCATCTCGCCGATGTCCGCGTTCACCGGCACGTGATACTCGGCGAGATTGTTGTTGACGATGCGTCCGTAGCGCGCGTCGAGCAGCCCTTCTTCCTCGAGTGCGGTGCCGACGCCCCACACCATGCCGCCGAGCAACTGGCTGCGCGCGGTCTTCGCGTTGAGCCGCGCGCCGACGTCGTACACGCCGACGAGCCGCGCGACGCGAATCGTGCCGAGGTCCGCGTCGACGTGCACCTCGGCGAACACCGCGCCGAACGAGTGAAACGCATAGTGCTGCTTCTCGTCGCCGGGTTTCGCCGACGACACCACTTCGATCGGCTGCCCGCCCGCGCGCGCGATGACCGCGGCGGCCGGATCGCGGCGCGACGGATCGCTGCGGCTCATGACCCAGCCGTTGTCGACGGTCACGTCGTTAGGGTCGAGGCCGTGCAAAGGCGAGCCGGCATCCGCGATCGCGAGCGCGATCAGCCGGTCGCGCGCGCCGCGCGCCGCGGCCTGCACGGCCGGCGCGACGCTCGCCGCCGACTGCGAGCCGCCCGACCCCGGCGCGCGCGGCAGCGTCGAATCGCCGAGCGCGAAGTGGACGCGTTCCAGCGGAAAACCGAGTGCGTCGGCGGCCACCTGCGTCATCACCGTGTACGTGCCGGTGCCGATGTCCTGCGTGCCGGACGCGACCCTCGCGGTGCCGTCCGGCAGAATCCGCGCGACGGCCGACGCCTGGCTGCGATTGCCCGGATACGTCGCGCCCGCCATCCCGTAGCCGATCAACGTATTGCCGTCGCGCATCGAGCGCGGCGTGTTCACGCGTTTCGACCAGCCGAAACGCTGCGCGCCCTGCGCATAGCATTCGCGCAGCGCGTTCGACGACCACGGCTTGTTCTCCTGCGGTTCGACTTCCGCGAAGTTCTTGATGCGCAGCTCGACCGGGTCCATCTTCAGGCGCCACGCGAGTTCGTCCATCGCCGATTCGAGCGCGAACGAGCCGCTCGTCTCGCCGGGCGCGCGCATGAACGTCGGCGTGCCGACGTTCAGCTTCAGCAGACGATGCGTGGTGCGGCCGTTCGGCGCCGCATACATCATCCGCGACACGAGGCCGGACATCTCGGACCAGTCCTCGAACGTCGACGTGTTCGACAGCGTGTCGTGGCGGATCGTGGTCAGCGTGCCGTCGTCGCGCGCGGCAAGCGTCAGGTGCTGCTCGGTGCGCGGCCGTCCGCCGACCGGTCCGAACATCTGCGGACGTTCCAGCGCTAGCCGCACCGGGCGGCCGGTCTGCTTCGCGGCCATCGCGCAGAGCGTCACGTGCGACCACGACGAGCCCTTGCTGCCGAAGCCGCCGCCGATGAACGGCGAGATCACGCGCACGTTGTCCGCCGGAATGCCGAACACCGCCGAGACCGCCGTGCTCGCGCCCGACACGCCCTGCGTCGAGTCGTACAGCGTCAGTTGCGGGCCGTCCCAGTGCGCAGTCGTCGCGTGCGGCTCCATCGCGTTGTGGTACTGCAGCGGCGTCGAATAGATCGCGTCGATTTTCACGGGGCCGTCGCGCAGGCCCGCTTCGATGTCGCCGCGCTGCGTCGTCATCGCGCGGCCCTGCTGACCGGGCGCGTCGTACGCGTTCGCCTTCGCGCGATCGAAGTCGGCGACAGGCGCGCTCGCGTCGTACGTGATGCGCAACTGGCGCGCGGCGTCGGTCGCGTGTTCGAGCGTGTCGGCGACGACCACCGCCACCGGCTCGTTGCTGTAGCGCACTACGTTGTCCTGCAGGAGCGTCAGACGCCGCCCGGCCGGCATCGCGAGCGGCGGGCGGCCGCCGTTCGGCAGCCGCATTGCGTTTTGCGACGTCATCACGAGCAGCACGCCCGGCACGCGCTGCGCGCGGCTCGTGTCGATCGACGCGATCGTGCCGCTTGCAATCGTGCTCGTCACGAGCACCGCATGCGCGAGGCGCGCTTGCGGAAACTCCGCCGCATAACGCGCCTCGCCGGTCACTTTCATGATGCCGTCGACGCGGTCGAGCGGCTGGCCAGTCAGATTGTCAGTCATGCGAAATCTCCGGTCTGGCCGGCGGCCAGCATCACCGAGCGGATAATCGCGCGTTGCGCGAGCTGGACCTTGAACGCATTGCCCGGGAGCGGCCGCGCTTCGGCGAGCGCGGCCGATGCCGCGTCGCGCAACGTGGCCTCGCGTAGCGGCTGGCCCGCGAGGCGCTGCTCGGCGACAGTCGCGCGCCACGGCCGATGCGCGACGCCGCCGAGCGCGATCCGCGCGGTGCGCACGCGCTCGCCGTCCATCTGCAGCGCGGCGGCCACCGACACGAGCGCGAACGCATAGCTCGCGCGCTCGCGAACCTTCAGGTAATGCGCGTGATCGGCGAACGCGGGCGGCGGCAGATCGACCGACGTGATCAGTTCGCCCGGCTGCAGCGTCGTGTCGAGATCGGGCCGGTCGCCCGGCAGACGATGGAACTGCGCGAACGGAATCGAACGCGCGCCGCGCGGGCCGCTCGCCTGCACCGTCGCGTCGAGCGCCGCGAGCGCGACGCTCATATCCGACGGATTCACGGCGACGCATTGCGCGCTCGCGCCGAGGATCGCGTGCATCCGGTTGTGGCCTTCGAGCGCGGCGCAGCCGCTGCCGGGCGAACGCTTGTTGCACTGGGCGAACGCCGTGTCGTAGAAGTAGCCGCAGCGCGTACGCTGCATCAGGTTGCCGCCGACCGTCGCCATGTTGCGCAACTGCGGCGACGCGCCGGCCAGCAGCGCCTGCGTGAGCAACGGATACCGCGTGCGCACGAGCGCGTGATTCGCAGCGTCGCTGTTGCGCACGAGCGCGCCGATGCGCAGGCCGCCGTCGGGCAGCGTGTCGATGCGGTTCAGCGCGTCGATGCGCGTGATGTCGATCAGCGTCACCGGATGCGCGACGCCGCCCTTCATCAGATCGAGCAGGTTCGTGCCGCCGCCGATGAACGCGGCGCCCGGCTGCTGCGCGGCCTGTATTGCGGCGTTGACGTCACGCGCGCGGTGGTAGGAGATCGCATCCATGGCAGGTCCCCTTTCAAGCGTTCGGCGCGTGCGCGTCGCGCACCGCGGCCACGATGTTCGTGTACGCGCCGCAGCGGCAGATGTTGCCGCTCATGCGCTCGCGGATCTCGGCGTCGGTCAGTTGCGCGGGCCGCGTGCGCACGTCGGCGGTGACGGCGCTCGCATCGCCGGCGGCGAACTCGGCGAGGCACGCGGTCGCCGAGCACAACTGGCCGGGCGTGCAGTAGCCGCACTGAAACGCGTCGCGCTCGATGAATGCGTGTTGCAGCGGACTCAACGAGGTCGCGCTCGCGAGCCCTTCGACGGTGGTGATGCGCTCGCCGTCGTGCATCACCGCGAGCGTCAGGCACGAGTTGATGCGGCGGCCTTCGACGAGCACCGTGCAGGCGCCGCATTGTCCGCGGTCGCAGCCTTTCTTGGTGCCCATCAGGCCGGCGTATTCGCGCAGCGCGTCGAGCAGCGTGACGCGCGGTTCGAGTTGCAGCGCGTACTCGCGGCCGTTGATGTGCAGATGAACCGGCTGCGGCGGCGCGGTTGCCGGCATCGGCGCGGAGGGTTCGGCGGCCGGCGCCTGCTGCGCATGCAGATGCGGCGTCGCGCCGAGCGCGGCGGCAGCGGCGGCCGATTGCAGGAAGCGGCGGCGCGACGTATCGGCGGGTGCGGGTGCTGACGCGTCCGGACACGGCGCAGGGGAATGACTGGGGCGTTCGTTGGACATGGTGGTCGGCGGATTCCATCAGACAGGAACGGATACGCCGCTGCCGCGATGCAGCCGGCCACGGCGTGCAAGTCAGATATGCAGCAATTCGGATGCCGCGAGTCCGTCGGCGACGCGCCGTCATGATCCGGTGTACGAAACATTCGGATCGGCGCGTGCGGCCTTCAACGGTGGACGGATTCGCTTGACACGCAAGCGTCACGAAAAACAGACCTGCGCCGCGCGTCCTCAGCACGTTGCACTCGCGCAGCGCGAAAGTAAAGGGGCCAGGCGGCCTTCGAACCGCGTTTTTCGCGAATTTTTTCGAATCGCCCGCAAGATGGCGCGAGGCTGTCCGGCCTCTGTCACGAGGCTGGCGCGGCGCTGTCGAAGCAGTCAGGAGCGGCGCTCGCGTGGATCGCCGAGGCGTGCGGTGAGCGGGCGCATTCTTTGCTCAAGCGAGGACGCGGTCGATCGCGAGAGGAGTGCACGATGAAGCAGATCAGCAGGGAGTCGCCGGCCGTCTCGCCTGGACCGTCGGACGGCAGCGGAAGCGATGGACACGATCGACGTCATGAACGCGCGCATGCCGGACGCAGCCGTCCGCTGTCCCGCCTGTTCGACCGCCTCGCGAGCGCCGCGACGCGCTGGGCCGGCACGCCGATGGCGTTTTGTGCGGCCGTGTTCGTGATCGTCGTGTGGCTCGTCGCCGGACCGATCTTTCACTACTCGGACGGATGGCAACTGGTCGTCAACACCGGCACGACGATCGTCACGTTCATGATGGTCTTTCTGCTGCAGCAAAGTCAGAACAAGGACAGCGTGGCGGTGCACCTGAAGCTCGACGAGCTGCTGTCGTCGCAGCGCGCGGCGAACAACGCGCTGATCGGCATCGAGAACGCGAGCGAAGAGGAGCTGCAGCAACTGGCGGCCGCGTACATGGCGCTCGCGTCGAAGCACCGCGTACAGGACGCAGGCGACGAGGGACGCGCACGTCGCGGCGCGCTCCGCACGAGCCGCGAGCCGGACGCCGGCGGCCCGGCTCACGACGACGCGGGCGGCGCCGATGCCTGAGCGCACCCGCGCCGCGCGCGCTGCTCACGCTCGCGCGGGAATCAGTCGATTCCGTGGAACACCGCGTCGTCCGGACCGAGATAGACCGGCGGACGCCACGCGGCATCGCGCATCGAATGCTGGACCAGCCGGTCGACGCCGAGCAGCACCGCGAAGATCGCCATCCGCACTGGAATGCCGTTGTCCGTTTGACGGAAGATCGCAAGTCGCGAGTCGTGGTTCAGGTCCGTGGACAGATCGTTCGCGCCGGGGCGGCTGTCGCGCGGCAGCGGGTGCATGATCAGCGTTTCCGGGCCGCAGACCGTATCGACGAGCGCCTGATTGATCTGGAAGTCCGGCGTGTAGCCTTCGAACGACTCGTCGGAGAAGCGCTCCTTCTGGATCCGCGTCGCGTACACGACGTCCGCGCCGCGCAGCCCCGTCGCGAGATCGTGGCTCTGCTCGACGACGTGACCGTTGCGCGAGATCTGGTCGACGATGTACGCGGGCATTTCGAGCATCGGCGGCGAGATCAGCGTGAACTTGATGCCGCGATACAGCGCGAGCAGCTTCACGAGCGAATGCACCGTGCGGCCGTACTTGAGGTCGCCGACGAGCGCGATGTGCGCGCCGTCGACAATCTTGCCGAGCCGCGAGAACTCGCGCTGGATCGTGTACAGGTCGAGCAGCGCCTGGCTCGGGTGCTCGCCGGGGCCGTCGCCGCCGTTGATCACGGGGATGTTGGTCGCGCGCGCGAACTCGGCCACCGAGCCTTGCTCCGGATGGCGGATCACGAGCGCGTCGACGTAGCCGGCCATCACGCGGCTCGTGTCGTAGATCGACTCGCCCTTCGCCATCGACGAGAACGTGAAGCCGGTCGTGTCGCAGACCGACCCGCCGAGCCGGCAGAACGCCGCGCCGAAGCTCACGCGCGTACGCGTGCTCGCCTCGAAGAACAGGTTGCCGAGCACCGCGCCTTCGAGCACGCGCGAGATTTTCCGGCGGCGCGCGATCGGCTGCATGATGTCCGCGACGCGAAAGAGGCCCTCGACCGCATCGCGCGAGAACTGGTCGACCGACAGCAGCTGCGGCTTGCCTTCGAACAGGATCTTGTTCGCGAGCGGCTGCGCGTCTACGCTTTGCGTATAGCCTTCGCGCGGTTCGACGTTGCCGACGATCTCCGACACGAAGCGCTCGACGATCTCGGGCATCGCCCGCGATTCCTGCGAGTCGTCGGGCAGAAGCCACGTGTCGAGCGCGCGGCGCGATACGCCGATGCGGCTCGCGAACGCGTCGCGGGTCATGTTCAGACGCCGCATGGCGTCGCGAAGGAAGGCTTGTTGCGGAACGCTCATGCGAGTACCCGTGCAGAGGTGGTTGAAGGGCGTGTGATGTACGCGGTGCGTATATTAGTTTGGCCGGCGTGGAAGTCAAGCGTTTTTCCGCGCCGCAGCCGTCGCGGTCGTCGCAGCCATCGCGGCAGTGACCACCGCAGTCGCCGCCGCTTCGGCACGAATCTCGCGTACACTGCGCGACATGCGACACCCCCACGCCCGTCACGATCAGCCGATCTTCTCCGCCGCGCCGGATGCGGCGGGCGCGCGTGCGTTCGCATCGCAGGCCTCTGTGTCTGTGAAAGCCAAAGCCAAAAAACAGCCGCTCGTCTGACCGGAGCCACGCTGTTCCGTCAGATGTGCGACGGAACAGCCAGTCAGCGCCGGCCCAGCCTCACTCCCTCATCCGGTCTCCCTGTTCCCTTCGCGCCGCTCGGCGGACTCCCTGTACGGTCACGTCAAAGGTGAAGTCATGTCTGTCTTTTCGGGAATCTGGATTCCGCTCGTCACGCCGTTCCGGCAGGGCGCCGTCGATCATCGCGCGCTCGATTCGCTGGTGCGCCACTATGCGCAGGCCGGCGTCGCCGGGTTTGTCGCGCTCGGGACGACCGGCGAGCCGGCCGCGCTCGACGAGCGCGAGCAGCACGCAGTGCTCGCGACCGTGCTCGACGCGGCCGGGGCGCTGCCGGTGGTGGTCGGCGTGTGCGGGACTCACACCGCGTCGGTGTGCGAACGGATCGGCGCGCTGAACGACCTGCCGGTCGCCGGCGTGCTCGCCTCCGCGCCGTACTACATCCGGCCGTCGCAGGCGGGGCTCGTCGGCCATTTCACCGCGCTCGCCGATGCGAACCGCAAGCCGTTGATCGTCTATGACATTCCGCAGCGAACCGGCGTGCGGATCGACCTGCCTGCGTTGCTGGAGCTGGCCGCGCACGAGCGGATCGTCGGCGTGAAGGACTGCGGCGGCGACCCCGCGAAGACGCTCGCGCTGATCGCCGACGGACGGCTCGACGTGCTGTGCGGCGAGGACCTGGCGATGTTCGGCGCGATGTGCGCGGGCGCGAGCGGGGCGATTGCGGCGTCGGCGCATCTGTGGCCGGAGCGCTTCGTCGCGATGGCGCGGATGCTGCACGAGGACCATCTCGCTGACGCGCGCGCGGTATGGCATACGCTGGTGCCGCTCGTGCGCGCGATGTTTGCGGAGCCGAATCCGGCGCCGGTGAAGGCGGCACTCGCGCGACGCGGATGGATGGCGAACGAGTTGCGCGCGCCGATGACGCCGGTCAGCGACGGCTTCGAGCGCGAACTCGCCCAAATGGTGGGATGAAAACGAAGGCCCGGTGCGGGCGCCGTCACGCCGCCCGCGCGGCGCGGCGCTTCGCGTTGGCGCGCGGCGATTCGATTGGTTCGCCGTTCAGCATGATGCGGCGTCCGGGCACGTGCTGCGCGACCATTCGCGCGATTTCGAGCGGCGTGCTGTCGGCCGGGACCACCTGGCGGCGCGCATCGGCGTCATGGTTCGTCGTCCATTCGACGAGACAGTACGGCTTGCCCCACGGATGCTGAATCGGCGTCGAGATCCGGCAACTGTCGACGCCGGTCTTCGCGTCGCCGTGCAGCAGCGCGCGCAGGTGCTTCAATACGTCGTTTTCAACCATGTTGGCCTGCCTCCTTTGCCCGTAGGGGATCGCCGCGCAGGGCACGGCGACGCCGCACAAAAAAATGCCGCCGATGTTCCGGCGGCTCAACAGGGGTGAGCCTATGGTTGCAGCGAAGAATTAAACGAGGCTTAAGAAGTGCGCGCAAATTCTTTCCCCGCATTGCGTCGCGCGGGCGAAAGAATGTCTCGGGCCGCCCCGGAGCGGCGTGATGTCTGCCTGATGAACGGCCGGCGCGGCAACCGGCGAAGGGCGACTGCTACTTGTGCTTGTGCGCGTGCTCGCGCAGCGTCTGACGCACCTTCTTGGCGGCGAAGAGCGGTACGTAGTCCAGAATGCGGGCCTGCGCCCGATAGTCGTAGATGGCGTCCGCATACAGGTGCGCGACAGTTTCTTCCGGCGTGTTCGTTTCTTCGGCGATCGCGTGGACGATCTGGCCGACGTCTTGCTTAAGCATGGCGGTCTCCGGACTGCGACTGGCTACGCGGCGAACGTGCGCGGCACGTCATTACAGAACACACGCGTGATGTATTCCAATTGAATTGATCTATCAGGAGTGCAGCGGATAGCTCGCGGTCCGGGGCCGGCCGCGATGCGGCGCGCCGCGTACCAAAAAAAATGCGACGGACACGTGTCCGTCGCATTCGTCACCGCACATGCGGCGCAATGCCGCATGGCGGTGCTACCCGCCGTGCTGCCCGATCAGGCGGCCGCTTCGAGCACTGGATAGTCGGTGTAGCCCACTTCGCCGTCCGCATAGAACGTCTTCGGATCCGGCGTGTTGAGCGGCGCATTCAGCGCGAAGCGGCGCGGCAGATCCGGGTTCGCGATGAACAGCTGGCCCCAGGCGACTGCATCCGCTTCGCCGGCGGCGAGCACCTGCTTCGCGCTGTCGAGGGTGAAACGCTCGTTCGCGATGTACGGGCCGCCGAACGCCTCCTTCAGTTGCGGGCCGAGGCGGTTGTCGCCGAGCGCCTCGCGCGCGCAGATGAACGCGATCTTGCGCTTGCCCAGTTCGCGCGCGACATAGCCGAACGTCGCGGCCGGGTTCGAGTCGCCCATCGTGTGCGCGTCGCCGCGCGGCGCGAGGTGCATGCCGACGCGGTTCGCGCCCCACACGTCGATGCACGCGTCGGTGACTTCGAGCATCAGGCGCGCACGGTTCTCGATCGAGCCGCCATATGCGTCGGTGCGGTGGTTCGTGCTGTCCTGCAGGAACTGGTCGAGCAGATAGCCGTTCGCGCCGTGGATTTCGACGCCGTCGAAGCCGGCCGCCTTCGCGTTGACCGCGCCCTGACGGTAAGCGGCGACGATGCCCGGAATCTCGTCGAGTTCGAGTGCGCGCGGCGTCACGAACGGACGCTCCGGACGCACGAGGCTCACGTGGCCCTTCGGCGCGATGGCGCTCGGCGCGACCGGCAGCTGGCCGTCGAGGAAGATCGGGTCCGACACGCGGCCGACGTGCCACAGTTGCAGGAAGATGCGTCCCCCAGCCTTGTGCACCGCGTCGGTTACGAGCTTCCAGCCTTCGACCTGCTCCTGCGACCAGATGCCGGGCGTCGCCGCATAGCCGAGACCTTGCGGCGTGACCGACGTGGCCTCGCTGAGGATCAGGCCGGCCGACGCGCGTTCCGCGTAGTACTTCGCCATCAGCGCGTTCGGCACGCGTTCGTCGCCGGCGCGCGAGCGCGTGAGCGGCGCCATGAAGATGCGGTTTTGCAGCGTGAGATCGCCGATCTGGATCGGATCGAATAGTGTCGCCATGTGTTCACCTCTTCGGCGGGCAATGCCCGCAGCCATAAAAAGCCATGCAGGGAAAGTTGTGCGATGCGCCCGACCGGGACGGCCGCGCCGCACCGCGCGGGTCTACAGTTCGGCGTTCATGTGCGCGACGAACGCCGCGATCACGGCTTCGTTGCGCTTGAAGAACACCCACTGCCCGACACGCTTGCTCGTCACCAGCCCCGCCTTTTGCAGCGCGGCGAGATGCGCGGAGACGGTCGATTGCGACAGACCGCACTGCGCATCGATGCGCCCCGCGCAGACGCCGTGCTCCAGCGACAGCTCCTGGTCTGCGAAGTAACGGTGCGGTTCGCGCAGCCACGCGAGGATCTCCCGGCGAACGGGATTCGCGAGCGCCTTGTGGATCGCATCGATGTCGACTTCGACAGTCGGGTTCTGGGTGGAGGGAGGCATGGGCCGGTCAATTTGCATCGGTACAGGCCGAATTGTATATCGGAAATCTCCGATATGTGCGGATGGCACTGATTCGTGAGGGGTTGCTGCCGGGCGGCGGGGTATCCGGCGCACCCGGGTCACTGCCTTACGCCGCTCTCAGATTGCGCACGCAGCCGTAAAGCGCCTGTCGCAATGCGTCCTCGCTGATTGGCGCCAGGTCGTGGAGCATCGCGCTCTCGATTTCGTCCACCGCCTTGTCGCATTCGTCGAGCAGTTCGCTGCCCTGCTGCGTCAGCGACAGCAGCACGAGCCGGCGATTGAGCGCATCGGTATCGCGCGACACCCAGCCGTTCGCTTCCATCGCCTTGACGACTTCGTTGGCCGACTGCGGCGTGATGAACGAGCGTTCCGCGAGTTGTGCGTTCGTCGACTGCCCGCGCGCGCGAAGCACCGATAGCGCGGTGTATTGCGGCAGCGTCAATCCTTGCCGCGCGAGAACTTCCGTCATCCTGCGCGAAACGAGGCGATCGAGCCGGCCGATCAAATAGGTCAGCCGCATCGGCGGCGGGGTGTTTCGTTTGGCTTTACCGGTCATCGGCGGACTGTCCCTGGGGTTTTCGCCAGCAGGATCTTATTCCAGTTTACTTATCAGGTAGCCTGATATTTAATCGATTCGAGGCTGCCGGTTCGGCCGCCAGACAGGAGGAATGCAAATGAGCTACGAGGGTCGCTGGAAGACGGTGAAGGTGACGGTTGAAGGCGGCATTGCGTGGGTCGTGTTCAATCGCCCGGAAAAGCGCAATGCGATGAGCCCGACGCTGAACAGGGAAATGGCGGACGTTCTCGAGACGCTGGAACTCGACGCCGAGGCGAAGGTGCTCGTGCTGACCGGCGAAGGTTCCGCGTGGACGGCCGGCATGGACCTGAAAGAGTATTTCCGCGAAGTGGACGCGAGCCCGGAAATCTTCCAGGAGCGGATTCGCCGCGACGCGAGCCGCTGGCAATGGCAACTGCTGCGCATGTACTCGAAGCCGACGATCGCGATGGTGAACGGCTGGTGCTTCGGCGGCGGCTTTTCTCCGCTGGTCGCGTGCGATCTGGCGATTGCCGCCGACGAAGCCGTATTCGGCCTGTCGGAAATCAACTGGGGCATTCCGCCGGGCAACCTCGTCAGCAAGGCGATGGCGGATACCGTCGGGCATCGTCAGGCGCTCTACTACATCATGACCGGCGATACGTTCACCGGCAAAAAGGCCGCGGAAATGGGCCTCGTCAACCAGAGCGTGCCGCTCGAACAACTGCGCGGCGCGACGCTCGAACTCGCGTCGAAACTGCTCGACAAGAACCCCATCGTCCTTCGGAATGCCAAGCATGGCTTCAAGCGCAGCCGCGAACTGACGTGGGAGCAGAACGAAGATTATCTGTACGCGAAGCTCGATCAGGCCAATCATCGCGATCCGGAGCACGGTCGCGAAGAAGGTCTGAAGCAGTTCCTCGACGATAAAAGCATCAAGCCGGGTCTTCAGGCCTATAAGCGTTGAACCGGCTGTCGGCGCATAAGAAAAGAAAGGCAACAGACCGATGCGGTAAACAACAAGGAGACAACCGGTGGACCCGGCCGAGAAAGACAATGCCCGGAATCACGCATCGATGCTTTCGGCGTTTCGATATCGCGAGGTCGCCATCGGGACGCCCGGCGTCGACATCGAGCGCCGCAACGGCTGCTGGTATCTGCGTGCGACAGAGACACTCGGCGCGTTTCCCGACCTCGTGACCGACCGGCTCGAACACGGCGCGCGGGTTCATCCCGACCGGTGGCTCGTCGCGCGCCGCGATGCGCGGGGCGAGTGGCGGGGGATCAACTATCGTCAGATGCTCGCCAATGCGCGCGCGATTGGTCAGGCGTTGCTCGACCGGCGGCTGTCGGCCGAGCGCCCGGTCGTGATCCTGTCCGGCAACGATCTCGAACATTTCCAGTTGATGCTCGGGGCAATGTGGGCCGGCATCCCGTATGCGCCGATTTCGCCGGCCTACTCGACGGTGTCGGTCGATTACGCGCGTTTGCGCCACGTGTTCGACGTGCTGACGCCCGGTCTGATATTCGCGAGCAGTGCGGGCGGGTTCGTGGACGCGGTGGAAGCGGTCGCGCCCGTCGGCACGGAACTCGTGCTCGCGGACCGGTCCGGTTCGCCAATGGATTCCGCACGCGAGGTGACCGACTTTCAGGCGCTCCTCGCCACCACGCCGACCACGGTCGACGACGTGCACCGGACCATCCGGCCGGACGCGATCGCCAAGTTTCTGTTCACGTCCGGATCGACCAGTCTGCCGAAAGCCGTTCCGACCACGCACCGGATGATGTGCAGCAACCAGCAGATGCTGCTGCAGACTTTCCCGCAGTTCGGCCTCGAGCCGCCCGTGCTGGTCGACTGGCTGTCGTGGAATCACACGTTCGGCGGCAGCCACAACGTCGGCATCGCCCTTTATAACGGCGGCACGTATTACATCGACGACGGCAAGCCGCTTCCCGGCGAGTTCGCGGAGACGGTGCGAAACCTGTCGGACATTGCGCCGACGATTTACTTCAACGTGCCGAAGGGATGGGAGGAGCTGACCGCCGCCCTCGAAACCGATGCGCGATTACGCGAGACCTTCTTTTCGCGCGTGAAAATGTATTTCTTCGCCGGGGCCGGGCTGTCGCAGGCGGCATGGGAACGGCTCGAACAGGTCACGGCGCGCTATTGCGGCGAGCGCATTCGCATCATGACGGGTCTCGGGATGACGGAAACTTCGCCATCCTGCATGTTCGCGACCGGCAAGGTTGCGAATGCCGGCTATGTCGGACTTCCCGCGCCGGGTTGCGAGGTCAGGCTCGTTCCGGTCGACGGCAAGCTGGAGGTCCGCTTTCGCGGTCCGCACGTGATGGCCGGCTACTGGCGCGCCGACGCGAAGGTGCATGCCGCGACGTTCGACGACGAGGGCTTCTATCGCAGCGGAGATGCGCTGCGATTCGTCGAGCCCGACCGTCCGGAGTTGGGCCTGATGTTCGACGGGCGCATTGCCGAGGACTTCAAGCTGAGTACCGGCACGTTCGTCAGCGTCGGGCCGCTGCGTGCGCGCGTGACATCGGACGGCGCGCCGTATGTGCAGGACGTGGTCGTCACCGGGCTGAACCGTGACGAGGTCGGCTTGCTGATCTTCCCGAGAGTGGATGCGTGCCGGTCGCTTTCCGGATTGCCCCAGACAGCTTCATTACGCGAGATCCTGACCGCCGCGCCGGTGCGTGCATTCTTTTCAGCGTTGATCGCGCGCGTGAATCTTCAATCGACCGGCAGCGCAAGCCGGATCGCGCGCGTTCGTCTGATGGAAGATCCGCCCTCCGTCGAGAGGGGCGAAATCACCGACAAGGGATCGATTAACCAGCGCGCCGTGCTGGCCCATCGAAGCGATGCGATCGACGCGATGTATGACGCGGCAGAGCGCGACTCGTTGATCCTCGTTGCCCACTCGCCGTTCCAATAGCAGGGTGTCGCAACCGGATGTGCGATGTCCGGGCCGCTGCCTGACGTAGTCCATCGCGCCGGCGACGCGTGCTGACGGGATGCCGAAGCGAAGTCGATCCGCGCCGAATGGCGGATCGCGATTTCCAATAACGAGGAGACACGAATGCACGCTTCAGATAGCCGTCAGTCGATCGGCTGGACGACGATCGTCCTTTGCATGGCAGTCGCCATCCTGGAAGGACTCGACTTGCAGTCGGCCGGCGTGGCCGGACCGCGCCTTGCTCGCGAATTCCAGTTGTCCGTGCAACAGATGGGCTTCGCGTTCAGTGCGGGGGCCATGGGTTTGCTGCCGGGCTCGGCGATCGGCGGGCGGCTCGCCGACCGGTTCGGACGCAAGGGCGTGCTGATCGGCTCGGTGCTGATGTTCGGCGTGTTTTCGTGGGCAACCACGCGGGCATGGAATTTCGAAAGCCTGATGGCGATGCGCATCTTGACCGGCCTCGGCCTCGGCGCCGCTACACCGAATCTGATCGCGCTCTGTGCGGAAGCCGCGGGTGCGCAACGCCGGGGCACGGCGGTCGGCGCGATGTACGCGGGGATGCCGTTGGGCGGTGCGATCGCCGCGGTCGTGGGGATCGTTTTTTCCGGTGACGCGCAATGGCGCGCGGTGTTCTATTTCGGCGGATACGGGCCGATCCTCATTGCGCTCGCGTTGTTCTTCGCGATGGACGAATCCGCGGAATTCAAGGCCGCGCGCCGCCGTCTGCAGAGCGATGCCAAGCCGGGTTTCGTCGAGGCGCTTTGGCGCCACGATCGCGCGCTTATCACGCTGACGCTGTGGATCAGCTATATCGGCACGCTGATCGTGCTGTATTTCCTGATGAACTGGCTGCCGTCGATGATGGTGTCCCGCGGGCTCACGCGCGCACAGGGCGGGCTCGTGCTGATTCTGTTCAACCTCGGCGCGAGCTTCGGCGCCGTCGGCATGGCGAGCCTGATGGACCGGACCGCGCGTCGGACCGTCATCGTCCTGATGTATGCGGGCAATGTGGCGGCGTTGTGCGTGCTGGCCGCCGCCGTCGGCGTGAAGACGATGATGGTCGGCGGATTCCTGTGCGGCGTGTTCTCGGTCGGCGGACAGTCGGTGCTGTACGCACTTGCCGGGCAGGTGTATCCGGCGGCGGTGCGCGGGACCGGCGTGGGCGCCGCGGTCGCGGTCGGGCGTCTCGGCGCGATTCTCGGGCCGCTGCTCGGCGGCGCGTTGTTCGCGTTCGGGTCCAGTCCGTCGATGCTGGTATTCGCGAGCATACCCGTCGTGCTGGTCGCGGCCGCGGCGGCGCTCTTCGTCGTGGCAAAATCCCAGCCGGAAGGTCAGGACGCCGCGCTCGCCAGCCAATTGTCGTGAGAAAGGCCGCGCCGCGACCTGGATTCGACGGCCCGGAAGAGAGGGACCGCATCCGATGAGACGCGGCGCGCAGGCTTCACGAATCGCTTTTTCCCGATAGCGGCGTTCGTGCGCGTGGCCGACAGGCGTTGTTCAACCGGCCTGCGCAGACGAGATGCCCGCCTGACATCCGCCATTCAACGAATCGACGAGACCCTCATGGAGACGCTTCACACTCACGCCGAAGCCGCGTTGACCGAGCAGGTGCTGGCCCGTTTCGCCGATACCCCCGACGCGCGTCTCAAGACCCTGATGCAGGCGCTGGTGCGGCATCTGCATGCGTATGTGCGCGAGGTCGAGCCGACGATGGACGAATGGTTCGCCGCGATCCAGTATCTGACCGATACCGGGAAGATGTGCGACGGCGCGGTCCGTCAGGAGTTCATCCTGTTGTCCGATACGCTCGGCGTGTCGATGCTGGTGGATGCGATCAACCACCGCCACGCGGACACCGCCACCGATACGACCGTGCTCGGGCCGTTCTATATCGACGGCATGCCGGATCGCGCGTACGGCGAAAACATGGCGTTCACGCCGGGCGTGCCCGCGATCGTTCACGGACGCGTGCGCTCGGTCAGCGGCGAGCCGCTCGCCGATGCCGTGCTCGACATGTGGCAGACGGCGAACAACGGCATGTACTCGGGACAGGACACGGAGCAGGTGCGCGGCAATCTGCGCGGCCGCTATCGCACCGACGACGAAGGCCGTTACGCGATTCGCACCATCGTGCCGACCAGTTATCCGATTCCGACCGATGGACCGGTCGGGCGCATGCTGAACGCAACGCGGCGTCACCCGTGGCGGCCCGCTCATCTGCACTTCATGATCGACGCAGCGGGGCATCGCCGGCTCGTCACGCACCTGTTCAATCGCGACGACCCGTATCTCGACTCGGATGCGGTATTCGGCGTCAAGGAATCGTTGAAGGTGGACTACGCGCCGCGCGACGCCGACGATCCGCTCGCGAAGCGGTTCGGCTTCGACGGGCCGTTTCGCGAAGCCCGCTATGACTTCGTTCTCCAGACCGTCTGAGCACGCGGGCTTCGACCGACATTGGCGATATGCGCGACGTGCGCGCCCGATCAGCCCGCCGCTCGCCGCGCCAGCTGACGCAGCGACAGCGCGTGCAGCAGCACCGAACTCGGCACGACGAAAGCCGGCGTCAGGACGCCGGGATACGCGCCGGCGCCGATGCTCGGCACGTCCGGGAAGATCAGCTGGATTCTGCCGGGCGACGTGATCATGCCGAGCGTGACGGCGACCGCGAAGTCCGCGAGGCCGAGCAGGTTCCAGAGGATCGCGGCCTTGCGCCCCTCGGCCGTGCCGGTCGCGACGGCGACGGCCGCCGCCACGGCGAGCACGCCGGTCAGCACGTCGCCGATGCCGGCCGGCAACGCGAAGACGCCCGGCAGCGCCCCGTGCAGCCACGCAGCGAGCGCCCAGCCTCCGAACACGCGGTACGCCTGCAGTGCGACGAGCCAGCTGGCCGGCATCGCGTCGAGCATCTGTCCGATGCGCTTCGAGCGCAGCAGCAGTGGCGCGCCGATGATCACCGGCACAAAGATCGCGAGCGGCAGCAACGGCACTGGTGACGTCGACGTCGATGCGTCGATGCGAAACACGCCATGAATGGCCGCGCTCCACGCGATCGCGAACCACAGCGTGTACGGCAGCATGACGGCGAGCCACGTGGTGCGACGCTCGCGCGGTGCGAGGCCGGTGGCTTCGAGCCCGATCCACAAGCCGAGCGCGATCAGCGCGTGAACCATCAACTGGTGCGCGGTGGTTTGGACGCCGCTGCCGGGAATCACCGGCAGCCGGTAGATCAGTCCGATCCACAGCAAGGTGAGCGGGACCATCCACAACAACGTGCGCGACGCAGCACGCAGCGGGACGATGCTGGCGGGAAGAGGCGTGGCGTTCATCGGCGGTTCTCCATCTGAATCGAAATCGGAATCGAGGGCTTCCTGGACGCGGTTTTTGAAGGCCTGCGAGCGATGCCGGCGCGGCCTTCGATCCGCATGCACAGGTGTACCATGGCCTCTTTCGAGCGACTATTCACCACAACGTTGACGCGCCATGAAGCAGAACTTCACAGTCAGGCAGCGCGCACTCGATGGGGTGGAGGCGTTTCTTTGCGTTGCGCGGCATCGCAGTTTCCGTCGGGCGGCGGCCGAACTCGGCGTGACGCCGTCGGCCATCAGCCAGGCCGTGCGGGCGCTCGAAACCCGCGTCGGCGCCGCGCTCTTCGTTCGCACCACGCGCAGCGTCGGCCTGACCGAAGCCGGCGAGCTGTTTCTGTCACGCGCGAAACCCGCGTTCGAGGAACTCGTCGCCGCGAGCGAAGTGGCGCGCGGACTCGGCGAGCGGCCGTCGGGCCTGCTGCGTCTCGCGGTGCCGCGCGCGGTGGTGCCGATCCTGCTGGAGCCGCTGATTGCATCGTTCTGCCAGGTCTACCCCGACATCGAGGTGGAAGTCGCCGCGAGCGAGGAACTGATCGATCTCGCGGCCGAAGGCTTCGATGCCGGCATCCGGCTCGGCCAGTTCATCGACGCCGATATGGTTGCCGTCGCGCTCACGCCGCCGTTTCGCTTCGTCATCGTTGGCGTTCCTGACTACTTCTCGGAACGCGGCCGCCCGGCGCGCATCGACGATCTGCAGCAGCATGCGTGTCTGCGATGGCGGCGGTCGAACGGCACGCTCGCGCGATGGACCTTCAACGACGAGGGCCGCGCAATCGAGATCGCCGTATCCGGGCCGCTTATCGCGCGGGACTTTCCGACGCTGCTCGGCGCGGCGCTGCAGGGGATGGGCCTCGCTCAGCTTCCGGAGCCGATGGTCGCCGAACGACTGAAGGACGGAACCCTCGTTCAAACGCTGGAACCCTTCGCGCCGACGATGCCGGGCGTGTTTCTGTACTACCCGGGCCGTCGTCAGGTGTTGCCCAAGCTGCGTGCGTTCATCGACCATGTGAAGAGCCGGCCGTCGTAGTGCCGACCGGATGGACCGCGCGCGCCGTCGCGGCCGCGCGATGTTTGCAGTCGTGCGCCCACGCGTCGCCGCTTGAAAAGCTTTGGCATACTGACTGCCGATTCTGCTCTGCGTCATATCCGTCGCCGGCCTCCGGCGTGTTGGTCTACGTGATCAGGAGGTCGTCATGTCATGGAGAAAGTATGGCGGCGGCAGGGCCATCGCGCAGAGCGGCTTCTGCGTGTGCAGCCAGGCCCAGGCCATGTACGCGAGTCGACGCATCAGCGCGGATCTCTCGCGGCGAGGATTCGTCGCGGGCATGGCGGCGTCGATGTTGAGCCTGATGTTCCCCGGCCTTTCCAGCGCGCAGCGCGCCACGCCGCCCGGCGCGCCCGCGAAGCCGGTCCTCTTCACGAACTTCAGGCTGTTCGACGGCAAGTCGTCCACGTTGCGCGACGGCCTGACCGTGCTGATCGAAGGAAACCGCATCGCGCGCATCGCGCACGGCCAGCCGGATGCTCCCGATTCCGCCACTTCGGCCGATGGCCGCACGGTCATCGATTGCGGCGGCCTCGTGCTGATGCCGGGCCTCATCGACATGCACTGGCACGCGTTGCTCGCCGCGCTGCCGGTACAGACGGTGCTGCAGGCGGACATCGGGTTCGTCTACCTCGCGGCGAGCGCCGAAGCCGAGCGCACGTTGTTGCGCGGCTTCACGACGATCCGCGACGTGGGCGGACCATCGTTCGTGCTGAAGCAGGCGATCGACGGCGGCGTGATCTCCGGGCCGCGCATTTATCCGTCGGGCCCGATGATCACGACGACCGGCGGACACGGCGACTTCCGTCCGCTAACCGACTTCCCGCACGCCGTCGGAGAGCTCAGCCGGCTGGAAAGAGAAGGCGGTTTCGCGATTGCGGATACCGAAGACGAAGTCCGGCTACGCGTGCGCGAGCAGTTCGTGCAGGGCGCGTCGCAGGTGAAGCTCGTCGGATGCGGGGGGGTATCGACGCCGCGCAGCCCGCTCGACATGCTGACCTTCACGCAGGCGCAACTGCACGCGGCGGTCGAAACCGCCGCGGACTGGGGCAGCTACGTGCTCGTCCATGCGTACACGCCGGCGGCGGTGCAGCGCTCGGTCGCGGCGGGCGTGCAGTGCATCGAACATGGTCATCTGATGGACGATCGCAGCGCCGCGCTGATGGCGAAGAACGAAACGTGGCTCAGCACGCAGCCTTTCGTCGACGAAAACGACGTCGCGCCGCTCACGGGGCCGAGCCTCGAAAAGTACCTCGAAGTCACTGCGGGCACCGACGCCACGTACAAGCTCGCGCGCAAGCACGGCATCAAGACCGCCTTCGGCACGGACCTGATTTTTTCGCCGGCGCTCGCGCCGCGCCAGGGCACGATGCTGACTCACCTGACGCGCTGGTACAGCGCGGCCGACGCGCTGAAGATGGCCACCGGCATGAACGGGCAATTGCTCGCGCTGTCCGGCGAGCGCAATCCGTATCCGGCGAAACTCGGCGTCGTCGAAGAGGGGGCTTACGCGGATCTGCTGCTCGTCGACGGCAATCCGCTCGACGACCTGAGCGTGATCGCCAATCCGGACCGCAGCCTGCGCGTCGTCATGAAGGACGGACGCGTGTACAAGGACACGCGGCACGCGTGAGGCCCGCGCATCGATCGACTGGCGCGCTCACCGGTTCCCGTCGAGCAGATCGTTGAGCAGTTCGTCGAACGCGGCCTGCGCGTCTTCGAGTTCCTGCAGCGCGGCGTCGAACGTCTGCAGCGCGAACTGCGACGGCTGGCCGTTGCCGTCAGGCGGAAATTGCGACTGCAGCGACGTGAACGCAGTCTTCACGCGCTGTGTCGCGTTCAGCATGCGGTCCATCGCGGCGGTTTCTTCGGCGCGGGCGTCGGCGGGATTCATCGAGGTAAGGCTCCGGTTGAAGGACGGACGGGCGGCGGCATCGCGCCGGCGCCCGCCTGCGGACCGACGCGTTGCGTTACGCGTCGCGCTTGCCGAGATAGTCGAGCTTGCCCACCTCCACCCCGTTGTGACGCAGGATGTCGTAAGCGGTCGTCATGTGGAAGTAGAAGTTGGGAAGCACGAAGAAGCGCAGATAGTCGAGACCGCTGAACTCGATCGGGCCGCTGCGCATTTTCAGCGTGATGCGGCGCTCTTCGGAGCCGTCGATCTGGTCGGGCTTGAACGTCTTCAGAAAGTCGATCGTCTTCTGGATGCGCGCGTGCAACTCGTCGAACGTGACTTCGACGTCTTCGAACTTCGGCGCCTCGACGTCGGCGAGGCGCGCGGCGCAGCCCTTCGCGGTGTCGGTCGCGATATGGATTTGCCGGGCGAACGGCAGCATGTCGGGGAAGAGCCGGGCGCCGACCAGCGCCGAAGGATCGATCTGCTTCTCGGCGGCGTGAGCCTGCGCCTTGCCGATGATGTGCTGCAGGTTCGTGAGACCGTGCAGCAGCACGGGCACCGAGGCCTTGAACATGGTGATGGACATGGGAATTCCTCTTTCTTCGGTTGTGATCGCCGGTCCTCGACGGATCGGGACGGGGGCCATTATCCGTCATCGGTTTGCAGGCCGCCATCGGCGACACGGGGTGCCCGCTGCAACCGTCGGCTTCGACGAACCGTGCAGACGCCGCGACGCGCGGCGCGAATACGGGTCATCGGACGCATCCGTTGCGCGGTCGGCGATAGATCGATTTGCATCCCGAATCATCGGCGCCCAGGGGCGTCGCGTGGACGGCCGCACACGCTCGCGTGCCATGCGAGCGCCATGCAAACGACGATGCAACATCTGTTTTGGATGTGTTTTAATGGCCGCGCGTAAATGGACTCAGGCATCGCAGGGCGCAACGACGAATGAATGTAAGCAACACAGGCAGGTGCGGTGTCGACTGTCGTGGACTGAAGGGCCGCGCGCATCGGCCTCATCCGGATTCGCGTGCGCAGGTTGCGCGCGCGTTGCGCGTGGCCGTGCTGGTTGTCGCGGCGGCCGGTGCCGTGCAACGCGCGTCGGCGACCGGGCACGAAAAGGCGCTGCTCGACAAGCGCGTTACCCAACATTCGGTGGCGGATACGATCTGCCGGACCGGCTATGCGGATGCCGTGTCGCCGTCGCTCGACCTGACCATGGAATACAAGAACCGGCTGCTCGCGGCACGCGGGATCGATCCCGACAAGGGTGCCGGCTATGCGCTCGACCGGCGTATTCCGGTCGTGCTCGGCGGTTCGCCGGATGCGCTCGACAACTTCGATCTGCTGCCGTGGGCCGGGCACGCCGGCGAGCGCCGCAAGGAACTGCTCGCGACCCGGCTCAAGCGTTGCGTGTGCGCGGGCCGCATGAGCCTCGCGGACGCCCAGGCCGCGATCTTCGGCAACTGGACGAAGCAGTATGCGCGCGTCGCCCGTATGTCCTGCGACGCCGACGCCCTCGACACCCAGGCGGCCGGCAGCGACCGCGACGGTTCCTGAGCGAACGCCGCGCCAGGCCGACGGAGGTTGCCGCATCGGCGCGTCCTGCGTCGCGCGTTTTGTTTTGATGGCAAAATGCCACATACAGCCGACGTACGTTTCCGATTATTCTGATTGCGGTCAATAAAAGAGGGAGGGCGCGATGCTCGCATCCTTTATTTTGGTGATGGTGGCCGCCGGCTTGCTCGGTCACACGGCCCTCGCGCGCGCCAGACGGCGCGCAGGTCTGCAACCGGTCCGGGTGCGGGCGGATCGACCGCGGCGTATTCATTGATCCGCCATGCACATTACGGTGTGGAACGTTCCCGAGTCCTGTAGCGAACAGGAAGTCCGGGATTTCTTCGCGCGTGAGCTCGGGCACTACGCCAGGAGCGTGACCGTGTACGACGTCGGGACGCCGAACGCGCACGCCGATCTCGAACTCGATTCCGACGTGCCCTACGTCGGCGACACCGTGGCCCGCGAACTGCAAAGCCGCCGGCTGGCGGGCGTCGCGTTGCGCGTCAGCGCGGCGCCGTTCGACGCCGAGGAATCGCCGCCGTCGCCGCCCTGAGCGCGGCGCGCGGCCGGGCGATCGGGCGCCTCTCTTCCTTCGCTACGTCTCCGTTCTCCGACGCGCAGGCGTTATGCCGTCACTGCGCGCCGCTCGCATAGTCTGTTTTAATGGCGGTTGGTTGCCGATTGCGGTCGATCGTGCCGGATATCCGCACCGGCCGTCGCGCGCGTCTCCGACAACCGTCCATCATTCCGTCAGTCAATCTGCCATTCGATGAAACATCAGGAAGGACCGCGTCGCATCATCAAGAGTGCGCGCTGGGGAGCATTGCGTCAGACGACGAGCGCGGTTACGCGCGGCGGTGCGTCGTTCACGCGTCGCGCGCTCTGCGCGGTTGTGTGCATTGGGGTGTCGGCCGGCGGCGCGTTCGCCGCGGACGCCGCGGACGCAGCGAACGGTGCAGCGGCGCCGGCCGCGTCGGCGCCGGCTTCCGCTCCTGTTTCCGCTTCCGCGCCTTCGGCCCCGCTGGCGGCATCGGCGCCGCATCATGCGTTGCATCGCGTGTCGGCGGCGTCTGGCGCGTCGGCGGCCTCCGAGGCGTCGCCGGCCTCGGGCGTTTTCACGCCGAAGGTGCTCGAACTGACGGTGCCGCAGCACCCGCCGCTGACGTCCGAAGAAGCCGCCGAAGAAACCGCTCGCGCGCTGGAATTGCGCGGCGCTTACGCGCGCGAGGTCACGCGCCGGCTGCACGTTCCGCTCGCCGACCAGCACGCGTACGGCCAGTTGCTGCAACAGGCGCTCGACAACGAGAATCTCGGCGCGCTGGCGGGCGAGTACGTCGTCCTCGTCGATCGCGCGGCGAGCGTGCAGGCGCTATTCGTCTACTTTCGCGCGACGGCGGAAGATTCGTGGCAGATGATCGGCGCGTCGCCGGTCGCGACCGGGCGTCCGGGCGAATTCGATCACTTCCTGACGCCGCTCGGCGTGTTCCTGCACTCGCCCGCGAACATGGACTTCCGCGCGGAAGGCACGATGAACCAGAACGGCATTCGCGGCTACGGCAAGCGCGACATGCGCATCTACGATCTCGGCTGGGTCGACGGCGAGCGCGGCTGGGGCAAGGGCGGCTATTCGCCGATGCGCTTCCAGATGCACGCGACCGACCCCGACCGGCTGGAACCGCTGCTCGGCATCCGGCATTCGAAGGGCTGCGTGCGGATTCCGGCGTCGCTGAACGTGTTCATCGATCACCATGGGATGCTCGACGCCGAATATCAGGCGCTCGTCGATTCCGGCAAATCGCTGTGGGTGCTGCATTCGGACCGGCAGGTGACGCCGTGGGCCGGTCGCTTTATCGTCGTCGTCGATTCGGAGCGCAAGACGCGTCCCGCGTGGTCGCCCGCGCCGGGCAGCAAGGCCCGCGCGAAAGTGCCGCCGGGCGGCGACACCGCCGACTGACCGGCGCGCCAGGCGCGACACCCGCGGCGGCGCGGTACCGCGTGTGCCGCCGCCGCGACCTCACGCTACCCGCGCCGCGCGATCGTCACGCCCGCGAGCGCGAGCACGAAGCCGCCGATCTGCACGGGCAACAGCGTCTCCCCGAACCCGAGGTAGCCCTGCAGCGCCGCGAGCGGCGGCGCGAGAAACAGCAGCGCGGTCGCGCGGGCGGCGTCGCCGCGTCTCACCATCCACACGAGCAGCGTAACGCCCGCGCCGGACAGCATCAGCACGCCCCATCCGAGCGAAAGCCACAGCGTCGGCGACGCAATCCAGCGCTGCTCGCCGAGCGCCATCGCAAGCAGCGCCGCGACCACCGCCGCGCCGAAGTTCTGCACGGCGCTGGCGCTGCGGATATCGGCTTGCGCAAGCGACGTCTTCTGATACAGCGTGCCCGCGGTGATCGCGCAGACCGCCGCCACGGCGACCGTCACGACGAGCCATGACGGCGCCTTGATCGTGCCGGGTGCGGCAGCGGTGACAGTTTGCGCCGCCGCGCCGAGCTTCGGTGCGAGCACCAGCACGACGCCCGCGAGCCCGAGCGCCATGCCGGCCCAGCGTCGCGGCGACAGCGTCTCGCCGAAGAGCCGCGCGGCCAGCGCGGCGGTCAGGAGCGGCTGCAGCGCGCCGAGCAGCGCCATCACGCCCGCGCTCAATCCTTGCGCGACCGCCCAGTATCCGGCGCCGAGATAGACGCCCTGCAGCAGCGCCCCCGCGACGAGGTGCTTGCCGAGTTCGCGCCCGGTCGGCCAGCGCACGCGCGCGACGAGCGCCGCGGCCGCGAACAGCAGCGCCGTGCCGCCGAATCGCGCGAGCAGGTACAGATTCGGATCGGCGTACGGCGCAATCGCGCGGGCGACGACAAAGCCGGTCGACCACAGCACGACGAACACGGCGGGGGCAAGCGAAGCGAACATCGGTATCGGCAAGCGGATGAGAAGGGCGGCAGTATCGCCCGCGTCGTCCGGCCGGTCTTGTTCGGGACTGCACTCGGGGATTCAGAGCATGAAGAACATCGCGCCCGCGCCGACGAGTCCGCCGCACACCGCGCACGCGATCAGCAGCGCCCGCGTGCGGCGCTGCTCGCGGCGCAACGCGTCGACGAGCGCGGCGTTCGCGTGCGCGGCGTTGCCCGTCGCGGCCGCGATCCGGTGTTGCAGCGTGTGGACGAGAAGACGCGGCACGCGCGGCGCGATCTGCGCGAGATGCGGCAGCTCCTCCGACAACCGGCGCAGCCAGCCGCGATGACCCAGCTCGCGGCTCGCGATGTCCGCGAGCGTGCGCCGCGCGATACCCGATGCGTCGATCGAAGGATGAATCGCGCGGGCGAGCGCCTCGGCGTCGGCGAACGTGCGCTGCGCCTGCGCAAGCCGTGGCGACACCTGGCCGCCGAACGGCTGCACCGCATGCAGAAATTGATGCAGCAGTGCGCCCGCGCTGCGCTCTCGCGGATCGGCGGCGAAGTGCGCTTCGCTGCGCATGCGCAGTTCCGCTTCGACCTGCTCCGGGCGCGTGTTGGCCGGCACGTGGCCGGCGACCTGATGCATCGCGGCGAGGCGGCCGTAATCCTGCTCGAACAACGCGGTCGCGCCGTGTACGAAGAACTCGCGCTCCGGCGACGACAGGCTCGACATCACCGCCGCGCCGGCCAGCACGAGTCGTCCGGCCGTCGTCGGCTCGACGCTCACCGACACGTGCCGCGCATCGAGCGCCGCGTGAAAGAAGCCGTGTTCGAACGCCTGCCGCGCGACCACTTCGATCAGATGCGCGGCGACGCGCGTCGCGTTGATGTGATGCGCGGCGAGCCCGGCGACGTCGGTCACGTGGACGGTGTCGATATGCTCGACCGTCAGCGTGCGCGCGGTGCACAGGTCCCAGATCACGGCAGGCACGACGATGCGCGGATCGTCGTCGAAGTGATGGCCGGTCTGACTCAGATTCGCGGCTTGCGTGCGCAGGTCGAAGCGTTGCTGCAGGTCGGCGCGCAGCGCGTCGGCAAGTGCGACGAGCCGCAGACGCCGCGCCGTGCCCGACAGCCTCTCCAGCCAGCGGGTGACCGAGCGCAGCAGCGCGGCGTCGTCGTCGACTTCCTGTGCCTGCGCCGCGCGCAGCACGCGGATCGTCACGAGCGCGTGGTCGCCGGCCGGCTGCGCGAGTCGCGCGACGTGCGTCTCTTCGCACCATCCGTTCGATATCGGCTTCGGATCGATCCACGCGAGCCGCGCGTGAGGCGGCTCGCCGAACGCGGCGCGCAGCGCGGCGTCGAGCTCGTCGGGCGAAAGCGGCGCCTCGAAGTGCTCCATCGCGTTGACTGCGTCGTGCAGCGTCGCGACGGCGAGTTCGGGTCGCGTCGCAAGGGTCTGCGCGAACGCGCCGGCAAGCGGCGCGAGACGCGGCAGCGTAAGGTGCAGCTGCGCGGCGAGGCGCTCGTCGTCACGCAGGTGCGCGGCGAGCGATACCAGCCAGTGCAGCCGGTGATGCTCCGGTGCGGCGAGCCACAGCAACCGGAAGCCGTAGCGCAACGCACACAGGAAGAGGCGAAGTCGTCGAAGTCTTGAACGCATGTGAGCAGGCAGTCGGGCGATGGCGGAAGTCGCGCCGCCCTTCGATCGCGAAGCACGAGCGTAACAGCTCGCACGAAGGATGCCGGGCCGAACGGGCACCGTCCGCCCGGCGCATCGTGCGTAATACAATACGCCGTCCCCCTTTCCGCATTCAAATATCCGCATCGATGCTCGCCGAACAACGCCATCAATACATCCTTGCGCAGGTGGCACGAAACGGAGCGCTGTCGGTGGCGGAGCTCGTGCGCGAGTTGCAGGTGTCGCGCGAAACGATCCGCCGCGATCTGAACACGCTCGCGGCGCGCGGGCTTCTGACGATGACGCATGGCGGCGCGTTGTCGAGCGGCCGGCACGAGCCGGACCTCGACGTGCGCGAGGCCGCGAATGCGGGCGCGAAGCGTGCGATCGGCGAGCGTGCGGCGTCGCTGGTGCCGGACGGCGCATCGGTGATCGTCGATTCGGGCAGCACGACGCACGCCGTCGCGCGGGCGCTGGTGGACCGTCACCGGCTGACCGTCTACACGAACGACTGGCGCATCGCGCTGCTGCTCGGCCGGCGCAACGACAATCGCGTGACGCTGCTCGGCGGCGAGCTGTCCGCGCGCGAGGACGCAACGTTCGGGCTCGACACCGTGCAGCAGCTCGCGCAATACCATGCGGACTACGCGTTCGTCGGCGCAGGCGGCATCACCGCGGACGGCTGGCTGACTGACTACACGCGGATAGTCGCCGAGGTGCGCGGCCGGATGCTCGCGTCGGCGGGCTGCGCGGTGGTCGTCGCCGACCATTCGAAGTTCGGGCGCGTGACGCCCGTGCAAATCGGCGGCTTCGAGCGCGTGCGTTATGTGATCACCGAGCTTGCGCCGCAGAAGGCGATTGCACGCGCGATCGCCGCGCGCGGGCCAGAGTTGCTGATCGCGTGAGCGGTCGCCGCTGCGGCGATTCTGCTTCTACTTCTGTCAGGCAACGAACGCGTCGCCATCCTCGCAGGTTGGCAATTTGTGTCATTGCGTGCAGGTTTTTTGCGCTCGTCATGGCGCTGTCACGAAAACCGGCGATGCTTCCGAAGCCCGAGCCGTCGGGCTCGTCGAGCGATCGCACCCATTCCCGCCGATCTTCCGCTGAAACGTCCAGGAAGCTGCAACGGGGCGCCGGATGCAAGCCATGCAATCGAGAAACGCGTCTCCGGTTCGGTCCGTGCATGCTGCGCGATTCGCCGACCTTCAATTAGCCGCGCATCGGGTTTCCCGATCGACAGCGTATTGGTTCCGGAGACTAGACATGAAGATCTCGAATTCCCGTCGCACGGTCGTCGTTCGCAAGCTGCTGCCGATGCTGGCCGCCGCGACGCTGCTGGGCGGCGTGACGTCCGCCGCGCATGCGGCCGGCGCGGTCGTGCTGTATACGGCGGACGGCCTTGAAAACCTGTATCGCGACGTGCTGCCCGCATTCGAGAAGCAGGAGGGCGTGAAGGTCAATATCGTGACGGGCGGCAGCGGCGAAGTGGTGAACCGCGCGAACGTCGAGAAGGACGCGCCGAAGGCCGACGTGCTCGTCACGCTGCCGCCGTTCATCCAGCAGGCGACGCAAGGCGGCCTGCTGCAGGACTACGCGAGCCCGAACTACCGCAATGTCCCGGCGATCGCGAAGGCCCCGGACGGCGCATGGGCGACGTTCGTGAACAACTACTTCTCGTTCGCGATCAATCCGGACGTCGTGAAGAACGAGCCGAAGACGTTCGCCGATCTGCTGCATCCGGACTACAGCGGCAAGGTCGCGTATTCGAACCCGGCGACGGCGGGCGACGGGATGGCGGTCATCATCCTGACGACGTCGCTGATGGGCGAGGACAAGGCATTCGATTACCTGAAGAAGCTGGAGCAGAGCGCGAAGTTCCACACGAAGGGCACCGGCTATCTCGACGTGCTGCTGTCGCGTAACGAGATCGCGGTGGCGAACGGCGATCTGCAGATGGACCTCGACGATGCGGCGAACGGCGGCCTGTCGCTGAAGCCGATCTTCCTCGCGGCCGAGCTGGGCGGCCATCCGACGACGTTCCAGCTGCCGTATGCGATCGGCCTGATCAAGAACGGCCCGAATGAGGCGGCGGGCAAGAAGCTGATCGACTACCTGATGTCGTCGCAGGTGCAGTCGAAGATCCCGGACATCTACGGCATTCCGGGCCGCACCGACGTGCCGCTGGCCGGCAAGAACGGCGAGGCCGTGAAGCAGGCGATCGCGGGCGTGAAGCTGATTCCGGTCGACTGGAATCGCGTGATGTCGAAGAAGGCCGACTGGACCGCGCGCTGGAAGAACGACGTGATCGGCGCGTCGGGCAAGCAGGTCGAAGTCGTGAAGCCGCAGTAACGGCGCCGTGAAGAAACCATGCAGCGTGACGGGCCGCGGATGAATCAGTTGAACGGCGCGGCGCTTCCGGCTGCGGGGCTCGCCCGCGCGGCGGCGGATGGGTCGGGCGTGTCCGCGGCTGCCGGTGGGGCTACGAGTCCGGCCGTGAGCCAGGTAGCGAGCCAGGCAGCGAGCCAGGCTCCGAATGCGGCTGCCCGCGCGCCCGGCGTGCAGATCGAGCATCTGACCGTGCGCTACGGCACGCGCACCGTGCTCGACGACCTGTCGCTGACGATCCGTCGCGGCGAATTGCTGACGGTGCTCGGGCGCAGCGGCTGCGGCAAGACCACGCTGCTGCGCTTTATCGCCGGCTTTATCGAGGCGGACGGATTGACCGGATCCGTGGCCGTCGCGGGCCGCGATCTGACGCACGTGCCGACGCATCGACGCAATCTCGGGCTGCTGTTCCAGAGTTACGCGCTGTTTCCGCATCTGACGGTGTTCGAGAACGTCGCGTTCGGACTGCGGGCGCGGCGCGTGTCGTCGCGCGACATCGCGCGGCGCGTCGCGGACGCGTTGAAACTCGTGCAACTCGGCGACTCGGGTCACGTGATGCCGGCACAGTTGTCGGGCGGGATGCAGCAGCGCGTCGCGCTCGCGCGCGCGCTCGTGATCGAACCGGATGTGCTGCTGCTCGACGAGCCGCTGTCGGCGCTCGACGCGAACCTGCGCGCGTCGGTGCGCTCGGAGCTGAAGGCGCTGCACGAGCGTCTGCCGAACCTGACGATCGTCTGCGTGACGCACGATCAGGACGATGCGCTCGTGCTGTCCGACCGCACGCTGTTGATGCGCGACGGTCGCATCGCGCAACTGGGCACGCCGCAGGAACTCTACGACGCGCCTCGCGATGCATACGTCGCGCGCTATCTGGCCGCGGCGAACCTGCTGCCGCCGAACGTTGCGTTCGCACCGGGCGACCCGCGCCGCGACGAACGCGAGCGGCTCGCGTGCATTCGTCCCGAGCGGTTGCGGATCGCGTCGCCAGGCGTTGGGCCGCTGCACGGCACGGTGATGTCGGTCGACTGGTATGGCGCGGTGCTGTCGGTGCAGGTGCTGCTCGACGCGGCGCAACGCGAGCCGACGCTCGTTACGATGCCGCGCGGTCACGGCATGACGCCGGTGAAGGGCACGCGCGTGTCGCTGTGCTACGAGGCGGATGATGTCGTCCTTGTTCACGCCTGATGCGGCCAGCGGTTTCGCCGCCGACGCGAACGGCGCCGGCAGCGCCGCCGCGCACGCAGCCGCCGCGCGTCGCCGCGAGCGGCGCGCGCAATGGCATCTCGTGTTTCTTGCGGTGTTCGCGCTCGGGCCGCTCGTCGCGTATCCGCTCGCGCGGCTCGTCTTGTTGAGCCTGACCGGCGCGCACGGGCTGAGTCTGCACGCGTACACCGCGTTTTTCAGCAATCCGGAATCGCGCGGCGTGATCGGCACGACGCTGTGGATCCTGGTCGTCAGCGCGGGGCTCGCGTCGGTGCTCGGCGTCGCGCTCGCAGCAATCCTGTTCTTCAAGCCATTTCCCGGTGCGCGGCTCGTCACGCGGTTTCTCGAACTCTTTGTCGCGTTTCCGTCGTTTCTCGTCGCGTTCACGCTGATTTTTCTGTACGGCTCGCAAGGCTCGTTCAGCATCGCGTTGCAGCGGCTGATGCATCGGGACACGCCGCCGCTCGACTTTCTGTTCGGCATCGGCGGCGTGATTCTCGCGGAGGTCGTGTTCTATGCGCCGTTCGTCGTGCGGCCGACGCTCGCCGCGTTCGCGATGCTCGACTTGCGGCTCGTCGAGGCGGCGAAGAGCCTCGGCGCGAACGGCTGGATGGTGGCCGCGCGCGTGATCCTGCCGCTCGCGTGGCCCGGCATTGCGGCCGGCACGCTGCTGTGCTTCCTGCTGACGTTCAACGAGTTCGGCATTCTGCTCGTGCTCGGCAGCGCGCATCTCGTCACGCTGCCCGTCGCGATCTACAGCTCGGCGACCGTCGATCTCGACCTGCCGACCGCCGCCGCCGGCGCGGTCGTGATGCTCGCGATGTCGCTGTCGCTGTATGCGCTGTATCGGCAGGTCGATCGACGCGCGCAACGGAGGACCGGCGATGGCCGCTAATCCCGATCGCATCGCGCTGCCGACGCATCTGCGCGCGCGGCCGGTTACGCAACGGCTCGCCGCGCGCATCGCAGGCGGCGTGCTGCTCGCGCTCGCCGCGTTGCTGTGCGTGTGGCTATTCGTGTTGCCGGTGGCGGTGGTCGCGTTGTCGAGCGTCGCATCGCACTGGTCCGGCACGATCTTCCCGGATGGATTCAGCGCGCGCTGGTTCGAACGTCTCGACTCGAGCGACTTCGATGCGGTGCTGACCAGCATCGAGATCGGCTTCGGCGTCGCGGTGCTCGGCACCGGCCTCGGATTGTGGCTCGCGCTGGCGCTCGAAGGCCGCGACCGACGTGGTGTCGGCGCGCTCGTCGACGTGCTCGCGATGGTGCCGAACGGCGTGCCGAGCGTCGTGCTCGGGCTCGCGGTGCTGATCGCGTATCACAAGGCGCCGGTCGATCTGTCGAGTTCGGCGGCGATCGTCGTGCTCGTGCAGCTCGCGCTCGTGCTGCCGTTCTGCTATCGCTGCGCATCGGCCGCGCTGCGCCCCGAGCTGACGGTGCTGCGCGAGGCGGCGGCGAGTCTCGGCGCGCCGCCGTCCATGGTGCTGCGGCGAGTCGTGCTGCCGCAGCTCGTGCCGGCGATCCGCGCGAGCTTCGCGCTCGGTTTCGCGCTGTCGGCCGGCGAGCTGGGCGCGACACTGACCGTCTATCCGCCGGGCTTCGCGACGGTGCCGATCGTCGTCGTCGGGCAGGTGGAGCGTGGGTACTATCTGCCGGCGTCCGCGCTGTCGCTGATCCTGCTGCTGGTGTCGCTCGCGGCGCTGGTGCTGATCGCTGCGCGGGCGCCGCGCTATTCACGATGATCGAAAGTCAAACGAGAGAGGGTGTATGGCACTGAATCTGGACGATATCCGCGAACTGTTCGAGACGTGGGGTTCGCTGTCCTATAGCGGGGAGTCGGTCTCGCAGCTGGAACATGCGCTGCAGAGCGCGACGCTTGCACAAGAGGCAGGCGTCGGCGACGAACTGATTGCGGCGGCGTTTCTGCACGACCTCGGGCATCTGCTGAACCGCCAGGGCGAGACGCCGAGTGCGCGCGGCGTCGATGATCTGCATCAGTACTACGCGTTGCCGTTTCTGCGTCCGGTGTTGCCGGATGCGGTGCTCGAGCCGATCCGGCTGCACGTCGATGCGAAGCGTTATCTGTGCGCGGTCGATTCCACGTATTTCGGCAGACTGTCGGCGGACTCGGTCCGCAGCCTCGAATTGCAGGGCGGCATTTTCAGCGATGAACAAGTGGACGAGTTCGCGGCGCGGCCCTATGCGAACGACGCCGTGATGCTGCGTCGCTGGGACGATCAGGCGAAGCAGCACGGCAAGGCGACGCCGGATGTCGACACGTTTCTGTCGGTCGTCGATCGCGTGATGAAGCGGCACGCACAGGCGTGAACTTCGCGCGATCGGACGCGTTTCAAAAACCGCTTGCACCGTGCGCCCCGGATGACTAGAATCACGCTCTTTCGCGTTTCCGGAAAGGGAGCGCGGGGAGGCGGGAAGGCTTGCGGTGCGGCCTTTGCGCGGGTGGTACGGCGACGCCGGCGGGTTGAATGGA
>DATJJN010000020.1:0-120225 GCA_035492135.1 Paraburkholderia sp. | reverse complement strand
CCGGCGCGGCGACGTTAATTGATCGGTGACATTTCCGTTGGATGTATCGGCCTGTCGGTCGTGGTTGTCGCGGCGCGCGCGAAGATAGTTCGAATCAAGCGGTCCGGCCGTGCTCCGTGCTTGTCGGACTGGCGACGGTTGCGGTGCGTGTGTTTGTCTTCGTTGGGCGCCTGGCCGTGTTTGACCGGTGCCGCAGTCGTATATTTACAACGCGAGATAATAAAAAATATTGCGTAATACACGTTCTTGTGTATCGCCGTGTTCAGTGCGGACAAAAAACTAATCAAATCAAAGTTTTACTTCGGTCAGTAATTCGTCTTGTCTATCGAGTTTTGTAATTCGGTATGTCTATTGTTTCGCGCGATTTTGTAAATCGAATCGTCTATGAGTCGGTGTGTTTTTCCCAAATTGTCTGATTGATGAATTGCGGAGTGCCTTGTAACGTGTGTTCTGCGTACGGCGCGAGAAATAAAACTCCATATAGGACTATTAGAGAAAAATCATGGCGAAACAAAAACTTACTATTTTGGGCATTGTCTCGAATTCGGGAATCTCAAAGAAGACGAATCAACCGTTCGATATTAAGACGGCGCATTGCGTGCTAACGCAACACACTGAAGAGGGGGGCGAGCAGATCGTGGTCGGCACGATCAACTTGCCGCCCAAGTTCAAAGACGTGACGCCGGGCGACTATTTGGCAGAGTTCGCGTTCGGGATGGGGTATGGGCAGGATCAAGGGCGTCTCGTTCCGCAGATTGTGTCTCTGTCGGCCTTTGGGCCGGCGAAGCCTCAGCCGAAGACGGCGTAACACTTCATGGCTGCTGGGTCCGTTCAACTCGTGCTGGTGTGTGTAACAGCTTCTTCTGGCGATCAGGTGACTGCGTTGGACCAGCAGGTTTGTCCGGCGAGCGGTGGCCAGAGTTTTCATCTTCAACAGCAGCAGGCTTACGTACTCTCGCCTAACAGCGCGGGGTACATCGACTCGATAGCTCAGCCTTTCGACTACACGGCGGCGGCTGGCTTTTGGGGGTTGGCATTCACCACCGTTATTTCTCTTTGGTTGGTGAGCCATGGCGCAGGCGCGGTAGTCAATTTTTTAAGACGCGCTTGATTTTCGTTCGCGGGTGAGACCGCTTTAAAGGGCAATTCAATATGAAAGTGAAACTGCAACAACTCAAGAAGATCGCGGTTCGGTCGGCACTGCTGGGCGTCGGTGCTGCTGCTACGCAGGCTCGCGCTGCTGGCACTGACTTTTCGACGCTGACGAGTGGAATCGATTTCTCGACAGTGACGACGGGCATCCTCGCGGTTGCGGCGACGCTGATTACGGTGTACGTGGCCATCAAGGGTTCGAAGATTCTGATCGGCATGGTTCGGGGCGCATAAGTCGTTAGGCTGCGGCGAAGTTTGTTCGGGGGCTTCGGCCCCCGTTTCGTTGACAAACAGGGGCTTGTGATGGTGGAAACGTTGGTCGGTATCTATTGCTCGTGGGTCGCGTTCGTGATGAGCGGTCGTCTGCCGGAGGTTTTCGGTTTGCCGGCTCTTTGGGTTCCTCGCGTCAAGTTGGGGTTTGTCGTCTTTCCTGGAAAGCCGGCGTGCAGCCGAGCTGAGTGCTAGGGGGGCGCTGTGGATACGAATAGTGCTTGGTATCTGGTGATGTTTGTCTTCGGGATGGTCTGCGCGTGGGCGGTTGTCGTCGGTTTTGAGGAGTCTTGATGCGGATCCGAAACGTGGTGTTGTTCGTCACGCTGAGCTGTGTTCTTGGCGTGCAGGCGGTGCATGCGCAGGCGTTGCTTGCGCCGGTCGAGAACCTTGTTATTAATCGCGCGGAGGCGGCGATCATCACGCGGGTGGCGATCTCGCGTGGCTTTGCTGCCAACGATCCGCGTATCGCTGCGACGTTGACCGGCATGGGTCAGGTTTCGACGGCGCTGAATGTCGTTTCTACGGGGGCTGCTGTGGGACTTGGATTCGCTGGTGCGCCGGTCTGGTTAACGGTTGCGGCGGGGTTGGGCATCCTCGCTGCTGGTTCTGCGTTGTACGCGGGGGGCGTGTCTCTGTCGCGTTCGCTGGATGGTAAGACGGTCACGGCAAGTCAGCCTGCGCCTGCGTTGCCGGTGTATACGGGGCCGTTGTACCAGGCTGTTCCACCTGTCGCGGGCAACATGCAGTCTCCGTTTAACTACGGGGCGACAACGCTGGGTATGCAGGCGTATCGCACGAGCTCGTGTTTGTCTACGGATGCGATGTGTTCAGCGTTGCCTTCTCTGCCCGATCTCACGACGAGTGGGATGAACTTTGTTCGGAATTACGGTTCGATGGCGCTGGTGGCGGGGACGATAGGCGCCGTGCAGTCTTACGACCTGTACGAGCAGCAGTACAACTGCGCGAGCGGAAGCACGGCTGGGCCGACGAACACCAGTGTTTGCTCTGCTGTGGTTGCGGTAATCGATCAGTTTGTGCCGAACGCGGACGGAACGATGCAGACGCTGATGGAGACACGCTCGATTAGCCATGTGGAGTTTGATTCAAATAACAATCCGGTAACTGTCACGCAGAGCGGGCAGCAGCCGGTGACGTGGTGGAGCGTCGGGCCGGGTGTGACGCCCATCACTGGCACGGACCTGTCGCAGATTTATCCGAAGCTGTCGTCGGCGGCGCTCAAGCAGCCGCTCGATCCGATGACGCTGGCGCAGCTCGCGAACCAGACTTGGCAGCAGGCCGCGAACCAGCCTGGCTATCAGGGCTTGCCGTATTCGGTGACGCAGCCGATTTCGTACAGCGACGTGCAGCCGTGGACGCAGGCGAATCCGAGTTCGGTGCCCGATATGGGCGACCTGTTTACGCCTGCGAGTGATCCGGGTACGTCGACGGTATCCATTGATCCGGCGGTGCAGCCGGGACAGTCATCGGGCACAAACCCAGCGAGCGGGACGACGGCCACTGGCAATGATGTGAACGTGGTCAATACGCCGAATGTGAACGTCGTCAACAAGGTGTCGGTTGATCTTGGCGCTGACCCGGGGGTGAGTTCACCGTCGCTGGAGGCGACACCCACTATCTCGATGATCCTGACGCCGCTGCTGAACCTGCTGCCCGACCTCAAGCATTGGTCGATGCCGTCGCATAGCGCGGTGTGTCCTGAGCCGTCGTTTAGCGTGCTGGGTCGTTCGTTCAGGCTTGCCGCTCAGTGCGATCTTGCCGAGTCGAATCGGACGGCGATCTATACGGCGTTTGCGGCGATGTTCACGCTGGCGGCGCTGTTCGTTGTGCTGCGCGCGTAAGGGGGTGTCATGTTTGCGATTCTGGTTTCTGCTGCGAACGTTGCGCTCGGGTTTCTGCTGCGCTCGGTCATTGCGAAGTTTTTCCTGTACTTCGGGTTGTATTTCTTCGTTACTGAGGCCGTGTCGCTGTTGCAGTCGGCGAACATTCTGCCTTCGGCGTCGTCGCTTGCGGGCGCGTTCGGCTCGATCGGTAGCGATGTCTGGTACTTCCTCGATCTGTGCGCGTTCAGCTACGGTGCGCCGCTGCTGGTGTCGGCCTATGCGACGCGCTTTGTCATCCGGCGATTGCCGATCATCGGGTGACGCGATGGCGATCAACGTGTATAGCGGCGTGAATGGCTCGGGTAAGTCGTATGAGGTCGTGCAGGGGCCGTTACTCGACGCGGTTGCCAGTGGGCGGCGTGTTGTTACCAACGTAGATGGTATTAACGAGGCGCTGATTCACGAATTCCTGGTGGGCAAGGGGCGCGGCGACGGCTCCACGTTCGGTCCGGTGGTGCATGTCCGGACTGATGACTTTTTAGAGTCCGCGTTTTTTCCGGTCGAGCATGAGTCGTCGGAAGGGGCGACCGTCACGCCGGGGTTTGTTCAGCCGGGCGATCTAGTGGTGGTCGATGAGGCGTGGAAACTGTGGAACCAGGACAAAAAGATTTCTGACGAGCACATGGCGTTCTTCCGCATGCATCGGCACTTCACGCATCCGCATACTGGGGTTGCCTGCGACGTTGTGTTGATGGTGCAGGACATTGGCGACCTGCACCGGAAGGTTAAATCGGTAGTCGAGCTGTCGTTCCGTATGCACAAGCTCAAGTCGCTTGGCCTGTCGTCGGGCTACCGTGTCGAGCAATATGAGGGCTGGAAGCAGAACGGGCGCACGCGTGTTGCAACGTATGTGCGCAAGTACAGCAAGCAGGTTTTCCCGCTCTATAAGAGCTACGCCGGGGCGGGCGGTAAGGAAGCTGTCGTGGACAAGCGGCAGAACATCCTCAACAACAAGCGGCTTTGGGCGCTGGTCACGGTTTTTGTGGTGACGCCGATTGTGGCGGGTTGGTTCATCTACGCGTTTTTCCACCGGGTCTCGCATAAGCCTGCGTCCGGCGCTATGTCCCCTGTGTTGGCTTCGTCGCCTGCGGTTAGCGCTTTGGGTGCGGCGGGCACGTCTGGGGCCGCTGTGGGCGGTTCTAAGGCTTCGTTTTCGGAATACTGGCGCATTGTGGGCAGCTACAGCGGTCCGGGCCGCGCGTGGGTGGTGCTAGCTGATAGCTCGGGGCGGTTGCGGATGGAAAGCCCGTCGATGTTTCAGAACACCGGCGTGGTGAGGGTTGGGACGGTTGACGGGGAGCAGGTTTCTACGTTTTCCGGCGCGAAGCCTTCGGGCGGGGGGGCTGGCGTGGCGGTTTCTGGCGCTGGAGCGGCGCTGGGTGGGGTTACGAAATGAAGGTGCGTGGGTTGTTACTCTGGTTCGTCGCCGGCGCGAGCTGCGCCGCTGAGTCTGCGGTGCCGGCGTCGATGCCTGTGCTGCCGCCGTTGCCTGCGGTGGTCGGGTTGCCGAGTGGGGTCGGGCCGGGCCCGTTGCCTGCGCCGCCTCTGGTGCCGCTGAAGATGGGTAATGCGAAGTCGGTTGATCTGCGGTTCGTCAATGTGGCGCAGGTGATCGACCTAGTGTTTTCCGACATGCTTCAGTCGCAGTACGTGATTGCGCCGGATGTGTTGGCGGATAGCCGTACGGTGTCGTTTCGGTTTGACCGCACCAAGGGCGATATCCGCGAGGTGCTGGGAGAGTTTTTGTCGTCGCTCGGGTTCGGGATGGTGACGAAAAATGGTGTCGATTACGTGTTCAAGGTAAAGGAAGAGGACCGGAAGGAGCCGGACAAGGAGGCGTTCGTCTACGTTCCGAAGTTTCGAGCCGCAGACTATCTCGCACGTATCGTGCAGCCGTTGGTGGGCGGTGGGCAGTTCACTATGAATCGTTCGGTTGCTGCGCCGGCTGGTGCGCGGGCCAAGGGGGATGCGCCGCCTACTTCCGCTGCGGCGATGGTCGATCAGTCGTCAGACACGATGGTGTTTCTTGGTTCGGCTAAAGAGATTGCGATCCTGAAGGCGGTGCTGCCGCAGGTTGATACGAAGACCGGTGAGGTTGCGGTGCGTGCGTGGGTCTATGAGGTTTCCATCGAAAACGACAAAACGACTGGCTTCCAGCTCGCCGCGAGTCTGTTGGGTGGCCGGTTGGGGATTTCGCTCGGCGTTGGGACGGTCGATGAAAATGCGAACGCGTTGCGGCTGCATACGGGTGTGCTTGATGCTGCGATAGCGGCGCTTGATTCGGACAGCAGGTTTCACGTGGTGACGTCGCCGAACCTGCGTGTCGAATCCGGTAAGCATGGGCGGTTGAATGTTGGGCAGTCGGTGCCGATTATTGATTCGGTGTCTTATCCGAATTCGAGCGGTGCGCCGGTTCAGTCGGTTACGTATCAGGACGCCGGGGTGATTTTTGATGTGCTGCCCACCGTGCGTGATGACGTGATCGACACCGATGTGACGGTCGAGATTTCCGACTTCCAGAAGACCACGACCGGCGTGAATAACTCGCCTACGAAGAACACGCGTAAGTCAGAAACGACGATGGCGCTGCACGATGGCGAAGTGGTTGTGATGGGCGGGTTGAGCCAGGGTAAGAATTCGGCGGTGACGAGCGGTGTTCGCTGGTTGCCTTCGTTCATGGATGGGCGTGCGCTATCGGATTCTCGCTCGGACATTGTTTTGGTTTTGCAGGTATCGAAGGTCTGACGTGAGAAATGATGCGCTAGACGTGAGCGGGGTTAGCGATGGAGCCTCGCGCATGTGTCAAGGCTCGGCGTAGCCGACCGCGTAGCGGCTTGGCCTTTACACAGGCTATACCGCCTGACGCTTCGGGGTGGGTTGTGACGGCCATGGGACGGCGCAACCCATGCCGAACAAGCGTAGGTGGGTTGCTCGTGTCGGTGCATGCTTTGCGCGACCGCCTGCCCGCAGCGGTGAGCGAGGACAGCCGGGCGCGCGAAGCGCGCCTATCTTTATATCAGGGACACTTAACGTATGGAGATGAGATGGACGTCGAGCAACTTCGAATTGCTAAGGAGCTTCCGGATTTTTGGGAGACGACGTTTGAAGGGCGAGTAGAGCTTGTCGGGGTTTTGAAGAGCATGGCGGTGACAACTTCTGAGGGGTGCATTCCCGTTAGCGTCGTGAGTGTCGGGGAAGAGTGGTGCGTAGTCGCGGGCGCGTTGGCACTCTGCGATCGACCTGGACGGCAGCTTGGTGGTTGCTGGCTCAACATCACTGGGCAAGGTCCGATGCCGGAGGGCATTAAGAAATTTCGGACGCTGGAAGAGCTTCGGAGCTGGGTGGCGGTGATTCGCCAGCAAGGCATGAGTCGAGAGCTCTTTGAGATGGTTGTTATGTGAAAAAAAAAGCCCCGACCGCTGCAACGGTTCGAGGCTTCCTACAACAGCATTACAAGGTGAGTTGCAATGCACGACGAGAGTATAGGCAATTTCTCGGCTTTCAGTCGAGAGTGGGTTGTTCGGGGCCGGAAATTCGATGATGGGCAAGTTGAAGTAACCGTGGATAGGTTCGATCGGTATGTTGGTGCGAAGGGACTGTGTTTGATGCCTCGTGCGAAGCGAGGGGAGTCGGAGAACACTGACCAGAATTTGATGGATGCTGCAAAGCGCGCAAAGCAGCAGGTTCGTTTGCGCTGTAAGGCAATCGGCGCTGATCGAATGATCACATTGACATATCACGAGAACATGACCGACAAGGCGCGGCTTAAGAAGGATTTCGATGCCTTCCGCCGACGGCTGTCCAAGCTTCAAGACTTTCATTACGTGGCTGTAGCCGAGCGTCAGAAGCGTGGGGCGTGGCATCTGCACATAGCAGTGAAGGGGCGACAGAACTACCGCGTTTTGCGGTCCGTTTGGGGGCGAGTGGTTGGCTGCGAAAGCGTCAGGGTCCATGTGAAAAATCCGTTCCGAGAGAAAGGACTTCGGCACAAGCTGGCTTCGTATATTGGCAAGTACATCACGAAGGATTTCGCGGAGCACGCACTCAACGAGAAGCGATATTGGACTAGCAGGGGAATTCCTGTTCCTGCGCGTCAGGCCATTGCGCAGTTGGTGGGGGACTCCCCGATTGAGGCGATCAAAACGGCGTTTCGTGCGGCGGAGTGGGCGGGGGCGACGCTAGACCGTTGTCAGAGTTATTGGAATGAAGGGCTGGGATGTTTCTGGCTGTCAACCAGAGAGGTGTGACTGTGATCAACACCTTTCTGTCGGTTGAGGAGCTTGTGGTTTTGACGGGACGCAAAGTGAAATCTAAGCAGATCGAAGCATTGCGGCGTATGGGGATAGCGTTCTTTGTCAACGCGGCGGGCCGTCCGGTCGTGGCTCGCTCGGTGGTTGAAGGGCGTAGGGAACAGGTGCCGCGTCCGTCGTGGCAGCCGAACGTGTTGATGGGGTGATATGGGTCGTCGTCCGTGGAAGAATCTTAATTTGCCGCCTCGGTTGCGTGCGCGTAAGCAACGAAGCGGCGTGGTGTACTACTACTACGACACGGGCGGTTCTCCTCGGCGAGAGATCGCGTTAGGGTCGGACTTTGTTGAGGCGGTCCGAAAGTGGTCTGAGCTGGAGGCCGACGGAAAATCTGCGCATGCGGAGCTTGTGACTTTTCGCTACGCCGCGGAGCGATACGTGCGGGAGGTTCTGCCGACGAAAGCGCGGCGCACTCAGCGCGACAATTTGCTTGAGCTCGTGAACCTCTATAAATTTTTTGACAATCCTCCGGCGAAGTTATCGGAAATCCGGCCTGTGCATGTGAAGCAATATCTCGCGTGGCGTTCCGAGCAGGCGCGTCAGTGGTATGTGGAGAGAGGTAGGCCGGTGCCGGTGAGGCCGGGGCATATACGGGCGAATCGTGAAGTCGCGTTGTTTTCGCACGTGTTTAATTTCGCTCGCGAGCACGGTATCACTGACGCGGTGAACCCTTGCGTGGGTGTTAGGCGCAATAAGGAGAGTGGGCGCTCCGTATATGTGGAGGATGATGTTTTTAAACGGGTTTGGGCCGTGGCCGACGAGCCTACCCGTGATGCGATGGATCTTGCTTACCTGACCGGTCAGCGTCCTGCTGATACTTTGAGGTTTTGTGAAACAGACATCCGGGGCGGTGAACTGTGGATTGAGCAGGGTAAGCGGGGAAGGAAGCTCCGGATAACGGTATCCGGTGAGCTTGCAGTGGTCATCCAGCGAATCAAGGATCGCAAGGTTCGGTGTGGAGCGAAGACGGATGCGCTCGTTGTGAATGAGAAGGGTGAGCGTATGCTTTCTGACGCGCTGCGCTTTCGGTTCGACCGTGCGCGGCTGGCCGCTAAGGTAAGTAAGGAGGATTTTCAGTTCCGTGATCTTCGTGCTAAGGCCGGCACGGACAAAACAGAATCGTCTGGCGATATTCGCGCAGCCCAGCGCCAGTTAGGACACGCGTCGTTGACTATGACTGAGCACTACGTTCGCGACCGTAAGGGCGACAAGGTGGGGCCTACGAAATGACACGGTGAGGCGTTGGAAAATCTGCGACAAAGTGTTCGCCGCGAAGGTCGAACCGCACGTATTGGCGATGCCCATTGGGGTAGAGCTTTTCGATGACGCCCGGTGGCGTTTGGGTCGTGTGGAAGTACACCGGGAACCCCCGCGCCAAATGGTCACGAGCGGCTGAGCCGTCGTCATTGGCACTGAGTTGGTGCCAAAGTGTTTCTTCCTGTTCGGGTGTCATGGTGTCGATGCTTTGGGGATCTACTACGTGGCGTTCCTCTTCGGTTGATGCTTGATTATAGTGGGAGAGTTGCGATGCGCCAGGTGGAGTCGAAGTTGTTGCGCGTAGCCGTCGGTGTGGGCGCTGTCATTTGGATTGCTCGCATGCTGCTTTTTTCCCGTGCGCGGCGCGACGTTGAGGATGCTTGTTTGGCGGTCGATGAAGCGGTGCGATTGACCGCATTGAGGGGGCGTGGATCTAGCGCGGATTGCCAGGCAGTCGGCAAGGGCGCATTTGGACGTCCGGATCAGTGAGCGAATGCCCGCGTTTCTGGCTGAGACGTTGTGCTGATTGCGATGCGGCGAAAGCAGTGGGCCGACGAAATGGACATCCAGGCCATTTCGTCGGCGCGTCTTTTCGCATCAAATCTCACTATCCATCTGGCGATCTTCCCGTTTTCTGTGCAGATCGTTAATGAACATGATGTTGGCAAAGACGACGGAGACTATCGACTCTACTTGTATCACGGACATTAGCGTCGTTCCAGCTAAGGCTGTGGCTTTAAAAACTTGAGCATGATGTATATACAAGTCGAGGTGTGAAAAAATCACTTTTGACAAATAAAGCGACAAGACAAATATAATCGTAAGGGCGGATTTGAGAACGCTTGCTACGATATTTTCCAGTCTTTTTGTCTCAGAAAGAGTCTCCGAAAAATCTGCAACCTTGACGGTTTCCTGATCTACAATCCGTTTGAGTGCATTTGGATAAAGAAATGCAATCCAAATACCCATTATGGTGAAAACCATGCCAGCCGCAGCAAGCAGGGAATCCGTATAATTTTTAAGGTCGGACAGATTGTACGAAATGTCGAAATGGAGATAAGTGTACTCAAGCACGGCAAAAAGCAATGCGTAAGTGAGTAGCCTTAACGTCATTTTAAGTTCCGGTCCTGGTCGTCGCGACAATGGCATGCCCTCCAATTCGTGGCGTCAGGAAGTTGGTTCTCTTTTTGTTGATTGCTTCGCCTAGATCCACGGCCGTGACGATTTGGTCTTTCGGGATGTCATAAGCGATTGAGTTGCTGAGTCGATATTTGTCGACCCATATCGTCTTGTTGTCAGCCGTTATGAATCCGACGTTGTCCCAATCCATCGGATTTCTGTTGTCTCGACTATATTCATCGATGATCTTCTTTACTTCTGCTGCAGTGGGCCGGGCTTGCGCTTTGATTTCGATTTCGCGCGTTTTCGAATTCGGAGCCGTCTTCAAGTGAGGGAACGTATTGAACAGTTTGACCCAGAGTGCGCGTTCGTCCGTTGTCTTGAGGGTAATCGTTTCTCTTTTAACAATGTGCGTAATATTCGATGCGAGTGCGGTCATCGCTGCGTTCGCGGTGTTTTCGGTTTTGAGTGAAACGTCAAAAAGATACCGAAATCGAAAGTCCCCACCGGTTGTTCCGTCAGTAAACGAGAGGCGAGTCTGTCCCGTTGCAGTGTGTTGTTTCTTCTTGTTGCCGTGGTCTACGCGATTTGTAATTGCCTCAGCGACCCAGTCTTGGAAGAGTTGTGAATCGCAAACTGAATTCTCAAATTTTATAGAAACGACCAAATTTTCTGACGGCACGATCCAATAGTACATGGGGTGGCCCCAGATCATTTTCTTGCCGTTGTGCTTGCCGTCTTGCGTAACAACGTTTCCTTCGCCGGTTTTCGCATCCTCCGGCGCGCCAAGGAGACTCCCGTTGCCGGATGCTTCCGACTTCCACAGTACAAGCAGAGTGTCGCCTGTAGCTTCTGAGGTGTAGATGTCTTTACAGTAGCACTTAGCTTTGCCGGAGCGTGCGTTCGCGTTCCACGGCAGAGTGTCGCCCAGCGGCTTACCCCGTACCCAATCGGTGATTGCCGCGAATGTTTCCGTGATGCCGAGACCTTGCGGCTTCGGGGAGGTCTGGCGGTACAGTCCGCACTTGTTCACGGTGAAGTAGTTCATGTGGCCCGTAATTATCATGTTCGCCTTCGTTCTTCGTTATGTATCGTTCGTGAGGAATCGACTAATTTTGAGACAGAAGTCTCGTGTGGAGAATAACTGACGAACGTACTTTTTGCCGACAAGTGTTGTCGGTTGGTGCGGAATCGGAACGATCGGACGGAGGGAGCACGACTGGCTAGTCGCGGCGGCGGTGGTGATGCGAGGGATGCCCGTGCTGTCTCGAGAGACTGAGCAAGAAGAGCTTTGCGGAGCAACCGCTTATTTGCGGTGCAAGAAAAAAGGCTTAGCGTGCGCTAAGCCTTTGAATTCTTTGGTGGGGCGTGAGTGACTCGAACACTCGACCTACGGATTAAGAGTCCGCTGCTCTACCAACTGAGCTAACGCCCCAACAGAAGCGAGATTATGGAGGACGTTTTGCCTTTTGACAAGTCCTTTCTCGCGTCAGCCCGAAAAAACGTCACCGCCGCCGCCCACCGTGCAGCGCCTCCGGATTCGCGACGCTCGCCATATCGCCGGCATCGAACGCGAGGATGTTCTTGAACGCCGCGCTGAAATACAGCTCGTAGCTCTCGCGTTCCACATAGCCGATATGCGGCGTACAGATCACGTTCTCCATCCGCAGCAGGCTGTAGCCCTGCAGGATCGGCTCGCTCTCGAACACGTCGATCGCCACCATCCCCGGCCGGTTGTGTGACAGCGCGCCCAGCAGCGCGTTTTCCTCCAGCAGTTCCGCGCGGCTCGTGTTCACGAACAACGCGGTCGGCTTCATCCGCATCAGGTCTTCCTGCTTGACGATGCCGCGCGTCTCGTCGTTCATCCGCAGATGCAGCGACAGCACGTCGCTTTGCTCGAACAGCGCCTCGCGGCTTTCGGCGACGTGATAGCCGTCCACGCGCGCCGCGTCCAGCGAGTGCTCGCGGCCCCAGATCAGCACGCGCATCCCGAACGCCTTCCCGTAACCGGCGACGAGCCGCCCGATCTTGCCGTAACCCCAGATGCCGAGCGTCTGGCCGCGCAGCACCTGGCCCAGCCCGAAATTCGGCGGCATCGCGGACGTCTTCAGCCCGGACTGCTGCCACGCGCCCTGTTTCAGGTTCGCGACGTATTGCGGAATGCGCCGCTGCGCGGCCATCACGAGCGCCCACGTAAGTTCGGCCGGCGCGATCGGCGAACCGACGCCCTCCAGCACGGCGACACCGCGCTCGCTGCACGCGGCGAGATCGACGTGGCTGCCGGCCCTGCCGGTCTGGCTGATCATGCGCAAATGCGGCAGCTTGTCGAGCAGTTGCGAGGTGATGCGCGTGCGTTCGCGGATCAGCACGAGCGCGTCGACTTCGGCGAGGCGGCTCGCGAGCTGCCCGAGGCCGCGCACGGTGTTGTTGAAGACCTTGACCTCGTGGTCGGCCAGCAGTTGGAAGCAGTCGAGCTTGCGTACAGCGTCCTGGTAATCGTCGAGGATGGCTATTTTCATGGCACTAAGTGTCGGGTAACGCACGCTTTGTCGTGTGCGCTGCGGCTCAGATGGGGGGTTCTCCCACTTTGTGCAGCGGTGGACTAGCTGTTATATCAATCTGTAAGCACAGCGAGTCTGCCGCGCACGGGGTGTTCGGCGGGCATCGCGATTGCTGTCGCGCGTCAATGCGAAATCGCAAGAAACGCGTTCAAGCCGCGAATTCACGCTGTTTTAACAGCTTGTCGGGTCACGTTGCAAGCCGCTTTACAGACGGTTGCGAACCCGGCGCTGCAGGGCCTTCACGACCCCCGCGTCACCACCGGCGCGACTCACGACCGGTGGACCGCGATGCCTCTCGCATGCGGCGTCGGCGGGCCTGCCCAACGATTTCAGCCCTGCCAATAACGGAGACATTCCATGAATCACCCCGACCTCCAAGTCCACGCCTCAGCCGGCGCCCCCGAGTGGGTACGGCATCGCAAGCTGATCGACTGGGTTGAGCGCATTGCGGCGCATACGCAGCCGGATCGCATCGTCTGGTGCGACGGCTCGCAAGAGGAGTACGACCGTCTGTGCAGCCAGATGGTCGAAGCCGGCACGATGCGGCGGCTCAATCCGGCGAAGCGGCCCAATTCGTATCTGGCGTGTTCGGATCCGTCCGATGTCGCGCGCGTCGAAGACCGCACGTTCATCTGCTCGACGAGCGAGGAGGACGCGGGCCCGACCAACAACTGGATCGCGCCGGATGAGATGCGCGCGACGCTCAACGGGCTCTTCGAAGGCTCGATGCGCGGACGCACGATGTACGTCGTGCCGTTTTCGATGGGGCCGCTCGGCTCGCCGATCGCGCACATCGGCGTCGAGCTGTCGGACAGTCCGTACGTGGTCGTCAACATGCGGATCATGACGCGCATGGGCCGCGCGGTGTACGACGTGCTCGGCGAGGACGGCGAGTTCGTGCCGTGCGTGCACTCGGTCGGCGCGCCGCTCGCGGCGGGCCGGCAGGACGTGCCGTGGCCGTGCAACGACACGAAGTACATCGTGCACTTTCCCGAGACGCGCGAAATCTGGAGCTACGGCTCGGGCTACGGCGGCAACGCGCTGCTCGGCAAGAAGTGCTTCGCGCTGCGCATTGCGTCGACGATGGGTCGCGACGAAGGCTGGCTCGCGGAGCACATGCTGATCGTCGGCGTGCGCTCGCCCGAGGGACGCAAGTTCCACGTCGCGGCGGCGTTCCCTTCCGCGTGCGGCAAGACGAACTTCGCGATGCTGATCCCGCCGGCCGCGATGGACGGCTGGCAGGTGACGACCATCGGCGACGACATCGCGTGGATCAAGCCGGGCCCGGACGGCCGTCTGCGCGCGATCAACCCGGAAGCGGGCTACTTCGGCGTCGCGCCGGGCACGAGCGAAAAGACCAACTACAACGCGATGGCGACGCTGAAGGCGAACGTGATCTTCACGAACGTCGCGCTGACGGACGACGGCGACGTCTGGTGGGAAGGCATGACCGACGAACCGCCGGCGCATTTGATCGACTGGCAGGGCAACGACTGGACGCCGGCGATCGCGAAGGAGACGGGCCGCAAGGCCGCGCATCTGAACGCGCGTTTCACGGCGCCGGCGTCGCAGTGTCCGTCGATCGATCCAGAATGGGAGAACCCGGCCGGCGTGCCGATCGATGCTTTCGTGTTCGGCGGACGCCGCTCGAGCACGGTGCCGCTCGTCACCGAGGCGCGCGACTGGGAGCAGGGCGTGTACATGGCCGCGACGATGGGGTCGGAAACCACCGCCGCCGCGGCCGGCCAGCAGGGCGTCGTGCGCCGCGATCCGTTCGCGATGCTGCCGTTCTGCGGCTACAACATGAGCGACTATTTCGGCCACTGGCTGAGGATCGGCGGCCAGCTGGCGCTCACGGGCGTGACGCTGCCGCGGATCTTCTGCGTGAACTGGTTCCGCAAGGGTCCGGACGGCAAGTTCGTGTGGCCGGGCTTCGGCGAGAACATGCGCGTGCTCGAATGGATGGTCGGCCGCATCGCCGGCAGCGCGGACGGCAGCGACCATGCGTTCGGGACGTCGCCGCGCTACGAGGATCTCGACTGGACCGGCCTCGAATTCAGCCGCGAACAGTTCGAGCATGCGATTTCCGTCGATGCCGATGCGTGGCGCAAGGAACTGGCGCTGCACACCGAACTGTTCGACAAGCTCGCCGACCGCCTGCCTGCGGCACTTCGCCGCTCGCGCGACTCGCTGGAGAAGCGTCTCGCCGCTTGAGACGTGAGCACTCGCTAACAAAAGCCGCCCTCCCGGGGGCGGCTTTTTTTTACGCGACTTGCTGGCGGGCGGCGGCTCGCCTTCGGCCTTGCGGTTTCCGGGGGCGAAGGCGTGCGCCAGAGGCTAGGCGGAATCGGCTCTGCTGTTTGCGGCCGACGGCCATTTCCATTTGTGCCGCATCAATTGTTTCCGCCTAAGGAACAATAGGCCGCCGGAGGATGCGTTCGCCGTTACAGTGGCAGAAATTCGTATTGAAATTCGCGGATCTGGGGCAACTTCTGCACGAATTCCCGTGTCGTAGGAAAATTCGCGGCTCGCTTCGCTGGTATTCACGGAGCGTTACAAGCAGGAGTTGTCTCATGGATCATTTGCAGTCGATGCGAGTGTTCATCAAAGTAGCGGATCTGGGCAGTTTCGCCCGGGCCGCCGGTGCGATGGACATTTCCAATGCGGTCGCCACGCGTCACGTCGCCGACCTCGAAGGCCGGCTCGGTACGCGTTTGCTCAACCGTACGACCCGCAGCCTCTCGCTGACCGAATCCGGTCAGGTTTATCTCGAACGCGCCCGGCAGATTCTCGACGAACTGGAAGACGTCGAACAGATGGTCGTCGCGCGCAATCACGAACCGGTCGGCACGCTGCGCATCGTTGCGCCCGTGGTATTCGGTCTGCATAACCTCGCGCCCGTCCTTCAGACCTACACGGAGCGCTTTCCGCAAGTCATTCCCGACCTGACACTGGTGGATCGTCACGTCGATCTCGTCGAAGAGGGGTTCGACCTCGGTGTGGTCGCCGCGCGCCAGATGCGCAGCGCGAGCATCGTGACGCGGCGTCTGACGACGGGCTGCATGACCGTCTGCGCGACGCCCGCGTACCTCGAAAAGCACGGCACGCCGACGCGGCCCGAGCAGCTGAGCGAACATCCGTGCCTGTCGCTGCCGTCCGAGTACTGGGGCGACGAACGCGTGTTCACCGGTCCGGACGGCGAAGTCCGCGTGCGGCCGAGCAACGTGATCGTCGCGAACAACACGGAGATGCTGCGTCAGTTCGCGCTGCTCGGGATGGGCATTGCGATCCTGCCCAGCTATCTGATCGGCCGCGACATGACGCGCGGACGCCTCGTGCGCCTGCTCGGCGACTTCCGGCTGCCGCAGGTCGAGATCAACATCGCGTATCCGAGCCGCCGTCACCTGCCCGCGAAGGTGCGCACGTTCATCGATCACCTCGTCGAGCACTTCAGCCAGACGCCGAACAGCCAGCTCGGCGAGCAGTGGGTGAAAGACGGGATGGCGCGTCCGGCGCCTTCCGCGCTGCCGCCCGGCAGCGGTGCGCATCCGGAAGCCTTCGACGGCGTCGAGCCGCTGCCCGACACCGTCGAGAGCGAACGCACGCCGAAGAGCGCGCGAGCATCGGCGCCGCGTACTCGCACGTCGGCGATTTCGCCGCTGTGACGTAGATCGGCTGGCCGCGCCCGGTTCGACGCGGCGGGCGTAAAAAAAGGCGCAATCCGGTGAGGATTGCGCCTTTTTGGTCGTCGTTTCGCGGGAGTTGACCGACGTTTGCGATCGATTGCGCCCCCGGCCGCGGCCGCCGCCGTTAAGAACCGGTTTTGCGAGCCGGCGTCTTCCGGGCAGCCGTCTTGCGAGCCGGCGCCGTTTTCGCGGCGGCGGTCTTGCGCGCCGCGGCGGGCTTCGCGTCGCCGCTTTGCACGGCGTCGTCGCTCTCGCCGCCGTTCGTCACGTCGCCGGCAGCCGCCTTGGCGGCGGTCTTTTTCGCGGCGGTCTTCGCCGACGGTTCCTTCTTCTCGAACTCGAAGCCGATCTTGCCGTCGCTCTGCTTGACGAGGAACGCCTTGAAGTTGCGGCCGGTGCGCGACGACTTGAAGTTCGTCAGCAGGTCGGTGCGGCCCTCGGCGAGTAGTTTCGCCATTTGGTCGCGGCCGATTTCCTGCTGCAGGATCACCTTGCCCGAGCGGAAGTCGCAGGACTTCGGATTCGCGACGGTGTTCTCGCAGACGTAGCTCATCCCGTGCTCGTAGACGCGGCCACCGCACTTCGGGCACGCGCCGACCGGCTCCTGCGCGGAGAAGTCCGGCACTTCGCCGTCCTCGCCGCCGGCGTCCTGGCCGAAGTCGAATTCGAGCTTGTAGTTCTTGATCTCGTCGTCGAACGACAGCTTCAGGATCGCCGAGAACGGCCGCCCCATCTTGCTGCGGAAGCCCGACAGCGGGCCGATCGTCTTCTGCTGCAGCAGTTCTTCGACCTCGGCGATTTCGAACTGCCGTCCGCCCGGAATCTTCGAGATCGAGAACTCGCACTTCGTGCACGCGAAGCGGCGATAGTTTTCCTTCACCTGGCCGCCGCAGTTCGGGCACGGTGTTTCGAGCGTCGCGTAGTCGCCCGGAATCGTGTCCGAGTCGTATTCCTTCGCGCGCTTCACGATCGTCTGCGTCATCCGCGCGATCTGCTGCATGAACGCGTCGCGCGGCAGGTGACCGCGCTCCATCTGCGACAGCTTGTATTCCCACTCGCCGGTCAGCTCGGGCGCGGTCAGTTCCTCGACGCCGAGGCCGCGCAGCAACGTCATCAACTGGAACGCCTTCGCGGTCGGGATCAGTTCGCGCCCTTCGCGCACGAGGTATTTCTCGCCGAGCAGCCCTTCGATGATCGCCGCGCGCGTGGCCGGCGTGCCGAGACCCTTCGCGGCCATCGCTTCGCGCAGTTCGTCGTCTTCGACGAGCTTGCCCGCGCCTTCCATTGCCGACAGCAGCGTCGCTTCGTTGTAGCGCGCCGGCGGCTTGGTCGTCAGCTGATGCGCGGCGATCTTGTCGGTCTTGACCTTCTCGTCCTTCTGCACCGGCACGAGGTTCGCGTCGTCGCCGGCTGCGTCGCGCCCGTAGACCTGCAGCCAGCCCGGCTCGACGAGCACCTTGCCCTCGGTCTTGAAGTGGTGGCCGGCGACCTCGGTGATGCGCGTCGTCACCCGATACTCGGCCGCCGGGAAGAACACCGCGAGGAAGCGCTTGACGACGAGGTCGTACAGCTTCTGCTCCGGCTCCGACAGCGATTTCGGCGCCTGCAGCGTGGGGATGATCGCGAAGTGGTCGCTGATCTTCGAATTGTCGAAGATCCGCTTGTTCGGCTTCACCCAGCCCTTGTCGAGCACCTGCTTCGCGTGCGGCAGGTAGTTGTTGCTCTCCTTCAGCATCTCGAGCGTGCTTTTCACGGTGCCGATGTAGTCTTCCGGCAGCGCGCGCGCGTCCGTACGCGGGTAGGTGAGCACCTTGTGCCGCTCGTACAGCGCCTGCGCGAGCGCGAGCGTGTTCTTCGCGGAGAAGCCGAAGCGGCCGTTCGCTTCGCGCTGGAGGCTCGTCAGGTCGAAAAGCGCGGGCGACAGTTGCGTGGACGGCTTCGATTCCTCGGAAACCGTGCCCTCGCGCCCGTGGCACGCGGCAACGATCGATTCGGCGGCCGGCAACGCCCACAGACGGGAGTCGCGCTTTTCGGGGTCGAATTCGTCGCGCTTGAATTTCGGGTCGAACCAGCGGCCTTCATAGAATCCGCCCGCGCAGACGAACTCCGCGCGCACTTCCCAGTAATCGCGCGGCACGAAGCGGCGGATTTTCTCCTCGCGTTCGACGACGATCGACAGCGTCGGCGTCTGCACCCGACCGACGGTGGTCAGGAAGAAGCCGCCGCCCTTGCTGTTGAACGCGGTCATCGCGCGTGTGCCGTTGATGCCGACGAGCCAGTCGGCTTCCGAACGGCAGCGCGCCGCATCGGCGAGCGGCTGCATGTCTTCGTCGCTGCGCAGACGTGCGAATCCTTCGCGGATCGCCGCAGGCGTCATCGATTGCAGCCACAGACGCTGGACCGGCTGCTTCGCCTTCGCGTGCTGCGCGATCAGGCGGAAGATCAGTTCGCCCTCGCGCCCCGCGTCGCATGCGTTGATCAGACGGTCGACGTCCTTACGCTTGATCAGCTTCGTGAGCAACTTGAGGCGCGATTCGCTTCGCGCGATCGGATTCAGGTCGAAATGCGGCGGAATGACCGGCAGATGCGCGAAGCTCCATTTGCCGCGCTTGACCTCGTATTCTTCCGGCGCCGCGATTTCCACCAGGTGGCCGACGGCCGACGAAAGGACGTATTCGTCGCTTTCGAAATATTCGTCATGCTTGGTAAAGCCGCCCAAAGCGCGTGCGATGTCGTTCGCGACAGATGGCTTTTCGGCGATGATCAATGCTTTGGACATGACTGTTGTAAATGGGTAATCCGGTTTGGCGTCCCGCGTGGTGGACGGGTCCGAAGCGCCGGCATCGGCCGGCGGCATTCCTGACGTCGCTTTAACGACCGCTTTATAGCACAGGACGCAGGGACGGCGATCCTCGCGCCGTACCGCCTCCTCGAAGGCGCCCAATCATAAGGGCGGCGCAACGCGCTCAGCAAGCATGCCTCGCGCCTCCCCGGAGCCCGGTCAGCATCCGGGCACGGCACGGCGATGCATGGGGCGTTACGCGGGCGCTTCTCTTTCGTCAGGCGACAGCAAGCGACGGCCGCAGCTTCGGCGCATCCGTCACGCCCGGCAGCGCGCTCAGGTCGGCGAGCATGCGCTCGACTACCGCGCCATGCGGCAACACGGTGCCGAAGAAGCGCGTCGCCGAACTGTCTTCGATCAGGATCGTCGGGAAGTTTTCGACGTCGAGGTCATCGAAGCGGTCGGCGTGCGTTTCGATGTCGATCCATGCGAAGCAGATGTCCGGATGGGCGTCGGCGATCCGGTCGAACGTCGCCCGATAGTCGCGGCAGGTCCCGCACCATTCCGCGCACAGACACGCGACGAACAACGTGTCGCGGTCGCTGAGGTGATCGGCGATCTGGTCGGCGTCGGTGTCGAGATCAAGCGCGGGCATGGCGGTTCCTTGCGGTCTTTCCGTACGGGCAGTAGGCGTTTGGCGCGAATGTAACATGAGCAGGTGCTAGCAGTGGACGGCCCGAACGAACCGTCCGCCGGGCAGCGCACACACGCGGCCGGCCAGTTCGAGTTGCAGCAGCGTTGCCTGTAACGTCGCTTCGGGCATGTCGGTGCGCTCCGCGAGAATTTCAAGCGATGCCGGTGCATAGCCGAGCGCGTCGAGAAGCAGCGACGCGGCGGCGTCCATTGCTGCCGGCGAATTTGTCGGGGTCGGAGCCGCTTTGATTGCCATGCCTCGCGGCGCTTCGATCGCCGGGCGCCGTTTCCGGCGCTCGGCCGGCGGTGCAGCCGCCGCGATGCCCAGTTCCTCCAAAATTTCCTCGGGCGTTTCGACGAGCCGCGCGCCCTGCTTGATCAGCCGATGACAGCCGCGCGACAGCGGCGCGTGGATCGACCCGGGCAGCGCGAACACGTCGCGCCCCATGTCGTTCGCGAGCCGCGCAGTGATCAGCGAACCCGAGCGCATCGCGGCTTCCACGACCAGCACGCCTTCGACGAGTCCCGCGATCAGCCGGTTGCGCTGCGGAAAATTCGACGAGCGCGCGGGCGTGCCGAGTGGCCATTCGGACAAGATCGCGCCGTGCACCGCGATCTGCTCGGCCAGCGCGTGATGGCTCGCCGGATAGATGCGATCGGCGCCGGTGCCGATCACGGCGACGGTGCCGCCGATCGGGCCGGCAGTCGCATCTCCAGTGGCACCGGCAACCATTCCGCCAACCGCACCCCTGATCACCCCGCCAATCGCCCCCCGATGAGCCGCGCCGTCGACGCCCAATGCAAGCCCCGACACGACGACGATCCCCGCCCCGGACAGCGCGCGCGCGAAGCGTTCGGCGTCCTCGACGCCTTGCGGCGTTGCGCTGCGGCTGCCCACGATCGCGACGCTTCGCGCATGCAGCCGGTCCACGCGGCCTCTTATATATAGAAGCGGCGGCGGATCGGGCATCGTTAGCAGGCGCGGCGGATACGCCGGATCGCCGAGCGTCAGCACCGCGTTGCCGGGCAGCGCACGCCATTCGCGTACCGCGTCGAGCTGCGCCGCGAAATCGGGCGCGACCGGCGCCAGCGCCGCGCGCGCGGCTTCGGTTCCCGCGACTGCCGCCAGCGCGGCGAACGGTTGTGCGAGCACCTGCTGCGGCAGCCCGAACGCCGCGAGCATCGCGCGCAGCGCAGCCGGCTTCAGTGCGGGCGCAACCGAAAGCCGCAGCCACGCGGATAGTTCATCGTCGGCAAGCGGCAGCGGAGCAACCATCGATCGACCTCGTTCCCCGGCAGCGACTACGCGCCTGCCGTGATAAAATTTTCACTATCCGAAATACACTTCGCCGGCCGTCGTTCAGCGCACGCACCGGCGGCTGGAAAGCGGGCGGCCGCGCGTTGAATCCGGCCATTCAGTCCGTATATCCTCTCTGTCCTTCAATGGGGCGACAAGCTGGCCGGATGGCCAGGCTGCAAGCGACACGCACGCAGCGCGGCGCCCGATAAACGCATCTGGATCATGGCTCTACTGAACATCCTTCACTACCCGGACAAGCGTCTGCACAAGGTCGCGAAGCCGGTCGAAGTCGTCAACGACCGCATCCGCAAGCTCGTCGCGGACATGGCCGAGACGATGTACGCGGCGCCCGGCGTCGGCCTCGCGGCGACGCAGGTCGACGTGCACGAACGCGTGATCGTGATCGACGTGTCCGAAACGCACGACGAACTGCGCGTGTTCATCAACCCGGAGATCGTCTGGTCGAGCGACGAGCGCAAGATCAACGAGGAAGGCTGCCTGTCGGTGCCGGGCATCTACGACAACGTCGAGCGCGCGGAGAAGGTCCGCGTGCGCGCGCTCAACGAGAAAGGCGAGTCTTACGAGGTCGATTGCGAAGGGCTGCTCGCGGTCTGCATCCAGCACGAAATGGATCACCTGATGGGGCGCGTGTTCGTCGAGTACCTGTCGTCGCTGAAGCAGACGCGCATCAAGTCGAAGATGAAGAAGCTCGAACGCGCGATGTAACGCGCGCCGCCGTCCCCTCGCCCAGACCGTCGCGCCCATGAGTCATACCCTTCGCGTCATCTTCGCCGGCACGCCGGAATTCGCGGCCGCGGCGCTCGCCGCCATCCACGAAGCCGGCTTCGCGGTGCCGCTCGTGCTCACGCAGCCCGATCGCCCCGCGGGCCGCGGGATGAAGCTGCAGGCGAGTCCCGTCAAGCGTTACGCGCAGGAGCGCGGGCTCGAAGTCGCGCAGCCGCCGTCGCTGCGCCGCACCGGCAAATATCCTGCCGAGGCCGCCGCCGCGCTCGATCTGCTTCGCGCGACGCCGCACGACGTGATGGTGGTCGCCGCCTACGGCCTGCTGCTGCCGCAGGAAGTGCTCGACATGCCGCCGCACGGCTGCATCAACATTCACGCGTCGCTGCTGCCGCGCTGGCGCGGCGCGGCGCCGATCCATCGCGCGATCGAGGCAGGCGACGCCGAGACCGGCATCACGCTGATGCAGATGGACGCGGGCCTCGACACCGGCCCGATGATCGTCGAAGCGCGCACGCCGATCGAGCCGACCGACACGACCGCGACGCTGCACGACCGGCTCGCCGGGATCGGCGCGAAGCTGATCGTCGACGCGCTCGTCGAACTGGAACGCAACGGCGCGCTGCCGGCGACGCCGCAGCCAACAGACGGCGTCACCTACGCGGAAAAAATCGGCAAGCACGAGGCGGCGCTCGACTGGCGGCGTCCAGCGGATGCGCTCGCGCGCCAGCTTCGAGCGTTCGATCCGTTTCCGGGCGGCGTGGCGACGCTCGACGGCGCGCAGCTGAAGCTGTGGGCCGCCGAGCCGGCCGTGGGCGTCGCGGTGCCCGATGCCGCGACGCCGGGTGAGATCCTGGAGGTGTCGCCGGCGGGCGTCGTCGTCGCGTGCGCAACCGGCGACGCGCGCAGCGCGCTGCGCATCACGCAGTTGCAGAAGCCGGGTGGCAAGCGTCTGCCCGCGCGCGAGTTTCTCGCCGGACTGCCGCTCGCGGCGGGGCAACGTTTCGAGCTGGTGGACGCCACGGACGCCTAGCGCGAGCGCGTCGCGGCGGCGGCAGCGTTAGCCGTCCGGCCAGCTACGCCCGCGATGGCTGCGCGCTAGAATGGCTGAACGCACCGACCGTATTTCCTGAGGACGCCATGCTCGGCATCACCCACTTTGCTTTCTTTGTCGTCGCGGTTTTTCTGCTGAACGTCACGCCGGGCCCCGACACCGCCTATATCGTCGGTCGCAGCGTCGCGCAGGGGCGCGGCGCCGGGCTCACGTCCGCGCTCGGCATCTCGGCCGGCTGCTGCGTGCACTCGCTCGCGTGCGCATTCGGGCTCACCGCGCTGCTCGCGGCGTCCGCCGCCGCGTTCACGGTGATCAAGGTGGTCGGCGCGATCTATCTGGTCTATCTGGGCGTGCGGCTCATCTTCGCGAAGCCGGCACCCGCGCGCGCGCCGCGCGAAGCCGCCGTCGACGAGCCCCGCGCGGCCGCCGCGCGGCCGCTGCGCCAGCTCTTCCTGCAGGGCTTCTGGACCAACGTGCTGAACCCGAAAGTCGTGCTGTTCTTCGTGTCGTTCTTCCCGCAGTTCGTCGCCGTCGGCAGCCCGCACAAGACACTCGCGTTTCTCGCGCTCGGCGCCGTGTTCGTCGCAATGAGCACCGTGTGGAACAGCTTTGTCGCGTGGATCGCGGGCAGCGTCACGCGGCGCTTCTCCGGCAAGCCGGCCGTCAAGAAGTGGCTCGACCGCACGGTCGGCACGGCGTTCGTCGGTCTCGGCATCCGGCTCGCCACCGCCACGCGGTGAGTTGAATTTTCGCCGGCCATCCCTATCTAACGAATCGCTTACACACAACGGCCGCCTTTATGGCGGGCGATTCAACGATTCGGCCCTGGTCGGGCAAGGAGCATGGATATGTTCAACTGGGTCAAAACCGCGATGCTGATGGCCGCGATCACGGCCCTCTTCATCGTGATCGGCGGGCTGCTGGGCGGCCAGCGCGGGATGATGATGGCGCTGGTGATCGCGCTCGGGATGAATTTCTTCTCGTACTGGTTCTCGGACAAGATGGTGCTGCGCATGTACAACGCGCAGGAAGTGGACGAGAACAGTGCGCCGCAGTTCTACCGGATGGTGCGCGAACTGTCGACGCGCGCCGGCCTGCCTATGCCGCGCGTGTATCTGATCAACGAAGACGCGCCGAACGCATTCGCGACCGGTCGCAATCCCGAGCACGCGGCGGTCGCGGCAACGACCGGCATCCTGCGCGTGCTGTCCGAGCGCGAAATGCGTGGTGTGATGGCGCACGAACTCGCGCACGTGAAGCACCGCGACATCCTGATCTCGACGATTTCCGCGACGATGGCGGGCGCGATCTCGGCGCTCGCGAACCTCGCGCTGATCTTCGGCGGCCGCGACCAGAACGGGCGCGCGGCGAACCCGATCGCGGCGATCGCGGTCGCGCTGCTCGCGCCGATCGCGGGCGCGCTGATCCAGATGGCGATCTCGCGGGCGCGTGAGTTCGAGGCCGATCGCGGCGGCGCGAGGATTTCGGGCGACCCGCAGGCGCTCGCGTCGGCGCTCGACAAGATCCATCGCTACGCGAAGGGCATTCCGTTCCCGACCGCCGAAGAGCATCCGGCCACCGCGCAGATGATGATCATGAACCCGCTGTCGGGCGGCGGACTGCAGAACCTGTTCTCGACGCACCCGTCGACCGAGGAGCGCATCGCGCGGCTGATGGAGATGGCGCGGACCGGCCGCTTCGAGTGACGGGACGCGCGGCGAACGCATAGCGAAGCGGCGAACCAGGGCAGGCGAAACGCCTGCCCTTTTCGTTTACTGCCGCCCCACTTCGGGTTGCGGGCGTTGCTGCGGCGCCACGCTACAATGCAACGTTGGGGTCTCGCGCCGAGCGCGCCCCGTTTTCCGCTTTCCGATGACATCCAGTTCTCATGGGCGGTCCGCCGCCAAGCCCGTACGGTCGGGCCGTGCGTCCGCGTCGCGCGCCGCGCAGCACACGCCGCGCGCGGCCGGACGCACGGCCGTCCACCTGATTCCCGACTCGCTCGGCTTCGCGCTCGATCAGGCGGGGCAGGCGGTCGGCGACGTGCGCGGCGGCGCCGCGCTGCCGGCCGCGCTGGCGGCCGGATTCGCGGCGTTGCCGCCTGAGAGCGTCGCGCTATCGCGCGGCGCGGTGCAGGACATCGCGTACCGCACGATACGGCGCCTCGGCACCGTCGACTGGCTGATGCGCGAGCGCATCAGCAAGGCGCCGCCCGCGGCCGTGTCGAATCTGCTCGCGTGCGCGCTCGCGCTGCTGCTCGACGACGAAGCGACGGCTGCGTATGCGCCGTTCACGGTCGTCGATCAGGCCGTTCGCGCGGTCGGCGCGCGCCGTGAAATCGCATTTGCGAAGGGGCTGGTCAACGCGGTGCTGCGCGGCTTCTTGCGCGAGCGCGGCACGTTGCTCGCCGCCGCCGGGCGCGACGACGTCGCGCGCTGGAACTACCCGCAATGGTGGATCGACGCGACGCGTGCCGCGTGGCCCGACGCATGGCAGTCGATCCTCGGCGCCGGCAACGTGCAGGGGCCGCTGACGCTGCGCGTGAACGCGCGCCGCGCGAGCGCCGACGCGTATCTGCAGCGACTGCGCGCGGAGGGCATCGACGCGACGCGACTCGGCGAGCACGCGGTGCGGCTCGCGCATGCGCTGCCGGTCGATCGCATTCCCGGCTTCGCGGCCGGCGACGTGTCGGTGCAGGACGCCGGCGCGCAGCTTGCCGCGCAGCGGCTCGGCGTGCGCGACGGCATGCGCGTGCTCGACGCGTGCGCGGCGCCCGGCGGCAAGACCGGCCATCTGCTCGAACTCGCGGATGTCGATCTCGTCGCGCTCGAAAGCGACGCGACGCGCGCCGCGCGAATCGGCGAGAACCTCGCGCGGCTCGGGCTGTCGGCGAAGGTGGTCGTCGGCGATGCGGCGACGCCGTCCGCGTGGCACGACGGCGAACCGTTCGACCGCATTCTCGCGGACGTTCCGTGCTCGGCGTCCGGCATCGTGCGGCGCCATCCGGACGTGCGGTGGCTGCGGCGTCCGACCGACATCGCCGCGCTGGTGAGCGAGCAGCGCCGCATCGTCGACGCGTTGTGGCCGCTCGTGAAGCCGGGCGGCGAGCTGCTGTACGTGACGTGTTCGATCTTCCCCGCGGAGGGCGAAGAGCAGGCGCGGCGGTTTGAAAGCAGCCATCCGGATGCGGTACGATTGGACGCACCCGGGCAGCTGCTCCCAACGTCGGCGCAGGGCGCCATCAACGGGACAACCAAAGAGGCAGTCGGCGGCGCGAGCGTCGGCGCCCAACATCACGCCGAAGCGGACGCGAGCCAGACACCGGATTGCGCCGCGGATCACGACGGATTCTTCTACGCGCGCTTTCAGAAACGGTGATCATTAAACGCTTCTTCCGGCTGCGGCTCGCGGCACTCGTGTGGATTGCCCTCGTGGTCGGCTTCGGTCTTTTCGAGGCCGCGCCGGCGCGCGCGGATACGATCTCGGTCCAGCGCGCATCGCTGCAGGCCGATCAAAGCGGCTGGAGCCTCGACGCGCGCTTCGACTTCGATCTGAACAGCAGTCTCGAAGATGCGGTCAACAAGGGCATCCCGCTTTACTTCACGACCGATTTCGAACTCACGCGCCCGCGCTGGTACTGGTTCGACGAACAGCCGGTCAGCGTGTCGCAGAGCATCCGTCTGTCGTTCCAGCCGCTCACGCGCGAATACCGCGTCTCGAGCGGCGGCCTGCAGCTCGGCTTTCCGACGCTCGACGAGGCGCTGTCGGTCATCAAGCACGTGACGTCGTGGCACGTGATCGACCGCAGTCAGGTGAGCGCGGGCGAGACGTACACCGCATCGGTGCGCATGCAGCTCGACGTCGCGCTGATGCCCAAGCCGTTCCAGATCGACGCGGTGAACAACCGCGACTGGAATCTCGCTTCCGACTGGAAGCGCTTCAACTTCACGGTGACCGAACGTGCTAGATAAAGTCCGCCGCGAAGTCCGTGCCGCGACCAGCTTCAGCGGGGTCGTCGTCCGGCTGCTCGTCTCGACCGTCGCGCTCACCGCGATGCTGCTGCTCGTGCTGCTCGCCGCCGCGAGCGCGAACACCGAGTTCTTCGACCGCTATTACGGCTGGCTCTACGCGGCCAATATCGCGGTCGCGCTGATCTTCCTGACGGTGGTCCTCGCGCTCGTCATCGTGATCATCGTGCGATTGCGGCGCGGCAAGTTCGGCACGCGGCTGCTCGCGAAGCTCGCGTTCTTCTTCGCGCTCGTCGGCGTGGTGCCGGGCGGGATCATCTACATCGTGTCGTATCAGTTCGTGTCGCGCAGCATCGAGTCGTGGTTCGACGTGAACGTCGAGACCGCGCTCACCGCAGGCCTGAACCTCGGGCGCGGGATGCTCGACGCGTCGCTGTCCGACCTGCAGTCGAAGGGCCGGCTGATGGCCGAGCAGATCGCGAGCTCGGACGCGCCGGGCACGACGCTGACGCTTCTGCGCCTGCGCGACCAGTTCGGCGTGCAGGACGCGATGATCGTCGAGCCGGGCCGCAGCATGGCGGGCGCGTCGCCGGAGATGCACGTCGTCGCGCAGGCGTCGGGCAATTTCTCGTCGCTCGTGCCGTCCGACCTGCCGACCGCGATGATGATCGACCAGGCGCGCGGCCGCGGCTACGCGGCGATCGAAGGCGAAGTGGACGGCGATCCGCACGAGCACGGCGCGAAGGGCGCGCTGCGTCTGCGCGTCGTGCAGCGGATTCCGGATGCGAACGCGACGCTGCTGCAGCCGGCCGAACGCTTCCTGCAGCTCACGCAGCCGGTGTCGCCGACGCTCGCGCGCAACGCCGACGCGGTGCAGCGCGCGTATCGCGAGTATCAGGAGAAGGCGCTCGGCCGCACCGGCCTGCGCAAGATGTATATCGGCACGCTGACGCTCGCGCTCTTTCTCGCGACGTTCGTCGCGATGATGCTCGCGCTCGCGCTCGGCAATCAGCTCGCGCGGCCGCTGTTCCTGCTCGCGCAGGGCACGAAGGAAGTGACCGAGGGCGATTACACGCCGAAGCGCGAAGTGAAGTCGCGCGACGAACTCGGCTTCCTCACGCAGTCGTTCAACGCGATGACGCGCCAGCTCGCCGACGCGCGGCTCGCGGTCGAGAAAAACCGCGTCGCGCTCGAACATTCGAAGGCGTACCTCGAAAGCATCCTCGCGAACCTGACGGCGGGCGTGTTCGTGTTCGACCGCCAGTTCCGGCTGATGACCGCGAACCCCGGCGCCGAGCGGATCTTCCGGCAGCCGTTCCAGATGCAGGAGGGCGTGTCGCTCGACCACATCGCGGCACTGTCGGATTTCGGCGCGATGGTGCGCAAGGCGTTCGCCGACCGCGAAGCCGCGAGCGGCGACGGCGAAGCGGATCGCGGCCACTGGCAGCAGCAGTTCTCGGTGCCGGTGCCGGGCGAAACCGACCCGCTCACGCTGCTCGTGCGCGGCGCGCGTCTCGTGTCGGACACGGGCCGCGAGGCGGGAAGCGACGCGGAAATCCGCGTGGACAGCGGCACCGGTGAGCGCCAGACGTCCGGCTACGTGGTGGTGTTCGACGACATTTCCGACGTGATCTCCGCGCAGCGCTCGGTTGCCTGGGCGGAAGTCGCGCGACGGCTCGCGCACGAGATCAAGAATCCGCTGACGCCGATCCAGCTGTCCGCCGAACGCCTGCAGATGAAGCTGTACGACAAGCTCGCGCCCGCCGACGCCGACGTGCTCAAACGCGGCGCGACGACGATCGTGAACCAGGTCGCCGCGATGAAGCAGATGGTCAACGACTTCCGCGACTACGCGCGCACGCCGCCCGCGGTGCTCGGCAACCTGCAGCTGAACGATCTGGTGACCGAAGTGCTGACGCTGTACGGCGCCGGCGAGGGCAAGAGCGCGATCAAGGTGGAGCTGTCGTCGCTGCCGGTGATTCGCGGCGACGCGACGCAATTGCGCCAGGTGATCCACAACCTGCTGCAGAACGCGCAGGATGCGGTCGCCGATGTCGAACAGCCGCGCGTGGTGCTCGAGACGCGCACCGTAGAATACGGCGATCCTGATTCCCAAGGGCATCCGCGCGTTGCCGTGCGTCTGACAGTGTCGGACAATGGTCCCGGTTTTCCGGCGCGAATCCTCACGCGCGCATTCGAGCCTTACGTGACGACGAAGGCCAAGGGAACGGGGCTCGGACTTGCGATGGTCAAAAAGATCGTCGACGAGCACGGCGCGCGTATCGACATCCGCAACCGAAAGGCGGGCGACACGGTCGAAGGCGCACAGATCTCGATACTCTTTCTCCAGCTGGCGGACGACTCCGCCACGCCGGGTTCCGGTGCGCCGCCGTCACAGGACGCGGCGACGCAGGGAACGACAAAAGCAACAGTGCAGACAAGGGCAGCGTAAATGGCAACCATCCTGGTGGTAGACGATGAAATGGGCATCCGGGAACTGCTCTCGGAGATCCTGAGCGACGAAGGGCATGTCGTGGAAGTCGCGGAGAACGCGCAGGAGGCGCGCGACTTCCGGCTGCGTCAGGTGCCGGATCTGGTGCTGCTCGACATCTGGATGCCGGACACCGACGGCGTCACGCTGCTCAAGGAGTGGGCGGCGCAGGGCCAGCTCACGATGCCGGTGATCATGATGTCGGGTCACGCGACGATCGACACGGCCGTCGAGGCGACGAAGATCGGCGCGCTGAATTTCCTCGAGAAACCGATCGCGCTGCAAAAGCTGCTGAACGCGGTCGAACAGGGGCTCGCGCGCGGCACCGCGGCGACGCCGGTCAACGCGGGCGCGGCGGGCGGCAAGCCGGTCGTGACGGGCGGACCGTCGGCGGTCGCGTCGTCGGCCGCGCTGCCGGTGCTGAGCGCGGACGGGATGCCGGGCGGCATGCTCGCCACGCAGACCGCGTCGATCTCGTTCGACATTCCGCTGCGCGACGCGCGCGACGCGTTCGAGCGCGCGTACTTCGAATACCACCTCGCGCGCGAGAACGGCAGCATGACGCGCGTCGCGGAGAAAACCGGGCTCGAGCGCACGCATCTGTATCGCAAGCTCAAGCAGCTCGGCGTGGATCTCGGCAAGAGCAAGGGCGAATGACACGGCGTGCCGGCCGCGCGGATCTCCCCCGATTTTTTTCGCGCGAAGGGGGCTTGTAGCGCTGTCCGCGACTCGCTATAATCTCGTTTCTTCGTTGGCCCGGTAGCTCAGTTGGTAGAGCAGCGGATTGAAAATCCGCGTGTCGGTGGTTCGATTCCGCCCCAGGCCACCAGAATTCAGCCCCAGGAGATCGCTCGATTCCTGGGGCTTTTTCGTTGTCTTTCGTGGGTTCGCGAATCCTGCGGCCAGCGGCGCGGGGCCGAGGCCGCGGATCATGCCGCGCAGGGCAGCGGCCTATACTGACAGACTGCGCTGACAGACTGCGCTGACCGGATCCGCCGGGATTCCGCACCACGGTGGCGGGCACAAAAGAGCGGTGTCCGGCAAACAGGCGCAGACCCGGGCGCGGACGGGGCGACCCGGCGTTGTGCAGCAACCCCACATTCACGGAGTATCACGGTGACTCGAACAGGCGGTAAAAACGGCGCGCTCGTGCTGTTTTCCGGCGGCCAGGACTCGGCCACGTGCCTCGCCTGGGCGCTCGACCGGTATGAAACCGTCGAGACGCTCGGCTTCGACTACGGCCAGCGACATCGCGTCGAACTCGAGTGCCGCGACGGATTTCGCGCGGCGATCGCGAGCACGTTCCCCGAATGGAGCGAGCGCCTCGGCGAGGATCACATGATCGACCTGTCGGTGCTCGGCCCGATCAGCGATACGGCGATGACGCGGGCCATCCAGATCGAGACCGCCGCGAGCGGCTTGCCGAACACGTTCGTGCCGGGCCGCAACCTGATGTTCATGACGATCGCCGCGGCGATCGCGTATCGGCGCGGGCTGAAGGTGCTGGTCGGCGGCATGTGCGAGACCGACTTCTCCGGCTATCCGGATTGCCGCGACGACACGCTCAAGGCGCTGCAGGTCGCGCTCAATCTCGGCATGGACAGCCGCTTCGTGCTGGAAACACCGCTGATGTGGCTCGACAAGGCCGACACGTGGCGGCTCGCGCAGCAACTCGGCGGCGATGCGCTCGTCGAGCTGATTCGCGTCGATACGCACACGTGCTACGTCGGCGAGCGCTCCGAATTGCATCCGTGGGGCTTCGGCTGCGGCGAATGCCCGGCATGCCGGTTGCGCAAACGCGGCTACGAAGCGTTTCTCGCCGGCGGCCAGGTGACGGAACCCGTCTGACTACCATCGAAGAAACCAGCATGACCTACGCGGTAAAGGAAATCTTCTACACGTTGCAGGGCGAGGGCGCGAACGCCGGGCGTCCGGCCGTGTTCTGCCGGTTCGCCGGCTGCAATCTGTGGTCGGGCCGCGAGGAAGACCGGGCGGAGGCCGTCTGCCGGTTCTGCGACACCGACTTCGTCGGCACCGACGGCGAGAACGGCGGCAAGTATCGCAGCGCGGAAGAGCTGGTCGCGAAGATCGCGTCGCTGTGGCCGCAGGGCGAGGCGCATCGCTTCGTCGTCTGCACGGGCGGCGAGCCGATGCTGCAGATCGATGCGCCGTTCGTCGACGCGCTGCATGCGGCCGGCTTCGAAGTCGCGATCGAGACCAACGGCTCGCTGCCGGTGCTCGACTCGATCGACTGGGTGTGCGTGAGCCCGAAGGCCGACGCGCCGCTCGTCGTCACGAAAGGCAATGAACTGAAGGTCGTCGTGCCGCAGGAAAACCAGCGCCTCGCCGACTACGCGAAGCTCGATTTCCAGCATTTCCTCGTGCAGCCGATGGACGGCCCGTCGCGAGACCTCAATACGAAGCTCGCGATCGACTGGTGCAAGCGTCATCCGCAGTGGCGCCTGTCGATGCAGACCCACAAGTACCTGAACATTCCCTGACCTTTGCCCCGAGCCGCCGTGCTGACGATCACCCGAAAACTCGAATTCGACGCGGGCCACCGCATCCCCGATCACCGCAGCCAGTGCCGCAATCTGCACGGGCATCGCTACGTGCTCGAAATCACGCTGCAGGGCGATCTCGTCGACACCGAAGGCGCGCCCGATCGCGGCATGGTGATGGACTTCGCGGACGTGAAGGCGCTTGCGAACCAGCATCTGATCGATCGCTGGGACCATGCGTTTCTCGTCTACGAGGGCGACGCGCAGGTGCGCCAGTTCCTCGACACGCTGCCGGGCCACAAGACGGTCGTGCTGGACCGGATCCCGACGGTCGAGAACCTCGCGGCCGTCGCGTTCGGCATTCTCGCGAACGTGTACGACGCGCATTACGGCGTGAATCTGCGGTTGCATCGCGTGCGGCTCTACGAAACGCCGAACTGCTGGGCGGACGTCGTTCGCGACTAGCGCGGGCGGGCGCTTCCACGAACACGCCCAACGGCTGCGTCAGGTGGCCGCATTAATGTCGCGGTATCATCGCTTCCGATAACGGTTCCAACAACACAACGGGGCGAGACATGCCGGCCGCGAGGCCGCCGGCCCGCCGCGGCCGGCGCGCGCCGTGCGCCCTCGCCTCCACATGGAGATGGCGATGAGCACGTTCACGAATCCGCTGAAAGAACGCCTGAAAGCATCGGAGCCGCTGTTCGGGCTGTGGCTGTCGATGGGCAGCGAGACCGCCGCCGAGGCGCTCGCGCACGCCGGCTTCGACTGGCTGCTGATCGACATGGAGCACGCGCCCAACGACAGCGCCGACCTCACCGCCCAATTGCGCGCGATCGCCGCCGCGCATCTGCCGACCGAGCCGGTCGTGCGTCTGCCGGCGAGCGATCCGTGGCTCGTGAAACGCGTGCTCGATGCGGGCGCACGCACGTTGATGTTCCCGAATGTCGGCTCGGCGGCCGAGGCCGCGCGGGCCGTCAATCTCACGCGTTATCCGGATGAGCGCTCGCCCGACGGGCTGCGCGGCGTCGCGGGCGTCGTGCGCGCGGCCGCGTACGGGATGCGGCGCGACTACCTCCAGAGCGCGAACGCGCAGATCGCGACGATCGTGCAGATCGAATCCGCGAAGGCGCTGGCCGAAGTCGAGCAGATCGCGGCGACGCCGGGCGTCGATTGCCTGTTCGTCGGCCCCGCCGATCTTGCCGCGAGCCTCGGCCACCTCGGCGATTCGCGACATCCGAAGGTGCAGGACGCGATGCTGCGGATCGTGTCGGCGGGACGCAGCGCGGGCGTCGCGACGGGCATCTTCGCGATGGATGCCGCGAGCGCGAAGCAGTATCGCGAGATGGGCTTCACCTTCATCGCGCTCGCGGCCGACGTGATCTGGCTCGTGCGCGCGACCCGTCAGGTGCTGCAGGAGGCGCGCTCATGAACGCGGCGTGGTCGGCGCGGAGGATCCTCGCGCGGACCGCCGTCGCGCTCGGCGCGGCGCTGCTCGCGGCCGGCGTCGCGCGCGCGCAGCAATCCGCGTCCGCTGCGGACACCGACCCGCAGACCGAATCGGCCGTCGCCGACTACAACGCCGGCAACCTGGGCGCCGCGCTGACCGAGTTTCGCGCGGCCGCCGAGCGCGGCAACCGCCTCGCGGAGTTCGACTACGCGATGATGCTGCTGAACGGCGAAGGCGGCGCGACCGACGTCGGCGAGGGACGCAAGTGGCTGCGCAAGGCGGCCGACGCGAACATGTCGCATGCGCAGTACGTGTACGGGAAGATGTACGACGACGGCGAGTTCGTCGCGCGCGACCCGTCGGAGGCGCATCAGTGGTTCCTGAAGGCGGCGCAGCAGGGGCACGTGCAGGCGGAACTGGCGCTCGCGAACCAGTTCCTCGACGGACGCGGCACGTCGCGCGACAACCGCCAGGCGTTCTACTGGTACAAGAAAGCCGCCGAAGGCGGCGACATGACCGCCCAGTACGTGACCGGTTCGTTCTACGAGCGCGGCGGCGACGGCGTGCAGAAGAACCTGAACGTCGCGCGCGCGTACTATGCGGCGGCGGCCGCGCAGGGCGACCCGGCCGCGCGGCTCAAATACGAAGAGTTGACCGCGCAATTGATGAAGACGGTACCGCGCGCGCAGTGACGCGCGGGGCGCCAGCTAGCTCTGCATCAGCCGCTTTTGCCGCCCGACGTTCATGATCAGGCCGATCGCGATGCCGAGCGTCGTCAGCGCGGTGCCGCCGTAGCTCATGAACGGCAGCGGCACGCCGACGACCGGCAGGATCCCGCTCACCATCCCGATGTTGACGAACGCGTATGTGAAGAACGCCATCGTCAGCGAGCCGGCGAGCAGCCGGCCGAACAGCGTCGCGCCGTTCGCCGCGATATAGAGCCCGCGCGCGATCAGCGCCATATAAAGCGTGAGCAGTACGATCCCGCCCATGAGCCCGAACTCCTCCGAGAACACCGCGAAGATGAAGTCGGTGTGCTTCTCGGGGATGAATTCGAGGTGCGACTGCGTGCCCTTGAGCCAGCCCTTGCCGAGCGGGCCGCCCGAGCCGATCGCGATCACCGCCTGGATCGTGTGGAAGCCCTTGCCGAGGGGGTCGGACGTCGGATCGAGCAGCGTGCAGATGCGGTGCTTCTGGTAGTCGTGCATCAGCGGCCAGTTCACTTCGGGCTGGCAGATGCGGTCCTGGAACGCGGCGATCGACCCGACCGCGATCACGCCCGCGAGCAGGACCGGCACGATCAGCTTGAACGACAGACCCGCGAAGTAGATCACGAAGAGCCCGGCCGCGAACACCAGCACCGCGGTGCCGAGGTCCGGCTGCTTCGCGATCAGCCCGACCGGCACGAGCAGGATCACGAAGCCGACGAGGTAGTCGTACCAGCGCACCACGCCTTCGCGACGCTGGTAGTACCACGCGAGCATCAGCGGTGTTGCGATCTTCATGATCTCGGACGGCTGGATCACGACGCCGACGTTGATCCAGCGCTTCGCGCCCTTGCGCGTGAGCCCGAACATCGCGACCGCGAAGAGCAGCGCGATGCCGAACGTGTAGATCGGCACGGCAAAGCGCATCAGCGTGGTCGACGGCACGTTAGCGAGCGCCCACATCAGCACGAAGGTCAGCATGATGTTGCGCAGCTGGTCTTCGACGCGGCCCGGCATGTCGAGGCTCGCGCTGTACAGCGTCACGATGCCGACGCACAGCAGCAGGAACACGATCAGCGCGAGCGGCCGGTCGAAACCGACGAACATCTTGCCGATGCGATCGAGCACCGCGCGCTTGTCGAGTTTGTCGAACTGGAAGAAAGGCATGGTGATTCCTTACTCGTCGATGCCGCCGGTCGCCGGCTTCGGCGGCGGGGCGATCGCGGTGGCGCCGGCATCGTTCGCCGGCGCGCGCGGATGGCGCGGCGCCCGCTGACGCAGCACAGCCGGTGCATCGTTGTTGCTGCCGGACGCAGCGACGGGCGCGGTGCCGCCGTTGACCGCATCGACGTTCGCGCCGGCGTCGGGCGTGACGGGGTTCGGCCGTGGGATCAGCGCGCGGCGCATGTCGGGCCGGTTGCCGGCCGGCGCGCCTCGCAGACGGGCGGCCGGGGAGAGTGCGGTGGCGGTCGCTGCGCCCGATGCGCCGGCGGACTGCGCGGCGCCCGGCACGGCAGCTGTGCCCGACGTGGCGGCAGCGCCCCGCGCCGCGGCAGCGCCCGACGTGGCAGTAGCGCCTCGCGCCGCGGCAGCGCCCAACGTGGCAGTAGCGCCTCGCGCCGCGGCAGCGCCCGACGTGGCAGTAGCGCCTCGCGCCGCAGAGGCGCCCGACACGGCAGCGGCGCCGGATGCAGCCGCAGCGCCCGATTCGGCGCTGCCCGACTCAACGCCCGCCCCCGACGCAGCGGCAGCACCAGAAGCCGCCGCAGCCCCCGACGCCGCGTCGACCGCCGACGCCGCAACCGGGCTCGGCAGCGGCGTAAACCCGGCCGCGACCTCGACCGGACGCGGCGCGTCGTCTTCCGGCTGCGTGCCGATCACCGGCGCGGACGCGTCCTCGGTCGCCGACGCCGCCGCGGCCACCGCCGCCTGCTCGGTGCCGGGCTTCAGCCGGTCGACGAGGTAATAGTCGAGCACGCGCCGCGCGATCGGGCCGGCCGCTTCCGCGCCCCAGCCGCCGTTTTCGACGATCAGCGCGAGCGCGATCTGCGGATGGTCGGCCGGCGCGAACGCGATAAAGAGCGCGTGGTCGCGCAGACGCTCCGACAGCGCATGCGCCTGATACTTCCCGCCCTGCAGCGAGAACACCTGCGCGGTGCCGGTCTTGCCCGCGACCGTGTACGGCGCGTTCTGGAACACCCTGTACGCGGTGCCGGACGGGTTCATCGCGACGTTTTCCATCCCGCGCTTCACGATGTCGATGTCCGACTGCTTCACGTCGAGGCGCCCGCTTTCGTGCGGCACGGTCAGCTGCACGTCGTGCGAGATCGGATTCACGATTTCCTTCACGAGGTGCGGCTTCATCAGCACGCCGTTGTCGGCGAGCGTCGCCGTTGCGTGCGCGAGCTGCAGGATCGTGAACGAGTTGTAGCCCTGACCGATCCCGAGGCTGATCGTCTCGCCTTCGTACCAGCGCTGCTGCTCGGGCCGGTGATACGCCTTGCGCTTCCATTCGGTCGACGGAAGGATGCCGCGCGCCTCGCCGGAGATGTCGATGCCGGTCAGCTGGCCGAAGCCGAGCGGCTTCATGAAGTTCGCGATGTTGTCGACGCCGAGGTCGTGCGCGAGCATGAAGAAATACGTGTCGTTCGACACCATGATCGCGCGGTTCATGTCGATCCAGCCCTGGCCGGAACGCACGTCGTTGTTGAACCGGTGGCCGCCGAACATGTAATAGCCCGGATCCTGGAAGCCCCAGCTCGGCGTGCGCTTGTGCAGCGTCAGCGCGGCGAGCGCCATGAAAGGCTTGTACGTCGAGCCCGGCGGATACGTGCCGTGCAGCGGACGGTTCAGGAGCGGATGGTCCGGCGAGTTGTTCAGCGCGTCCCACGTCTGCTGGTCGATGCCGTCGACGAACGAATTCGGGTCGAAGCTCGGCGCGGACACGAACGCGAGGATGTCGCCGGTCGACGGCTCGATCGCGACGAGCGCGCCGCGCTTGCCCGCGAACGCCTGCTCGGCCACCTGCTGCAGGCCGATGTCGATCGACAGCACAAGGTTGTTGCCCGGCGTCGCCTGCGTGCGCGACAGCGTGCGCACCGGCCGGCCGCCGGCCGTCACCTCGACTTCCTCGAAGCCGGTGAGCCCGTGCAGCTCGGTCTCGTAGCTCTGTTCGACGCCGATCTTGCCGATGTAATCGGTGCCCTTGTAGTTGTTCGCGTCGAGACGCGGATCGTAGTGGTCCGGATCGCTCGCGTTGCGGTCGCTCGCCTCGTCGATGCGCTCCTGGTCGCGCTGCGAGATGCGGCCGATATAGCCGATCACGTGCGCGGCAGTCGGGCCGAGCGGGTACTGGCGGAACAGGCGCGCGCGCACCTCGACGCCCGGAAAGCGATAGCGCTGCGCGGTGAAGCGCGCGACTTCGTCGTCGGTGAGGCGCGTGCGGATCGGCAGGCTCTCGAAGTTCTTCGAGTCTTCCTGCAGCTTCTTGAAGTTGCGGCGGTCGCGCGCGTCGATCGGAATCACCGTCGAAAGCTGGTCGATCACGTTGTCGAGCGTGTCGTTGAGCTTCGACGGCGTGATTTCGAGCGTGTACGCGGAGTAGTTCTTCGCGAGCACGACGCCGTTGCGGTCGGTGATGATGCCGCGGTTCGGCACGATCGGCGCGACCGAGATGCGGTTCTCGTCGGCCTGCAGCGAGTACTTGCTGTGGTGCCACACCTGCAGGTACACGAAGCGGAACGCGATCAGCCCGAAGCAGACGAACACGAACAGTCCCGCCGCCGCGACGCGCAGGCGGAATTTCGTGAGCTGCTGCTGGGTGTCCTTGAATTCGGTCATGCGATGGGGCCCGTGCGCCTTAACGGAGCGCGGCGGGCCGGGAGGCTAAAAGGGTAGTCAAGCGGGTTCCGGGTGAGCGGCGCGTCAGATCGGCCGCGTATCGTCGGGATCGACCGGGCGGCGCTGCGGCAGCAGCAGCAGCATCGTCGCGAGCGGCCACAGCGCGGCGCCGACGAACCCGCTCACGAGGTAGCCCCAGCCGGGGAACGACGCGCCCATCAACAGCCGGATCACGAACGGCACGAGCTGCGAGCCGAACAGCATCGGCGTCACCGCGAACGTCTGCACGCCGATCGACATCCACAGCACGCGGCGGTGGATCGTGATCGCGCCGTACGACAGCAGCGTGTAGGCGAGCGCGTGTTCGCCGAGCAGATTCGCGCTGTGCACGTCCATCAGGATGCCGAGGACGAACGCGATGCCCATTCCGACCTTGCGCGGCTGGTGAATGTTCCAGAACAGCAGCACGAGCGCGACGAAGTCGGGCACGCCGATCAGCTTGCCCCACGGCAGCAGGTTCAGCAGGAACGCGGCCGCGAGGCTGAACGCGATGAAATACGGGTTGACCGGCTGCAGGATGTATTGGGGGCGGCTGCTCATCGTTGGCCTTCCTGCTGCGGTGCGGCGGGCTTCGGCGGGTGTTTCGGCGCGGGGGCCGCCTGCGTGCGGGCGGCGGGCTTGTCGGCCGGATTTTCCGTCGATCGCGCTGCCGGCTTGTCGGCCTTGTCGGCCGCATTCGCGGCGGCGCCGTTCTGCGCCGCATTCGCGCCGCCTGCGGCGCCCTTCACGTCGGCGCCCTTCGCTTCGGCCGCCTGGTCGCTGGCCGGCTTCGCGCTCGCCGCCTTCTTGTCCGCGCCTTTCGCCGCCTTCTTCTTCGCGTCGGCTGGCGTTTCCTCGTCGGCCGGGCGCGGCGGCAGCTGCGCTTCGTAATGCAGCACCAGCATCTGGCGCGCGCCGCGCACCGCCGCGAGCGGCACGCAGACGACGCGCGCAAACGCCGTATCGGCGAGCTTGTCGACGCGCAGCACCTTCGCGACCGGCAGTCCCTGCGGATAGACGCCGTCGAGGCCGCTCGTCACCAGTTCGTCGCCGACCTGCACGTCCGCGCTGATCGGCACGAAGCGCAGTTCGAGCAGATCGCCCTTCGGCGTGCCGTAGATCACGCTGCGCAGGCCGGTGCGCACGATCTCGACCGGCACCGCCTGGTCCTTGTCGGTGACGAGGGTCACTTCCGATTGCAGCGGGAACACGCGCGTGACCTGGCCGATCACGCCGTTTTCGTCGACGACCGGCGAGCCGTTCTTGATCCCCTGCTGCGAGCCGCGGCCGATCACGACTTTCTGCGTGAACGGGTCGCGCGTGTCGTACTGGATCTCGGCCGGCGTCGCCTGCGCGGTGATCCGCTGCGACAGCTGCAACAGCGCGCGCAGGTGCGCGTTTTCGGCCGACAGCGCGACCGTTTCGTTCGCTTCTTGCGACAATTGCAGGTTTTTCGCCCGCAAGCGTGTGTTATCGGCGCGCAACTGCGCGCCAGTCACGGCGAGATCGGCCGCGCCCATGAACAGGTCGCGCGGCACGAGCGCCGCGCGCTGCAGCGGATAAAGGCCCGCGCCCAGCACGCCACGCACGACTTCGAGCGTGTTGAAGCGGGCGTCGGAAATCAGGAGTCCGAGCGACAGCAGCACGAAGAAGATCAGCCGCGCGAGGGCGGACGGACCTTGCTTGAAGAGGGGCGGCGGACTGTATTCCATGGTCGGCGCCGGGGGCGTGAACTCAAGAGTGAAACTGAGGGTGAAACCGGCGGCGAAACGATGCGGGCGCCGCCTCTTCTGCCTTCAGCGGGCGGCCTTGGCCGGCGTTCCGGATGAGCCGCGCCACTGACATCAACGGGATACTGACAGAAAAACCGGCTTATTCGTAGGAGAAAATGCTGCCGAGCTTGTCCATCCGCTCGAGCGCCATGCCCGACCCGCGCACGACGCAGGTCAGCGGGTCTTCGGCGACCAGCACCGGCAGGCCCGTTTCCTCGGCCAGCAGGCGGTCGAGATCGCGCAGCAGGGCGCCGCCGCCCGTCAGCATCATGCCGCGCTCGGCGATGTCGGCGCCGAGTTCCGGCGGCGTCTGTTCGAGCGCGATCTTCACCGACGACACGATCTGGTTCAGCGGATCAGTCAGCGCCTCGAGGATTTCGTTGCTCGAAATCGTGAAGCTGCGCGGAATGCCTTCCGACAGGTTGCGGCCCTTCACTTCCATCTCCTTCACTTCGGAGCCCGGGAAAGCGGAGCCGATTTCCTTCTTGATCGCCTCGGCCGTTTGCTCGCCGATCAGCATCCCGTAGTTGCGGCGGATGTAGTTGACGATCGCTTCGTCGAACTTGTCGCCGCCGACGCGCACCGAGCCCTTGTACACGATGCCGCCGAGCGAGATCACGCCGACTTCCGTCGTGCCGCCGCCGATGTCGACGACCATCGAGCCGGTGGCTTCCGACACCGGCAGGCCCGCGCCGATCGCGGCGGCCATCGGTTCCTCGATCAGGTAGACCTGCGACGCGCCCGCGCCGTGCGCGGCTTCCTTGATCGCGCGGCGCTCGACCTGGGTGGACCCGCACGGCACGCAGATGATGATGCGCGGCGACGGCGAGAACATTCTCGATTCGTGTGCCGTCTTGATGAACTGCTTGATCATCTGCTCGGTGACGGTGAAGTCGGCGATCACGCCGTCTTTCATCGGGCGGATCGCCTCGATGTTGCCCGGCACCTTGCCGAGCATCTGCTTGGCTTCCTTGCCGACGGCCTGAATCGTTTTCTTGCCGTTCGGGCCGCCTTCCTGGCGGATCGACACGACGGACGGCTCGTCGAGGACGATGCCCTTGCCCCGCATGTAGATGAGCGTGTTGGCGGTGCCGAGGTCGATCGCGAGATCGTTGGAGAAGTAGCTACGCAGAAAACCGAACATTCAAAATCCTGTCTCGCTGGGGCCGGCCTTTTTCGTTCTGCGGACAAGGACGGCAGCGGAAATAAATAACAGTTTCAGGCCGGGCGAGAGCGGCGCCACGATGAGCTTGAAACTGCGGGGATAGTTTTTTTACCGAAGGCTACCGGGTCACCGGCTACCTCAGCCGGTAGCCCAAGCCTGCAACCTGTTCTTCGGCCGAACGCCTGGGTCGAGCGGCGGTGAAAGGTGCGGGTAAGGCAGGTCCGGTTTGAGTCGAACGCGTAATGATACCTTATAATTTTGCCTGTTTTGCAGGATCCAGGCGGCACTTTTTGACAAAGCCAAACCTTTGCCGCCACCCCCGATCCCGTGCGCTAACCCGCTGTTGCAGCACTGTTTTTCCGCGCGCTGCCGCAGTCCGAATTCTCCGGTGACCTCATGGCCCTGACCCTGACCGATGTGAAGCGCATCGCGCACCTCGCGCGCCTCGAACTGGCCGACGCCGAAGCCGGCAATACCCTCGAACGTCTGAACGACTTTTTCGGCCTCGTCGAGCAGATGCAGGCCGTCGACACGACCGGCGTCGTGCCGCTCGCGCACCCGACCGAACAGATCGGCGAAGTCGCGCTGCGTCTGCGCGACGACAAGGTGACAGAAACAGTCGATCGCGATGCGCTGCAGCGCCCGGCGCCGTCCGTCGAAGGCGGCCTGTACCTCGTGCCGAAGGTAATCGAGTAAGCGCGCGGCGCCGCTCCCAGAAGATTTTTCAGGAACCACGCAATGCATGAAAAAAGCTTGACTGAACTGCGCGCGTCGCTCGCGGCGAAGGAGTGTTCCGCCGTCGAGCTCGCCCGCCTCTATCTCGGCCGGATCGACGCGCAAAAAGGGCTGAACGCGTTCATCGACGTCGATCCGGAGCTGACGCTCGCGCAGGCGAAGGCCGCCGACGCGCGGCTCGCCGCCGGCGACGCGCTCCCGCTGACCGGCCTGCCGCTCGCGCACAAGGATGTGTTCGTCACGCGCGGCTGGCGCTCGACCGCCGGCTCGAAGATGCTCGAAAACTACGTGAGCCCGTTCGACGCGACCGTCGTCGAGCGCCTCGCGCGCGCGGGCATGGTGTGCGTCGGCAAGACGAACATGGACGAGTTCGCGATGGGCTCGTCGAACGAGAACTCGCACTTCGGCGCGGTGCGCAACCCGTGGGACGCGCGCGCGGTGCCGGGCGGCTCGTCGGGCGGCTCGGCGGCGGCGGTCGCCGCCCGTCTCGCGCCGGCTGCGACCGGCACCGACACCGGCGGGTCGATCCGCCAGCCGGCGTCGTTCTGCGGCGTCACCGGCATCAAGCCGACGTACGGCCGCGTGTCGCGCTACGGGATGATCGCGTTCGCGTCGTCGCTCGACCAGGGCGGTCCGATCGCGCAGACCGCCGCCGACTGCGCGCTGCTGCTGAACGCGATGGCCGGCTTCGACACGCGCGACTCGACGAGCGTCGAACGCGCCGACGAAGACTACACGCGCTACCTCGGCCAGTCGTGGCGTGAAGGAGCCGATGCCGCGAGGCCGCTCGACGGCCTGCGCATCGGCCTGCCGAAGGAATACTTCGGCGACGGCCTCGCGGCCGACGTGCGCGCGGCAGTCGACGCGGCGCTCAAGCAATACGAAGCGCTCGGCGCGACGCTCGTCGAGGTGTCGCTGCCGAAGACCGAACTGTCGATCCCGGTCTACTACGTGATCGCGCCGGCCGAGGCGTCGTCGAACCTGTCGCGTTTCGACGGCGTGCGCTACGGCCATCGCGCCGCCGAATATCGCGATCTGCTCGACATGTACAAGAAGTCGCGCGCCGAGGGCTTCGGCGACGAGGTGAAGCGCCGGATTCTCGTCGGCACGTATGTGCTGTCGCACGGCTACTACGACGCGTACTACCTGCAGGCGCAGAAGATTCGCCGGATCATCGCGCAGGATTTCCAGCAGGCGTTCTCGCAATGCGACGTGATCATGGGGCCGGTCGCGCCGAGCGTCGCGTGGGATCTCGGCGCGAAGGCCGACGACCCGGTGCAGATGTATCTCGCGGACGTGTACACGCTGTCGACGAGCCTCGCCGGCCTGCCCGGCATGAGCGTGCCGTGCGGTTTCGGCGCGGGCGCGAACGAAAAGCGTCCGGTCGGCCTGCAGATCGTCGGCAACTATTTCAACGAGGCCCGCATGCTCCAGGTCGCCGACGCGTTCCAGCGCGCGACCGACTGGCATCGGCGTGCACCGGCATCCGCGGGAGCGGGGAATGAGCCCCCGCGGTCACTTCGTTCACTGCCCCCCGGGGGGGCGCATGCCTCCCTTGAGGCGGCTCGGCGGGAGGCATGACATGCAGTGGGAAGTCGTAATCGGTCTCGAGACGCACGCGCAGCTGTCGACGGCGTCGAAAATCTTCTCCGGCGCGTCGACGCAGTTCGGCGCCGCGCCGAACACCCAGGCCTGCCCGGTCGATCTCGCGCTGCCCGGCGTGCTGCCGGTGATGAACCGCGGCGCGGTCGAGCGCGCGATCCGCTTCGGGCTCGCGATCGGCGCGACGGTCGCGCCGCGCAGCGTGTTCGCGCGCAAGAACTACTTCTATCCGGATCTGCCGAAGGGCTATCAGATCAGCCAGTACGAGATTCCGGTCGTGCAGGGCGGCAGCGTCACGATCCAGGTGCCGGCGAACCCGAAAACCGGCGCCGACGCGTATGAAAAGACCGTCAACCTGACGCGCGCCCACCTCGAAGAGGACGCCGGCAAGTCGCTGCACGAAGACTTCGCCGGCATGACCGGCATCGACCTGAACCGCGCCGGCACGCCGCTGCTCGAAATCGTCACCGAGCCGGAGATGCGCAGCGCGGCCGAGGCGGTCGCGTACGCGAAGGCGCTGCATGCGCTCGTCGTGTGGCTCGGCATTTGCGACGGCAACATGCAGGAAGGGTCGTTCCGCTGCGACGCGAACGTGTCGGTGCGCCCGGTCGGCCAGAAGGAATTCGGCACGCGGGCGGAAATCAAGAACCTGAACTCGTTCCGCTTCCTCGAAGAGGCCATCCAGTACGAGGTGCGCCGCCAGATCGAGCTGATCGAGGACGGCGGCACGGTCGTGCAGGAGACGCGTCTGTACGACCCGGACAAGCGCGAGACGCGCTCGATGCGCAGCAAGGAAGACGCGCACGACTATCGCTATTTCCCGGACCCGGACCTCGCGCCGCTCGTGATCGAATCCGCATGGATCGAGCGCGTGAAAGGCGAGATGCCGGAGTTGCCGGCCGCGATGCAAAAGCGCTTCGTCGAGCAGTACGGCGTGACGTCGTACGACGCCGGCGTGCTCACGTCGAGCAAGGCGATGGCCGCGTACTACGAAGCGCTCGTCGGCAAGACCGGCGCCGCGCACGCGAAGGTCGCGGCGAACTGGCTGATGGGCGAGGTGTCGTCGCAGCTGAATCGCGACGGGCTCGACATCGACGCGTCGCCGGTGTCGGCCGCGCAGCTCGGCGTGCTGCTGCAGCGGATCGCCGACGGCACGGTGTCGAACAAGATCGCGAAGGACGTGTTCGTCGCGATGTGGGACGAGAAGGCGACGGACGAAGCCGCGGCGGACCGCATCATCGAGGCGAAGGGCCTGAAGCAGATCTCGGATACGGGCGCGCTGGAGGCGATCATCGACGAGGTGCTCGCGGCGAACCAGAAGTCGGTCGACGAATATCGCGCGGGCAAGGAGAAGGCGTTCAATGCGCTGATCGGCCAGGCGATGAAGGCGACGAAGGGCAAGGCCAATCCGCAGCAGGTGAACGATCTGCTGAAGAAGAAGCTGTCGTGAGCGGCGTCGCGCGAGTCGCATGAGTCGCATGAATCGCGGCCGGCGCAGCGCTTCGCGCCGGCCGTCGCGCCGACCATCCAAGCCGTTGTCCCACAGGAGCGATGCATGACGAAAGCCGCGAGCCTCGACGATTACCGCGTGCCGTATTTCGGCGACAAGAAGGCGGAGAAGTTCGCGCTCGACGCGCTGAATCCGGCCGCGAAGCCGTTCTCCGGCGGCGGTAAGGACGCCGATCGCGAACGGCTGTCGGATCTCGGCATGAAGCTCGACGTGCAGCAGGAGCGGCTGCACGCGCAGCGCCGCCAGCGCGTGCTGCTGGTGCTGCAGGGGATGGACACGAGCGGCAAGGACGGCACGATTCGCGGCGTGTTCCACGAAGTCGACCCGCTCGGGCTGCGCATCGTGCCGTTTCGCGCGCCGACGCCGATCGAGTCGTCGCACGACTTCCTGTGGCGCGTGCATGCGCAGGTGCCCGCCGCCGGCGAACTCGCGATCTTCAACCGCAGCCATTACGAAGACGTATTGGTGCCGCGCGTGCTGGGCGAGATCGACGACGGCGAATGCGAGCGCCGCTACCGGCAGATTCGCGACTTCGAGCTGATGCTGTCGCAGTCGGGCACGTCGATCATCAAGTGCATGCTGCACATCTCGAAGGACGAGCAGCGCCGCCGCATCCAGCAGCGCGTCGACGATCCGACGAAGCACTGGAAGTTCGACATCTCCGACCTCGACGCGCGCAAGCACTGGGACCTGTATCAGAGCGCGTATCGCGACGCGCTCGCGGCGACGTCCACCGACTACGCGCCGTGGTACGTGATTCCTGCCAATTCGAAGTCGCATCGCAACCTGATGGTCGCGATGCTGCTGCTGCGTCTGCTCGAAAGCCTCAAACTCGACTACCCGCCGGCGAAGGAAGAGCTGATGGGTCTGAAGATCGAATGACCGCGCCGGCCGGCCACCGGCTGGCGCCGACAACAAGGAAACGACTCCATGCTGCGTGTGATCACCGCGAACCTCAACGGCATCCGTTCGGCGGCGAAGAAGGGATTCTTCGACTGGTTCGGCGAACAGAACGCCGACGTGCTGTGCGTGCAGGAAATCAAGTGCTCGCAGGACGACATGACGCCCGAATTCCTCGCGCCCCATCATTTCAAGGGCTATTTTCAGCATGCGGTGAAAAAGGGCTATAGCGGCGCGGGCGTCTACACGTGCCACGAGCCGGACGACGTCGTGATCGGCTTCGGCAGCGACGAGTTCGACCCGGAAGGGCGCTACGTCGAACTGCGCTTCGGCAAGCTGTCGGTGGTGTCGGTGTACGTGCCGTCGGGGTCGAGCGGCGACGAACGCCAGGCCGCGAAATACCGCTTCATGGACGCGTTCATGCCGCATCTCGCGGAACTGAAGCGCGAGCGCGAAGTGATCGTGTGCGGCGACGTGAACATCGTGCACAAGGAAATCGACATCAAGAACTGGAAGGGCAACCAGAAGAACTCCGGCTGCCTGCCCGAAGAGCGCGCGTGGCTCACGAAGCTGTTCGACGACGTCGGCTACGTGGACGTGTTCCGCACGCTCGATCCGCGACCCGAGCAGTACACGTGGTGGAGCAATCGCGGCCAGGCGTACGCGAAGAACGTCGGGTGGCGGATCGACTACCAGATCGCGACGCCGGGCGTCGCATCCGCTGCGAAGGGCACGTCGATTTTCCGCGACATCAAGTTCAGCGACCACGCGCCGCTGACCGTCGATTACGACTACGCGGTTCGCGGCTGACGCGAGCCCGGCCGGCTACTGCGCGACGCGCTCCGTGTCGGCCGCCGGACGCCGCCGCTGCGGCACGCCCATGCCCTGGTAGTCGGGCAGCGCGGCGAGCGGCATGCCGAGCGCCTTTGCGTACAGCGACAGCATGTCGGGCAGCCGCTTCAGCAGGTCGTCGCGGCGCGCGGCCGTGTACGGATGCACGTAGATGAACCCCTGATCGCGATCGCTGCGCGTCGCGCCCGCGAGCTTGTCCCATAGCGTGACGGCCGCACGCGGATCGAAGCCCGCGCGCGACGCGATATCGCTGCCGATCACGTCGGCTTCGGTTTCGTCCGCGCGGCCGTAGTGCATCTCGAAGAGCTGCGAGCCGATGCCGAGCGGAAACACGCCGAGATCCGCGAGGCCGAACAGCTGCGGCACCGAACCCTGCTGCAGCTGCGCGGCCTGCTGCTCGCCGAGCCGCTCGCGCACGTGCTCGCGCACCGCATGCGCGATCTCGTGGCCGAACAGCATGCCGAGTTCGTTGTCGTTCAGCTTGACCTTGTCGAGCAGACCGCCATACACGACGATCTTGCCGCCCGGCAGGCAGTACATGCGGATGTCCGGCGAGCGGATCACCGCGACTTCCCACTTCCAGTTCTTCACCCGGTCGCTCCACTTGAGCGTATAGGGCGCAAGCCGGTCGACGATCGTCTGCACGCGCTGCACGCGTGCGTCGGCGGGCGGATAGAGCCGGTCCGAGTGCGCGGCGCCGCGCACGATCTCCGCATACTCGGCGGCGGCCTGCGCTTCGAGCATCGGCGACGGAATCAACCGGCGAAACAGCGCCGCGCGCCCGCCGAAGCGAAGTTCGCGGCTCGCGTCGGATGCCGCGTTGGGCGCAGCGGGCGCGCTCGCGCTGCCTCCCATGGTGCTGCCTGCGACGGATGCGGCGTATTGGGCCGCCTGCGCGGCCGCTGCCGCCGCTGCGGCCGCCGTCGCATTCGCGGCCGGCGATCCGGCGCTCGCGGCTGCCGCGCCGGCGGGCGCTGCGTCGGCGTGCGCGAGCGATACCGGCAGCGCCGCCGCGAGCGCCAGCGCGAGCGCGGTGCGCACGCCGGGACGCAGACAGGGCATGACGTCAGGGGTGGTCTTCATGTTGCTCAAGACCGGGTTCTCCACGGGGCGATGCGAATGAGCAGCAGCATACCCGGTACGGCGAGCACGGTGCAGACGATGAAATAGTCGAACCAGCCGAAGCGCGCGACAAGAAAACCGCTGGCTGCGGACGCGAGCGTGCGCGGCACCGCCGCGAGGCTTGTGAAGAGCGCGAACTGCGTCGCGGTGTAGCGCGGATCGGTCGTGCTCGCGATATAAGCGGTGAACGCGGCGAGCGTGAGCCCGGTCGCGAACGTCTCGAACCCGTAGACGAGCGCGAGCGCGAGCGCGCGCGGATCGAGCCGCAGCGTCGCGTCGACGCCGACGCTCGCCGCGATCTTCGCGATCTCGTCGCTGCACGCGACGACGAACTGGTGAATCGCCGCGAGCGACAGCGAATCCGCGCCGAGCTGCGCGAGCCACGCGAAGCCGAGCGTGGACACCATCTGCAGGAATCCGAAGATCCACAGCCCGCGGCCGATGCCGATCTTCATCAGCGCGATGCCGCCGACGATGCCGCCCGCGAGGCTCGCGCCGAACGCGGTGGTTTTCGCGATCACGCCGATTTCAGTGCGCGTGAAGCCGATGTCGAGGAAGAACGACGTCGACAGCGTGGTCGCCATCGTGTCGCCGAGCTTGTACAGGAAGATGAACGCGAGCACGAACAGCGCCGCGCGCCAGCCGTCGCGGTTCACGAACTCGGCGAACGGCTGCAGCACGGCGTCGCGCAGGTTTTTCGGCGGCGCGCCGTGCACCTCGGGCTCGCTGACGACGAGCGTCATCGCGATGCCCGGCAGCATGAAGAGCGCGGTGACGACGAACACCGTCGTCCACGGCAGATGGTCCGACAGGATCAGCGCGAGCGAGCCCGGCACGAGCGCCGCGATCTTGTACGCGTTCACGTGGACCGCGTTGCCGAGGCCCTGTTGCGTGTCGGTCAGCAGTTCGCGCCGGTACGCGTCGATCGAGATGTCCTGGCTCGCGCCGAAGAACGCAACGAGCGCGGTCAGCGCGGCGACGGTCCAGATCGCGTTCTTCGGCGACACGAAGCCGAGCGCCGCGATCGCGACGGCGACGCAGAGCTGCGTGACGAGCATCCAGCCGCGCCGCCGGCCCGGCCGCCAGCCCGGCAGACGCGGCACGTAGCGGTCCATCAGCGGCGCCCACACGAATTTCCACGTGTACGGAAACTGGATCAGCGCGAACAGGCCGATCTGTTCGAGCTTCACGCCCTCGGAGCGCAGCCACGCCTGCACGAGATAAACGAGCGTGAAGAGCGGCAGCCCCGAGGTGAAACCGAGAAACACGCAGATCAGCATCGGCGTGTTCAGATACGCGCGCCAGCCGGCATGTGCCTCGTGAGCGGTCAGGGCGGGCGCCTCGTGGGGGTGATTCGACATGTCGGCGATAGCGTCGGCAGATTCGTGATGCGTGTGTGGCTCGGGCGCGGCGCGGGGCGCGCCGGCCGTGATTCGGGGCTTTTTTACGCGCGTTTCTTCACGCGATAAACCGCAAGACTACCACGCCAGTTCACGCCCCAACGAACGGTCTCGCCGTCGTGCAGCACGATGCGATCGAGAATCTCGACGCCGACCTCGGGCGCCAATGCTTCGAAGTCCGTAACCGTCAGCACGCGCACGTTCGGCGTGTTGTGCCACTGATACGGCAGCGACTTCGACACCGGCATGCGCCCGCGCAGCACCGACAGCCGGTGCGGCCAGTAGCCGAAATTCGGGAACGACACGATGCATTCCTTGCCGACGCGCGCGGTCTCGCGCAGGATCGCCGCGGTCTGGTGGATCGTCTGCAGCGTCTGCGACAGGATCGCGAAGTCGAAGCTAGCATCCTCGAACAGGCGCAGCCCGTCTTCGAGGTTCTGCTGGATCACGTTCACGCCGTTCTTCGTCGCGGCGAGCACGCCCGCGTCGTTGATCTCGATGCCGTAGCCCGACACGTCCAGTTCCTCGGACAACAGCGACAACAGCGAGCCGTCGCCGCAGCCGAGATCGAGCACCGTCGAGCGCGGCTCGACCCAGCGTGCGATGGCGCGGAAGTCGGCCCGCGTGGACAGGCTGTCGAAAGCACTCTGGTTCATGCGCCCACCTCGGTGGCAATGCGTTCGTAATAGGCGCGCAGCAGGTTGTGATAGCGCGCGTCGTCGAGCAGGAACGCGTCGTGGCCGTGCGGCGCGTCGATTTCCGCGTACGTGACCTGCCGCTTGTGATCGAGCAGCGCCTTCACCAGTTCGCGCGAGCGCGCGGGAGCGAAGCGCCAGTCGGTCGAAAAGCTCGCGACCAGATACTTCGCCTTCGTGTGCGCGAGCGCTTTCGTCAGGTCGCCGTCGTACGCCTTCGCCGGATCGAAGTAGTCGAGCGCGCGCGTGATCAGCAGATACGTATTCGCGTCGAAGTAGTCGGCGAACTTGTCGCCCTGATAGCGCAGATACGACTCCACTTCGAACTCGACGTCGAAGCTGAAGTTGTACACGTCGCGCGCGCCCTCGGCCCGCCGCAGCGCGCGGCCGAATTTCTCGGCCATGTCGTCGTCGGACAGATACGTGATGTGGCCGATCATCCGCGCGACGCGCAGGCCGCGCTTCGGCTTCACGCCGTGCGCGTAGTAGTCGCCGCCGTGGAAGTCGGGGTCCGACAGGATCGACGAGCGCGCGACTTCGTTGAACGCGATGTTCTGCGCGGAGAGCTTCGGCGTCGACGCGATCACGATGCAGTGGCCGAGCCGCTCCGGATACATCGTGCTCCACGCGAGCGCCTGCATGCCGCCGAGGCTGCCGCCCATCACCGCCGCGAAGCGCTCGATGCCGAAGCGGTCCGCGACGCGCGCCTGCGCGTTCACCCAGTCCTCGACGGTCACGACCGGAAAGCGTGCGCCCCACGGCTGGCCGGTCGCCGGGTCGATGCTCATCGGGCCGGTCGAGCCGAAGCACGAGCCGAGGTTGTTCACGCCGATCACGAAGAAGCGGTTCGTATCGAGCGGCTTGCCGGGGCCGACCATGTTGTCCCACCAGCCGACGTCCTTCGGGTTGTCCGCGTAGACGCCCGCGACGTGGTGCGACGCGTTGAGCGCGTGACAGACGAGCACCGCATTGCTGCGCGCGGCGTTGAGCGTGCCGTAGGTTTCGACCATCAGGTCGTAACCGGCGAGCGTGGTGCCGTTCTGCAGCGCCAGCGGCTCGTCGAAACGCAGTTTTTTTGGAGCGACGATCCCGATCGATTCCATTCATTCCGCCTTGGTTGCTCGGGCGGCTAAACGGTGTCGGCGATGCGCGGGTAAGAGGAGATGCGCGGCTGACGACCTCTTTAGCCGCATTTGTAATGAACCCCGGTTTAGCCGGTTTCCGCCGGCTCGGCTTTCGCCATTCGGGTTCGCGCGCCCGCAATCGAGTCAGCAAATCGGCGCGCCGTATTTCGTAAAGCCTGCTGAGTATATCGGAAAATCCGCTGCAAAAGCGCACGCGCCGGCAGTGGCGCCGCGCCGCGCGCCGGGTTCAGGGCGTCGCCGGGTGCGCGTTGCGCCAGCGCCGCAGCTGGAACGCGGCGACGATCGTCAGGATCCCGTATACGACCGCGTAGAGCGCGATCAGCCAGATCAGCGACAGTGCGCCCGCACCCGGAAAGATCACGATGAAGAGCCCGACCAGCGCCGACAACAGGCCCGAAATGCCGACCGCCCACGGATGCGCGATCGCGCGGCGAAACTGGATCGCGTAGACGATCTCGAAGATGCCGGTGGCGACCATCCAGAAGCCGATGACCAACACGAGGATCAGCGCGGTCTCGTTCGGCCAGAAGAACGCGACGAGCCCCGCGAGCACGCCGATCACGCCGACGATCACGTAGGTCCAGCGCCGCGTGCCCCGGCCGCGAAGGCCGTACAGCAGCGCGAACAGGCCGTCGACGATCGCATACGCGCCCCAGACGATCGCGAGCGTCAGCACGGTGATGCCGGGCATCGCGAACGCGAGGATGCCGAACACGATCGCGGCGAGCCCGCGTGCGATCAGCCAGCCCCAGTGGGCGGAGAGGCCGGGAACGTCGGATGACGGAAAGGAGCCGAATGGGCGGTTCATGCGGGTCTTCTCCTTCTGGCGGGGGCGCCCGACAGCGCGCGGCTACTGGAGAACGATGCGCAACTGCTCGTCTGCGTATTCGTCGGGCTCGCGCACGAAACCGCTCTGCGCGTAGCGATGCCAGCAGCCGATCACATAGCGGACGACGAGATTCGCGCGGACAGCGGGATCGTAACCCTTCGGCAGCCGGACCGTCGCCGCGGTGGCCGGCCCTTCGGACTCCGCGAGCGCGACGCGCAGGCACTGGCGCAGCGACGCCTCGATCCGGTCGACCATCTGGTTCACGCGCTCGGCGAGCCGCTCGTGCTCGCCGACGAGCGCCTCGCAGGTCAGCACGCGGGTCATGCCGGCATTCTTCGTCGAGAACTGAATGAGCATCAGCGCGATCGCGCGGGCCTGCAGCACGCCGTTCGGCTCCTTCGCGACGATCTGGTTGATCAGCGCGAACAGCGTCTGCTCGATGAAATCGATCAGCCCCTCGAACATCTGCGCCTTGCTCGCGAAATGGCGATAGAGCGCCGCTTCGGACACGCCGAGCCGCGCCGCGAGCGCCGCCGTCGTGATCTTTTCGCCCTTCGGCGTTTCGAGCATCGACGCGAGCGTCTGCAGGATGTGGATGCGCCGCTCGCCCGGCTTCGGACGCGCGGCGCGCCGGATGGTCCCCTGTAAATCGGGTTCTAGTGTTGCGTCACGTGCGTCGGTCGGCTGCATGGATTCGCCCCTTGAGTCGCATGGACTGCCCCAGTCGGCCCGACCGGATGCCCAGTTGCAACGATTTTAGCGAACGAATGCGATGGTCGACATAATGCGGCCGGCCGCTTCCCTGGCGGCGTGCCGACGGCTCGGGCAGCGGCGGCAGATGGCCGGTCATCCAGACCGTCCGGATCCCGAGGCGCCGATAGCGTTTCAGATGGCCGCGCGTGTCCTCGATCAGGATCGCGTCGGCGAGCGTCGCGCCGACGCGGCGCAGCGTCTGGCGCAACATCGGGCGATCGGGTTTCGCGCGCCAGCGGCCGCGCTCGCGCATGTGCTCGATTGCGACGACGCGCTCGAACGCGCGCTCGATGCCGAGCGCCGCGAGCACCGCGCGCGCGTACGCTTCGGGTCCGTTCGTCAGCACGATCTTGCGGCCCGGCAGCGCGGCGAGCGTGCGGGCGAGGCCGCGCTCGGCGTGCAGCATCGCTTGCAGGTCCGGCAGTTCGTGGACGACTTTCAGGAAATCGTGCGGATCGACCGGATGATGGCGCGCGAGACCGAGCAGCGTCGCGCCGTAGCGCAGCGTGTAGCCGACGCGCAGGCGGTTCGCTTCGGCGACGTCGACGTTCAGCGCGTCGACGATGTATTGCGTCATCGCGCGGTTGATCTGCGGGAAGATCGCGCGCGACGCGCCATGCAGCGTGTTGTCGAGATCGAACAGCCACACGGGGGTGCCCGCCGCGTGCTGCGGCCGGCGTCGGCGCGCTCGGGTGGAATTCATGTCGGACGTGGCGGGTTGGTCGGCGTCGAGGCCGGAAAAGCGGATGGGGCCGATGGCGTCGAGGGAGCCGACGCCAGGGCCGAACGGCGTGCCGCGACTGCCTTCGCGCGCGCCGCGAGACGCTCGCCGTGGCGACGGGGCCGCAGCACGCGCCGCCCCCCGCCCCTTCTCGCTCAGTGCGAGCGGATCATCGTGCCGAACGGCTGATCGGTCAGGATTTCGAGCAGCACCGAATGCTCGATCCGGCCGTCGATGATGTGAACCGAGTGCACGCCGCTCTTCGCCGCGTCGAGCGCCGACGAGATCTTGGGCAGCATGCCGCCGGAGATCGTGCCGTCCGCGAACAGCGCGTCGATCTCGCGCGCGGACAGGTCGGTCAGCAGATTGCCGGCCTTGTCCATCACGCCGGGGATGTTGGTCATCATCACGAGCTTTTCGGCGTTCAGCACGACCGCTAGCTTGCCCGCGACGAGGTCCGCGTTGATGTTGTACGACAGGCCGTCTTCGCCGAAGCCGATCGGCGAGATGACCGGGATGAACGCGTCGTCCTGCAGCGCCTTCACGACCGCCGGATTGATCGACTCGACCTCGCCGACCTGGCCGATGTCGACGTACTGACCCGGATTGTCCCGGTCCGGCATCATCAGCTTGCGTGCGTGGATCAGGCCGCCGTCCTTGCCGGTCAGGCCGACCGCGTGGCCGCCGAAGTGATTGATCAGCGTGACGATGTCCTGCTGCACCTCGCCGCCGAGCACCCACTCGACGACTTCCATCGTTTCCTCGTCGGTGACGCGCATCCCCTGGATGAACGTGCCCTGCTTGCCGATCTTCTTCAGCGCCTGGTCGATCTGCGGGCCGCCGCCGTGCACGATGACCGGATTGATGCCGACGAGCTTCAGCAGGATCACGTCGCGCGCGAAGCCCTGCTTGAGCCGTTCTTCGGTCATGGCGTTGCCGCCGTACTTGATGACCACGGTCTTGCCGTGATACTGGCGAATGTAAGGCAGCGCTTCGGCCAGGATTTCGGCTTTGAGGGTCGGCGCGATCTGGGAAAGGTCGAGAGGCTCGGACATGGCGGCGAGGATGGGCGAAAACAGTTGAATCAACGGCGAATTGTACAGGACTCGCGACAAGCGGCAGCGAACATCCTGTGACGGCGCGAAGCCTGTCCGGACGGGCGCTCCAGGTGGTTCGGCGCGCGCTTCGGCGTGCGCTTCGGCGAGCGCGTGGAGCAGAGCGGTTGGCGCGCGCGGCGGCTTGCGCGCCTGTGGCATCATGGAACGATCGCCCAAGCCGGCTCTCGAAGGAGCGCGCGCGATGACCGCTACCGCTTCCCCCACCCCCGCAGACATTGGCGTGAAAAGCATGCGTTGCCCGCGCTGCGGACGGATGTTCGATTGCGCGCGCCACGCCGAACCGTTCGACTGCTGGTGCAAGACGCTGCCCGCGCTGCCGGCGAGCGAGGTGGATCTGCGCGGGCGTTGTCTGTGTCCGGAATGCCTTGCCAACTCGGTCGCCGCCGCGCAGGCGGCACGCACGCAGACGCGAAGCTGAATGCGATCCTTGCGCAGGACGGATTGCGTTCGATTCGCGAATGAATCTTCGGAAAGCCGCTCAAATTGTCGACGAAATCGGGCAATCGCGATGAACCATCATTTCCGATTTTTCGGAACCCTAATTTCACGGATTGCAACTTGATTTATATCAAGCTGAAAGCGGGTTTATCGCTCGCGTAGGAAGAATCCTGGCCGTCGTTCAGAGGTGCGTTCGGGACGGGGCATCGATATGCCACTTGCATCATTTAACGCCTTAGAATGACGACTCCTGACGCTGATGTTGAATTAACCCCGACTCGATATCCGAGTTGAAAGTCAAAACCCATCCGCATTCGAGATAATCGGAAACTTATCCATCCCTCGGTAAACTGGCAGCATGCATCGGATCACCGTTAGCGCTAGTGTCAATCTCGGCCACCTGTTCTGGCTGCGCAGCCTCGCCATCATTGGTCAGCTGTGCACGATAGCTTTCGTTCAGTTGTTCATGGGCGTGCGTCTGCCGCTGCCCGCGATGCTGTTCGTGATCGCGATGGAAGTGCTGTTCAACGGCGTGACCTGGCTGCGCGTCTCGCAGGAGCGTCCCGAATCGAATCTCGAATTGTTCGGCCAGATCTGGGTCGACCTCGGCGCGCTGTCCGCGCTGCTCTTTCTGTCCGGCGGCACCACCAATCCGTTCGTGTCGCTGTATCTGCCGTCGCTCGCGATCGCGGCAGCCGTGCTGCCCTGGTATCTGACCGCGTGGCTCGCCGCGTTCGCGGTCGCGTGCTATGTGCTGCTCGGCTTCGATTCCGTGCCGCTCAACATGAACAACCCCGCGAACCTGTTCGACTACTATCGAGCGGGGATGTGGGTGAACTTCATGGTGAGCGTCGCGCTGATCGTGTGGTTCGTCGCGCGGATGTCGCGCGCGCTGCGCGAGCGCGACAACGCGCTCGCGCACGCGCAACAGCGCCTGTTGCGCGACGAGCGCGCGGTCGCGCTCGGCGTGCAGGCGGCCACCGTCGCGCACGAGATCGGCACGCCGCTGTCGACGATCGCGATGCTCACCGAGGAATTGCGCGACGCGGCGCGCACCGACGGCGGGCTCGCGCCGTACACCGCCGATCTGGAGCTGCTCGACCGGCAGATGTCGCTGTGCACGTCGGCGCTCGCGCGGCTGCGCAGCCGCGCGAGTTCGAGCAGCGGCCAGCCGGTCGGCGAGTGGCTCGGGCCGTTCGTCGAGCAATGGCGGCTGCGTCATCCGCACGTGCGGTTCCAGGTGCTCGGCGACGCGCCCGCCGACGCGAGCCTCGACGATACCGTCGCGGTCGGCCAGATCCTGACGATCCTGCTCGACAACGCGGCGCGCGCGAGTCGCGATCACGTGACGCTGTCGGCACGACACGCGGAGCACGACGATTTTCTGGAGTTCGAAGTTTGCGACGCGGGACCTGGCATCCCCGCGTCGTTGCGGGCGTCGCTCGGTGCGGCACCCGTCGACAGTACCCAGGGCGGTCACGGTGTTGGACTGTACCTGGCGTTTTCGTCGGCGGCGCGGCTCTGCGGGGCCATCGAGTTGTCGGACGTGACCCCATCGTCCGCCGGCTCGGAGCGTGGCTCGCGGGGCACGCGAGCGGTTTTGCGTGTGCCGGCGAAGACGGTTGCGGCAATGGCCGGCGCGCCCGGCTTGCGTTCGGGGAGCATCGCGGACGCGGCCGACGGTTCGGCCAACAGTTCAGGCGGGGGCCAAGGTCGGCCCGATGCCGCCCATTAACAGGGAGCAGCAGGCATGAGCGATATGAATTTTCTGGTGATCGACGACGACGAGGTGTTCTCGGACATTCTCACGCGCGGGCTGGTACGGCGCGGCTATCAGGTCCAGCAGGCGCACGACGCCGACGAAGCGATCCGCTTTGCAAACCAGCAGAAGTTTTCGCAGATCACCGTCGATCTGCATCTCGGCAAGGACTCGGGGTTGAGCCTCGTCGCGCCGTTGCGCGAATTGCAGCCGGAGGCGCGGATGCTGGTGCTGACCGGCTACGCGAGCATCGCGACCGCGGTCCAGGCGGTGAAGGACGGCGCGGACAACTATCTCGCGAAGCCGGCGAACGTCGAAACGATTCTGGCCGCGCTGCAACGCGACGCAAGCTCGCTGCAGGCGGAAGAGGCGATCGAGCATCCGACGCCGCTGTCGGTCGCGCGTCTCGAATGGGAGCACATTCAGCGCGTGCTGTCCGAGCATGGCGGCAACATTTCCGCCACCGCGCGCGCGCTGAACATGCACCGTCGCACGCTGCAGCGCAAGCTGGCGAAGCGCCCGGTTCGTCAGTGACGTAAGGCGTCGTCGCGAAACGCAAAGCAAAGAGGCCGCCGGTTCGCGATGAACCGACGGCCTCTTTCTTAGGTGCGGCGCCCGCGCGCTTACAGCACGTAGCGCGACAGGTCTTCGTCCTGCGCGACTTCGCCAAGCGCGTCGTCCACGTACTTCGCGTCGACGAGCACGCTCTGCCCCGCGTGATTGCCGGCCGAGAACGACACTTCTTCCAGCAGCTTCTCGATCACCGTGTAGAGACGCCGCGCGCCGATGTTCTCGGTCTTCTCGTTGACCGAGAACGCGATCTCGGCAAGACGCCGAATGCCGGCTTCGGCGAAATCGAGGTGCACGTCTTCGGTCGCGAGCAGCGCCTGATACTGCTTCACGAGGCTCGCATCCGTCGCGACGAGAATCGATTCGAAGTCCTCCACAGACAGCGAGTCGAGTTCGACGCGAATCGGAAAGCGTCCCTGCAGTTCGGGGATCAAATCGCTCGGCTTCGACAGATGGAACGCGCCGCTCGCGATGAACAGGATGTGATCGGTCTTGATCATCCCGTACTTCGTGTTGATCGTCGTGCCTTCGACGAGCGGCAGCAGATCGCGCTGCACGCCCTGGCGCGAGACTTCGCCGCCGCCGCTGCCTTCGTTGTTGCGCGACGCGATCTTGTCGATTTCGTCGAGGAACACGATGCCGTTCTGCTCGACGTTCTGGACCGCCTTCGTCTTGACCTCCTCGTCGTTCAGCATCTTGCCGGCTTCTTCGTCGGTCAGGACCTTCAGCGCTTCCTTCACTTTCATCTTGCGGCGGGTCTTCTTGCCGCCGCCGAGATTCGCGAACATCGAGCGGATCTGCTCGGTCATGTCCTCCATGCCCGGCGGGCCCATGATGTCCATGCCGGCTTGCGGCAGCTCGACGTCCAGTTCGATTTCCTTGTCGTCGAGCTGGCCTTCGCGCAGGCGCTTGCGGAACGTCTGGCGCGTCGCGTTCTCGCTGTCGCCGTGGCTCTCCGCCGACGACGTGCCGAAGCCGACCGCACGCGCGCCCGGCAGCAGGATGTCGAGGATGCGGTCTTCGGCCTGGTCGGTCGCCTTCGAGCGCACCTTGCGCATCTCTGCTTCGCGCGTCTCTTTGACGGCGATTTCGATCAGGTCGCGCACGATGCTGTCGACATCGCGGCCCACGTAGCCGACTTCGGTGAACTTGGTCGCTTCGATCTTGATGAACGGCGCGTCGGCGAGCTTCGCGAGACGGCGCGCGATTTCCGTCTTGCCGACGCCGGTCGGTCCGATCATCAGGATGTTCTTCGGCGTGATTTCCTGGCGCAGCGGGTCCGCGACCTGCTGGCGGCGCCACCGGTTGCGCAGCGCGACGGCGACGGCCTTCTTCGCGCGGGCCTGGCCGATGATGTGCTTGTCGAGTTCCGAGACGATCTCGGCGGGGGTCATGGTGCTCATCCTTGGTTCCTTCTCGGTCGGGTTGCCGTCTCGTTACTCGATCGTTTCGATCACGCGGTTGTGATTCGTGTAGATGCACATGTCGCCGGCGATTTCGAGCGACTTCGCGACGATCTCGGCGGGCGACAGTTCGGTGTTCTCGATCAGCGCGCGCGCCGCGGCCTGCGCATAGGCGCCGCCCGAGCCGATCGCGCAGATCCCGCCTTCGGGATCGAGCACGTCGCCGTTGCCGGTGATGACGAGCGTCGTTTGCGCGTCGGCGGCGATCAGCATCGCTTCGAGACGGCGCTGCATGCGGTCGGTGCGCCAGTCTTTCGCGAGTTCGACGGCCGAGCGCGTGAGATTGCCCTGGTGCTTCTCGAGCTTCGCCTCGAAGCGGTCGAGCAGCGAGAACGCGTCGGCCGTGCCGCCCGCGAAGCCGACCATCACCTTGCCGTTGTAGATGCGCCGGACCTTCTTCGCGCCGCCTTTCATCACGATGTTGCCGAGCGTGACCTGGCCGTCGCCGCCGAGCGCGACCTTGTCGCCGCGTCGCACGGAGACGATCGTCGTGCCGTGAAATTGCTCCATGTGCCTTCCTTTTACCGTGGGTGCCTGGTGCTGACTGGGAGTGCGCGGCGACGCGATGCGCCGCCGCTTTCGAACCGGTGCGGCGCCCGGACGCTCGCGGCGTCGAGCCGCGACGCTCGCATATGAAAAAATAGTTTAGGGCGACGCAGGGCAGTTCAAGGGTGGCCGCGCAGAAAACGGGCCGATGGCGCGGCCGTTATGACGGGGCACGGCGAATGCGTGCGGCCGCAAAGCAGCGCAAAAAACGCGGGAAAGCGAACAAACACGCGCAAAACGCGAACAAAAAAGCGCACGGCTTGCCGTGCGCTTCTTGCGAAGGCGGGGAGTCCGGCGTGGCCCGCGGCCCGCCGTAAGACCGATCAGTCGCCGAACAGCTTCTGGCGCAATTCGCGGCGTTCCTGGGCTTCGAGCGACAGCGTGGCGGTCGGCCGCGCGAGCAGACGCGGAATGCCGATCGGCTCGCCGGTTTCTTCGCACCAGCCGTATTCGCCCGATTCGATCCGCGCAAGCGACTGCTGCACCTTCTTCAGCAGCTTGCGTTCGCGGTCGCGCGTGCGCAGTTCGAGCGCATGCTCTTCCTCGATCGTCGCGCGGTCGGCCGGATCGGGAACGATCACCGTTTCGCGCAGATTCTCGGTGGTCTGGCCCGCATTGCGCAGGATTTCCGCCTGCAGTTGTTCAAGCCGGTTCTTGAAGAAGGCGAGCTGATCCTCGTTCATGTAATCCTTGTCGCTCATCTTCAGGATTTCGGCTTCGGTCAAGAGTCGTTTCGTCGTCATCTGGCTTGCTTCTTCAATGTGAGGCAAAACTGGCAAGTCCTGCCTGCACTTTCGTGTTGCCCGCAATGGCCTTCGGATGGCGCCAGCCAGCGCTGGCGCGCACGGACAATGAGCTGCCGTGATGCCGAAGCGCCGCTCGCGGGGCCGAACTCCTCTGGAAACCGGTCTTCAGTGACTCCTGAGGCACTCTCGTTCCGACAGCAGGGGCGACGCATCCAGTGCATGACGTCATCGCCTGCCGGCGGATTATGGGCTCTTTTCCGGACAAGGTTTTCCGGGGCCGTTCAGTCAGTCGCGTATCGGTTTTTGCCCGGCTTCGGCGCGTGGCCCGGTGGGATCCCGTCGGTATCCGTCGGTTCCAGTCGGCCCGCCCGAAGGAGGACGTACGCGGTCGTACGCTGCAGTGGGGCCGTATTGTAACCGAATCGCCATTCGGCCCGGAAAGCGGACAAACCCCTGTTTATCCCGGGTTTTTGTTCGCTAACAACGGCGGCCCCTGTTACGTCATCCAGAAAATATAACGCGCCAATGACGAAAAAGCGATGGTCCGGCACGCTTTCGAAAAACAATCCGGCCGTGACCATCGCGTGTCATATCGTCATGCGAGGCAGGCGTCGAGTCCGTCGGTGATCAGATCCTGCGGAAGTTCGATGCCGATGAACACCATCTTGCTGTTTTTCTTCTCCGCGGGCAGCCACTTCATTGCGAGATCGCTGCCCATCATCTGGTGCACGCCCTGGAACACGACCTTGCGATCGACGCCCTTCATGTACAGCACGCCCTTGTAGCGCAGCAGGCGCTCGCCGTAGATCTGCAGAATGCCGCCGAGGAAATCCTCGAGGCGGTTCGGATCGAACGGCCGGTCGCTGCGATACACGAACGACTTGATCTTGTCGTCGTGATGCGCGTGGTGATGATGGTGCGCGTAATCGTGACCTTCGTGCTCGCAATGGCCGTGATCGTGGTCGCAATCCGCGTGGTCGTGATCGTGATCGTGATGCGCGTGATCGTGGTCGTCTTCCGCGAGGAAGTCCGGGTCGATTTCGAGCTTCGCGTTCAGGTTGAAGCCGCGCAGGTCGAACACTTCCTTGATGTCGGCGTTGCCGAAGTTGACGACCTTGATCTGCGCGCGCGGGTTCATGTGCACGAGGCGGTGACGCAGGTCGTCGAGTTCGCTCGCGTCGACGACGTCCGACTTCGTGATGAACAGGCGATCGGCGAAACCGACCTGACGCTGCACCACTTCGTGCTCGTCGAGCTGATGGTTGCCGTGCTTCGCGTCGACGAGCGTGATGATCGCGTCGAGCAGGAATTCGTCGGCGATTTCGTTATCCATGAAGAACGTCTGCGCGACCGGGCCCGGATTCGCCAGGCCGGTCGTCTCGATCACGACGCGCTCGAAGTCGAGCTTGCCGTCGCGCTTTTGCTGCGCGAGATCGCCGAGCACGCGCGCGAGGTCGCCGCGGATCGTGCAGCAGATGCAGCCGTTGCTCATCTGGATGATCTGCTCGCTCGTGTCCTGCACGAGGATCTCGTTGTCGATGTTCTCTTCGCCGAACTCGTTCTCGATCACGGCGATCTTCATGCCGTGCTTTTCGTTCAGGATGCGCTTGAGCAGCGTGGTTTTGCCGCTGCCGAGAAAGCCGGTCAGGATGGTGACGGGAATCATGCTGGGTGCCTGTAAGTGCGTGAATCGGGGTCCGCGAGTGGATTCGCCGGGGCGGCGCGCGCCGCGCGAATGTCAGCCGGTGTTACAACATAACCGCCTATTGAACCATATCTCGCGCGCGGCCGCCTCGCCCGCCCGGTGGCAGGCGAACGACGGCCGCCGCGGATCGGAGGACAGGTCGGCTCGCGCTTTCGTGCGGCTTTCGCGCGCCGGAAAGCGGCGCAGATGGGGCCGCGCTACGCGATTTGCAACAGCAGGCCCTTCAGGTACTCGCCTTCCGGAAACGCGGTCAACAGCGGATGATCGACGCCCGCGCCGAGCCGCTTCAGGATCCGCGCGTCGACGCGTGCATCGGCCGCCGCGCCGGCGACGATCTTCTGAAAGAGTTCCGAATCGATCGCGCCGGAGCACGAATACGTGAACAAGAGGCCGCCCGGACGCAGCAGCTTCAGGCCGGTGAGATTGATGTCCTTGTACGCGCGCGCCGCGCGATCGACGTGCTCGCGCGACGGCGCGAACTTCGGCGGATCGAGCACGACGAGATCGAAGCGCTCGCCTTCGTCGTGGAGACGTCGCAGCGTCTTGAACGCGTCCGCGTCGAGCCAGCTCGCGCGCGCCGCGTCGAAGCCGTTCGCGGTGACGTTCTGCTGCGCGAGCGCGAGCGCCTCGCCGGACGAGTCGATCGACACGACCCGCTTCGCGCCGCCCTTCAACGCGGCGAGCGAAAAGCCGCCGGTGTAGCAAAAGCAGTTCAGCACGTCGCGCTCGCTCGCGAACGCCTGCACGAGCGCGCGGTTGTCGCGCTGATCGACGTAAAAGCCGGTCTTGTGGCCGCTGCGGACATCGACGTGATAGCGCACGCCGTTCTCGACGGTGATCAGCGTGTCGGGCGGCGGGTCGCCCGCAAGGACGCCGGTCGTCTGTTCGAGCCCTTCCTTCTCGCGGATCGACACGTCCGAGCGTTCGTACACGTTCGGGCAGCCGGTCGTCGCGACGAGCGCCGCGACGATCGCTTCCTTCCACGCCTCCACGCCCGCCGCCATGAACTGGCAGACGAGCTGGCCGCGCGCGCTCGCGTCGTCGGCGACATAGTGATCGACGATCAGGCCCGGCAGACCGTCGGCCTCGCCGAAAACGAGCCGCACCGCGCCGGTGTCGCGGACCATCGCGCGCCGGTGCGCGACCGCGCGCTGCACGCGGCGCTTGAAGAACGCGTGATCGATCGGCTCGGCTTCGTCGAAGCTCCATACGCGTGCGCGGATCTGCGAATGCGGACTGTAAGCGGCGCGCGCGAGAAAGCGTCCGTCGTGCGCGCGGACGATCACGGTCGCGCCGGCGGCAGGCTTCCCCTCCACGCGGTCGATCGCATTCGCGTAGACCCACGGGTGACGGCGCAGCAGGGATTTTTCCTTCGACGGTTTGAGCGTTACGGTATTCATCGTATGTAAGGGGCGAAGCGGCGCGAGCGCGGCGGGCGATCGAAGCCTGCCGCGAGCACGCCGAAAAGGAGCATCAATCGCGCTTTTTCGCGCGCGGATGCGCGGTGTCGTACACGCGCGCCAGATGCTGAAAATCGAGCGACGTATAGACCTGCGTCGCGGAGATGCTCGCGTGGCCGAGCAGTTCCTGCACCGCGCGCAGGTCGCCGCTCGACTGCAGCAGATGCGTCGCGAACGAGTGACGCAGCACGTGCGGATGCACGTTAGCCGGAATCCCGGCGGCGAGCGCGGCGCGCTTCACGCGCTCGCGCACGACGTTCGGCGATATGCGATTGCCGCGCACGGTCAGAAAGAGCGGCGCGTCGTCGTGCTTCACGAGCGAGCCGCGCACCGCGAGCCACGCGTCGAGCGCGTCGAGCGCCTTGCGGCCGACCGGCACGATCCGTTGGCGCTTGCCTTTGCCGAGCACCTCGACTTCGGCGGCATCGCGCTTGAGCCATCCAGCGGATTCGTAGCCGTCGCGCTTCACGTAATGCACGTCGAGGCCGACCAGCTCCGCGAGCCGCAGCCCCGACGAGTAGAACAGTTCGAGCATCGCGTGGTCGCGCAGCGCCTCGGCGGTGTCGGCGGGGGGGGCGTCCATCAGCGCGGTCGCGTCGTCGACGGACAGCGCCTTCGGCAGCGTCTTCGCGCGCTTCGGCGCGCGCACCGCGGCGACGGGATTCGCATCGAGTTCGATGCGGCCGGCAAGCCAGCGATAAAACGCACGCCACGCGGAGAGCCGGTGCGCGATCGAGCGCGACGACAGCCCCGACGCATGCGCGCGTGCCACCGCGCCGCGCACCTCGGCGGCGCTCATGCGTTCGAGCGGGCGGCCGTTCGCGAGCGCTTTCAGCTGTTCGAGTTCATGCGCGTAGCCGCGCAGCGTATGCGCGGAGAGCCGCCTTTCGTGCTCGAGGCTCGACAGGTAGTCGGCGATCGGATCGGTCGGGTTCACGATGGGCGGGCGCGATGACGGCGGGCGGCGACGCTCGGCGCGGCCTCAGTGCGGCAACACGCGCGTGAGCGCCGCGCTCGCGAGCGCGCCGATCTGCGTGAGGAAGTCGGTCGCCATGCCGTCGTGGAAGCGCCGCGGATCGGGCGAGCCCATCACCAGCAGGCCGAACGCATTCGCCTGCGCGTCGGCCTCCGGCACGCGCAGCGCGACGAGCGCGATCGACTCCGGCGCGCCGTCGGCCGTGTCGAGCCACTGGGCGGCCGCGAAGCCGGTGTTCGCGCCGCAGTACGGCGTCGCGAGGCTGTTCGCGAAGATCCGCACTTCCTCGCCGGTGTCGCGCGCGAAGTCGGCCTGGGCGTACGACTCGGCGACGTCCCACACGCGCAGCGCGGTCTGCGGCACGTCGAATATGTCGCGCAGGTTCTGCGCGATCGTGCGCGGCAGCGCATATGGATCGCGCTCGGCGACGACACGCGTCGTCCAGCGGACGAACTTCGACGCGATGCTGTCGTTTTCGTGCCCGTAACGCACGAGTTCGGACAGACGGCGCTCCAGATGCTTGTTCTTGTCGCGCAGCATTTCCATCTGCCGCTCCTGCAGCGAGACGGCTGCCTTGCCGTGCGGATTGCCGAGCCGGATCGTCGTTAGCAGTTCGGCGTGTTCGACGAAGAAATCGGGGTTGGCGAGCAGGTAGTCAGCGACTTCGCGATCGTTCATGGTCTCTTCAGTTTCGGCACAAGGGAGGCGCTCGACGCGCCTGTCACATCGGAGAAGCGGGAACCGGCCGGGCCAGTCGGCCGGGCCGGGCAGTGCAGATCGGGCAGTCGACGCGCGCCGTGTTCACGCGAGTTCGATCTCGCCTTCGAATACCGTCGCCGCGGGACCGGCCATCGTCAACGCGGCGGATTCGTCGCGCGCGCCGTCCCATGCGATCGTCAGCAGGCCGCCGTGCGTTTGCACTTTCACCGGCGAGTCGAGCAGCCCGCGACGGATGCCAGCCGCGACGGCCGCACACGCGCCGGTGCCGCACGCGAGCGTTTCGCCGGCGCCGCGCTCGAACACGCGCAGACGCACCTCGTTGCGCGACACGATCTGCATGAAGCCGGCGTTGACCTTCTGCGGGAAGCGCCGATGCGCTTCGATCGCCGGGCCGTCGGCCAGCACCGGGAACGCTTCGGTGTCGTCGACGACCTGCACCGCGTGCGGATTGCCCATCGACACGACGGAGACCCAGCGCGTCGCGCCGTTCACGTCGAGCGGCCACAGCGTGTCGTTGCCCTCGCGGCGGCCTTCGAGACCGCTCGCGTCGAACGGCACCTGCGCCGGCTCGAACACCGGGCGGCCCATGTCGACGACGACCTCGCCGTTCTTCTGCATCGCGAGCGTGATCACGCCTTTTTGCACCTGCACGCGCACGCTCGACGCATCGGTCAGCTTGCGCTCGCGCACGAACTTCACGAAGCAGCGCGCGCCGTTGCCGCAATGCTCGACTTCACCGCCGTCGCAGTTGAAGATCCGGTAGCGGAAATCGACGCCGTCGATCGTCGGCTTCTCGACCACGAGCAACTGGTCCGCGCCGATGCCGAAGTGGCGATCGGCGAGCGCGCGCACGCGCTCGGGCGTGAGTTCGAGCGGCGTCGTGTAGCCGTCCAGCACGACGAAGTCGTTGCCGGCGCCGTGCATCTTGGTGAATTTCAGTTTCATCCCGTTATTGTAAGCGATGCAGGGTGTTTCGCCGTCGCGGGCCAGGGCCGCGCGAGAGGCCGTTCAGTAGAACCCCGGCTCGCCCGGCGGACGCGTCTTGAACCGCTTGTGCACCCAGTAATACTGCTCGGGCAGGTGCGGAATCTGTTGTTCGAGGAATTCGTTCATCCGCCGCGCGTCGGCGTCGTCGTCGCCGGTCGGGTAGTTGTCCCACGGCTTGAACACCCTCAGCCGATATCCCTTGTAGTTCGGCAGCACTTCTCCGATGAACGGCACCACCTGCGCGCGCCCGACCTTCGCGAGCCGGCCGACCGCGGTCAGCGTGCAAGTGGGAATGCCGAAGAACGGCACGAACGTCGAATTGCGCGCGCCGTAGTCCATGTCCGCGCCGAGCATCACGGGCTTGCGCTCGCGCAGCCAGCGCAGCACGACGCGGGCGCTGTCGGCGCGGCTCACCATCTCCGCGCCGAAGCGGCTGCGGCCGGCCTTCGCGGCGGCTTCCAGTTCCGGATTCGACATCGGCTGATACAGCGACCCGCACGGCCGGTGCAGCGAATAGTTCAGGAACATCGAGCCCGCCTCGATGCCGACGAAGTGCATGCCGAGGAACAGCGTCGGCGGCAGGTCGGGATCGGTGAGATCGACTTCGCTGTCGAGCACGACGAGCTTTTCGAGCTTCTTCGCGGAGCCGAACCACTGGACGCTGCGCTCCAGATAGCTGCGGATCGCGTGACGAAAGTGCTTGCCCGCGACGGCCTCGCGGCGCGCGTCGCTCCATTCGGGGAAGCACAGCTTCAGATTGATGTGAACGATGCGCCTGCGGCGGCTCGGCACCTGGTAGAGCAGCCAGCCGAGGCTGTCGCCGAGGCGGGCGACGAAGCCGTACGGCAGGATCGCGAACAGTTTCAGGAGGGCGACGCCGACGCGGCTGCCGAGCTTGCTCAGCATGCGCACGCTCCGGAGGGCGCGAAGGCGGAGGCGGTGAAAAAAGACTGCACGCGCGGGACTCTGTGACAAATCGACGAAGCCGCTATAATACGGGCTTCGCCGAGTTAATTGACAACTTGCGGGGCGAAGCCGGTCGAGTGCGACAACATGCGAAAGCCTGTTCGCGACGGCCGGCCAGGAAGTCCGCTAAAGCGTCGCCACTTCAGGCTCCCGAAGCTGGCTACGTGAACCCAACCGTAACCAGGAGCAGGAGTCCACAACGTGGCCAACGAATACTTCTTCACCTCCGAATCCGTCTCCGAAGGTCATCCCGACAAGGTCGCCGACCAGATCTCGGACGCGATCCTCGACGCCATTCTCGAGCAGGACAAATACTCGCGCGTTGCAGCGGAAACGCTGTGCAACACCGGTCTCGTCGTGCTCGCCGGCGAAATCACGACCACCGCGAACGTCGACTACATCCAGGTCGCGCGCAACACGATCAAGCGCATCGGCTACGACAACACCGACTACGGGATCGACTACCGCGGCTGCGCGGTGCTCGTCGCGTACGACAAGCAGTCGCCGGACATCGCGCAGGGCGTCGATCGCGCGCACGACAACAACCTCGATCAGGGCGCGGGCGACCAGGGCCTGATGTTCGGCTATGCGTGCACCGAAACGCCCGAACTGATGCCGCTGCCGATCCACCTGTCGCACCGTCTCGTCGAGCGTCAGTCGAGCCTGCGTCGCGACGGCCGTCTGCCGTGGCTGCGTCCGGATGCGAAGTCGCAGGTCACCGTCCGCTACGTCGACGGCAAGCCGCATTCGATCGACACCGTCGTGCTGTCCACGCAGCACGCGCCGGACATCGACCTCGCGACGCTGCGCGAAGCGGTGATCGAGGAGGTGATCAAGCCGGTGCTGCCGACCGAGCTCGTGAAGGGCGAGATCAAGTTCCTCGTGAACCCGACCGGCCGGTTCGTGATCGGCGGCCCGCAGGGCGATTGCGGCCTCACGGGTCGCAAGATCATCGTCGACACGTACGGCGGCGCCGCCCCGCACGGCGGCGGCGCGTTCTCGGGCAAGGATCCGTCGAAGGTCGACCGTTCGGCCGCGTATGCGGGCCGCTATGTCGCGAAGAACATCGTCGCGGCAGGGCTTGCCGAGCGCTGCCTGATTCAGGTGTCGTACGCGATCGGCGTGGCGCGGCCGACGTCGGTGATGGTCAACACGTTCGGCACCGGCAAGGTGTCCGACGCGACGATCACGAACCTCGTGCTCGACCATTTCGATCTGCGTCCGAAGGGCATCATCCAGATGCTCGACCTGCTGCGCCCGATCTACGAGAAGACCGCCGCGTACGGCCACTTCGGCCGCGAAGAGCCGGAATTCTCGTGGGAAGCGACGGACAAGGCGCTCGCGCTGGCGGAAGCCGCGGGCACCGAGCCGGTCGGCGCGGTGGCGTAAGCCAGTTAGACCGCACGAACGAAAAACCCCGCACGGCCAGTGGTCGTGCGGGGTTTTTTTACGTCTGGAGAATGGCGCGCGGCGGCGCGCGTCGGGCAACCGCAGGCCGGTTCAGCGAACCGCGAACGCGAACCAGCCGTCGCCGGTGGCGGCCACGCGGCGCGGACGGCGCGAGCCCGGCGCGCTTCGCGGCGTAGCGGTCGACGTCAGCTTGCGCAACGGCGTCGTCGGACGATACAAGAGCGTGCGCAGCGAGAAATGCCGCGCGCCCGAGCGCACGCGCAGCACCGAGAAAAACGAATGGAACCACGCGCGCATGCCGTCGACCGGCTTCGTGTCGCGCACTTGTCCGGCGAGCGCGCGCGTGCGCGCGGCGTGGTGGCGCAGCGCGCGCATCAGGTGGCGTCGTGCCGGACGCGCGGCCTTCAACGCGGCGCGCGTCAGTCGGGTATTCAGTAGGGTGTGCATGGTCAGCGGATCCGGGATCGAATGCGTCGCGCGAGGTGCCGAGGTGCGTCAGACAGAGCAGCAACCGTGCCCATTTGAAGCAACCTGCAAGGTTGCGGGCAACGCGAGGCGGACGATGAAAGCGGCGCCTCGGGGGTCACGCTCACGGCAGGCCGAAGCGACGGCCGTTTGGGACGGATCAGGACGGAAGAAAACAGACGACATGCAACGCAGGCTACACGCGATTCGTGACTGCGGGAAGTCGGGAATCCCCGCGCGCGTGGTTGATCGCGCTTCGCGCATGAACGGTTTTGACGCGAGCGATGCCGCCCTTTGACACTATCGCGGTGCGGCCGCCCCAGCGCCGTGCGGCACGCGGCGTGCGGCCGTTGACCTCGACGCGGGCGCAGTCGCTTTACAATCGGACACTCAGCGGCGCAGAACGCAACATCGGCGAGAATCGCCCTCTCGCAGCAAAGACGGCGCGCGTCGCCAATCAGACCTCGAATATCGGAAGTCCCATGTCAGTCCAGTCGAAGAAGGAACAGGTCCGCACGCTGCGCGAGCGCGGCTTCGTGGTGGTGCCGGGGCTCGTGCCGCAAGCGCGGTGCGAAGAGATGAAGCGTGTCGCCGTCGAGCAGCTGCGTGTCGCCGCGGCGCCGGTCGAGTACGAGGCGGATTTGCGCTATCCGGGCGCGCCCGAGTCGCGCGAGTCGCCGGGCGGCCATACGGTGCGGCGTCTGCTCGATGCGTACTCGCGCCATGCGCTCTTTCGCGAATGGGCGACGTCGCCCGAGATTCACGGCTGGATGGAGCTGTATTTCGGCGAGCGGCCGGTGCTGTCGCGCGCGCATCACAACTGCATGATGACGAAGCATCCGGCGTACGGCAGCCTGACCGGCTGGCATCGCGACGTGCGCTACTGGTCGTTCGAGCGCGACGACCTCGTGTCGGTGTGGCTCGCGCTCGGCTCGGAGACGGTCGGGAACGGGGGGCTGTGGCTCGTGCCCGCGTCGCACGATGCCGCGTTCACGTCCGATCGCTTCGACCAGGCGAAATTCTTCCGCGCCGATCTGCCGGAAAACCGGCTCTGGATCGACAAGGCCACGTCGCCGACGCTGTCGGCCGGCGACGTCGTGTTCTTTCACTGCAACACGCTGCACTCGGCGGGCCGCAACGAAACCGACGACGTGAAGTTCTCGCTCGTGTTCACGTATCACGGCGCGAGCAACGTGCCGCTGCCGGGCACGCGCTCCGCCGCGACGCCGGAAGTGCCGCTTTGAGCGGCGGCGGCTTGCGACGGTTGCTAGCGCTTGCCGCCCGACGACGCGAGGCCGATCAGCCCGGCGATCGTCGCGGCGATGCCGCCCGCGATCAGCACGATCGTGCGGTTGGTGGGCGCGCCGGTGAACATGCGCGACATGTCGTTCGCGAGCGAATGGAACGACTGGCCGCCGAAGTACAGCAGCACGATGCCGCCGACGATAAGTGCAAGCGAAATCGCCTTGATCATGTGATAACCCGCCTCCTCCATGGGAACGCCGCAGTGTAGGCGACGCGCCGCGCATCGTCCATCCCGTCCCGCTATGTGGACATCTGCGGCCGGCGCGGGGATTGGCTAAGATAACGCGAGCGCGCGAGCGCGGCGCGGCGCCGGGCGCTCGCCCGACAAGCCGCTCTGAGCAGTCCGCCCGCAAAAATCCGTAACGCAACGCCGTGCACGGTGTGGTCGTATCGTCGCTCGCGCGGTGCGACTGGTCGGTTTTTTCTCCGCTCTCCCTTTCGAGGATTCAGGCAATGGCCTACGAAGCAGCCTCCGAACGCTATTCGCAGATGCAGTACCGTTTTTGCGGCAAATCCGGCCTCAAGCTGCCGGCGCTGTCGCTCGGCTTGTGGCACAACTTCGGCGACACCACGCCGATCTCCACGCAACGCGACATCCTGCGCACCGCGTTCGATGTCGGCATCACGCACTTCGATCTCGCGAACAACTACGGCCCGCCGTACGGCAGCGCGGAAACCAATTTCGGCCGCATTTTCAGGGACGATTTCCGTCCGTATCGTGACGAGCTGCTGATCTCGTCGAAGGCGGGCTGGGACATGTGGCCGGGTCCGTACGGCCAGGGCGGCGGCTCGCGCAAGTACGTGCTCGCGAGCCTCGACCAGAGCTTGAAGCGCATGGGGCTCGACTACGTCGACATCTTCTATTCGCATCGCTTCGACGTGGATACGCCGCTCGAAGAAACCGCCGGCGCGCTCGCGAGCGCCGTGCAGCAGGGCAAGGCGCTGTATATCGGCATTTCGTCGTATTCCGCGCAAAAGACGCTGGAAATGGCGAAGCTGCTCGCGGAACACAAGGTGCCGCTGCTGATTCACCAGCCGTCGTACAACATGTTGAATCGCTGGATCGAGGGCGGGCTGCTCGATGCGCTCGATCAGATCGGTGCGGGGAGCATCGCGTTTACGCCGCTCGCGCAAGGTCTGTTGACGAACAAGTACCTGAACGGTGTGCCGGAAGATGCGCGCGTGAATCGCCCGGGCGGCGGCTCGCTGAAGAGCGACCATCTGAGCGCGCAGAACATCGAGCGCGTGCGCAAGCTGAACGACATCGCGCAGCGTCGCGGACAGAGCCTCGCGCAGATGGCAATTGCGTGGACGCTGCGCGGCAATCGCGTGACGTCGGCGCTGATCGGCGCAAGCCGCGCGGAGCAGGTGCGCGAGAACGTCGATGCGCTGAAGAACCTGGCGTTTTCCGCCGAGGAACTGGCGGAAATCGACCGGTATGCGACGGAGGCCGGCGTCAATTTGTGGGAGAAGCCGTCGACGGATCAGCATATCTGAGCGAGAACGTCGAGTTTTCGTGTCGGGAAGCCGCCGTGAGGCGGCTTTTTTGCGGTTCGTCGCAGGTTGCTGATCCTGATCCTGGCCCTGGCCCGAATAACGGGTATCTGCCATCAAAAGCTCAGCGCAAACCACGCGAGGAGTTCAATCGACGGCAGAAGAAGAACAAGGAGCAGAACGATCATCGATCTGTTCGCCTTGTCACGCACCGCAAACCGGATTGCAGTGGCAATCGTCGCCAACCATGCTGCCAGGCAGTAAAACGAAAGCTGTATGCCCGGAAGCCACGCATCTTCAGCAAAGTCAAATTGCCACCATGACGACCGTCTTAGCCAGCCGGAAAGGAAAATCAACAGCAACTGGAGCAGGCCAATGAAGAGATAGCGTGGCTTCACTGGCTTGCCTGTTTCGGATAATGGTTTTTGTGCGCGAGTCGCTTTGACTTCTCAAGCACGCTATTCAGTTCGGCTGGCGTAACCGGTGTGGGGAACCAACGCGGGTCGTGAGCCAAAATACCATAGATTCGAGTACATCGGCCACATTGGATGAGCAGTTGTTGTCAAAAAGACTGTACGTGCTTTCATTCGGCTGTTTCAGCTTTAAGGCTCTATCCACGCTGACCCGTCGCTTCAATTCGCGTTTGATCTTCTCTTTTTCGGCCGGCGATACCCTGAACACCAGACCCACGTTGTCACGCCACAAATTACCGCTGGTTCTTATTGAACCCTTGGTCAAATTGACGATGCCACCGTGGAAATACGTATGCCTGGCTGTGCAGGGCAACGCGGTTGCCGTCGTCAAACATGGTGGAGGCAAACGCAAGCACGCGACCACCCGTTGTTGTGGGATCGCCGTTTCGAATCATGAATCTACGCATTGACCTTAACTCCTCGTCATCGATAGGCAGGCCGCTTATTGGAGTTGGCCACAATAAATGCATGGTGGCGGCGCAGTCTATGCAACGAATCTGAATGTGAGGTTTTCTTGCGCATAAGCGCAGGCCAAACCTGCACAGGAGCCGGGAGGAAGCGACAACAGCCCGCACCGCGCGACGCCCCGCCCACTCATTCTCCCTGTCACAATTCACTGCTAATTTCGCGCCAGTTCGGCATTTCGTCGTATTCCGCGCAAAGGACGCTGGAAATGGCGAAGCCGCTCGCCGCTCCTGAAGAGCGACCATCTGAGCGGTCTCTTCTTGCGTGGTGCCGGGAAGCCGCCGTGAGGCGGCTTTTTTATGGCTCGACGCGGATTGCCGGGGAGGCCTGGCGACCAACGTCCCGGAATGCCCGTTGCTTTGCGTAGCTCACCGGCAAGTCGAACGTGGCAGCGGGAAATTTTGCGGAAATCGTCTGATAGAGCGGCTGCAAGCCGGAGAAGCTGCTCGCGTGCAGTACCGTCACGCCCATCTGCGGGAACGCCTGAACCTGCTGTGCCAGCCCGCCGGCCGCGGCGCTGACGGCTGCCGTGTCCGGGTAGATCACCACCAGATCGTTCGTGCTGAGGCCGACGAACCGGTCGCTCGAACGAATCACCAGCGTCGAATTGGGCTGCACGTTCCCGTCTTCGTCGAGCGGCGAGGCATCCGGCATCGGCCACACGCTCGTGCTGCCAATCGACACCGGCGCGGTGCGGCTCAATGCCTGGACTTGCGTCGCCGATGCCTGGATACCCTGTCTGAGTGCCGCGCTCTGCGCTTGCGCCAGGGAGGCGCACCACAGCAGCGCCGAACACACCGCGTTGATGAGTTGTATCCTGGTCATGCCCGTGCTGCTCCCTTTCGCTCAGTGGCCCATCACCCTGATCCCGACGGCGCCAACCTGCATCGGATCGCCGCCGCGCGTATCGACATCGATGAAATGGACCGTCCATGTTCCCTGAGCAGACTCGCCGTTGAACGCATTCGTCGCGAGTACCCAGTCGATAACGGAGGCCCCGGTGTTGACGAAGCCGTTATACGCGTTCTGCACGACGCTGCGCGTACCGCCCGGCGAGATCACTTCGACCGCGAGGTCGCCAGCGTCGGCCACTGCCATGTCGATCACAACCTGCACGTATTCGACCGTTCGTGCGGAGCCGGACACGGGCAGTTGCAACTGAAGCCCCGAGACATTTGCCTGCGGTATCTGCTCGCCGGCTTCACCCAGGTCCACGACCGCCGTGTTGGTCAGCATCGGCCCGGATAAACGGAGGTTGTATTGACGGGCCATGTTCACTGCCGCCCCTGCGTCTACGAGGCCAAAGCCGTACCAGTTATCGAACCACAGGCCGGCCGCGTTTTGCGTCCATGCCGGCTCCGGCACGTATGCCTCGCCGGACGGCAGTTCGACGGTCGCCGGTACGCGCGACGCGTCGATGCGGCGCGCGGTTCTCATCAGGATCTGGCGTACATCGCGCCACGTCAGCGCCGGATTGGCCTGCAGCATTAGTGCAATCACCCCGGAGACGGTCGGCGCGGCCGACGACGTGCCGTTCATGCTCGCGGTGTAATCGCAGCCGGCATTGAATTCAGCGTTGACGGTCGAGCCCGGCACGTCGAACGGATTGGAAAAGCGGCCGACTCCTTGTGTGCTCGAATATCCCTGATTGCAGCCGGTCAGGTCGGTGGTCACCAGGGCAGGACCGAGAGGGTTGCCGGGGGGAACCCCTGGCGCAAAGCCGAACTCGCCGCCCAATCCGGACACGAGGATGTTGGAGCCGGCCGACGAATAGCTGGAGCGCTCGCCCGTCGCGTTGACCGCGGCTGTGGTCACGGCCTGTGGCATCGTCGCCACGGGATCGCTGTTGGCGTTCAGGCAGGTGACGTGGTGCGCATTGGCGTTATCGCATACCACGTCCACGTTATCGGTCTCGAGCGCATACGAGTTACCGGCCGCCTTGACGAGCAACGCGCCGAGGCCGTTGCGCATCGTTTCCAGATGCTGCAGCAGAACGCTCATGAAATCGGTTGACAGGTCGAACGGGATCGGACTCGCTGGCGATGCACCGTATGAAGCGTTGTACACCGCGACGTTCTGTGAAAATGGCGCGCCGCCGTAGGTGCTGAGCGTGTTGACCGGCGTGTCACAGCCGTCGCATAGATAGCGAACTGCGCCGAGCGTTGCCTGCGGCGCGACACCCTGACCGCCTATGCGATTGTTCGCGGTGGCCGCAATGATTCCCGCGACCGCGGTTCCATGGGCGTCTCCCACGCTTCCCACCGGCGGAGTCGGATCGTTTGCATGGGTTGCCGCCGGATCGAAATTGCGCAGCATTAACGGATCGATGCGATCCGCCAGGTCCGGATGAGCGATTTGGACCCCGTGTCCACAACCATGACGTTGACGCCCTCGCCGTTGATCCCGTCGTTCAGCGGACCCGCCACGTGCAGATCGATGCCCGGTGTTCCCGGAGCGCCGGTAAAAACGTCCTGGCCGACGTTCAACAGATACCACTGGTAGGCGAAAAGCGGGTCGCCGCCAAGTTCCGGCGTTCCGCCGCTGTTTCCGTTACCACCGCCACAGGCGGCAAGAAGCGGCGCCACGCAAGCACATACGCCCAGTTTCCAGCGTCGATCAAACCAGCCAAACTGTCGTCGCGTTCCTTTGCTGTATGCCTTGCAATCCGCCATAAATCGCTCCCACCCGAAACGGCTTATCGATGGCGTCCTGGTTCGGGATGCAAACTTGTTTGCACGACCACGCTGTGCATTTCTATAGCACATTAATCGGAGAGGAGAGTTCTGCCCGCAGCAGAGTCGGTCGAGTAGAGCGGCGGTGTCGCAAGAGGACAGAACGGGTGCCGGCATTTGCGACGCCACCGGGCTGGGGTTGAAAGGCCGCACCGACCAGCGTCGCGCCGATCCGATCTCCGAAAACGCTAAAGTCGGCGCGCGTAAGACGCGGCCGTTAGAACGCTTCTTCTCCCTGTCACAACTCACTGCTAATTTCGCGCCAGTTCAGTGATCGTGAGAGGGACCGATGGATCGACAAGCCGTCGTGCGCCATGCGCCGCCGCACGTCGTCGCGAACGTCGCGTTGATCGCCGTCGCGGCGCTCGCGGCAGGCTGGCTGATGATCGGTCTGCCGCTCGCGCTGAACACGGCGTCATGGCCGCCGGTGCTCGCGTGCGTGACGGCCGTGCCCGTCGTGCTGGCGACGCCGATCCACTGGGGCTTGATCCACGAAGGCATACACGGGCAACTGTTGCCGTCGCGACGCGCGAACGAGTGGGTTGCGCGCGCGCTCGCGATCGTGCTCGGGCTTCCGTTCGACGCGGTGCGTTTCGGCCACCTGATGCATCACCGCTTCACCCGCGAGCCCTACGATCGCCCCGACGTCAGCGATCTTTCGCCAACGCGTTCGCAGACATGGCCACGCGTCGCGTATTACGCGCGCCTTTTAGGCGGCCTCTATGTCGCGGAATGGGTGATCCCGCTGCTCGCGTTCGTTCCCGCATCGGTCGCCGCCGCGATCGTCGCGCGTGGCGTCGGCAACGAGGGGCCGGTCGGCCCGCAGGTGCAGCGGCTGTTCGCGCGCCACGCCGCCGATCCCGAACGACGCCGCCGCACGCGCCGCGACTGGCTGCTGTCGCTCGCGCTCTACGCGTTCGCGCTGCATCTGTATGGCCCGTGGTGGCCGGTGCTGATCGTGTCGATGTGGCTACGCGGGCTGTGGCTGTCGGTCGCCGATAACCTGCCGCACTACCGCGTCTCGCTCGACGAGCCCGGCCGCGCGCGCGATTTTCGCGTGCCGCCCGGCGTCGGCGTGCTGCTGATGAATCACCATCTGCATCGCCAGCATCATCTGCAGCCGACGCTGCCGTGGATCGCGCTCGCGCACGCCCCGCGCGCGGCGACATCGGCCGCGCGGCCGGGCTACTTTCGCGCGGCCTGGCGGCAGTTCGGCGGCGTGACACGTACGACGACGGATCGAACGTGAACGCCGCGCGCGCAGCGCGGGTTCGCGAGAGCTTCGGCCGGGGGACAGACGACGCGCCGCTGGATCGGCGCTACATCAACGCGGGCAGCGTTTCCACGAGCGCGACGGCGACGAGTGCGCCGATCACCGCGCCGAGCACGCGCAGCGAGTTGTGCCGCAACTGGGTCGCGCACGGCAGCGCGCCGAGGAACACCGCGCCGGCAAGGGCCATCGGGACGATCATCACGAAATCGCCGATCGTGAAATAGCCAGGCATGCTTGTCTCCTTATCGTGTCGGCCGGGATCGACGCGCGCCGCTCTCTGTGGCATTCGCGTGAACAGGCTCCGGGCCTTTTCCGAGTATAGGCGAGCGATTCCGATGTTCGAGCGGACGCGGCGCGCCAAAGCGGCGTTCGCCGGCGGCTGCGAGCGCCGCCCGGCGCGGCTTCGCGCCTCGCGCGCCGCGACGGTGCACAGCGACGCCTGGATTACTGACGGCTTTCGTTCGATGCGGCGCGGTTACCGGTAGGAGCCGGTTTTATGGCGCGATGACGCGTCGCAACAAAGGGCGCAAGCCACGCGTTCACGCGTCGCCGGCCTTTTCCCGGGTGCGCAGCGTCACCGCGGCGGCGACGCCCAGTGCGAGCAGCGCGCCGACGAGCGCGATCACGCCGTTCCATCCGTACGCCGTCCAGAAATGCCCGCCGATCGACCCGACGATGCTCGACCCGAGGTAATACGACAGCAGGTACAGCGCGGCGGCCTGTCCCTTCGCCTCTTTCGCGAGCCGGCCGACCCAGCCGCTCGCGACCGAGTGTCCGGCGAAAAAGCCGATGGTCAACAGGCCGATGCCGGACGCGATCGCGGAAAGCGGCGGCAGCGTCGTCAGCAGCAGGCCGGCGAACATCAGCACGAGGCTGCCGATCAGCACGCGGCCGCGGCCGAACGTATCGGCCATGCGCCCGGACCACGGCGACGCGACCATCCCGAGCAGATACACGACGAAGATCGCGCCGATCGCCGCCTGGCTCATCCGGTAGGGCGGCGCGATCAGCCGGTAGCCGATGTAGTTGTACAGCGTGACGAAGCCGCCCATCAGCACGAAGCCCATCGCGAACAGCAGCGGCAGGCCGGGGCGTTGCAGGTGTGTCGTGAGCGCCGCGCGATGGTGCGCAAAGCCGAGCCCGGCGCGCGGCACGAAATGGCGCGACGGCGGCAACAGCGAGCGGAACGCGAACGTCGCGGCGAGGCCGAGCACGCCGATCGTGCCGACCGCCACGCGCCAGCCGAACAGGTCGGTGACGATGCCGGTGATCACGCGCCCGGACATTCCGCCGACGGCGGTGCCGCCGACATACAGCCCCATCGCGAGGCCGAGGCCGTCCGGATGCACTTCCTCGGCGAGATACGCCATCGCCACCGCGGGCACGCCGCCGAGTGCGAGTCCCGCAAGGGTGCGCAACACGAGCAGCTGGTTCCAGTGCGGGACGAACGCGACCGCGAGCGCGAGCGCCGACGAGACAGTGAGCGAGGCGGTCATCAGCCGGTGACGGCTCCAGCTCTCGGACACGAAGCCGGCGACGAAGATCGCGCCGGCCAGTGCGGCGGTCGACAGCGACAGCGACAGACTGCTTTGCGCGGGACTCACGTGGAACGCGTCGGAGAAAGCAGGCAGCAGCGGCTGCACGTAGTACAGCAGCGAGAACGTCGCGTAGCCGGCGAACAGCAGCGCGAGGCTCGCGCGCCAGTACGCAGGCGAGCCGCGTTCGAGGTACGGAATCGACGCGCCCGGGCGAGGCGGGGTGCGGTCGGAGTCCGGCTGGACGGTCACGGCGGTTATCTCCACGAAAGGCAAAGGCGCAACGATACGCCTGTTGGGCGATTCGCGCGGCGATGCCGGCAGCGGCGCGGCGCGCGCTATTCGTGAGAGGCCGACGCGCTGGTCGTGGCGCTCGCGCCCGAAGCCGCCGCTGCTTTTGCGGCTCGATCCGGATGCACGAGCTGTTCGTCGGTCGGCAGGTCCGATGTCTGCCAGCCGCCGCCGAGCGCCTTCACGAGCGCGACGCTCGCCGCCATCCGCCGGCGCGCGATCGCGACGGCCTCGCGTTCGTTCGACAGCGCGGTCGTCTGCGCGACGACCACGTCGAGATACGTGATCGCGCCGCTCCGATAGCGGTTGCTGACGATCGCGAGCGTGCGCTGCGCGGCCGCCACCGCGCGGTCCTGCGCGGCGGCCTCCTGATCGAGCACGCGCAGCGACGCGAGGTTGTCCTCGACCTGGCCGAACGCGTCGAGCACCGTCTGCCGGTATAGCGCGACGCTCTCGTCGTACTGCGCGCGCGCCTGTTCGCGTACCGCCTCGCGGCCGCCGAAGTCGAGCAGCGTGCCCGCGAGCGTCGGGCCGAGCGACCAGAAGCGCGCGGGCGCGACGAGCCACTGGCTGTAGTTGGTCGCTTCGAGGCCGCCCGTCACCGCGAGCACGAGGCTCGGGAAAAACGCGGCCGTCGCGACGCCGACCTCGGCGTTCGCGGCCGCGACGCGCCGCTCGGCCGCCGCGATGTCGGGCCGGCGTTCGAGCAGCGTCGACGGCACGCCCGGCGGCGTGACGACCGCCGTCGCATCGAGCGGCGCGACCGGCAGCGAAAACGACGACGGCGACTGGCCGGTCAGGATCGCAATCGCATGTTCGAGCTGCGCGCGCTGTTCGCCGAGATCGATCGCCTGCGCCTCGGTCGTTTGCAGTTGCGTCTCGGCCTGCCCGACGTCCGCGTCGGTCGCGATGCCGCCGTTCAGGCGATGCTGCGTCAACTGCAGCGATTCGCGGTACGCGGCAATGGTGTCGTCGAGCAACTGATGCTCGCGATCGATGCCTCGGAGTTCGAAGTAATCGGTCGCGAGTTCGGCCTGCATCGACAGCAGCATCGCGGCGGCGTCGGCGGCGCTCGCCTGCGCGCCGGCCTTGGCGTTTTCGACGCTGCGCGAAATGCGGCCCCACAAATCCGGCTCCCACGACGCGTCGATGCCGACGAGATAGTCGTTCAGCGTGACGCCGGCCTTCGCCGTGTGCTGCAGGTTTTCGGACGTGCGTGCGCGATTGAACCCGGCGTTCGCGCTCACCAGCGGAAAGAACGCGGAACGCTGCTGCGCGACGTTCGCGCGTGCCGCGCGAAAGCGCGCCTCGGCGGCCTGCACGTTCTGGTTCGCCTGCGCGACCTGCTCCTCGAGCGCGTCGAGTTGCGGGTCGTCGTAGATGTGCCACCACGCGCCGCGCGGCAGCGCGTCGGCGGGCTGCGCGGCGGTCCAGCCGGTGCCTTCGAGTTCGCGGTAGGACGCGGCGACGGTCGCCGTCGGCCGCACGTAGTCCGGGCCGAGCGTGCAGCCGGCGAGCACGGCGCTCGCCACGAGCGCCGTGCCGGCGACGCGGGACAACGCGCGCTTCATGACGCTGCCTTCGCCGCCGATGCGCCCGATGCCGCCGGCGCACCGCCTTCGTGCGGATGATTCGGGACGATGCGCACCGGCGTGCCGTCGACGATCGAATCCTGCGGATTCACGATCACCTTCTCGCCGCCCGCGAGCCCCGACGCAATCGCGACGCGCGTGCCGAAGTCGGTGCCGAGCGTCACCGTCACGAGCTTCACGCGCTGGTTCGCATCGACGGTCGCGACCTTCACGCCGTCCGGCCGGAACAGGAACGTATTGCCCGGCAGCGTGATCGGCGTGGCCGCGCCGTCGAGCGCGAAGTGAACCTGTGCATACGCACCGGGCAGCAGCTCGCCGTTGCGGTTGTCGACGTCCACTTCGACGAGCATCGTGCGCTGCTGCGGATCGACCGATCCCGAGGTCCGCGCGACGGTGCCGGGGTAGCGCTTGCCGGCCGTCTCGTTGAGCGTCAAAAACGCGCTCGTCTGCGGATGGATCTGCATCGCGTACGCCTGCGGCACGTTCACGTACACGCGCAGACGGTCCGCCTGCGCGACATGGAACAGCTCCTTTTGCGCGCCGCCCGATGCGCCCGCGTCGATCAGCGCACCGACGTCGATGTTGCGCGCCGTCACGATGCCGTCGAACGGCGCGACCACCTTCTCGTACGACTGCAGCTGTTCGAGCCGCGACGCGTTGAACTTCGCGGCGTCGAGCATCGCTTTCTTCGCGAGCATGTCCGCGACTTTCTCGTCGGTTTCCTGCTTCGCGACCGAGCGGTTCTGCAGCATCTCGGTCCAGCGCGCGGCGGTCGTCTGCGCAAGCGCGTAGTTGGCCTGGGCATTCGCGAGGTCGGCACGGGCCGCGCGCAACTGGTCGTCCACTTCGGGCGCGTCGATTTCGGCGAGCAGTTGCCCGGCTTTCACGTGCGCGCCGATATCCACATACCATTTGCGCAGATAGCCGTTCGTGCGCGCATAGACAGGCGTGTCGAGAAACGCCTGCACGTTGCCCGGCAGCACGAGATCGAGCGCGCGCGACGAGCGTTGCGGCGTCACGACCTGCACGGACAGCGTGCTCGAATGAGCGGCCTCGCGTTCGAGCGCCGCATGCGCGCTGTAGCGCGACCAGATGCCTTGCGCGGCGAGGCCGATCACGATGATGACCGCCGCCACGACCGGCCAGCGCCGTCGCGCGCGCGGCGGCGTGGGTTCAGTGCGCGGCGGTTGCATGGCGGCCCCGGTGCGAAAAAGAAGAAACAGTCGTCATGGTCATGATCTCGGCACTACGTTGTCGATTGTGCGCTGGCGCCGTTCGGCGAGCTTGCGGTAGACGAGCGAGAACACCGCGGGCACGAAGATCAGCGTCGCGAGCGTGCCGACCGTCAGCCCGCCGATCACCGCGCGCCCGAGCGGCGCGTTCTGCTCGCCGCCCTCGCCGAGGCCGATCGCCATCGGCACCATTCCGATCACCATCGCGAGCGCGGTCATCAGCACCGGCCGAAAACGCGTGTAGCCCGCTTCGAGCGCGGCGCGCGCGGCGTCGCCGTGCAGCAGCAGCTGCTCGCGCGCGAAGCTGATCACGAGAATCGAGTTCGCGGTCGCGATGCCGATACACATGATCGCGCCGGTCAGCGCCGGAATCGACAGCGTCGTGTGCGTGAGGAACAGCATCCACACGATGCCCGCGAGCGCGCCCGGCAGCGCGGTGATGATGATGAACGGATCGAGCCACGACTGGAAGTTCACGACGATCAGCAGGTACACGAGCACGATCGCGAACACGAGGCCGAAGAGGAGGCCCGAGAACGACGCGTTCATCGTCTGTACCTGCCCGCGCAGCTCGATCGACGAGCCCTTCGGCAGCGAGGCTTTTTCTTCGCGCAGGATCCGGTTGATGTCGTCGGACACCGCGCCGAGATCGCGGCCGTCCGCGCCGCCGTAGATGTCGATCGTCGTCTGCGCGTTGTAGTGCGTGACGACCGCCTCGCCGGACTGGCGCTGCATGCTCGCGAGCGAGCCGAGAATGTTGCTGCGGCCGTTCGAGGTGAGCGGAATGTTCGCGAGCGACTGCAGCGAATCGATCGTGTATTGCGGCGCTTCGGTCACGACGTTATAGCTCACGCCGTTGTGCGGATTCAGCCAGAACGTCGGCGTCGTCTGCTGGCTGCCGGACAGCGTGATCAGCAGGTCGCTCGCGACGTCCTTCTGCGTGAAGCCCGCCTGCTGCGCGCGGGTGCGATCGACGTCGATGAAGATGCGCGGCAGGTCGTCCGGCTGCTGGATGCGCGCGTCGACGAAGCCCGGCACGCTGCGCAGCCGCGCGAGCAGCTTCGCGGCGTACGCGCGGTTCGCGTCGACGTCGCGGCCGACGATCTGGATGTCGATCGGCGAGGGCATCCCGAAGTTCAGCGTCTGGCTCACGATGTCGGCCGGCAGGAACGCGAACTGGACGCCCGGGAATTCGTCGTTCAGCGTGCGCCGCAAGAGGCGCACGTAGTCGGCGGTCGGACGATGGCCGGGATTCAGCGTGATCAGCACGTCCGCATCCGACGTGCCGATCGTGCCGGTATTGCTGTACGACAGGTTGATGCCCGACACCGGCAGGCCGATGTTGTCGATGATCGAGTGCAGCTCGTTCGCCGGAATCAGCTCGCGGATGCGCTTGCCGATGCGGTCGGTGACGACCGCCGTTTCCTCGACGCGCATCCCGGTTTTCGCGCGCAGATGCAGCGCGATCGTGCCCGCGTCGACCTGCGGAAAGAAATCGCGGCCGATGAACGGCAGCAGCGCCATCGACACGAGGCAGCACACGAGAAACGCGATCACGAACGGCACCGGATGCGCGATGCGCGCGGCGAGGAACTCGCGATAGCGCTCGCGCGTCACCGAAAAGCCGCGCTCGAACGCGAGATGGACCCGCATGAACGGATTGCGCGTCGCCGTATCCGGGTGCAGGTCGGACGGCTTGTGATGGTGGCGCAGCAGGTACTTCGCGAGCGTCGGCACGAGGGTTCGCGAGAAAAAGTACGACGCGAGCATCGCGAACACGACCGCTTCGGCGAGCGGAATGAACAGGTAGTGCGCGACGCCCGTCAGCAGGAACATCGGCACGAACACGATGCAGATCGACAGCGTCGACACGAGCGTCGGCACCGCGATCTGATGCGCGCCGTCGAGAATCGCCTGTTCGAGCATCTTGCCCTGTTCGAGCTGGTGGCTCACGTTTTCGATCGCGACGGTCGCGTCGTCGACCAGAATCCCGACCGCGAGCGCGAGCCCGCCGAGCGTCATGATGTTGATCGTCTCGCCGAGCGCCGATAGCGCGATCACCGACGTGATCATCGACAGCGGGATCGAGATCGCGATGATCAGCGTCGCGCGCCAGTTGCCGAGGAACAGCAGGATCATCAGCGCGGTCAGCGCGGCCGCGATCAGCGCCTCGCGCAGCACGCCCTGCACCGACGCGCGCACGAACAGCGACTGGTCCGCGACCGGGTCGATCGACATCGACGGCGGCACGAGGTTCTTCAGCGTCGGCATCATCTCCTTGATGCGATCGACGATGTCGAGCGTCGACGCGTTGCCGCTCTTGTTGATCGTGAGCAGCGACGCGCGCTGGCCGTCCACGCGCACGATGTTGGTCTGCGGCACGAACCCGTCGCGCACGTGCGCGACGTCGCGGATATATATCGTGCCGGCCGGCGTCGTTTTGACCGGCAGGTTGTTGAGTCCGTCGATCGTCGTCGGGCTCGCGTTCAGCAGCACCGAGTATTCGGTCGAGCCGATTTTCGCGGTGCCCGACGGCAGGATCAGGTTCTGCTCGCTGATCGCATTGACGACGTCCATCGGCGACAGGTTGTGCTGCTGCAGTTCGCGCTGATCGAGGTCGACCATGATCTGCCGCTGCTTGCCGCCGTACGGCAGCGGCGCGGACGCGCCGGGCACCGTCGCGAGCTGCGTCTTCAGGAAGTTGTTGCCGTAGTCGTACAGTTCCTGCTCGGTCAGTTGCGGCGACGACAGCGCGAGCCGCAGGATCGGTACCGTGGACGCGTTATAGCGCAGGATGTTCGGCGGCGTGATGCCGGGCGGCAGCGAGCGAAGCTGCGTTTGCGACAGCGCGGTGACTTCGGCGAGCGCTTCCTGCACGTTCGCATGCGGCTGGAAGAAGATCTTCACGACCGTGATGCCGTTCAGCGACGTCGATTCGGTATGCTCGATATCGTTGACCGCGACCGACAGGCCGCGCTCGTAGTTGAGCGCGATGCGCCGCGACATCTCGTCGGCGGGCAGGCCGGTGTAGCTCCAGATGACGGACAGCACCGGAATGTCGATGTTCGGGAAGATGTCCGTCGGCGTGCGCAGGATGGTCAGCGGCCCGATGATCATCAACAGCAGGGCGAGCACGACGAACGTATACGGGCGCTTGAGCGCGAGTCGGACAATCCACATTGAACGCTGGGTGCCTTCTGCTGGCGGTGTGTGGCTCGCTTGCGGCTCTTCGGCCGCATGCGGCGTGGGTTATATTCTTCAGGGTTTTCCCGGGCGGCGTCGCGCTTGCGGGTTCCGGTGCGTGGGACTATAGCGCCTGTCGGGGCACGTAAGCATGTTTTTTGGATGGCATCGAACGTAAGTGCCTAATTACCAACAGTTACCGTCGGCGATCCGTAATGATCCGCAAGCTGACCGGGTGCCGCAATTGCTAGCGAATGGCTGCTGGATCGGCGGTTCGATCGCAATGTGTTTTTTTCGCTTTGCGCGAGCACGTAAAACAGCAACAATGCATAAACGGGCTGGTTTCGCAGGGGGCGAACGTCGGCCCGACGATGAATGACCCCGCGCGTCATTCCGATGTGCACGCAACGGCCACAGCCCGCGTGCGGTTTTCTGATCACCACTTGCCTTGACCGGCGGCTGTCCACAAAAGCCGGCAAAGACACACGAAGGAACGGGGAAACATCATGCAAATCGGTTCTATTGTCCGCTCCGTACATATCGCCGTGCCCCAGGGCGCGCGCGGCATCGTGATGCGCATTCTGGGCGATATGGCGATGGTCACCTGGTACGCCGGCGAGCCCGGCGCATCGGCCCAGTTGAACACCGAGCCGTTTTTTCTCGAAGACCTGATCGACACCGGCGAGGAAGTTCGTCCGCCGAGCGTTCAGGTCCACTGACGAGTCTCGCGCGAAGGCCGCCGTTCGACGCCCGCTGCTCCCGGCGGCGGCCTCGGCGCGAGTTCGCGCGCGAACTCGCTGATCCGGCTGGCGCGGTGCACAATGCCGGGATGAACCACGATCCCTCCTCCGCGCCCGGCGAGTCGTCCGAAGCGCCGTATGCGCGTCTCACGCCCGAGTGCGTGCTCGATGCGCTCGACAGCGTGCTGATGTCCGACGGTCGACGCACCGACGGCCGCATGCTCGCGCTCAACAGCTACGAAAACCGCGTGTACCAGATCGGCGTCGAAGACGGTCCGCCGGTCGTCGCGAAGTTCTATCGGCCCGGACGCTGGTCCGACGAAGCGATCCTCGAAGAACATGCGTTCGTCGCGGAACTGGCCGCGCGCGAGATTCCCGCCGTGCCCGCGCTGACGCTCGACTCCCGAACGTTGCACGCGTTCGACGGCTACCGCTTCGCGGTATTCGAGCGGCGCGGCGGCCGCGCGCCGGACCTCGATCGCCGCGATACGCTCGAATGGCTCGGCCGCTTCATCGGCCGGATTCACGCGGTCGGCGCGGTGACGCCGTACGCCGCGCGGCCGACGCTCGACATCCGCACGTTCGGCTATGAGCCGCGCGACTTCCTCGTCGAACACGGCTTCGTGCCGGCCGACCTGCGCGACGCGTGGCAGGCCGCGGTGACGCTCGCGCTCGAAGGCGTCGAGCACGCGTTCGAGCGGGCCGGCGAAGTGCGCCCGCTGCGTCTGCACGGCGACTGCCATCCGAGCAACGTGCTGTGGACCGACGCCGGCCCGCACTTCGTCGACTTCGACGACAGCCGCATGGGGCCGGCGATCCAGGACCTGTGGCTGCTGCTGCCGGGCGAGCGCGCGGCGGCGTCGAGCGCGCTCGCCGATCTGCTCGCGGGCTACGAGGACTTCTGCGAATTCGAGCCGCGCGAACTGCATCTGATCGAGGCGCTGCGCACGCTGCGCCTGATCCACTACTCGGCGTGGCTCGCTCGGCGCTGGCACGATCCGGCGTTTCCGGCCGCCTTCCCGTGGTTCAACACGCAGCGCTACTGGGAAGACCGCGTGCTCGAATTACGCGAGCAGATCGGCGCGATGCAGGAAGGGCCGCTCTGGCCTGTCTGAGCGGCGAGGCGGCCGCCGTCGCGGCGATTCGCGGCGGATTGCGGCAACACCGCCTCGCGCGTGTCTGCGCGCGTAATCCCTTATGCATTCGCGTCTCATATTGCCAACGTGAGCGGGGCGCTCTAACGTTCGGGGCAGCCGGTCGTTTCGGCAAGTCAATGCGTCACGTGGCCGCGATATACTCACGCGGCCATTCGGCGCTGGTGCGCGGTGTGCGGGGAAACTCGCCGCGCACGAGGGACCACGGCGCGGGCAGCCCCCCGTCCGGGCCGTCCTGTCATAAGCCACACCAAGGAGAACCACAATATGAGCAGCGTAGCGGACCCGTCGCGCGGATCCCGATCCGCGCCCTTCTTCTCGAAGGAAGCTACCATCGCGCCACCCGGCTTTTCTCGCTGGATGGTGCCGCCCGCCGCGCTTGCGGTACACCTGTGTATCGGCCAGGCGTACGCGTTTTCGGTCTTTAATGCGCCGCTCACGAAAGTGATCGGCATCACGCAGTCCGCGCCCGGCGACTGGACGCTCACGACGCTCGGCTGGATCTTCTCGCTCGCAATCGTGTTCCTCGGGCTGTCCGCCGCATTCGCCGGCAAGTGGCTCGAACGCGTCGGCCCGCGCCGCACGATGTTCACGGCCGCGTGCTGCTTCGGCGGCGGCTTCCTCGTGTCGGCGCTCGGCGTGTCGACGCATCAGATCTGGCTGCTGTATCTCGGCTACGGCGTGATCGGCGGGATCGGCCTCGGGCTCGGCTACGTGTCGCCGGTGTCGACGCTGATCCGCTGGTTCCCGGACCGCCGCGGCATGGCGACCGGCCTCGCGATCATGGGCTTCGGCGGCGGCGCGATGATCGCCGCGCCGCTGTCCGTGATGCTGATGAAGCACTTCCAGAGCGCGACGAGCATCGGTGTCGCCGAAACCTTCGTCGTCCTTGGCATCGTCTACTTCATCTCGATGACGATCGGCTCGCTCGCGATCCGCGTGCCGGCGCCGGGCTGGAAGCCGGCCGGCTGGACGCCGCCCGCGACCACCCAGAAGCTCGTGTCGAGCGCGCACGTGCACATCGACCAGGCGCTGAAGACGCCGCAGTTCTATCTGATCTGGCTCGTGCTGTTCCTGAACGTGACGGCCGGCATCGGCATTCTCGGCCAGGCGTCGGTGATGATCCAGGAGAGCTTCAAGGGCAGCGTGAGCGCCGGGGCGGCCGCGGGCTTCGTCGGCCTGCTGTCGCTCTTCAACATGGGCGGCCGCTTCGTGTGGGCGTCGGCGTCGGACTGGGTCGGCCGCAAGAACACGTACTTCATCTTCTTCGTGCTCGGCGCAGTGCTGTACTACGTCGTGCCGAACTTCGCGCAGGCCGGCAACATCGTGCTGTTCGTCGCGGCGTTCTGCGTGATCCTGTCGATGTACGGCGGCGGCTTCTCGACCGTGCCCGCGTATCTCGCGGACATGTTCGGCACCGCGTTCGTCGGCGGCATCCACGGGCGTCTTCTGACCGCGTGGGCGGCGGCGGGCGTGGCCGGGCCGGTGCTCGTCAACTACATCCGCGCGTACGAAGTGTCGAACGGCGTCATGGGCGCCGAGGCGTACACGATGACCGCGCACATCATGGTCGTGCTGCTGGTGATCGGTTTCGTGTGCAACCTGCTCGTGTCGCGCGTGCACGAAAAGCATCACATGAGCGACGCGCAACTCGCGGCCAAGTAACGGCCAGGTAAAGGAAACGAAACATGAGCACGGTTGAAACGAAATCGTCGAACAAGGCGCTGATGGCGGTGTTCTGGCTGTATGTGCTGGTGCCGCTCGTCTGGGGCGTCGCGAACACGCTGATCCAGGCAGTCAAGCTGTTCGAGTAAGCGGCAAGCTCGCGTTAGAAGCGAAGGCGGCCGGCAACGTTGCGTTGCCGGCCGCTTTTTCGTTTACCGCCGGACGTTCACGCGTTCACACGCGGCACGTCGACGGCTCGCCTGCCGCGATCTCGCGCGCCGCCTTCGCGCCTTCGACCTGCAGGATCGTCGGCAGCGAGACGCCGTTCTTTGCGGCGGTCACTTCCGCGAGGATCGAGATCGCGATCTCGGGCGGCGTCCGGCTGCCGATATAGATGCCGACCGGCCCGTGCAGCCGCGCGAGTTCGGCGTCGGTCAGATCGAATTCCTTCAGCCGCTCGCGCCGCGCCGCGTTGTTGCGCCGCGAGCCGAGCGCGCCGACGTAGAACGCCGGCGTCTTCAACGCTTCCATCAGCGCGAGGTCGTCGAGCTTCGGGTCGTGCGTGAGCGCGATCACCGCGCAGCGTTCGTCGAGCTTCATGTCGAGCACGGTGTCGTCGGGCATCGTGCGCACGATCGTCGTGCCGGGCACGTCCCACGTGTCCGTGTACTCCTCGCGCGGGTCGCACACCGTCACCTGATAGTCGAGCCCCGCCGCGATCTGGCACAGGTAGCGCGACAGTTGCCCCGCGCCGATCACGAGCATCCGGAAGCGCGGGCCGTGGACCGTTACGAGGCGCTCGCCGTCGAACGACACGCCGTCGGTCGCGCGCGCGGAGTCGAGCGCGGGTTCCAGCGTGCTCGCGCCGCTCGCCATGTCGAGCGTGCGCGCGACCAGTTCGCCGCGGCTCACCGCTTCGTACAGCACGCGGATCCCGCTTTGCGGCGTCAGCGGCTCCAGCACGAGCTGGATCGTGCCGCCGCACGGCAGGCCGAAGCGGTGCGCTTCTTCGGCGGTGATCCCGTACTTCATCGCTTCGGGCTTTTGCTGCTCGATGCCGAGACGGCGCACGCGGTCGATCAGGTCGTCCTCGATGCAGCCGCCCGACACCGATCCGACCACGTGCCCGTCGTCGCGCACGACGAGCATCGCGCCTTCCGGCCGCGGCGACGAACCCCACGTCTTCACCACCGTCACCAGCAGCGCGCGGTGACCTTCGTCGAGCCAGCGTGCGCTGGATTTCAGGACTTCGAGATCCACGCTGTCCATGAACGTTTCCTCCTTGGCTGACCGTCGCCGGCTGCATTCGCGTCGACGGTCGATTCATCGTCTGCCGCGCCGGGCTTGCCGGCGTCGGCTGGTGTGTCGGCTGGTGCGTCCGGCGGCGCGCCGGCCGCGGCGGCCGCACCGGCCGTTTCCGGCGATGCTTCATCGGCACCGCCCGCTTTCACCTCGCCGCCCAGTTGCTCGCCGAGGCGCTTGAAGAACTCGCCGGCGATCTTGCGCGCGGCGCCGTCGACGAGCCGCGAGCCGATCTGCGCGAGCTTGCCGCCGACCTGCGCGTGCGCGGTGTACGACAGCTTCGTTGCGGCGTCGCCGTCGGCTTCGAGCGTCACGTGCGTGTTGCCCTTGCCGAAGCCCGCCGCGCCGCCCTGACCCTCGAACACGATCGTATAGCTGCGCGGCGCGTCGATGTCGGTGAGCTGCATGCGGCCCTTGAAGCGCGCCTTCACCGGCCCGACCGATGCGGACAGCGACACCGTGTAAGCATGCTCGCCGTCGGCCTCGATGCCGTCGCAGCCCGGAATCGACGCGCGCAGGATGTCCGTGTCGTTCAACGCCTCCCATGCGCGCTGTTGCGAAACCGGCAGCGTATAGCTCTCGGTCAACTTCATCGGGCTCCTCCTTGTGGGTCGATCGTGCCGCCGCGCGACGCGGCGGCCGGTGGTGACGCGGCGGCCGCGCGCGGGCTCCCCGCGAGCGGCGCGTCGCGCAGCGTCCGGCCGAGCGCTTCGAGACTGTCGAGATTATGGGCCGGACAATGAAAATCCACATGGGGCAGCATCGCCTGCACGCCGCGCGCCTTCGGCGCGAAGTCGCGATAGCGCAGCAGCGGATTGAGCCACACGACGCGGTGCGCGAAGCGATGCAGGCGCGCCATTTCGGCCGCGAGCGTGTCGCCGGCGTCGTGATCGAGGCCGTCCGTGACGATCAGCGCCGTCGCCCGGCCATTGAGCACGCGACGCGCCCAGCGCCGGTTGAACTCGGCGAGCGTCGCGCCGATGCGCGTGCCGCCCGACCAGTCCGCGACCTGCGAGGCGAGCTGCGCGAGCGCGATGTCGGGATCGCGCTCGCGCAGCGCGCGCGTCGCGTGCGTGAGACGCGTGCCGAACAGGAACACCTGCAGCCGCTCGCGCGACTGCAACAGCGCGTGGCAGAAGTACAGCACCGCGCGCGAATAGCTGCTCATCGAGCCGGAGATGTCGAGCAGCAGCACGAGCGGCGGCTTGCGTTCGACAGGCGCGCGATATTTCCACACGGTCCAGTCGCCGCCCGCGCGCACCGCTTCGCGCGCGCTCGCGCGCAGGTCCGCGTGCGTGCCGCGCGACGACGCCGCAAGCCGCCGCGTGCGCTCCGTCGCGAGCGGCAGTCGGCGGCGACGGATCAGATGCCGCAACGCGCGCCACTCGTCGGCGGTGAGCGTGTCGAAGTCGCGGTGGCGCAGGCGTTCTTCGGCGCTGAACGTCGCGTGCGCGCGCAGCTCGTGTTCCTCGCGCGGCTGCGGCTCTCGCGCGTCGCGCCGTTCGGGCAGGCGCGCGGCGAGCGCATCCGCGAGCCGGTTGTTGCGGCGCGGCGGCGGCACGCCCGCCTTCACCTTCGGCAGCAGCAGCGCGCGCAGCTTGCCTTCCCAGTCCGGGTCGCGCCAGAACACGTCGAACGCCGCGTCGAACAGCGCGCGTTCGTCCGGTGCCGACGTCAGCAGCGCGGCGAGCGCCGCGCGCACGTCGTCGCGGCGCGCGAGATCGATCCAGCGCAGCGCGTCGAGCGCATCGACGGCCTGCGCCGACGACATCGGCAGCCCCGCGCCGCGCAGCACGCGCACGAAGTGCACGACGTTGCGCGCGATCGGCGGCAGGGTCGAGCCGGCGGCTCGCGACGCGGCACCGGCGGTCTGCATCGGGCTCACCGTTCACTCCGTCGTCGCGAGACATTCGGCAATCCGCTGCGCGTCGAGCTGCGCGAGATCGTCCTGATACTTGAGCAGCACGCCGAGCGTGTCCTGCACCGACTGCGGATCGAGCTCCGTCACCGACAGCGCGGCGAGCGCGCGGCACCAGTCGATCGTCTCCGCGATGCCGGGCGCCTTGAACAGATCCAGCGTGCGCAGCCGGTGCACGAAATCGACCGCGCGCCGTTGCAGATCGGCGCTCGTTTGCGGCGCGCGCGCCGCGACGATCGCGAGTTCGCGCGCACGCTCCGGATAGTCGAGCCATTGATACAGACAGCGGCGCTTCAGTGCATCGTGCACTTCGCGCGTGCGGTTCGACGTGATCACGACGAGCGGCGGCGCTTCCGCGCGCACGGTCCCGTATTCCGGAATCGATACCTGGAAATCCGAAAGAAGTTCGAGCAGGAACGCCTCGAACGGCTCGTCCGCGCGATCGATCTCGTCGATCAGCAGCACACGGCGGCCGTCGGGCAGCAGCGGGTCGGGCATCAGCGCCTGCAGCAGCGGACGCTTGAGCAGGAATTCGTCGCGATACAGTGTGTCGGTGCGCGGCGTTTCGCCGGCGGCTTCGGCGAGCCGCAGCGCCATGATCTGCCGCGCGTAGTCCCATTCGTACAGCGCGCTCGCGGTGTCGAGCCCTTCGTAGCATTGCAGCCGGATCAGCGGCGTGCCGACGAGCTTCGCGGCGGCCTTCGCAAGCTCGGTCTTGCCGACGCCCGGCTCGCCTTCGACAAAGAGCGGCCGCTCCATCTTCAGCGCGAGAAAGAGCGCGGTGGCGAGTTCGCGGCTTGCGAAGTAGCCGTGCGATTCGAGTTGGGCGACGGTGTCGTCGATCGAAGCAGGTTGCATGAGTTTTTCGTCAGTCGGACGGTGACGGTGACGGTGCGCGGCCCGCGAAGCGGTACGGACGAAGACGGCGGCGCGCGTCCCGCGTGGCACTGCCGCGCCGCCTTCCGTTCGTGCCGTCTCTCGCTAGCCGTTCGCGTGCGTGACCGCGCGCGCCGCGAGCACCGGGATCAGATGCGCGCGATACGCGGCGCTCGCGTGCATGTCGGTGTTGAGGTCGTCGGGCGCGATCGTCACGCCGCGCGCCGCTTGCGGCGTGAAGTTCGCGGCGAGCGCCGCTTCGAGGTCCGTCGCGCGGAACACCGACGAGGCCGCGCCCGTCACCGCGACGCGCACGCGATCGGCCGACTTCGCGACGAACACGCCGGTGAGCGCGAAGCGCGACGCCGGATTGCCGAACTTCTCGTACGCGGCGCGCTCGGGCACCGCGAACTCGACCGCGACGATCAGTTCGTCCGGTTCGAGCGCGGTCTCGTACATGCCGACGAAGAACGCATCGGCGCCGATGCGGCGGCGGTCGGTCACGACGGTCGCGTCGAGCGCGAGCAGCGCGGCCGGATAGTCGGCGGCGGGATCGTTGTTCGCGATCGAGCCGCCGAGCGTGCCAAGCTCGCGCACCTGACGGTCGCCGATGCCGCCCGCGAGCGCCGCGAGTGCGGGCAGCACGCGGCGGATGTCCGCGTGCGACGCGACATCCGCATGGCACACGGCCGCGCCGATCTTCACGGTGTTCGCGTCGACGGCGATTTCCTTCAACGCCGGAATGCGCGTGACGTCGACGAGTGCGGACGGCTGCGCGAGCCGCAGCCGCATCGTCGGCAACAGGCTCTGGCCGCCGCCGAGGTATTTCGCGTCGGGCGCGGCGTTGAGCGCGCCGACCGCGGCTTGCGCGTCGTCCGCGCGCTGGTAGTCGAACGAGTACATATGCGGTCTCCTCCCTATGCCGACCGGGGTTGCGCTGCATGGATCGCCGACCAGATCCGGTGCGGCGTCGCGGGCATCTGCAGATCCGTCACGCCGAGCGGCGCGAGCGCGTCGATCAGCGCGTTGATGACCGCGGGCGGCGAGCCGATCGCGCCCGCCTCGCCGCAGCCCTTCACGCCGAGCGGGTTGTGCGTGCACGGCGTGCCCTTCGCGGTCTCCACCTGGAAGCTCGGCAGGTCGGACGCGCGCGGCATCGCGTAGTCCATGTACGAGCCGGACAGCAACTGGCCGCTGTCGTTGTCGTACACGCAGCGTTCGAGCAGCGCCTGACCGATCCCCTGGCCCAGTCCGCCGTGCACCTGGCCTTCGACGATCATCGGATTGATCACGTTGCCGAAGTCGTCGACGGCGGTGAAGCGGTCGATGCGCGTCTCGCCGGTGTCCGGGTCCACTTCGACTTCGCAGATGTACGCGCCGGACGGATAGGTGAAATTCGCCGGATCGTAGAACGCGCTTTCGTCGAGGCCCGGTTCGAGCGTCTCCAGCGGATAGTTGTGCGGCACGTACGCCGTGAGCGCGATTTCGGCGAAGGTCTTCGTGCGGTCGGTGCCCGCGACGCGGAACACGCCGTTCGCGAACTCGATGTCACCGGCGCTCGCTTCCAGAAGGTGCGCGGCGATCTTCTTCGCCTTCGCCTCGATCTTGTCGAGCGCCTTCATCAGCGCGGAGCCGCCGACCGCGATCGAACGCGAGCCGTACGTGCCCATCCCGAACGGAATGCGGCCGGTGTCGCCGTGGACGATCTCGACCTGCTCGATCGGCACGCCGAGCCGGTCCGCGACGACCTGCGCGAACGTCGTCTCGTGGCCCTGGCCGTGGCTGTGCGAGCCGGTGAACACGGTGACCGAGCCGGTCGGGTTCACGCGCACCTCACCCGCTTCGAACAGGCCCGCGCGGGCGCCGAGCGCGCCCGCGATGTTCGACGGCGCGAGCCCGCACGCCTCGATGTAGCACGAGTAGCCGAGCCCGCGCAGCAGGCCGCGCGCCTTCGCGGCGTCGCGGCGCGCGGGGAAGCCTTCGACGTCGGCCAGTTGCAGCGCGCGCGCAAGGCACGCTTCGTAGTCGCCGGTGTCGTACGTGAGGCCGACCGGCGTCGCGTACGGGAACGTCGTCACGAAGTTGCGGCGGCGAATCTCGGCGGGGTCGAGGTTCATCTCGCGTGCGGCCGTCTCGACGAGACGCTCGACCACGTACGTCGCTTCGGGCCGGCCCGCGCCGCGATACGCGTCGACGGGCACCGTGTTCGTGAACACCGCCTTCACTTCCGCGTAGATCGCGGGCGTCGTGTATTGGCCGGCGAGCAGCGTCGCGTACAGCACGGTCGGCACGCTCGACGCGAACGTCGACAGGTACGCGCCCATGTTCGCAATCGTGTGCACGCGCATCGCGAGGAACTTGCCGTTCGCGTCGAGCGCGAGTTCGGCCTTCGTCACGTGATCGCGGCCGTGCGCGTCGGACACGAACGACTCCGAGCGCTCGGCCGTCCACTTGACCGGGCGACGGATCTTCTTCGACGCCCACGTGAGCGCGACGTCCTCCGGATACAGGAAGATCTTCGAGCCGAAGCCGCCGCCGACGTCCGGCGCGACGATGCGCAGCTTCGTCTCCGGCAGCGACAGCACGAACGCGGCCATCAACAGGCGCTCGACGTGCGGGTTCTGGTTCGCGACGTACACCGTGTAGCTGTCGTCGTGCGGCGCATAGCTCGCGTTCACCGCGCGCGGCTCGATTGCGTTCGCCACGAGGCGGTTGTTCACGATGTCGAGCGTGGTCACGTGCGCGGCCTTCGCGAACGCGGCGTCGGTCGTGGCCTTGTCGCCGTGGCCCCACGTGAAGCAGGTGTTGTCCGGCACGCCGTCGTGCACCGCCGGCTGGCCGGCGTCGGCCGCGTGCGCGGTGTCGATCACCGGCGCCAGTTCTTCGTAGTCCACTTCGATCAGCTCGGCGGCGTCCTTCGCCGCCTTCACCGATTCGGCGATCACGAGCGCGACCTGGTCGCCGACGTGGCGCACCGTGTCGTGCGCGATCACCGGATGCGGCGGCTCGCGCATCGGCGAGCCGTCGACGCTGTGGATCAGCCAGCCGCACGGCAGGCCGCCGACGTTCTCCTTCGCGAGATCCGCGCCGGTGAACACCGCGACGACGCCGGGCGACGCCTTCGCCGCCGCCGTGTCGATGCGCTTGATCCGTGCGTGCGCGTACGGCGAGCGCAGGAACACGGCCCACGTCTGATGCGGGAGCACGACGTCGTCGGTGTACTGGCCCGTGCCGGTCAGGAAGCGATAGTCCTCCTTGCGCTTCACCGGGGCGCCGATCATCCGCTGCTGTTCGGGTGCGTTCATGGCGGTCTCCGGTCAGGCGGCGGCGGGCGCGGCGGCAGGCGCGGGCGCGGCGGCGCGCATGCCTTCGGCGCCGGTCAGCACGGCTCGCACGATGTTGTGATAACCGGTGCAGCGGCACAGATTGCCGTCGAGGCCGGCGCGCACGTCCGCTTCGGTGAGGTCGGGCTTGTCGGCGACGAGCGCGGTCGCGCTCATCACCATGCCGGGCGTGCAGAAACCGCACTGCAGCCCGTGACATTCGCGAAACGCCGCCTGCATCGGATGCAGTTCGCCTTCGTGAGACAGACCTTCGATCGTCGTGACGTCCGCGCCGTCGCACTGCACCGCGAGGCGGTTGCACGACTTGATCGCGCGGCCGTCGAGATGGACGGTGCACGCGCCGCACTGCGCGGTATCGCAGCCGACGTGCGTGCCGGTGAGACGCAACTGCTCGCGCAGGAACTGGACTAACAGCGTGTGGGGTTCGACTTCGGCGGTCACGGGCTGGCCGTTGACCGTCAGGCGGATGCTGATCGCCATTGACTGTCTCCTTGAGGGATAGAGACCGGCCTGGGCCCGCGTTTTACCTGTTTTGCCCCGATTTGCGCTTGCTGATCCCGTCCGGCGCGCCGCTTGCCGACTGACGCACGCACTTCGCGCGCACGTTCGTTGCGGCCGACGACTGGAAGGAGAAAGGGGCTAGGGTCCGGCTGGTGCTTTGTGTACCAATTGCCTGAAACGCCTTGGGTAATCCTGGGTAGTGCACCGCTTACGCCTGATGGGTAATGCCGGGACAGTAAAGCACAAATCGCCCGTTTACGCTGCGCGGGGATTTACCCTCGGATGCAATAAAAAACGGCCCATCCCGAGTGCCGGAATGGGCCGCCGGATCAGCGACAGAAAGTGCCGGAGACGCGCGCCGTTAGCGGCGCGCGTCGCACGCGTCGACTACGCGTGCGGCTTGTGCGCGAGCCGCGAGTGACGGCGCGAGTACCCGAAATAAATGACCATGCCGATCACGAGCCACACGACGAACGCGATCCACGTGATGCGCTGCAGGTTCACCATCAGGAACAGACACGACGCGACCGCGAGCACCGGCACGACCGGCACGCCGGGGCAGCGGAACGCGCGCGGCAGGTCCGGATGCGTGCGGCGCAGGATCAGCACGGCGATCGACACCATCGAGAACGCGGCGAGCGTGCCGATGTTGATCAGCTCGGCGAGCACTTCGAGCGGCACGAGCGCGCCGATCAGCCCGAAGAACAGGCCGACGAGCCAGGTGGTCAGAAACGGCGTCGCGAAGCGCGGATGCACGCTCGACAGCACGCGCGGCAGCAGCCCGTCGCGCGACATCGCGAAGATGATGCGGGTCTGGCCGTAGCTCATCACGAGGATCACGGTCAGCATGCCGAGCACCGCGCCGAGGTCGATGAAGCCCGCGACCCACGGCTGGCCCGCCACCTGCAGCGCGAACGACACCGGGTGGCCGACGCCCGCGAACTTCGCCGACGGCACGATGCCGGTGACGACCGCCGCGACCGCGACGTACAGCACCGCGCACACCGCGAGCGACGCGATGATGCCGACCGGCAGATCGCGCTTCGGATTCTTCACTTCCTCCGCCGCCGACGACACCGAGTCGAAGCCGATGAACGCAAAGAACATCACCGCGGCCGCACCGAACACGCCGTTCCAGCCGTTCGGCATGAACGGGTGCCAGTTTTCCGGCTGCACGTGGAACGCGCCCGCGCCGATCACGAGCAGCACGACCGCGACCTTGATCGCAACCATGATGTTGTTCACGCGGGCCGACTCGCGCACGCCGACCGACAGCAGCGTCGTGATCCCCATCATCACGAGGAACGCGGGCAGGTTGAAGAGCGTATGCATGCCGGGCACCGCGCCGGGCGCGGCGGTGAGCACGGTCGGCAGCTTCAGGCCGAAGCCGGCCAGCAGCGACTGCAGATAGCCCGACCAGCCGACCGACACCGCGGAGGTCGCGAGTCCGTATTCGAGCATCAGGTCCCAGCCGATCACCCACGCGGCCAGCTCGCCGAGCGTCGCGTACGAGTACGTGTAGATCGAGCCGGCGACCGGGATCGTGGACGCGAACTCCGCGTACGCGAGCGCGGCAAACCCGCAGGCGAGCGCGGCGACGAGGAACGACACCATCAGCGCCGGGCCGGCCTGCACGGCGCCGGTGCCGGTCAGCACGAAGATGCCGGTGCCGATAATCGCGCCGATGCCGAGAAAAGTGAGATCGAGCGCGCCGAGCGCCTTCTTCAGGCCGGCGCTTTGCGCGCTCGCCTGCAGCATCTGCTCGATGCTCTTCTTGCGAAACAGGGACATGGGAAAACAAACTCCAGAAACCCGCGCGGAAAACGGCCTCGAAGCCCGCGCGCCGACCATTGCATCGGAAAATGTCAAATTTTAGCGGATGCGGCGAGGACGCCTGTCAGAGATGGGGCGCGGCGCCACAGGGCTTCCGGGGCTTTGTGCCGGGAAAAGGCGCGGCGAAGATGCGATCGTTGCCGGGGAGCGGGCGATCGGCGGTTTCCCTCCTCGAATCGTCGCGATGGCGCGTGAAAAGCGCCGTCGATGCGCGACGGCTAGCCGCACGGCCGGGCGGCCGGGGGGCGCGGCACTCAGGCGGTGATCGCCGGATTCAGGTCGATCAGGCCGTTGCTCATCACGTAGAAGGTCAGCTCGGCGTTGCTGCTGAGCTTCATCTTTTCCAGCACGCGCGAGCGGTACACGCTCACTGTCTTCACCGACAGCGACAGCGTGCGCGCGATGTCGGTGAGACGCTGGCCGGACGCGAGCATGCACATCGTCTGGTATTCGCGATCCGACAGTTTTTCGTGCGGCAACTGGTCTTCGTCGACCGATACGTAGTACGCAAGCGCCTCCGCCATCGCCTGGCTCACGTACTTGCGGCCGGCCGCGACCTGCTGGATCGCGGCGATCATGTCGGACGCGTCGGCCGTCTTCGACAGATAGCCGGCCGCGCCGGCCCGCAGCGCGCGGACCGCGTACTGGTCTTCGCGATACATCGAGAACATCAGCACCGGCACGCGCGGCGCCTTGCGCTTCATCCGCTTCAGCACCTCGATGCCGTTCATGTCCGGCAGCGCGATGTCGAGGAGCACCACGTCGCACGCGTGTTTCGCGACGGCGGCGAGCCCGTCGGCGCCCGAGCGCGCCTCGATCACCTCGGACGCGATCCCGCGATCCACCAGCAACTGGCTCACGCCCTGACGCACGACCGCGTGGTCGTCCACGAGCAGCAGGCGAATGCTCATGATGGCTGCCTTGCCGGACCCGACGCGGACGCGGACGTGGGCGCCGTGCTGAGCAGCGCGTCCCAGGCGAAGCGCGCGCGCACGGTGGTGCCGCGGCGCTCGTCGGCCTTCGGGTTCGCCGACGCGATCCGCAGCGACCCGCCGAACGCGTCGCAGCGCGCACGCATGCCGGCGACGCCGTAGTGGCCGGCGCGGCGGCGCGCGCCGCACGCGACGCCGATGCCGTCGTCGGTGACGGTGAGCGTCAGCGTGCGCGAGGTCGATTCGAGCCGCACGTCGGCGCGCGTCGCCTGCGCGTGGCGCGCGACGTTCGCGAGCGCTTCCTGCGCGACGCGGAACACGGCGAGCGCCGCGTCGGCGGGCAGCCGGGCGAGCCGCGCGTCGGCCGCGCAGACCAAGCTCGTCTGCAGGCCCGTGCGCGAGCCGAAGTCGCGGGTCCACGCGGACAGCGACACGACGATGCCGCCGGCGAGCGACGGCGCGGAAAGACCCGCGAGCACGTCGCGCGTCGCGCGGCACACCGCGTCGAGCGAGCGCTGCACGAGCGCGAGCGCGTCTTCGCACTGCGGCGGCGCGTCGGCGGGCAGCCAGGTGCGCACGTTCGCGAGCGCGAAGCGGGTGGCGGCGAGTTCCGCGCCGACGCTGTCGTGCAGCTCGCGCGCGAGGCGTTGCCGCGCGGCTTCGTCGGCGTCGAGCGGGCCCGCCGAGAGCGCCGCGACCTCGCGTTCGAGCCGGTCGATCTCGCGGGCGAACGCGATCGCTTGCGGATCGCCGATCGTCGCGACGCTCGCGGGCGGGGCGGCGTGCGCCTCATGGTGTGCGCGGCGCGCGCGCCGGCTCCGATTGCCGCGCGCGTGCGCGTGGATCGTGACGACACTCGACGAATTCATTGCAACCCCCGTTGCAGAACTGGTCTATGGACCCCGGTGCGGTAGAAACAGCGACGTCGGCCCGGTGCGGTAACTTAATTTACATATTGTTACAGTGACTTCGCGCCGGTGTCGGATTAATTGGACGCGAACAAGTATGCGTCGCGATGATATCGCAAAAACGGCGGATGTCGGTCTGTCAAGCGTTTGCCGACGATCGGATGATGCGCGCCGGATTATTTCGGACGCGCTTTCGTCGGCAAAATCCGACAACGCTGTGAAAGCAAGGGGCCGCCCGATTTGTAACTTCGGCGGCGAAACGGCGGCGCCGACAGGCGAAAAAAAACCGGAGCGGGCGCTCCGGTTTTTTGCGGGTGAATCGCGCTTCGGGCGATTCGTGCGCTTCGTGCGCTTGAGCCGATCAGCCGACGAACGCCTTCTCGACCACGTAATGGCCGGGGTCGTTGTTGCTGCCTTCCTTGAAGCCGAGCCCGTCGAGCAGTTCGCGCGTGTCGCGCAGCATGTGCGGGCTGCCGCAGAGCATCACGCGGTCGTTCTCGGCCGAGAACGGCTGCAGGTTCAGGTCCGCGAACAGCTTCTTCGTTTCGATCAGGTCGGTAATGCGGCCCTTGTTGTCGAACGCTTCGCGCGTGACGGTCGGGTAGTAGACGAGCTTTTCGCGGACGATCTCGCCGAGATACTCGTGATTGCGCAGTTCCTCGCTGATGAACTCCTTGTACGCGAGTTCGTCGACGAAGCGGCACGTGTGCGTGAGCACGACCTTCTCGTAGCGGTCGTAGATGTCCGGGTCCTTGATGATCGACATGAACGGCGCGAGGCCCGTGCCGGTCGACAGCAGCCACAGCGTCTTGCCCGGCAGCAGGTTGTCGGCCATCAGCGTGCCGGTGGGCTTCTTGCCGATCAGCACCTGGTCGCCGACCTTCAGGTGTTGCAGACGCGACGTGAGCGGACCGTCCTGCACCTTGATGCTCAGGAATTCGAGGTGTTCCTCGTAGTTCGCGCTCGCCATGCTGTACGCGCGGATGAGCGGCTTGCCGTCCACTTCGAGGCCGACCATCGTGAACTGGCCGTTTTCGAAACGCAGCGCCGGGTCGCGCGTGCAGGTGAAGCTGAAAAGCGTGTCGGTCCAGTGATGGACGGAAAGGACGGTTTCGGTTGTAAGTTTGCTCATGGTTTCCGGATGTGCAAAACGGGCGGCCAGATCAGTGCGCGTGCCGACGGGTGCAGACAAGCGCCGCCGCGCTGCGCTGTCCCGCTCGCCGTGAACGAGGCGCAATCCGCCATTTTACCGCGCCGGCTGACGGCGGGTCGAAGCACGCTGTCAGAGGAAGGAACGGAGTCTCGTGGCGTCGATTAGCGCTTGCTTGCTGGCTGGCGGCGCTGTCGCGGCAAATCCGTCTGGCTTGGGCGCGGGCGGCGGTGGCTGGCGGGTCGCGAAGACCCGCGCGAGCGGTGGGTCGGCGACCGGTGCCGCAGGCTGGGCACGCGCGTCTGGCTCATGCCCGCGTGCTCATGCGTCGAGTCGCGCATGATACCGGATCGTCCTCCCCGCCGCAGCATTGACCCTGGTCGCGGCGAGGACCGCGCGTCTGTCCCCGCGCTACGCCCCGTCGACGCGCAGCCGTGCGATATACGGCAGATGGTCCGACAGCCACGCGGTTTCCTGCGCCGGCTGGATCAGCTCGACGGGCTGCATGTCGCGCACGAACATCTTGTCGAGCGCGAGCGCCGGCGAAAAGGCCGGGAACGTCCGCGCGGGTTCGCCGAGCAGCGTCGCCACTTCCTGCATCCCGTGCTCCGCGAAGATCGGCACGGAGTCGTTGCGCCAGTCGTTGAAGTCGCCGGCGAGCACGAGCGGGCCCTGCGGCGCTTCCTTCGCGATCCAGTGCGCGATCCAGTTCATCTGGCGCAGCCGCGCGCTGCGCGTGAGCGCGAGATGCGCGCACAGCAGCGTGACCGGTCGGCTGCCGAACGACGCGCGCGCGACCAGCAGGCCGCGCCGCTCGAAGCGGTGCGCCGAGATATCCCACCGTCCGCCGAGATCGAGCGGATGCGGCGACAGGATCGCATTGCCGTGTCGCCACGACGGCTTGAACACGTTCGGCCCGAGCGCGATCTGCAGCTTCAGCGACTCGGCGATCTCGGTCGCCTGGCAGTGCCACACGTCCTCGTGCGGATCGCCGAGCGGCGCGCCGAAGTTCGATTCGAGCACCGGCACCGGCAGCCGGCGCGCCATCGCTTCCTGCAGGAAGTACGCATCGGCGTGCACCGACTGGACCCAGCGCTGCATCGCCTGCCACGCCTGGAAGCCGAGCGGCGAGCGACCCTTGTGCAGGTTCCAGCTCACCGCGATGAATTCGTTGCTCGGTGACGTATCGATCAGGGGTTGGTCCGGGTTTCGCATGCGTAGGGTTCGGGTTGAGGACGCCGCGTTCACTGGCCGGGCGACGGCGCAGCCGGCGGCGCGAGGCTCGCGCGGACCCGGTACGCGAGCGACGGATCTTGCTCCACGATCTGCCAGGTCACCGACTCGCCGGCGGGAACGCTCAGCCCCGGGTGGCTGGCGTTGATCCGGCGCGGCTGCGGCGGCAGGCGGCAGCCTTCGGGCGTCGGTTGCGAATGCTCGTCTTCGAGCGTTTCCTGCGCGTCGATCGCGAGCGTGACTTCGGCACTGCTCGCCTGCGTCGGCGACACGGTCAGCGTGCGGGCCAGATCGACGTCGCCGGCCGGATGGTCGAGACACCCGACGCGATGCGTGATCACGTGATGATGCGTGTCCGTGCGTGCCTGGCCGACCGGCGTCGTGCCGGTGAACGAGTCGATCTGCTGGCCGTCGCGAATCACGTCGAGCGTCCATTGCACCGACGGGGGCGTCACGTCCTGCGCGCGGGCGGGCGCGGCGCCGGCACCGAGTGCGGCGGCAACTGCGGTGGCGAATGCGGCGGCAGCGGGAAATTTCCAGGTCATGTCGGGCGGTTCTCTCCGGACGGCCGTCCGCGCGGGCAGCGACGTCTGTCTGCGCGGACCGGACGCGTCGCTCGGCAGGATTTTTCTGACCTACGATCCTATACCGGTATCGGGCGTGCTGTCCGCAAGGGTTTCTCTACGTAAATAAAGCTCGCGCGGCCCGCATTCAACCGCGGGCGCGCCGGCGATCGTTCACACGTTTGCAATGATCTCTTTGTCACCGGGGTGGCAAGTGCGGTTCCCGGTTCGACGTGAATGCCGCCGCGGCGCCGTCGTACAATTTCCGATCCATTCAGGGACGGCGCGGTGAGAGGCCGCGCCGCCACGACGGAACCGGAACATGGACGAGATCGAATGTGTAGTGATCGGCGCGGGCGTCGTCGGCCTCGCGGTGGCCCGCGCGCTCGCGGCGCGCGGACGCGAGGTGATCGTGCTCGAAGCCGCCGACGCGATCGGCACCGAAACCAGCTCGCGCAACAGCGAGGTGATCCACGCGGGGCTCTACTACCCGCGCGGCTCGCTGAAAGCGACGCTGTGCGTGCGCGGCCGAGAGATGCTGTACGACTACTGCGCGTCGCACCACGTCGCGCACCGGCGCTGCGGCAAGCTGCTCGTCGCGACCGCGCCGAACCAGATCGCGCAACTCGAAAGCATCCTCGCGCGCGGGCGCGAAAACGGCGTGTTCGACCTCACGCGGATCAGCGCGGAGGAAGCGCAGGCGCTCGAACCGGCGCTCGAATGCGTGCAGGCGGTGTACTCGCCGCAGACCGGCATCGTCGACAGCCATCAGCTGATGCTCGCGTATCAGGGCGATGCCGAGCGCGACGGCGCGGTGGTCGCGCTGCAGGCGCCGGTCGAATCGATCGACGTGACGGGCGGCGGGTTCGTCGTGCACGTCGGCGGCGCCGCGCCCACGGACCTGCGCGCGGTCTGCGTGATCAACAGCGCGGGCCTGCACGCGAACGCGCTTGCGCGGCGCATTCGCGGGCTCGATGCGCGTCACGTGCCGCCGCTCTATCTCGCGCGCGGCAATTACTTCAGCGTGTCGGGCCGCGCGCCGTTCTCGCGGCTCATCTATCCGATGCCGAACGAAGCCGGGCTCGGCGTGCATCTGACGATCGATCTCGGCGGGCAGGCCCGTTTCGGTCCCGACGTCGAATGGGTCGACACGATCGGCTACGACGTGGACCCGCACCGCGCCGACAGCTTCTACGCGCAGATCCGCAGCTACTGGCCGGGCCTGCCCGACGGCGCGCTGCAGCCGGCGTACTCGGGCATCCGCCCGAAGCTGTCGGCGCCCGGCGAGCCGGCCGCCGACTTCATGATCCAGGGCGCGGCCGAACACGGCGTGGATGGGCTCGTGAATCTGTTCGGGATCGAATCGCCGGGACTGACGGCGTCGCTCGCGATCGCGGAGCGGGTGAGCGAGCTTGCGGGCCGCGCGTGGCGTGCGTGATGCACCCGATGCACCCGATGCGCCTGCCGCGCGTGACGTGCACGATGCACCCGATGCGCGGCTGACCGCATCGCTATTCCGCAGACGAACGCGACACGCGCACGACTTCGTTGCTATCCTTGCCAAGCGCTGCCGTCGGAACAGCGCACTTCCATAAAACAGGAGCGAGTCCCCATGAAATCATCCCGCCGTAGCTTTCTGATCACGAGCATTGGCGTTGCGTCGTCGCTTGCGCTGTCCCGCGAAGCGTTCGCGGATGCGCCGAAGGTCTCCGAGTCCGACCCGACTGCTCAGGCGCTCGGCTACAAGGCCGACGCAACCCAGGTGGACAAGGCCAAATACACGAAATACACGGCCGGTCAGGCATGCAGCAACTGCCAGTTCTTCCAGGGCAAGCCGACCGACGCCTTCGGGCCGTGCCCGATGTTCGCCGGCAAGCAGGTTTCGGCCAAGGGCTGGTGCAGCGCCTATTCGAAGAAGGCGTAAGCGCCTTTCCCGTTGCCTTTCTCCAGCTAGCGGACGTCGGCGCCTCAAGCGCGCGCCGACAATAGCGGAGGCCGCCGCCCGAACCACGGGCGCGCGGCCTCCAGTTGGGCCGCGAGACGCAACAGCAGCGCGTCGTTGCCCTCCCGGGCCGCGAACTGCACGCCGACCGGCAGCCCGCGCGCATTCCACGACAGCGGCACCGACATCGCCGGCTGTCCCGTCATGTTGAACAACTCCGTGCAGCCGGCCCACGCGAACGCCTTGTTCGACGCCTCGGCCAGCAGTCTCCTCATCAACGGTTCGACCCGCAGCGCGGTCACGGCCTGCATCTGCAGCCGCTCGACTCGTGTCGGCTGCAACTCGCCGATCTTCACCGGCGCCGACGCGAGCGTCGCGCACAGCACCGCGTCGTAGCGCGTCATCAGGTCGGCGAACTGCGTCGTGATGCGCTGCTGCGCGTCGAGCGCCGCGGGCAATCCGCGCTCGCCGAGCTTGCGGCCGATGTGCGCGAACGCCCACGTCGCGGGCTCGAACTCGCGCCGATGCGGCCGGTTGCCGGACACGTCGGCCGCGTCGAGCACGTACTGCTCGGCGACGATCGACCACAGCATCAGGAACGCCTCGCGCGCGCCCGCGAAATCGATCGACAGCTTCACCGGCTCGACCCGGTGGCCGAGCGATTCGGCGAGCGTCGCCGCGTCGTCGAGCGCCGCGCGCACGTCGGCGGACAGCGACTCGGCGAACATCGGATCGGCGATCAGCGCGATCGTCAGCGGCCGGCTCGGCGTGGGGTGGCGCGTCGCCGCGAGAAAGGTGCCCGGCGCGCCGGGCGGCACGGCCGGGTCGCCGGCGATCAGGTCGAGCATCAGCGCGCTGTCGCGCACGCTGCGCGATACTGCGAGATCGACGCCGAGCGCGCCCGGCGCCGGCGCGGGGTTGCCGGGCGTCTGCCGCGAGCGCGACGGCTTGAGTCCGAAGAGGCCGCAGCACGACGCCGGAATGCGGATCGAGCCGCCGCCGTCCGACGCGTGCGCGAGCGGCACGATGCCCGCCGCGACGGCAGCGGCCGCGCCGCCGCTCGATCCGCCCGGCGTGTGATCGAGATTCCACGGATTGCGGCACGGGCCGAATAGTTCGGGCTCCGTATAAGGCATCTGCCCGAGTTCCGGCGTGCTGGTCTTCGCGAAGATGTTGAGGCCCGCTTCGCGGATGCGCGTGATGACCGGCGCATCGGCCTGCGGCACGTAGTGGCGATAGTGGCGGCTGCCGAGCGTCATCGGCAGCCCGGCGACCGCCGCGCCGAGGTCCTTCACGAGAAACGGCACGCCGGCGAGCGGGCCCGCGCCGTTGCCGCTGCCGTCGATGTCGCCGTGCTGCGCGGCGCGGCGGCGCGCGGCGTCGTAGTCCTTCAGCACGATCGCGTTGATCGCCGGATTGACGGCCTCCGTGCGCGCGATCGCGGTGTCGAGCAGTTCGCGCGCGCTGACTTCGCGCGTCTTCACGAGTTCGGCGAGGCCGATGGCGTCGTAGCTCAGGTAGTCGGACTGCACGGCGTAGGCCTCCCGTTTCGCGGCGGCGCGAGGGTGTCGTCGGGCCGCGCGGCGTGGGTCGCGCGGGTGATGCGGGAGCAGCGGCATCCCGCGCCGCGAGTTCGCTTCACCCGACGCGCAACGCGCGCGAAAAGCGAAGCGAAAGAGGCGTGGTGCGGCTCTCGTTACAGATGCTCGGCGAGGAACGTCAGCGTGCGGCCGTGCGCGAGCGCCGACGCATGCTGGTTGTACGACGCCCGCACCGGGCAGTTGAAACCGTGATCGGCGTTCGGATACAGATGGAACTCCGCGTTGTCGCGGCCCGCGAAGCGCTCCTTCACCTCGCCGACGGCCGACAGCGGAATCGCGTGATCGAGCTCGGCGTAGTGAAACTGGATCGGCACCTTCACCTTGTCGGCGACATCGAGCTGGTTCTGGATGCCGCCGCCGTAGTACGCCACGGCCGCGTCGACCGAGCCGTCCGCCGCCGCGAGATAGGCGAGACGGCCGCCGAAGCAGTAGCCGATCGCCGCGATCTTGCCGTTCGCTTCCGGACGCTGGCGCAGCACCGCCGTTGCCGATGCGATGTCCTGCACCGCGAGCTTTGCGTCGGTCTTCTGCAGCAGCTCGATGCCCTTGTCGCGATCCGCGCCAACATAGCCGAGTTCGACGCGCGGCTGCGTGCGCCAGAACACGTCCGGCGCGAGCGCGACGTAGCCGTCGAGCGCGTACTGTTCGGCGACGTCGCGGATGTGGCCGTTCACGCCGAAGATCTCCTGGATGATGACGATGCCGGGGCCCTTGCCGCCCTTCGGCAGCGCGAGGTATCCGCCGAAGCTGTCCTTGCCGGACGGAATGTCGATCCACTGGGATGTGACGCTCATGTTGCTCTCCTGTTGTCGCCTGTCGGGTCGTCGGATGGCGCGGGCGCCACCGGGGGGGAGCCAGTTTGCCACACGGGCTTTCGCACTGCAGGCGCGAGCCCGTTCTCGCAAGCGGATCGTAACCATCTCGATTATTCATTGTTCGGGCGCGACGGGGGCGGCTACAGTCGAAGCCGGTTTCATCCTGTGTTCCTGCCGAGGACTTCCGACATGACCTCCGATTCCACCTCGAACTTCGCGACGCCGTTCAGCGAGCGTTTCAACCTGCGCGTGCCCGTCGTGCAGGCGCCGATGGCGGGCGGGCCGACGTCGCCCGCGCTCGTCGCCGCCGTCGCGAACGCCGGCGCGCTCGGTTTTCTCGCCGCCGCGCCGTTCGCGCCGCAGCGCCTCCGCGACGAAGTGGCCGCCGTGCGCGCGCTGACCGGGCGGCCGTTCGGCGTCAATCTCTTCGTGCTCGATCCGGCGCATCCGGACGAAACCGTCGTGCGCCGCGCGCTCGACGCAATCGATCCGCTGCGCGCGCACTTCGGCCTCGCGCCGGGCCAGCCGCTCGCGCGCTATGCGCCGGACTTTCGCGAGCAGCTCGATGCGCTCGTCGAACTGCGGCTGCCGGTCGTGAGCTTCACGTTCGGCGTGCTGTCGGCGGCGGACGTCGCGCGGCTGAAGGCGGCGGGCAGCTATGTGATCGGCACCGCGACGCACGTCGCCGAAGCGCTTGCCTGGCGCGACGCGGGCGCCGATGCGATCGCCGCGCAAGGGGCGGAGGCGGGCGCGCATCGCGGCACGTTCATCGGCGCGCCGGAGCACGCGCTCGTCGGCACGATGGCGCTCGTGCCGCAGGTCGTCGACGCGACCGGCCTGCCGGTGCTCGCCGCCGGCGGCATCATGGACGGACGCGGGATCGCGGCCGCGCTCGCGCTCGGCGCGCAGGCCGCGCAGATGGGCACCGCGTTTTTGACCTGCGCCGAGAGCGCGATCCCCGACACCTGGAAGGCGCGCGTGCGCGCGTCGTCGGATACGGACACGTCGGTCACGCGCGCGATCACCGGCCGGCATGCGCGCGGCATCCGCAATCCGCTGATGGAGCAGCTGGAACGACGCCCGAGCGACGTCGCGCCGTATCCGGTGCAAAACGCGCTGACGCAGGAGTTGCGGCAAACGGCGTCGCGCGCGAACGACGGCGATTACCTGTCGCTGTGGTCCGGACAGGGCGCGCCGCTCGGCCGCGGGCGCGACGCGGGGCTCGGCGCGGCGGCGCTCGTCGGCGCGCTCGAACGCGAGCTGCACGCAACGTTGGCCGCGCTGCGCGGCGCGCGCTTGCGCTGACCGAACGCACTCCTTATCGAGCGGGCTAGCCGCCCGTTGTCTCTAAATAGAGTGTTTGCACGCTTCGTCCGGGTCGCGCGCGAGGTCGGCGTCGTGCGTCCGGAACCCATGACGGACAAGGGTTTTTCGGCATTTCATCGGACGCCGGAAGCGCGCTGTCAAGGCGCTCCATTGGTACTCGCACCAATATCTGAAAAAAGCCCCTCAAATTAATTTGTTCGCCTACACTGCGCGCAGACGAGCGGCCGGGCATCCCGCCCCATGAACGGGAGGCTGGCCGCTCGTCTGCCGCATCGTTGATGCGGTCGTCCGCACGGGGGGCGACACGTTCGGGGCGTGGGACCACAGGGCGATTACGTGGGTTTGAATTTGAAACCGGAGACTCAGATGAATATCAAGCTTCAAGGGCTGCTGCCCATCAGCGCCGCAGCCATGCTGTTCGCGTCGTTCGCTACGGGCGCGCTCGCGGACGAGGTCGTGAAGATCGGTCACGTCGCGCCGCTGACCGGCGGCATTGCTCACCTTGGCAAGGACAACGAAAACGGCGCGCGTCTCGCCGTCGAGGAAATCAACGCAAAAGGCCTGACGATCGGCGGCCAGAAGGTCACGCTGCAGCTCGACGCGCAGGACGACGCGGCCGACCCGCGCACGGCCACGCAGGTTGCGCAGAAGCTCGTCGACGACAAGGTCGTCGCGGTGGTCGGCCACCTGAACTCGGGCACGTCGATCCCGGCATCGAAGATCTACAGCGACGCGGGCATCGTGCAGATTTCGCCGTCGGCGACGAACCCGGCGTACACGCAGCAAGGCTTCAAGACGACCTATCGCGTCGTCGCGACCGACGCGCAGCAAGGCCCGGCGCTCGCGAACTACGCGGCGAAGGGGCTGAAGGTGAAGAGCGTCGCGATCGTCGACGACTCGACCGCGTACGGCCAGGGCCTCGCGAACGAATTCGAGAAGACCGCGAAGTCGCTCGGCCTGAAGGTCGTGTCGCACGACGCGACGAACGACAAGGCGGTCGACTTCCGCGCGATTCTCACGAAGATCAAGGGCGAGAATCCGGACGCGATCATGTACGGCGGCATGGACGCCACCGGCGGCCCGTTCGCGAAGCAGGCGAAGCAGCTCGGCCTGCGCGCGAAGGTGCTCGCGGGCGACGGCGTCTGTACCGACAAGCTGTCGGACCTCGCCGGCGACGCGACCGACAACATCGTGTGCTCGGAAGCGGGCATGGCGCTCGAAAAGATGCCGGGCGGCGCCGCGTTCCAGGCGAAGTACCAGAAGCGTTTCGGCCAGCCGATCCAGATCTACGCGCCGTTCACGTATGACGCCGTGTACATCATCGTCGACGCGATGAAGCGCGCGAACTCGACCGATCCGGCGAAGATCCTCGCGCAGATGCCGTCGACCGACTACAAGGGCGTGATCGGCGAAACGACGTTCGATTCGCACGGCGACCTGAAGCACGGCGTGATCTCGCTGTACGACTACAAGGGCGGCAAGAAGACGTTGCTCGACGTCGTGCAGATGTAATCGATGGCCGCGGCTTGTCCGCGGTCGAGATCGATGCAGGCCCCCGGGCGAAGTTGCGCCGGGGGCTTTTCTATTGGCGCGTCGAGATTCAGATGCCGAGCCGCGCGAGCACCTTCGGACCCGCGACCGCGATGATCGCCGCGCACAGCGCGACGACCGACAGACCGATCGGCAGCGTCGTGACCTGCGCGACGCCGCCGATGATCACCGGCCCGATCAGCAGGCCGACGTAGGCGATTCCGGCGACGTGCGCGAGCCCCTCGGCGGCGTGAATGCCCTTCACGCGCGCGGCGGCGGCGAACATCACCGGCATCATGTTCGCGAGGCCGAGGCCCATCAGCGTGAAGCCGGTCAGCGCGGCGAGCGGATACGGCAGCAGCAGCGCGCCGATCATCCCGGCGCACGCGAGCGACGCGCTCGCCATCACGAGCTGCGGCGCGCCGAAGCGCGCGCGCACTACGTCGCCCGCAAAGCGCGCGGCGGCCATGCCGGCCGAAAACGCCGCATACGCGGCGCTCGCGAGCGCGGGCGTCGCGACCACGACGTCGCGCATGTACACGGTCGCCCAGTCGTACATCGCGCCCTCGGCGATCAGCGCGATCAGCGCGAGCGCGCCGAGCGCCCACAGCGACGGCGTGCGCCAGCGATTGCCCGAGTGCGGCGCGTTCGGATCGGCATGCGGGGCATGCGGCACGTGCGGCAGCACCGCCGGGCACGACATGAGCAACACGAACGCGGACAGCGCCGCGAAGAGCGCGAGATGCAGCGCCGGCGCCATTCCGTGCGCGAGCAGCGCGCCGCCGAGCGCGGCGCCGATCATTCCGCCGAGGCTGAACATCCCGTGCAGCGACGACATGATCGGCCGCCCGAGCGACTCCTCGACCGCGCTGGCTTCGGCGTTCATCGCGACGTCGAGCGTCGCCATGCCGACGCCGAACAGCGCGAGCACCGCGAGCAGCAGCCAGTAGTTCGGCACGATGAGAATCAGCGCGCCGCAGGCCGACATCAGAAGACCGCCGGTGAGACACGCGCGGCGCGTGCCGACGCGGGCGATCCACGCGCCGATGGCCGTCATCGCGGCAATCGAGCCGCCCGCGAGCGCGAACAGCGCATACGACAGCAGCGCGGGACTCAGATGAAAGCGGTCGCGCACGGTCGGAACGTGCACGCCCCACGACGCATACATCATCCCGGCGATGAAGAAGAGCGCCATCGTCGCGACGCGCGCGCGCTGGCGCGTGGCGACGGGCAACGCGCGGTGGTGGGCGGCGGGTGTTAGGGCGAGGGCGGGATCGGTCGAATGGTCGGACACCGGAGTTCCTGATCGGGAGGGGGCTTACCGCATGAAAGCTGTAGATTCTAGCGAAGCTGACCGCGGCGCGCTGACGCATTGCTGGGTGCCGCTGCACTACGATGGTCGGCAGCGGCGCGTGCCGCCCACGACGAGGACCCGCCCGTGAAACTCCCCGATTACGCTGCGCTGAACCTGCTGCACCAGACCGCCACCGGCACGCTCGCGACGCACTCGCGCGAGCCGCAGGGCTTTCCTTATCCGACGCTGTTGCCGTTCGCGCCCGATGCGCGGCATCGCCCGGTGATTCTGGTGAGCCGGCTTGCCGAACACACGCGCAATCTGCAGCACGATCCGCGCGCGGGTTTTCTGGTCGCGCACGCGCCGGACGGCAACGTGCTCGAAGGAGCGCGCGGGACGCTGCTCGGCCGCTTCGAACCGGTCGCTGGCAAAGAGGCGCCGGACATCGCGCGCCGTTATCTGCGCTACCACCCGGACGCGGAGCGCTACCTGGCCCTCGGCGACTTCGCGTTCTGGGTGATGCACGTGGAGCGGCTGCGCTATATCGGCGGTTTCGGCGCGATGGGCTGGCTCGACGGCGCCGACCTCGACCGGCTCGACCCATTGCCCGCCGATCAGGAGGACGCGCTGTTGCGCTTTTTCGACGGCCATCCGGCGCGCGCGGCCGGCGTCGCGTTGCTGGGCGTGGACCGCTATGGGGCGGATTTCCTGCGCGACGGCGCGCGTCTGCGCTGCGCGTTCGATGCGCCGCAGACCGACGACGCATCGCTGCGCGCCGCGCTGACCGACTGCATCGACAGTGAAACTCGCATGCGATGAAATGTTTTCTTGCATTTCACCGGATTAATTTCATTTATTGCGAGTTATCAGCGAACGTGATTATTACCGCATCCCATTTTTTAACAATTTTTGCTGTCGCAAAAAAATGCGGGACACTCGGCCGCTGAGCCAATGCTGGTGCGGGCAAAACGATTAGTTAATTTTAGTGGCGTTTAACTTTTCTGGAATTTGGTTTTTGTGTTAGTCTCCCGAAAAAATCCGAGGCGGTGCAATCATCAGGTGCGCGACATACCGGCGCGAGATCGGTAGTCGTAATGTAAAACCACAAGGGAACTTATGTCTTCATACAAGGAACTCCTCGCACAGCGGGAGAAGCTCGAGAAGCAGATTGAAGAGGCGAAGGCGCGCGAATACGCCGAGGTCCTCGATGAGATCAAGCAGAAAATGGCCGACTACGGCATTACGCTGGCCGAACTCGGCGGCGGTCGCGGCAAGGGCGCAAAAGCGCTGCGCGCACGCGCAAGCGTCGCGCCGAAATATCGCGATCCGGATAGCGGCAGCACGTGGTCCGGTCGCGGAAAGCCGCCGCGCTGGATCGCAGGCAAGGATCGGGAAAAGTTTCTTATCCAGAAATAACGCGATTGGTGCGGCTGGCGAATAGCCGGTTTGCTGCGCGCTTTCTGCGCCTTTCCTGCGGAACGTAAAGACCGCGCAACCGTCGGGTGCGCGGTTTTTTTATTGCGCACCGGAAGATGCCGAGTTCCCCGTCCGACTAGTCGGTTGAGAACGCTTCTTGTTCCCTAATCAACTGATTTTAAAGAATTTTGTGGTTTTCCCAGTAATGTGGCCGATCACCGCTACAATTCGGGCATTGTCCGATCCCGCATTTCTTTCCCATGTCTTCATCCACCGCTGATCAGTCAGCAGACAAGCAACAGGTTGCTCGCAAAACCACGTTCGTCAGCATCGCGGTCAATTCGGTGCTGGTCGTGCTGCAAATCGTCGTCGGCGTGTTTGCGCATTCGCAGGCGTTGATTGCCGACGGTATCCATTCGCTCGCCGATCTCGTCTCCGATTTCGTCGTATTGCTCGCCAACCGGCATAGCGGCGCACAGCCGGACGAAGATCACAACTACGGACACAGCCGTTATGAAACAGTCGCTTCACTGTTTCTCGGCGCACTGCTGATTGCGGTCGGCGTCGGCATGCTGTGGCGCGCCGTCACGCGCGTCACGCATCTCGATGCGATTCCGCCCGTTCATGTGAGCGCGCTCGTCGTCGCCGTGCTCGTGCTCGTATCGAAGGAGCTGCTGTTTCGCTACATGCTGCGCGAAGCGCAGCGCGTGCGCTCGGCCATGCTGATCGCGAACGCGTGGCACGCGCGCTCGGATGCAGCGTCGTCGCTCGTGGTGGCGCTCGGCATCGTCGGCAGCCTGATGGGCGTGCGGCTGCTCGACCCGATCGCTGCGGCGATCGTCGGCTTCATGGTCGCGCGCATGGGCTGGGTGTTCGGCTGGGACGCGTTGCAGGACCTGTCCGACCGCGCGCTCGACGCCGAAGCGACCGCCGCTCTGCACGCGCTCCTCGCCGGCACGCCGGGCGTGCTGGACGTGCACGAGCTGCGCACCCGCAAGACCGGCGACCTCGCGCTCGTGGACGCGCACATCCTCGTCGATCCGATGATTTCGGTGTCCGAAGGCCACTACATCGCGGAGGCGGCGCGCTCGCGCGTGATGGCCGACGCGCGCGTGCTCGACGCGCTGATTCACGTCGATCCGGAAGACGACATGCACGTGCGCTCGGTCGGGAATCTGTCGCCGCGCGCCGACATCGCCGCGAAACTGGGCGCGGCGTTCGGCGAGCATGGCGTGGAGGTGGCGGCGGTGACGCTGCACTATCTGAGCACCGGGCTCGGCGCGGAAGTGACGGTGAACGCGGACGGCGATGCGCGGCGGCTCGATCGCGCCGACCTCGACGCGATCAGGCAGCGCGTGGGCCTGCGCGATCTCGAGGTGCTGCAGCGTGTGGGTTCGGCCGCCGAAGACGGCGCTCCCGCTATGACCCGCCCGGCGGGAAGAAGCGCCGCCTAGCACGCGAAGAGCACGCGGCGCGTGTCGCGTGCCGTCTCGCGGCCGCTCAGCCTACAGCGGCAATTGCGTATCGAACTTGATTTCGCGGAGCACGACGCTCGTGCGCACCTGCGCGACCGCCGGAATCCGGAAGATGCGCTCGTGCAGGAACGTGTCGTAGGACTTGATGTCGGGAGCGACGATTTTCAGGATGTAGTCCGATTCGCCAGTCGTGCTGTAGCACTCGGTCACTTCGGGGCACGTGGCGATCTCGCGCTCGAACTCCTCGACGCCGCCCTCGGTGTGCCGCGCCAGATGGATATGCGCGAGCGCGCACACGTGCAGGCCGAGCTTTTCGCGATCGAGCAACGCGGTGTAGCGCTGGATCACGCCCGACTGTTCCATGTCCTTGATGCGACGCCAGCACGGCGTGCTCGACAGCCCCACCTGATCGGAGATCTCCTGCACGGACCGGCGAGCGTCGAGTTGCAGAAGACGCAAGATCTTTTGAGAGAACGTATCGAGTGTCAACTGCGCCTCCGTTTGCGTCGCCGTGATTCTCAATGGTAGAGGCGACGAAAACGAAAGGCAATCTGAAACGCCGCGCATGAGGCGGATTGACTAATTTGCTGCTTCGTCAGCGGGGTTTCGCCCTGAGGCGTCCCCTTCTACCGGTGCCGCTGCCAGCTTGCCGGCCGCCTGCGCGGCGCGCAGATCGGCGAGCATGTTGCAAAAGAGCGCACCCTGCTCGATCGCGTCGTCCAGCGCGACGTGCGTGTGCGGATGATCGTCGAACCAGTGCTTCGGAAAGCGCGGCTTGATGGACTTGCGGTACGGCAGGCCGGTCATCGCGAACGCGAGCGTCTTGATGTCGAGCGCCGACCACGAAAACGGGCAGCGGCCGGCGAAACGCATCATGTACCAGAACATGTACGTGAAATCGAAGCCGGCCGGCATCGCGACGAACACCGGCTTGCCGGGCAGCGCCTCGACCCATTCGACGTAGTCGACGATCGCCTTTTCGGGCGTTTGCAGATCCTTGCGGCACGCAGCCCACGCGTCGGGCTGCGTTTCCCACCAGGCGGCCTGCACCGGATGCGGCGCCGCGCCGTCGAGCAATTCGAGATTTGCGGAAAAGGTCGCGATCAGGCGCTTGTCGGCGGTGAAAGCGGCCGACGCAAAGCTCAGCATCGAGTGCGGTCCGGGGATCGGGCCGTCAGCCTCGACGTCCGTGCTGACGTAAATTTCTTCGTTGGTCATCCGGGAATACCGTCCGCGACGTAGGGGTTGGTGCGGCGCTCCTCGCCGAACGTCGACGTCGGTCCATGGCCGGGGACGAACGTGACGTCGTCGCCGAGCGGCCAGAGCTTGTCGCGGATCGAGCGGATCAGGCCGGCATGATTGCCGCGCGGGAAGTCCGTGCGGCCGATCGAGCCCGCGAACAGCACGTCGCCGACGAGCGCGAGCCGATGCTGGCGACTGAAGAACACCACGTGCCCGGGCGTGTGACCGGGACAGTGATAGACCTCCAGCTCTTCGTCGCCGAAGCGGACGGTGTCGCCGTCGGCGAGCCAGCGGTCCGGTTCGAACGCGTCGGCGGCGTCGAATCCGAAGCGCCGGCTTTGCTCCGGCAGCGCGTCGAGCCAGAAGCGCTCGTCTTCGTGCGGACCCTCGATCGGCACGCCGTAGTGCGCCGCGAGCGCCTTCGCGCCCGCGCAGTGATCGACGTGGCCGTGCGTGAGCAGGACTTTTTCGACCTGAACGTTCTGGCGGGCGATCTCGCCTTGGATCCGGTCGAGGTCGCCGCCCGGATCGACGACGGCGGCGCGCCCCGTCGTCGAGCACACGAGCAGCGAGCAGTTTTGCTGGAACGGCGTGACGGGAATCAACGTGACTTTCATGCGGACTATCGTGAGACGCTGGAAGAGGGAGCAGCGGCGAAGGCGGCCCCTGAACGGGGCGACGATCGGGCGACGGATTGCCGTGGCCGGCCGCTACGAAAGTTCCGATTGTACCGGCGCCGGGCGCCGCTCGCCGGGCCTAGGAGCCTTCTGTATCAAGGCTTCGGGCAAACGGCTTTGTTACGCCGATAGTGAAAAATCATGGAAAACTTGCCGACGTCCGAGTGACATCTTTTCGGTTTAGGTATAATGCGCCTCAACGCGCACGAATTTCGTGCTTTCACCAGGCGATGTGAACCCTTTTTTCCGGGGCGCGATCATCGCCGTCAAGCAGTGCTCTCTGGGCCAGATCATTCGGCCCAATGGCAAATCAGGTGTCGATACGTTCGATGCCGCACGTCTTGCCCAGCCAGGCGCCACGCGCCTGCAACGGCCTTGCTGCCGTGACGCTGGGTGGGGCCTACGCCGCCGTTCCTGCGTGCCGGGCCGATTCTTCGGTCGGTGCGCCAGAACTGATGCCATGTTCGATGGCGGCATGTGGGGTCTGGCAGGCTTTCGGGGAAGAAGCCAGGTCAGACGTGAAACATAACTAGCGGTCGCGGCGCAGCAAGCCGTATCCGGGATCCGGTCTCCACTCGCACGGGCGAGAGGGAAACCTTTGTTCCGGCGGCCGCCGAAGCCTTGTAGCACAGCGCAACCTTCGCGCGAAGGGCTTCGACACATGATGGCCAATTTATGAAACTCGGACTTTCTCGACGACGACTCGGGAGTCTCGCAGCCATGTCGATTCTGGCAGGCTGCGCCGTGCCGCCCGGGCCGCAGAGCCAGGCAGGCACCGATGTACTAAGCACGAACAGTGCCCACACCCACGCCGCGCTCGTCGCGCCGCCCAGCTACGGCAGTGCCCCGGTCGACACGCAACCCGCGTCGTCCGCCGGCAGCGACCAGAAGCTGGCCGAAGCCGATCCGATCTCCGCGGACGGTCCCGACGTATCGTCGTTCCACGAGACCGGCCGCGCGTCGTGGTACGGACGCTTCTTCCACGGCCGCCGCACCGCAAGCGGCGAGCGCTACGACATGCACGCGCTGACCGCCGCGCACCGCACGCTGCCACTCGGCTCGTACGTGCGCGTGAGCATCCCGGCGACGTCGAAGTGGGTCGTCGTGAAGATCAACGACCGCGGGCCGTTCGCGCGTGGCCGCGTAATCGACCTGTCGTATGCGGCGGCGAAGGTGCTCGGCCTGCAGCATGCGGGCACCGCCCGCGTGCAGATCGAAGGCATCTCGCGTCAGGAAGCGCGCGCCGAAATGATGGCGCTCGCCGACAACGATCATTGATGCCCGAGACCTCGGGACCGTGAACGAAAGAAGGGCCGCATTTGCGGCCCTTCTTCTTTTTGCGTCGTCAGTTTTTTGGCTGCTCTGTCACTCGCCGGATTCGTCCGGCCGACCCTTGAGTTCGAGCGCGCGCGCATACAGCGCGCTGCGCGACGCGCCGGTCAACGCCGCCGCGATCTTCGCCGCGCTCTTCACCGGCACCTCGTCGAGCAACATCCGCAGCAGCGCGTCGTGATCGTCCTGCGACGACGCTTCCTCGCTCGCCCCTTCGACCACCAGCACGAACTCGCCGCGCTGACGGTTCGGATCGGCCGCGAGCCACGCTGGCCCTTCGGCCAGGGTGCAGCGGTGAATCGACTCGTGTAGCTTCGTCAATTCGCGGGCGATCAGCAGACGGCGCCCCGCGCCGAGCGTGTCCGCGAGCGCCTGTACCGTGTCGGCGATCCGGTGCGGCGCCTCGTAGAACACCAGCGCATGCGGCTGCGCGGCGAGCGCCTGCAGCGCGGCCGCGCGCTGCTTCGGCTTCGGCGGCAGGAAGCCGACGAACGTGAACGTCGCAACCCAGTCGCCGGCCGCGCTCAGCGCCGTCGCGAGCGCGCTCGCGCCCGGCAGCGGCACGACCGGGAAACCGGCGTCGCGCACCGCGTCGACGAGTTTCGCGCCCGGGTCGGAAATGCCCGGCGTGCCGGCGTCGGACACGCACGCCACGCGCTCGCCCGCGCGCAGGTGCTCGATCACGCGCTGCGCCGCCTCGCGCTCGTTGTGCTCGTGCACGGCGATCAACGGCTTGTCGATGCCGTAGCGCGCGAGCAGCTGGCCGGTGTTGCGCGTGTCCTCGGCGGCGATGCGATCGACGAGGCCGAGCACGTGCAGCGCACGCAGCGTGATGTCGGCCGTATTGCCGATCGGGGTCGCCACGATATACAGCGTGGCGGCGGGGTACTGCTGGGCCTTTGCGAGGTCGAGGAGAGACATGGGAAACGTCATCACGCAGAAGGCGCGAGCGATGGAAACGAGTCCGACATTGTGCCATGCGCCGCGCGGCGGGCCCGCCGCGCGCCGTACGACGAAAGCCGTCGGCGAGCGGTTCGAGGCGCTCGCGCTCGCGTATCTGCAGCGTCGGTGCCTTCGGCTCGTCGCGCGCAACGTGCGCTGCCGCCGCGGCGAACTCGACCTCGTGATGCGCGAGCCGGACGGTACGCTCGTATTCGTCGAAGTGCGCGCGCGCACGCGGCGCGGCTACGACGGCGCGGCCGCGAGCGTCGGCTGGCGCAAGCGAGGGCGGCTCGTCGCCGCCGCGCGGTACTTTCTCGCGCAATGCGCGAGCCGCTCGAACGACATGCCCGCGTGCCGGTTCGACGTCGTCGCGTTCGACGGCGGGCGCATCGTCTGGCTGCGCGATGCATTCCGGGCGGACGACGGGTGACGCGTTGCCGTTTTCAATGGCGGTGCGCGCATTCGAGTGCGCTAAACTTGCGGACACCGCGCGCTCGCGCGAGCCATGTGCAATATCACGCAGTACAGATAGAGAGTCGATGTCCGTCGAACGCATTCAACAGCACTTCCGCGAAAGCGCGGCAGTCAAGCTCGAAGCCCTCGAAGCCCTCTCGATGCCGATCGCCGCGGCCATCGACACGATGTTCGCCGCGCTCGCGAACGGCAACAAGATCATCGCGTGCGGCCACGGCGGATCGGCGGTCGGCGCGCAGTACTTCGCCGCGGGACTGATCGGCCGCTTCGAGCGCGAACGTCCCGGCCTGCCGGCGCTGGCGCTGAGCGCCGACGCCGCCGCGCTCTGCGGCACCGAGGACGACAGCTTCGACCAGGTGTTCGCGAAGCAGGTGCGCGCGCTCGGCCAGCCGGGCGACGTGCTGCTCGCGATCAGCGCGTCCGGCAATGCGTCGCCCGTGCTCGCGGCAATCGACGACGCGCACGAGCGCGAAATGGTCGTCGTCGCGCTGACCGGCGACGGCGGCGGCCGCGTGGCCGACGTGCTCACCGACACCGACATACCGATTGGCGTGCCGTCCACGCGCACGGCGCGCATCCACGAAGTTCACCTGTTGATCATCCACTGCCTGTGCGACGGCATCGACGCGATGCTGCTGGGCGACGACTGACACCGTAGGACGAAGGAGAGGGACTAGATGAGCAGATTCCGCATCAGCCGCGTGCTGACCAGAACCACGCTGGTAATCGGCGTTGCGGCGGGCGTCGCAGCCGGCTTGCAGGGGTGCGTGCTCGCGCTGGCGGGCGCCGCCGGCGGCGGCGCGCTGGTGGCGACCGACCGGCGCACTGTCGGCGCGCAGACCGAGGACCGCGAGATCCAGGTGAAGGCGCTGTCCAACCTGAGCAAGAATCTGCCCGATACGTCGCACGTGAACGTCGCGGTGTTCAACCAGCGCGTGCTGATCACCGGCGAGGTGCCCGATCCGGGCTCGAAGCAGCAGGCCGAGTCGATCGTGCGCGGCATTCCGAACGTGAACTCGATCGTCAACGAGCTGGCCGTCGCGCCGGCCAGCTCGTTCTCGTCGCGGACCAACGATGCGTATCTCGAAGGACGCGTGAAGGCCGAGCTTGTCGCGTACAAGGACATCTCCGCGAACAACTTCAAGGTGGTGAGCGAGCGCGGGATCGTCTATCTGATGGGCCTCGTGACGCCTGACGAAGGCAGCATCGCCACGGACGCCGTGAGCCGCGTGAGCGGTGTGCAGCAGGTCGTGAAGGTGTTCGAGTACATCTCGCCGCAACAGGCGACGACGACGGCGTCGGCCGCGCCGGCTGCGACGACGCCGCAGGCGCCTGCCGAAGAGGCGCCGACGGTCGGCGCGATCCCGGATGCGTCGGTGTCGTCGCGGCCGATCGAGCAGCAGGCGCCGGCGCCGGTGACCAATTCGTCGCCGCTTCGTCCGGGCAGTAGCGGAGGGGCGAAGTGAGGCGGGCGGTGTCGCTGCTCGCCGCGGCGGCAACGATTCTCGCGATGTCGGAGCAGGCGGTTGCGGCACCCGAGGGACTCGCGATCGCGCGCGCGAATGCCTGCATGGGATGCCACGCAATCGACCGCAAGCTCGTGGGGCCGTCGTTTCAGCAGATCGCCGAGCGCTACAGGAGCGATCCGAACGCGCAGACCAGATTGCAGGGCAAGGTGCGCAACGGCGGCTCCGGCGTGTGGGGCGCGATTCCGATGCCGTCGCATCCGGGGATGAGCGACGGCGACATCCACACGGTCGTGACGTGGGTGCTGGCGGGCGCGCCGTCCGGGGCGAAATAGCCAGGATGGCTGCTGATTTTTGCCTCCGCAGCTTGGCACGGGGCGAAAATACTGTGCTAGAATTTCGTCTTCGTTGGGGGGGTAGCTCAGCTGGGAGAGCGTCGCGTTCGCAATGCGAAGGTCGGGAGTTCGATCCTCCTCCTCTCCACCAACAGATTCTCGAAAAAACCGGTCGCCAGACCGGTTTTTTCGTTTCTGCGTCCGCAATGCGTGCGTCGGCGCTGAAACTGGATTCGGAGAGCCCACCATGACCGATGACGAACGCGCGATTCGCGCGCTGATCCAGACCTGGATGGATGCCAGCCGCGCCGG
>DATJJN010000019.1:0-2529 GCA_035492135.1 Paraburkholderia sp. | reverse complement strand
AGGATGACGGCGGAGCCACGGCGTTCCGCACGGGGACCTGTCAGAGTACGGGCGATGCGGCCGGCTCCGGCTGGCGGAAACACCCGCCGAAAGGCCGGTATTGTAGCACCTCAACAAAATCGCTCGCGGCGGGTGGGCGGTCGCTTGCGGGCCGGCGCCCGCGGCGGAACACCGCCCGGCGCGGTTGACACGAGCGGGTCGGCAGGCGCGCGTGGCCCGCCAGGTTCGACCCTTTCGGCCGTTCTGTCCCCGTCACCGTCACGGCACGCCGCGTTGCCGCGGCACGCGAAACCGCTCCGCACGCAGCGTAGTGCGCGCGGACGACAGTGGCATGACAGAGGCGCGTTCGGCACTTCCGCACCCCAACCACGTCACTCCACCGCAGACCACCGCCAGCCCCGCCGCACATCACCTCAGCCCGTTCACCACGTCTCGCGCATCACCATCAGCCGCATCTCGGTCATATCCTCGATCGCGTAGCGGATACCCTCGCGCCCGAGCCCCGAATCCTTGACGCCGCCATACGGCATGTTGTCGACGCGGAACGACGGCACGTCGTTGATCACCACGCCACCCACTTCGAGCGCATCCCACGCGCGATGGGCATGCGCGAGCGAATCGGTAAACACGCCAGCCTGCAGGCCGAAATCGCTGTCGTTGACCTGCGCGAGCGCGGCCTCGAAATCGTCGAAACGCTCGAGTATCGCGACCGGTCCGAACGCTTCCTTGCGGTACAGGTCGGTGTCGCGCTTCACGTCTTCGAGCAGCGTCGCCTCGAACATCGCGCCGTCGACCTTGCCGCCCGCGACGATCTTCGCGCCCGCCTGCACCGCGCTCTCCATCCAGCCGGCGAGCCGCTTCGACTCCGACTCGGAGATCATCGGCCCGACGAAAGTCTTCTCGTCCTTCGGATCGCCCATCACCAGCGACTTCGTCTTCGCGATCAGCTTCTCGCGCAGTGCGTCGTAAATGCTCGCGTGCGCGAGAATCCGCTGCACGCCAATACAGCTCTGCCCCGACTGATAGAACGCGCCGAACGCGAGCCGGTCGACCACATAGTCGAGCTTGCCGCCCTGATCGCCGTCGACGATCGCCGCTGCGTTGCCTCCCAGTTCCAGAATCACCTTCTTCTTGCCTGCCTTACGCTTGAGCTCCCAGCCAACCGCCGGTGAGCCGGTGAACGACAGCAGCTTGAAACGTTCGTCGGTGGTGAACAGATCGGCGCCGTCGCGATGCGCGGGCAAGATCGAGAACGCGCCCTTCGGCAGATCGGTTTCCGCGAGAATTTCACCCATGATCAGCGCGCCGACCGGTGTACGGCTGGCCGGCTTCAGCACGAACGGCACGCCGGCGGCGATCGCCGGCGCGACCTTGTGCGCGGTCAGGTTCAGCGGGAAATTGAACGGCGAGATAAACGAGCACGGTCCGATCGGCACACGCTTCACGTAGCCGTGGTAACCGTTCGCGCGCGGCGAGATCTGCAGATTGATGATCTCGCCGTCGATGCGCACGCTTTCCTCGGCGGCCACCTTGAACGTGTCGATCAGACGTGTGACCTCGCCCTTCGAATCGTTGATCGGCTTGCCCGCCTCGATGCACAGCGCGAGCGCGAGTTCGTCGTAGCGTTCGCGAAAGCGCTTCACGCAGTGTTCGAGCACCGCCTGGCGCTTGAACGGCGGGTACGCGCGCATCGCGGGCATCGCATCGACCGCATGACCAATCGCCTTGTCGATAGCGGCCGCGTCGGCCATCGCGACGCGGGTCGCGACTTCGCCGCTGAATTTGTCGGTGACTTCGAGATCGGTGTTGGCCGCCACCGGCTGGTTGGCGAGGTAGTACGGGTAGGTTTTCTGCAGCATGACGTGTTCTCCTTGATTCGATGCTCGACGCGGCCGCAAGCGCCTGGAAAATGGTTCGCGTCGAATAAAGCTCATTCACGGCATGGCGAGCAACGGCCATGCCGCTCCGTTCAAATCCGTTCCAGCACTTGTCGCGCCGTGCTCACAACGCCGCTAACAACAGCGCTCACGCAGACACTCACAAGCGCGCCGACAGCCGCTTGATCTCGCGATTGAGCACGCGCTCGTTGTCCGAATAGTCGATCGGCACGTCGATCACGTGTACGCCCGGGCTCGCGTAGCATTCGCGCAGCAACGGCGCGAACTCGTCGGCGGATTCGATCCGATGCCCGTGCGCGCCGTAACTCTCGGCGTACGCGACGAAATCCGGATTCGCAAGCGTCATCCCGTAATCGGGGAAGTTCATGTTTTCCTGCTTCCAGCGGATCATCCCGAACGCGTCGTCGCGCAGAATCAGGACCACCAGATCGAGCTTCAGACGCACCGCCGTTTCGAGTTCCTGCGAATTCATCATGAAACCGCCGTCGCCGCATACGGCGATCACCTTGCGCTCCGGATGCACGATCTTGCTCGCGATCGCCGACGGCAAACCCGCGCCCATCGACGCCAGCGCGTTGTCGAGCAGCAGCGAATTCGGCTCGTGCGCGCGGTAGTAGCGCGCAAACCAGAT
>DATJJN010000018.1:0-2117 GCA_035492135.1 Paraburkholderia sp. | reverse complement strand
AGCGCGGGCGACGGCGGCGATGCGACATCGAGCAGGGTCACGGTGTCGCCGCGCGCAAGCAGGCATTCGGCGAGATTGAGGCCGACGAAGCCCGCGCCGCCGGTGATCAGTACGTTCATGCGCGGGCCGCTGCCATCGCGGTGGCAGCGTTCATGCGAGCCACGGTGCGGGCGCCGGCCGGGAGCCGACACCCGGCGCCCGTTCGCACGCGACGAGCCGGCCATGGCCCGGCTGCGCGAGCAACTGTCCCGCGTCGCAGACCACGACGCCGCGGCTGATCGTCGTGACCGGCAGCCCGCGAATCTCGGTGCCTTCATAGACGGTGTAACCGGCGCCGTCGTGCAGCGTCGCGGCCGACAGCGTCGTGCGCGCGTCCGGATCCCAGATTGCGAGGTCGGCGTCCGCACCGGGCGCGATCACGCCCTTGCGGCCTTCCATTCCGAACAGTCGCGCGGGCCCGGCCGCGCTCAATTCGACGAAGCGTTCGAGCGACAGCCGGCCCTGGTTCACGCCTTCGGAAAACAGCAGCGGCAGCCGCGTTTCGAGGCCGGGCAGCCCGTACGGGATGCGGTTGAATGGCGCGTCGTCGCCGGCGCCGCGCTTGCCGTCCGGCCCGTCGAGGCGGAACACCGAGTGATCGGACGAGAAGCACGAGAACAGCCCGTCACGCAGGCCGTCCCATAACGCGGCGTGGTCGAGTGCGTCGCGTGGCGGGGGCGAGCAGCAATACTTGACCGCTTCGTGAAATGGCCGGTCGAGGTCGCGTTCGGTCAGCAGCAGATACTGCGGGCAGGTCTCCGCGAACACCGGCAGGCCGCTGCGTTGCGCAGCCGCGATTTGCGCGGCCGCGGCGGCGGACGACACGTGCACGATGAACACCGGAATGTCGAGCAGCTCCGCGAGGCCGATCGCGCGATGCGTGGCCTCGCGTTCGGCGAGCGCGGGCCGCGCGTGCGCGAGATGACGCGGATGCCGGTAACCGAGCGCCAATAGCCTTTCGGTGAGCCAGCCGATCATGTCGTGGCTTTCCGCGTGGATCATCGGCAGCACGCCGAGCCGCCGCGCGTGCAACAGCGTCTCCAGCAACTGCCGGTCGTCGACGCGCAGCGCGTCGTAGGTCATGTACAGTTTGACCGACGTGAAACCCTCGCTCGCCAGCGCCGGCAGTTCCGTTTCGAGCACCGTCGGGTTCGGGTCGGTCACGATCATGTGGAACGCGTAGTCGACCACCGCACGGCCAGCGGCGCGCTCGCGATACGCGGCGACGCTGTCGCGCAGCGACTGGCCGCGATGCTGCGCGGCAAACGGCATCACGAGCGTGGTGCCGCCGAACGCGGCGCCGACCGTCGCTTCGTGGAAATCGTCGGCGGTCGTCGCGCCGGTCGACGTGGTCTGCGCGATGTGGCAATGCACGTCGATGCCGCCGGGCAGCACCAGCCGGCCGGTCGCGTCGATCACCGTGTCGGCGTCCGGCGCTTCGGCAGTGAGCGCCGCGATCCGGCCGTCGCGCACGCCGACGTTCACGCGGGCGAGCCGCCCGTTCGTGAACACGCTGCCGCCTCGCACCAGAAGATCGAACGTGGACATCGGGGCTTATTCCTTCGGGGGAGTGGGGCGGTATGCGGTCATCGCGCGTTCTGTCCGAGCGGGCCGCGTGATGACCGCAGCTTCTTGCGTCGCGGCGTCGAACCGCTTCGCGTCGCATTCGCGCGTTCGAGCCGCAGTTGCGCGAGCGTCAGCACGGTCGTGATTGTCAGATAGATGATGCCGGTCAGCGTCAGCACCTCGACCGCGCGATACGTGCTGCTGTAGATCGTCTGCGCGCTCAGCATCAGTTCGGGAACCGTGATCACCGACGCGAGCGACGTGTTCTTCGTATGGCTGATGAAGTTGCCGACGTAGGGCGGCAGCACGATGCGCATCGCCTGTGGCAGCACGACGAAACGCAGGACCAGCGGCCACGTCATGCCGAGCGCCTGCGACGCCTCGGTCTGCCCGCGCGGCACCGCGCGGATCCCGGCGCGGATGATCTCGGCGTTGTACGCGGCCGAACTCATCGACAGCGCAATGATCGCCGCCGGCAGTGCGTCGAGGCGCAGCCCGAACAGCGGCGCCGC
>DATJJN010000017.1:0-2183 GCA_035492135.1 Paraburkholderia sp. | reverse complement strand
GTGCTCGATGCACAACGCACGCTGTTTCAGGGCGAATCGCAATACGTGACGGCGCTTGGCGATGCGCATCGCGCGTACGCGGAGATAAGCCGGCTGGTTGGCGCACCGACATCCGCATCCGCATCTTCATTCAATCGCGATGCGATCTCTTCTACAGGCTACTGATCATGAAAAATTCAATTTTGCCGCGCAAATACAGGACCAGTGCCATGATTAGCGCATTTATTCTGATCGCAATTGTCGTCACCGTGATCCTGCGCATGCGCGAACCGGCACGTGCTGCCGTGCAGCCCGATAAAGTTGCGCGAACAACCGATGCCGCGATGGGGAGCAACGGCGACACGCTATTAAAAAGCGGTGCGCTTGCGATCGAAGTATCGATGTCCGAAAAGGACGGTGCAGCACGGCTGGTCGTTTCGCCTTTCGTCGACGGCAAACCCGCCACAAAAGACATCAGCGTGACGGCCTCCGTCAAACGCTACGACGGCGTGCGACAAGCATTGCGCTTCACCGCCGATGCCTCATCGCGCTTTACAAGCACCGAGGCGATTGCCAAACCACACGTATTCGACGCAGCTATCGCTGTCAGAGCAGGCAACCGCTCCGAGTCGTTTACCTTCTCGCACACCGACGGCGCGATCGCGCTCAACGCGGAGCAGATCAACACCAACCGCATTGAAATCTCGCGTGCCGGGCCCGTGCAGGTTATCAACCGCATTCGCCTGCCCGGCGAAATCAGGCTCGACGAAGACCACACCGCGCATGTCGTGCCGCGCGTCGCGGGCATCGTCGAACGCGTGGACGTATCGATCGGACAGACGGTCACGCAAGGACAACGGCTTGCGGTCATCTCGAGCCCCGATCTCGCGGACCGCCGCAGCGAGCTGCTTGCCGCGCAGCGCCGCCTGAGCGCGGCGCGCACGACGTACGAACGCGAACGGTCGCTGTGGCAGGAGCGCATCTCCGCCGAACAGGACTACCTGCAGGCTCAGACGCAACTGCGCGAAGCCGAAATCGCCGCGCAGAACGCGCGCCAGAAGCTCGCCGCACTCGACGCGACCCCAGGCGCAAGCGCGGGCGCATTGAACCGCTATGAACTGCGCGCGCCGTTTGCGGGAACCGTCGTCGAAAAGCACGTCGTGGCGGGCGAAGCGGTCGCCGCCGACGCCAATGTCTTCGTGCTGTCGGATCTTTCATCCGTGTGGGCCGAGATGGCCGTGCCCGCGCAACGCCTGAACGACGTGCGCGTCGGCCGCGAGGTGACCGTCAGCGCGAGCGCGTTCGACTCGCGCGCGAACGGCCGCATCGCTTTCGTCGGCGCCCTGCTCGGCGAAGCGACGCGCACCGCGCCCGCACGCGTCGTACTGCCGAATCCAGGCGGTGCGTGGCGGCCCGGCATGTTCGTCGATGTAGACGTCGATGCCGGTGCGCAGGATATCGCCGTCGGCGTGCGCGCCGATGCCGTGCTCGACGTCGACGGCGCGCCGTCCGTGTTCGTGTTGTCGCCGAAGGGCTTCGTCGCGCAACCGGTGCAAACGGGACGGCGCGATGCGCAAACCGTCGAAATCGTCAGCGGCCTGCAACCGGGCCAGCAGTATGCGGCGGCCAACGCGTTCGTGCTGAAGGCCGAACTCGGTAAAGGCAACGCAGAGGAGCACTGACGCGATGCGCGACACCACCGCTTTTCTCTTCACCGCCTTCACAGCGTCTTATCACTGAGGTCGCACCGCCCATGTTCGAACGTCTGATTCGCGCCGCGATCGCGCACCGCTGGCTCGTGTTGCTCGCGACCGCAGCCGCCGCCGCGATTGGCATTTATAGCTACGGCAAGCTGCCGATCGACGCCGTGCCCGATATCACCAACGTGCAGGTGCAGGTGAATACCGCGGCGCCCGGATACTCGCCGCTCGAAGCCGAGCAGCGCATCACCTTTCCGATCGAAACAGCCATGGCCGGTCTGCCGCATCTGCAACAGACGCGTTCGATATCGCGCTACGGCCTGTCGCAAGTCACGGTCATTTTCAAGGACGGCACCGACATCTATTTCGCGCGGCAACTCGTGAACGAGCGCATCCAGGAAGCGCGCGGCAAGATACCGCCGGGCATCGAGCCGGCGATGGGACCGACATCGACGGGGCTCGGCGAGATCTACCTGTGGACCGTCGAAGCGGACGCCGACGCGC
>DATJJN010000016.1:0-2692 GCA_035492135.1 Paraburkholderia sp. | reverse complement strand
GCGCTGGCGCGTCGCGTCGTCGCCCGATGAAGTGCCGCTCGACTGCGAGGCGCTGTTCGCGCGCCGGATCGCCGAAGCGGACGAATTCTACGGCGTGCTGCAGCGCGAGATCGAAGACGCGGATGAACGGCTCGTGCAGCGTCAGGCACTGGCCGGCATGCTGTGGTCGAAGCAGTTCTACCAGTTCGACGTGCAGCGCTGGATGGACGGCGACCCCGCGCAGCCGGTGCCGCCCGCGGGCCGCCGGCGCGGACGCAATGCGGACTGGCGGCATCTGTGCAATGCGGACATCGTGTCGATGCCGGACAAGTGGGAGTACCCGTGGTACGCGTCATGGGACCTCGCGTTTCATGCTGCCGCGTTCGCACTGATCGATCCCGCGTTCGCGAAGCGTCAGCTGCTGTTGCTCGTGAAGGACCGCTATCAGCATCCGAACGGTCAGTTGCCCGCCTATGAATGGGCCTTCAGCGATGCGAACCCGCCCGTGCATGCGTGGGCCGCGTGGCGCGTCTACGAGATCGATCGCGCGCTGACCGGCAAGGGCGACCGCGATTTTCTGGAGCTCGTGTTTCACAAGCTGCTGCTGAATTTCTCGTGGTGGGTGAACCGCAAGGACGCGGACGGTCGCAATATCTTTCAGGGCGGCTTTCTCGGGCTCGATAACGTCGGCATCTTCGACCGTTCGTCGCCGCTGCCGACGGGCGGCCATATCGACCAGGCCGACGGCACCGCGTGGATGGCCGCCTATGCGCTCGACCTGATGCGCATCGCGCTCGAACTCGCGTATGAAAACCACGTGTTCGTCGATATCGGCGTGAAGTTCTTCGAGCACTTCCTGTATATCGCCGAAGCGGTAAGCTGCGAGGACGGCTGCGAAACGGGCCTGTGGGACAGCCAGGACAGTTTCTTCTACGACAAGCTGCGCTTGCCCGACGGCGGCAACGTGCCGATGCGCGTGCGCTCGATCGTCGGGTTGATTCCGCTCTTTGCGGTGCACGCGCTCGAACACCGGCTGCACGGCACGCTGCCTGGCCTGCACGAACGCCTGATGTGGTTCTTCCGGCATCGGCCCGATCTCGCGCGGCTCGTGTCGCGCTGGAACGAGCCCGGCAAGGGCAATACGTTGCTGCTGTCGCTGTTGCGCGGGCATCGCATGAAGGCGCTGCTGCGCCGCGCGCTCGACGAAACCGAGTTTCTGTCCGATTACGGCGTGCGGGCGCTGTCGCGTGTGCATTGCGACGACCCGTTCGTCTTCAAGTTCGACGGCAAGGAGTTTTGCGTCAAGTATTTGCCCGCGGAATCGGATTCGCGCGTGTTCGGCGGCAACTCGAACTGGCGCGGGCCGATCTGGATGCCGGTCAACTTTCTGCTGATCGAATCGCTGTACGAATTTCACCGCTACTACGGCGACGATTTCCGTATCGAGTATCCGACCGGCTCCGGCGAGCGGCTTTCGTTGCGCGAGATCGGCGATGAGCTCGCGCGCCGTCTCACGAAACTGTTCATGAAGGACGCGCACGGCAAACGGCCCGTCATGGCTGCGTATCCGCAATTGCAGGCGGACCCGCGTTCAAAGGATCTCATCCTGTTTCACGAGTATTTCCACGGCGATACCGGCCGCGGCGTCGGCGCGTCGCATCAGACGGGCTGGAGCGGGCTCGTCGCGCTGCTGTTGCAGCCGCGTGAATCTGCGACGTCGGGCCTGGTGCCGGCGACCAGCGAAACCGAGCAGGCAGCTGTGGCGGTCAAATAAGACAAACGCGAACCGCGCACGCGCGCAAGCGTGGCCCGATGAAGCGCAGCTTGATGCGCTTTATCGGGCTGTACAACTTGCTCGCCGTCGCGCATTCCGGGGCGCAGTTCTTGCCGCGTCGATGCAATGCTTGCGCGGCGGCTTTACAGAAGTCTTGCGAAAGCGCGCCGCCGCGCGATCCGATGGAACTGTATGGCCGTGCGGCGGGTCATCCTGGTAACGCCAGTCATGTGGGTCACCATCTGCGAGGGAATGCCATGCCGTCCGATACCAATGCCACCGCCGAACTGAATCCGTCCACGGCAACCTCGGCCGCTGCCGGTAAGAAAGTGCCTGCGGCGCCGCCCGCCGCGCTCGCACGCGGCGAAGGTCCGTGCGGACCCGCGGGCGAATGCAAGGCGCCGCCGTGTTCGCTCGTGATCTTCGGTGCGGGCGGCGATCTGACCAAGCGGCTGCTCGTGCCCGCGTTGTACAACCTCGTTGTCGACGGCTTGCTCGACGACGGCATGCAGGTGATCGGCGTGAATCGCGGCGAGCGCGGCACCGACGATTGGCGCGACGATCTGCATGCGTCGCTGCAGCAGTTCGCAGCCGAGCGCTCGAGCTCGGGCAAGGCCGACGAAGCGTCGTGGAACTGGCTCGCGCAGCGGCTGCAATATATTGCCGGCGACTTTTCGACGCCCGATACGTTCGAGCGCGTCAAGCAGGCGATCGGCAAGAGCGGCTGCAGCAATGCGATTTTTTACCTCGCGGTCGGCGAGCGCTTCTTCAAGCCGGTCGTCGAACAGCTCGGCAAGTCGGGCCTGCTCGACGAAGAGGGCGCGGGCGGCTTCAGGCGCGTCGTGATCGAAAAGCCGTTCGGCAACGATCTCGCGTCGGCGCGCGACCTGAACCAGCACATCCTGACTTACGCGAAGGAAGAGCAGATCTACCGGATCG
>DATJJN010000015.1:0-98693 GCA_035492135.1 Paraburkholderia sp. | reverse complement strand
TGGTGATCGGCTCCGACTCCGAGCGCGCGCGCAAGGTGATGGCGGAGCTGTACGCCCCCTTCGTCCGCACCGAGCACCCCATCCTCTACATGGACCCCCGCTCGGCGGAGCTGACCAAGTACGCCGCCAACGCGATGCTGGCCACCCGCATCAGCTTCATGAACGAGATGGCCAATCTTGCCGAGAGCCTCGGCGCCGACATCGAGGCGGTGCGCCGCGGCATCGGCTCCGATTCGCGCATCGGCTACTCATTCCTCTATGCCGGATGCGGCTACGGCGGCTCGTGCTTTCCGAAGGACGTCAAGGCGCTCGTCAAGACCGGCGAGGACCGCGGCCAGGCGCTGCCGATCCTGCGCGCGGTCGAGACCGTCAACGCCGCACAGAAGCGACGGCTCGCGGCGAAGATCGTCGATCGCTTCGGCAGCGATCTCTCGGGCCGCACGATCGCCGTGTGGGGACTCGCGTTCAAGCCGAACACCGACGACATGCGCGAGGCGCCGAGCCGCGCGGTGATCGCCGAACTGCTCGCGCGCGGCGCGACGGTGCGCGCGCACGATCCGGTGGCCACCGCCGAGGCGAAGCGCGTGTTCGCGCTCGATCTCGCGGGCCACCCGGAGCAACTCGCGCGGCTGACGTTCACCGACGACGCGAACGACGTCGCCGACGACGCCGATGCGCTCGTCGTGCTGACCGAGTGGAAGGCGTTCAAGGCGCCGGACTTCGAGCTGCTGAAGGAGAAGCTGAGCACGCCGGTCGTGTTCGACGGCCGCAATCTCTACGATCCGCTCGCGCTGGCCGAGATCGGCATCGAATACCACGCGATCGGCCGCGCGAGCGCGGCGAACGCGGGCCGCGCCGTCGCGGGCTCGCGCGCGGCGGACGCGGCGGACGTGGCGACGGAAGCCGGCGCGAACGCGCAGGCCGTGAACCGTTGACGGCACGGCAAGCGCAACAGCGAGCGCCAACGCCAAACAAGGAGCGACGCGATGTTCAACGACGTGCTGATCGTCTGTCATGCGAACGTGTGCCGTTCGCCCGCGGCACAGCAGATGTTCCGTGCGTGGCAGCGCGATGCGAGCGCCACGCGCGGCGTCGTGTTCCATTCGGCGGGTCTGCGTGCGCGCGAAGGCGCGGACATGGACCCGGTGATGCAGCGGCTGCTGGCCGAGCAGGGAATCGACGTGGGCGAGCATCGCTCGCGCCGGCTGACGACCTCGCTCGTGCGCGCGGCGGACCTCGTGCTCGTGACGGAGCGCCGTCAGGTGTCCGCCGTCGAGCGGCTTGAACCGACCGCGCGCGGCAAGGTGTACGCGCTCGGCAACTGGGAAAACTCGGACGTCGCCGATCCGCACGGGCTGCACGAAGCGGCTTATCGCGAGAGCCTCGCGCTGATCGAACGTCTGGTGAAGGGATGGCTGAACCGAATATGCTAAAAAAACTTTCCATCGTGCTGGCCGTGAGTGCGTTCGTGTCCGCGTGCTCGACCGCGCCGGGCAACTATCTCGACACGTCGCGCCTGAACGAGCCGTCGCAGCAAGGGCCGAAGCCGACGTACGACGTCCACCTGATCGACGCGCAGCTCGTGATGCAGCAGGCGAAGGCGATCGCGGCGGCCGACCATAACGACTTGCCGCCGTCGCAGTACTCGAACGTGTCCGCGTACGCGTACCATCTCGCGCCGTCGGACATCATCGGCGTGACGGTGTGGGACCACCCCGAGCTGTCGACGCCGCAGGGCAGCACGTTCTCCGCCGGTGGCAACACCACGCAGACGGTCGGCCAGGCGCTCACGCAGCCGTACACGAACGCGCTGCCGGGCGAGGCCGATCCGTTCGGGCAGACCGTCGCGGCCGACGGCACGATCTTTTTCCCGTTCGTCGGGCGCGTGCGCGCCGCGGGCAAGACGCCGTCGCAACTGCGCGAGGAACTCGCGACGCGCCTCGTGCCGTACATCCGCAATCCGCAGGTCGACGTGCGCGTGCTGTCGTTCCGCAGCCAGAAGGTGCAGGTGACCGGCGACGTGAAGACGCCGGGGCCGCTGTCGATCAGCGACGTGCCGCTCACGCTCGCCGACGCGATCACGCGCTCGGGCGGCACGAATCCGGACGCGGACATCCAGCGCGTGCGCCTCACGCGCAACGGCAAGCTGTACGTCCTGAACGCGGACCGCATGCTCGATCGCGGCGACGCGAGCCAGGACGTGCCGCTGCAGGACGGCGACGTGATCAACATTCCGGATCATTCAGATAGCAGAGTATTCGTGCTCGGCGAGGTGAAGACGCCCACGCAGACGAACCTGATCCGCGGCAAGCTGACGATCGCCGACGCGCTCACGCAGGCGGGCGGCATCCTCGACACCGACGCGAACCCGCGCCAGATCTTCGTGATGCGCGGCGCGAAGGACAATCCGACCAATCCGGAAATCTACCGCCTCGACATGACGCAACCCGACGCGATCATGCTGTCGTCCCAGTTCCGGCTGCAGCCGATGGACGTGGTGTACGTCGGCACCGCATCGTCGGCCACCTTCAACCGAGTGTTGCAGCAGGTGCTGCCCACCATCCAGACGGTGTTCTATCTGAAGCAGATCACGCGCTGAACGCGCGCTTCCTGCAACGGATGGATATCGGATCAGGCATCAGCAACGCTACAAACATCGGGATCGAATCGTGAGTACGCAACCCACCAGTCAACTGGGCCCCGTCGCCCGAACCGAACGCACCGAGGAAGAGGACGTGGTCCTCGGGCAGCTGTTGCGCGTCATCGTCGACGACATCGGCTGGCTGATCGGGATCGCCGCGGCGGTCGTCGCGATCGCTGTCTTCTACTGCTTCGTCGCGAAGCCGGTCTACACCGCCGACACGCAGGTGCGCGTCGAGCAGGCCGACTACACGACGCAGGCGCTCACGCAGACGCAGACCGGCGCCGCGGTCTCGACCGGCGGCACCGGCCCGCTGCCGACCGACGCCGAGATCCAGATGATCGAGAGCCGCAGCGTCGTCGAGCCGGTGGTGAAGGACTTCCGCCTGAACTTCTCGGTGACGCCGGTCACGCTGCCGGTGCTCGGCAGCCTCGCGAACCGGCTCGCGACGCCGGGCAGGCCGTCGCGGCCGTGGTTCGGGCTCAGCTCGTTTGCGTGGGGCGGCGAAGTCGCGGATGTCGATTCGGTGAACGTGATGCCGTCGCTCGAAGGCAAGAAGATGACGCTGACCGCGCTGTCGGGCGGCCGTTACGCGCTCAGCGGGCCGGACGGCGAGCATCTGCTCGACGGCGAAGTCGGCCAGGTGTCCGTCGGCGGCGGCGTGTCGATGCTCGTGAACAAGCTCGCCGCGCGGCCCGGCACGCGCTTCACCGTCGTGCGGATGAACGACCTCGATGCGATCACCGCGTTTCAGTCGGCGATCAAGGTGCAGGAGGAGGGCAAGCAGACAGGCGTGATCGACATTTCGCTCGACGACCGGGACCCGCAGCGCGCGGCCGACATCGCGAACGCGGTCGCGCAGTCGTATCTGCGCGAGCACGTCGCGACGAAGCAGGCCGACGCGAGCAAGATGCTCGACTTCCTGCGCAGCGAGGAGCCGCGGCTGAAGAACGAACTCGAAAAGACCGAACTCGCGTTGAGCGCGTACCAGAGCAAGTCGGGCTCGATGAACGCGAGCGACGAATCGAAGGTGTACCTCGAAGGCAGCGTGCAGTACGAGCAGCAGATCTCGGCGATGCAGCTGCAGATCGCGTCGCTGCTGCAGCGCTTCGGCGACGAGCACCCGGTCGTGATCGCGGCGAGAAAGCAGCTCGCGCAGCTCGAAGGCGAGCGCCAGAAATACGACACGAAGTTCCGCGACCTGCCGGTGACCGAAGTGAAGGCCGTGCAGCTGCAACGCGACGCGAAGGTCGCCGAGGACACGTACGAGCTGCTGCTGAACCGCATTCAGGAGCTGTCGGTGCAGCGCGTCGGCACGGGCGGCAACGTGCACATCGTCGACGTGGCGATGCGCCCCGGCGCGCCGGCGAAGCCGAAGAAAGTGCTGATCGTGTCGGCGGCGTCGCTGCTCGGCGTGATCGTCGGCACCGGGTTCGTGCTGCTGCGCCGGAACATGTTCAAGGGCATCGTCGATCCGGGACACGTCGAGCGTTCGTTTCATCTGCCGGTGTACGGAATCGTGCCGCTGTCCGCCGAGCAGGCGCTGCTCGAAAAACGTCCGCCGCTGCCGGGCGGCACGCGGCTGCGCGAGCTGCTAGCGAGTTCGCGTCCGCGCGACCGGACGGTCGAGAGCCTGCGCAGCCTGCGCACGTCGCTGCAGTTCAGCATGATGGATGCGAAGAACCGCGTGATCGTGATGACCGGCTCGGTGCCGGGCGTCGGCAAGAGCTTCATCTCCGCGAATCTCGGCGTGCTGCTCGCGCACTCGGGCAAGCGCGTGCTGCTGATCGACGGCGACATGCGGCGCGGCGCGCTCGAACGCTACCTCGGCGGCAGCCAGGACCACGGCTTTTCGGAGCTGCTGTCCGGGCAGATCTCGCTCGACGAGGCGATCCGCTCGTCGTCGATCGACAACCTGCACTTCATCTCGTGTGGCCGCCGCCCGCCGAATCCGTCGGAACTGCTGATGTCGCCGCGGCTCGGCCAGTACCTCGACGTGCTGTCGCAACGCTACGACGTGCTGCTGATCGACACGCCGCCGGTGCTCGCGGTGACCGACGCGGCGATCATCGGCGCGCACGCGGGCTCGACGTTCCTCGTGCTGCGCTCCGGCGTGCACACCGAGGGCGAGATCGCCGACACGCTGAAGCGTCTGCGCACGGCCGGCGTCGCGGTGGAGGGCGGCGTGTTCAACGCGGTGCCGCAGAAGAAGCGCAGCCAGTACGCGTACGACTACACCGCCGCGCAGGAATACCTGAGCACCTGACCCGACCCAAGGACCGTTGATGAAAGTGACCGTACTCGTGCCGACGTGGCGCCGACCCGACGATCTCGCGCGCTGCCTGTCCGCGTTGCTGCGCCAGCAGCGCGCGCCCGACCAGATCGTCGTGATCGCGCGCGCCGAGGACGAAGCGACGCACGCGTGCCTCGCCCAACACGCGACGCCGTGCGTGCTGAACGTCGATGTCGCGCTGGTCGACGAGCCGGGCCAGGTGGCGGCGCTGAACCGCGGCCTCGATGCGGCGACCGGCGACGTGATCGCGATCACCGACGACGACGCGGCGCCGCGCGTCGACTGGGTCGCGCGGATCGCCGCCGCGTTCGAGGCGGACCCGAAGCTCGGTGCGCTCGGCGGCCGCGACTGGGTGCACGAGGACGGCCGCGTGCTCGACGGCGAGCGGCCGCTCGTCGGCAAGGTGCGGCTGTCGGGACGGATCGTCGGCAACCATCATCTCGGCGTCGGCGGCGCGCGCGAAGTCGATCTGCTCAAAGGCGCGAACATGAGCTACCGGCGCGACGCGATCCGCGGCATCCGCTTCGATTCGCGGCTGCGCGGAACCGGCGCGCAGGTGCACAACGACATGGCGTTCAGCATGAGCGTGAAGCGCGCGGGCTGGAAGCTGATGTACGACCCGCTCGTCGCCGTCGATCATTTTCCGGCGCCGCGCCACGGCGAGGAGCCGCGCAACGCGCAGACGCTCGCATCGAAGCGCAACGCCGCGTACAACCTGCATCTGATCCTGCAATCGCATTTGCCGCCGCTGCAACGCGCGACGGCATGGTGGTGGTACGCGCTCGTCGGCACGCGCGTGTATCCGGGGCTCCTGCACGCGGGGCTCGACGTGCTGCGCGCGCGCTACTCGCCGCTCGATGCGTTCGCGCAGTGGCGCGCGGTGCGCGGCGGCGCGCGCGACGCGCGTCGCGCGAGGGCGTGAGCCAGCCTTTCACGCGAATCCAGAAGAGGAGTACCCATGAGCGCCAAGCAAGTCCACGTCCATCTGTTCTACGGCGCCGACCCGCGCCACTACCGCAAAGGCGAGGACATCGGCTGCCTGTACGGCTATCACCACGCGGAGTCCGACGAGTTCGCGCTGAACTACTCGCGCGACGCGGCGGAGAGCAAGCCGGTGCGTCTCGTGCGCCGCGCGCTGAAGGCCGCGCTCGGTTTCGATTTCGTTCACACGTGGCGCAACCGCCGCGCGATTCTCGATTCGGACGCGGTGTGGACGCACACCGAGCAGGAGCATCTCGCGGTGTCGCTGCTGCTGCTGCTGAACGCGCGCCGGCGCGGGCATCGGCCGTTGCTGCTCGCGCAGAGCGTGTGGCTGCTCGATCGCTGGACGAGCTACGGCCCGCTGCGGCAGGCGCTGTATCGCAAGCTGCTGTCGCGCGCGGACCTGCTGACGACGCTTGCCACCGAGAACGCCGCGCTGTGCCACGAGTACTTCGGCCGCCACGCGCGCCACGTGTACTACGGTCTCAATACGCAGGACTTTCCGCCGAGGACGCCGGCGCAGTGGCAGCCGCACACGCCGCTGCGCGTCGCGGGCATCGGCAACGACCGCGACCGCGACTGGGAGACGCTCGCCGCCGCGCTCGGCGACGACCCGCGCTACACGGTGCGAATCGCGACGCGGCGGCGCATTCCGGCGTCGGTCAATGCGCCGAATGTCGAGATCGTGCGCGTGTCGGGCATCAAGGAACAGCACGCGCTGTATGACTGGGCCGACCTGATCGTCGTGCCGCTGCGGCCGAACACGCATGCGTCCGGCATCACCGTGATGCTGGAGGCGGCGGCGCTCGGCAAGCCGATGGTCGTCACGCGCGTGGGCGCGCTCGACGACTACTTCGACGACGACGCCGTGTCGTACGTCGCGCCGTTCGATCACGCGGAATTGCGCGAGGCGGTCGACGCGCTGATGCGCGATCCGTCGCTTGCGCTGCGAAAGGCGCAAGCCGCGTGCGAGCAGTTGCGCGAGCGCGATCTGACCACGCAGCACTTCGCGCGTCAGCACGTGCAGCTCACGCGCGAGATGATCAACCAGCGCTCGGACGAGATCGGCGCGGCCCGTCCGGTTCGCGCGGCTTCCGGCCAGATGCCGGGCGGGATGTGACGATGGGACCGTCTTCATCGAGCGCGTTCGCGGTCGGCCCGGAGGCCGCCCCGCCGTTGACGGCGCGGCCGTCGCGCAAGCGCCGCTCGCAGGGGCTCTTCAGTCGCCACTCGCTGCCGCCGCTCGCGCTGTGGGGCTTCACCGCGCTCCTGATCCTCGCGCACCAGGGCACCGTGCTGACGCTCGCGTTCACGGTGCTGTCGGTCGGGACCGGCGCGTGGCTGTATTTCGTGAGCCCCGCGCGCTACATCGGCTTCATGTGGTGGGTGTGGTTCCTCGCGCCCGAAGTGCGCCGGCTCGCGGACTACGGCAAGGGCGCGTTCACGCCGACGAGCATCATTCAGGTCGCGCCGCTCGCGGTCACGATGCTGAGCGGCCTGTCGCTGATCCGCTACTACCCGGTGCTCGCGCAGCGCCGCGGCCTGCCGATCCTGCTCGTGCTGGCCGGGCTCGCCTATGCGTTCGTGATCGGCGTGGTCGCGAACGGGCCGCTCGCGGCCGCGTACGACCTCGCGAACTGGGTGTATCCGTTCCTGATCGGCTTTCACATCCTCGTGAACGCGCGCGACTACCCGGAATACCGGCAGACGATCATCAACTCGTTCATCTACGGGATGCTCGTGATGGGCGCGTACGGCCTCGTGCAGTTCTTCGTGATGCCGCCGTGGGACGCGTTGTGGATGATCGGCTCGGACATGAACTCGCAGGGCGATCCGGTGCCGCTCGGCGTGCGCGTGTTCAGCACGATGAATTCGTCGGGCCCGTTCGCGTTCGCGATGATGGGCGCGATGGTGTTCGTGATGGCCGCGCAGCATCGCGTGCGCTGGATCGCGGCGGCATTCGGGCTGTTCTCGTTCGCGCTGTCGCTCGTGCGCTCGACGTGGGGCGGCTGGGTGATCGCGATGGCGATCCAGCTCGTGAAATCGAGCAACCGCGTGCGGGTCCGCATTCTCGTCAGCGCGCTCGTGCTCGCCGGGCTGTGCGTGCCGCTGCTCGCGGTCGGGCCGGTCGCCGACCGCATGCAGCAGCGGCTGAACACGCTCGTGAACCTGCAGGACGACCAGAGCTACGCGGCGCGCAACCAGTTCTACGCGGACTTCGCGAAGACCGCGTTCACCGACGTGACCGGCGAAGGACTCGGCGCGACGGGCGCGTCGACGAAGCTGTCGAGCGGCAGCAACGGCGAACTCGGCAAGTACGGCAGCTTCGATAGCGGCGTGATGAACATTCCGTTCGTGCTCGGCTGGCCCGGCACGCTGCTGTATCTGTCCGGCGTGCTGTGGCTGCTCGCGCGCGCGGTGCGCGTGTCGTTCGACTTGAAGAGCGACCGCTATGTGGCCGCGTGCCTGAGCCTCGCGATCTCGATCTTCGCAATGCTGGTGTTCACGAACTCGCTCGTCGGCACCGGCGGGCTGCTGCTGTTTTCCAGCGTGTTTTCCATTCTCAGCGCGGGCCACTGGCACAAGCGCGAACAACAGATGACCCGCGGCGCTGCCCGCTACCAGGAGGTTTCGTCAGTGAGAGTCGCTCCATGAAAATCGCCATCGTCACGCACGTCGTGCGTCACAACGACGGCCAGGGACGCGTGAACCATGAAATCGCGCGGGCGGCGCTGAACGAGGGATTCGAGGTCACGCTGGTCGCCTCGCACGTGGCGCCGGAACTGGCCGGGCATCCGTCGGTGCTGTGGGTGCGCGTGCAGCCGTCGCGGCTGTGGCCGACCAACCTGCTGCGCCAGCAGGTATTCGCGCTGAAGAGCGCGTGGTGGCTGCGCCGCCATCGACGCGAATTCGACGTGCTGCACGTGAACGGCTTCATCACGTGGGCGCGCGCCGACGTGAACACCGCGCACTTCGTGCACGGCGGCTGGGCGCGCAGCAAGTACTACCCGTTCGGGCTCACGCGCGGCGTGTGGTCCGCATACCAGTTCGTGTACACGCGGGCGAACGCGGTGCTCGAGCGCTGGGCTTACCGGCGCACGCGCGTGATCGCGGCGGTGTCGAAAAAGGTCGCGGACGAGATCCGCGCGTCGGGCGGCCATCCGACCGAACGCCTCGACGTGATCTACAACGGCGTCGACACGAAGGGCTTCGCATCGGCGAGCAGCGATCGCGCGAAGTTCGAACTGCCTGCGGGCAAGTTCCTGCTGCTGTTCGTCGGCGATTTGCGCACGCCGCGCAAGAATCTCGGCACCGTGCTCGAAGCGCTGAAGCATCTGCCGGAGCACGTGCATCTGGCGGTGGCCGGTTATCTGCCCGGCAGTCCGTATCCGGAGCGCGCGCGCGCGCTCGGCATCGCGTCGCGCGTGCACTTTCTCGGCCTCGTGCGCGAGATGCCGACGCTGATGCGCTCGGTCGATGCGTACGTGTTTCCGTCGCGCTACGAGGCGATGAGCCTGTCGCTGCTCGAAGCGATGGCGTCCGGGCTGCCGGTCGTCACCGCGCGCACGGCGGGCGGCGCGGAGATCATCACGCCCGAGTGCGGGATCGTGCTCGACGATCCGGACGACGTGAAGGCGCTCGCGAATGCGATCGCGCGCCTTGCCGGCGACGACACCGCGCGCCGCGCGATGGGCGAGGCGGCGGCGACGCTCGCGGGCGGCTTCGGCTGGTCGCGGATGGCCGCGCAGTACATCGCGCTGTATCGGCAACTGGCCGGCGACACGAGCACCGCGATGCGCGACGAGCGCGGTCATCACGCATCGGAAGCGCAGGACGCGGCGCCGCTCGCGGGCGGCCCGGTGCTCGGCCACGCGAAGACGCCTTGAACGGGACCGACACGCGAAACGCACCTGCAAGTCCCACGAATCCAGAAGGAACACGACACACGATGAGCACACCCTCCATCGATTCGCTGCAGATCGGCATGCACTGGTTCCCCGAGCGGGCGGGCGGTCTCGATCGCATGTATTACTCGCTCGTCGGCGCGCTGCCGGGGGCGGGCGTCGGCGTGCGCGGCGTGGTGGCCGGCTCGCCGAAGGTGGCCGAGGACAGCGGCGGCGCGATTCAGGGCTTCGGCTCCGCCGCGCGCGCGTTGCCGTTGCGTCTGATGGATGCGCGCCGCGCGCTGCGCCGCGAGATTCGCGAGCGCCGGCCCGACGTGATCTCGTCGCACTTCGCGCTGTACACGTTCCCCGGCCTCGACGTGACGCGCGGCATTCCGCAGGTGTCGCACTTTCAGGGGCCGTGGGCGGACGAGAGCCTGGTAGAAGGCGCGGCGACGCTCGCGCAGCGCGTCAAGCATTCGCTCGAACAGTCGGTGTACGAGCGATCGTCGCGGCTCATCGTGCTGTCGAATGCGTTCGGCGAAATCCTGACGCGCCGTTACGGCATTGCGCCCGATCGCGTGCGCGTGGTGCCGGGCTGCGTGGACACTGCGCAGTTCGATCCGCCTTGCACGCAGGGCGAGGCGCGCATGCGGCTGCAACTGCCGCAGAACCGGCCGATCATTCTCGCGGTGCGTCGCCTCGTGCGCCGGATGGGACTGGAAGACCTGATCGACGCAGTGAAGCAGGTGAAGCCGCATCATCCGGATGTGCTGTTGCTGATCGCCGGCCGCGGGCGTCTTGCGGACGAACTGCAGCAGCGCATCGACGACGCCGGTCTCGCCGACAACGTGAAGCTGCTCGGCTTCGTACCGGACGCGCATTTGCCGTCGCTGTATCGTGCGGCCAATCTGTCGGTGGTGCCGACCGTCGCGCTCGAAGGGTTCGGCCTCATCACCGTCGAGTCGCTCGCGGCGGGCACGCCGGTGCTCGTGACGCCGGTCGGCGGACTGCCGGAAGCGGTCGCGGGGCTGTCGCCGGATCTCGTGCTGCCGTCGACCGGCGCGGGCGCGATCGCGGAGGGCATCGACGCGACGCTCTCCGGCCGGCTGAAGCTGCCGACGCCCGACGAGTGCCGCGACTATGCGCGCAGTCACTTCGACAATGCGGTGGTCGCGAAGCGCGTGGCCGCGGTGTACGCGGAAGCGATCGCCGTGCATTGAGCGCGTAAACGCCAGCGGGGCACGGCTTCGATGCCGTGCCCCGCTGGAGTCAATTGCAAAGGGATGGGGTCAGGCCGTCAGGCTCAACGCCGCATAACGTTCGCGCGCTTCCTCGTACATCCAGCGCAGCGTTTCTTCGAGCGGCACCGGATGCAGTTCGCCGATCGCGGCGCGCAGCTTCGCGCTGGAGCCGGTCAGCGTGCGGACCTCGTTCGCGCGCACGAAGCGCGGATCGACGCGCACGTCGATCGCGTAACCCGCGATGCGCGCGAGCGTGTCGAGCACGTCGCCGAGCGTATGGCCGACGCCCGAGCACACGTTGAACGTCTCGCCGCTCGGTGCCGCTTCGATCAGCCGTGCATAGGCATCGACGACGAAGCGCACGTCGGAGAAATCGCGGCTCACGTCGGTGTTGCCGAGCGAGATGGTTTTCGCGCGACGCGCATAGTGGTCGACGATCTTCGGCAGCAGGAAGTCCGTGCTCTGGCCGACGCCGGTGTAGTTGAACGGCCGCGCGTAGATGAGCGGAAGCTGCGCGCTGAACGTGCGCGACGCGAATTCCATCGCGAGCTTGCTCGCCGCGTAGTCGTTCATCGGCTGCGGCGGCACTTCTTCGTCGATCACGCCTTCGGTGGCGTTGCCGTACACGTTCGCGCTGCTCGCGAGCAGCACCGCGCGCGGCCGCGTGTCGAGCTTCGTGAGCGCGGCAAGCAGGTTGCGCGTGCCGACCACGTTCACGAGCCAGATGTTCGCGATGTCGTCGTGCGCGACGTTGGCAATGCCGGCCAGATGCACGACGACTTCGGGCCGGATCGCGTCGATGACCTCGGCGACCGCGTGCGGCTCGCGCAGATCGACGGCGTGAATGTCGTCGGCGGGGGAGCCCGCCGGATCAAGATCGCCGGCGCCTTGCATCGCGCCGTGGATCCGGTAGCCGTCCGCGCGCAGCCGGGCCGCCATGTAGCGGCCGGTGAAACCGGCGATGCCGGTGATCAGTGCGCGGCGCTCAGTGTTGTCAGAACGTGTCATGGTGTTCGTTGCGGATAAGGTCCGCGTTGACCATCATCTGGCACAACTGCTCCAGCGAGGTCTGCGGTTGCCAGCCGAGCGCTTCGCGTGCCTTCGTCGCGTCGCCGATCAGCAGCTCTACTTCGGCCGGCCGGTAAAAGCGCGGATTGACTCGCACCAGCGTGCGGCCAGTCGAAATGTCGACGCCCGTTTCGCGCTCGCCCTGGCCGGACCATTCGAGCTGGTAGCCGGCGGCCCCGAATGCCATCGTCACGAAGTCGCGCACGGTTTCGGTACGGCCGGTTGCGAGTACGTAGGTATCCGGCTGTTGCGCCTGCAGCATGCGCCACATGCCATCGACATATTCTAGCGCAAAGCCCCAGTCGCGTTTCGCGTCCAGGTTGCCGAGTTCGAGCATCGCGAGCTGGCCGAGCTTGATCTTCGCGACCGAGTCAGTGATCTTTCGTGTGACGAATTCACGACCGCGCAGCGGCGACTCGTGGTTGAACAGAATGCCGCTCGTCGCGAAGATGCCATACGACTCGCGGTAGTTGATCGTCGACCAGTGCGCGAACAGTTTCGCGATGCCGTAAGGACTGCGCGGATAGAACGGCGTGTCCTCGGACTGCGGAATCGCGCGGACCTTTCCGAACATTTCGGATGTCGACGCCTGGTAGAAGCGGATCTTCGGATTCACCGCGCGGATCGCTTCGAGCAGATTCAGCGCGCCGATGCCGGTCACCTCGGCGGTCGTCACCGGCTGGTCGAACGACACGCCGACGAAGCTCTGCGCCGCGAGGTTGTACACCTCGCCGGCGTCCGAGCGTTCGATGAGCCGAATCGTCGAGCCCGCATCGGTCAGATCGTGTTCGACGAGATCGAGCGCCGGATGATCGAGCACGCCGAGTTCGTTCATCCGCCAGAAGTTGACGGAACTGGTGCGGCGGTAGGTGCCCGTCACCTGGTAGCCCTTTTCGAGCAGCAGTTTCGTCAGGTACGCGCCGTCCTGGCCCGATACGCCGGTGATGATCGCTTTGCGTCGGTCGTTCATGAAATCAGCCTTTTTTTAGAGTCGGAATCGGAAAGTGGAAAGCGTTTCTGCACATCTCACGTGCGGACGCCGGACGTGCCGGCCACCGCGGGCTGCGGCTGCGCTGCGCGCGCGCGCGGGCCGCGCGTCAGGCGCTTTTCGAACAGGAACCACGTCGCGCTCGCATACGCGAGGGTCAGCGCGAGCGCGAGCGCCGCGCTCGTGTAACGGCCGTAGTGGAGCGGCCACACGGCGTACAGGATCGTCAGGTGGATCAGGTAGATCGTGTAGCTGATGGTGCCGATGTAGACGAGCACCGGATGGCTCAGCACGCGCCGCACGATGCCCTTCGACTGCAGCGCGATCACGACGAACGACGTGCACAGCACGAGCGACACGCTGTACAGCGCGGCGTTCGACAGCGGCGTGTTTTCCGCGCGAAATCGCGGGTTGTGCAGATGCAGCCACGCGAGCACCGCCAGCGCCGCGACGAAGAAGAACGCCGCCGGAATGCGCAACGGTTCGAGCGCGTCGCGATCGCGCCGCACGACGACCGCGAGCAGCGCGCCGGCCGCGAGCAGGTCCATGCGGAACGGCGTCAGGTAGTAGATCGGCCAGAACGAATCGAACCACGGCGTCGCGATCGCGCGCAGCACCGGCACGCCGACGATCAGCGCGGCCGCGACCGCCGCGATCGCGCGGGTCGGCACGAGCAGGATCACGAACGGCCAGAACAGGTAGAACTGTTCTTCGACCGCGAGCGACCACAGGATATTGAGGCTGTCGTGGCCGCTCTCGTTCAGCGCATCCGCGATGTTGGTCGCGAAGAACGTGTAGTACGGCCAGTGCTTCGCCCAGCCGAGCCCGAACAGCAGCGACGACACGACCATCAGCAGCACGTACGGCGGCAGGATGCGGCGCACGCGCCGCGCGTAGAAGTAGCTGAAGTACGACTGTCCGCGCGATTTCCGTTCGATCAGGATGCCGGTGATCAGAAAGCCGCTCAGCACGAAGAACAGATCGACGCCCATCCACAGCGGCGCGCGAATCGCGTGCTGCGCGAACACCGCGAGCACGGCGATCGCGCGCAGGCCGTCGAGCTGGAGGATCCGGTGGGACGGTGAGGGCGGGCTGGCTGCGGGTATCGCTGAGGATGTCGCTGTCATCGGGGATCGGTACCTTGGCGTGGATGCGAAGTCCAGTCGATTCTAGAAAGAATTAAATGGGCAAAAACGGGAAAGTTATTGAAATCCCGCTAAATCGGTCACCCGTTCCAATATGCGCACGGCATGCGCACGTTACGCGGCGGCGGCCGTTGAAAAATATGCCGGAAACCTTTCCGCAAGCCGTCGTCGATGCGTTACAGGCGATTAACAAAATAAAAAACGATCCGTTTGAAACGGAATTTTTTTGAATTATTTTCAGTTTTTGCGGCGGGATTTTGTCTCGTGAATGTGCGGCATGATCCAGCGGATCGACGTTATTGTCGCTTGAGGAATCCCTTTGCCGTCGTCACGCTCCGATCACCGCCTCCGCTCGCTCACGCTCGCCGTGCTGACCGCGCTCGCCTGTACGTCTTCCGTGCAGACGCTCGCCGCGCCGCAACTGCCGGTCAAGACGTCATGGATCGGCAATACGTACGGCTACGGCGACGGCGCGTGGACGCAGATCGACATCACGTCGATCGCGGTCACGCGCGACGGCAAGGTGTTCACGAACGCGCCGTGGGACGAAAGCGGCGGCGAGATCAGCGCGTACCAGAACGGCAAGATGCTCGGCTTCGCCGGCGGCACGCACGGCTGGGGCGGCAGCGGCGGCAACGCGATCGCGGTGAACAGCCATTACGTGTATGCGGCGGTCGGCGTCGGCAACGAAAAGGGGCATTTGATCGGCGCCGGCATCTGGCCGCCGAAGGGCGACCAGTGGTACGGCATCACGCGCCGGTCGATCGACGATCCGAAAAACGCCGCGCCGTTCCAGGCGTCCGCCGATCCGCCGAATCCGCATGCGCAGCTCTCAGGCGCGTTCCTGAAGATCAACGACGTGCCGGCCGGCACGAAGTCCGACATCGGCGGCCTCGCGGCGAACGACGCGATGCTGTATGTCGCGAACACGGCGATGAATCGCATCGAGGGCTACGACGCGACGTCGATGCGGCGCAAGACGCAATGGGACGCGCACGAGCCGGGCCGCCTCGCGATCGCGGCGGACGGCACGCTATGGGTGCTGACCGATACGCTCGGCGACCATCCGAAGATCGCGCACTATGCGAGCGACGGTCACGCGCTCGGCGATACGTTGCCGCTGCCCGCGGACACGGTCGCGGTCGATGTCGCGATCGATCCGCAAGGGCGGATTCTCGTCGCAGACAACGGGCCGCGTCAGCAGATCCTGATCTATACGCGCGGCGCGAACGGCTACGCGCAGACGGCGACGCTCGGCGAGCGCGGCGGTATTTTCGCGGGCGTGGCCGGCCGCCCGGGACCGGGGCGTTTCAATGGCCTGACCGGCGTCGCCACGGATGCGCACGGCAACGTGTACGTGTCGACGAACGGCGTCGGCCCGCGTCTCGGCACGACCGGTGCGGGGCTCGGCGCGACGCTCGAAAGCTACACGCCGGACGGCAAGCGGCTGTGGCAGGTGCAGGGCCTGTTGTTCGTCGACGGCGCGTGGATGGACCCGCAGCGGCCGAACAGCGTGTACACCGGCAACAAGCGCTTCGAACTCGATCTGTCGAAGCCGCCGGGGCAGGACTGGAACTACGTCGGATTCCTGTCCAACCGGTTCCGCTATCCGGAAGATCCGGTCTTCAACACCGACCAGTGGCCGGGCCTGCCGACGGCGCGCGCGCTGAACGGTCATACGTTCCTGTACCTGACCGACATGTACGCGGACCACCTGAAGATCTACCGCTTCGATCCGCGCGCGGGCGAGACGGCGATTCCGTCGGGTTTCATCGCGGGCCGCGCGCGCGGCGTCGAGCACGTGCCGAATGCGCCGCCGGGCGGCGACTGGATCTGGCGGGACACGAACGGCAACGGCGGATTCGACGCCGACGAGTTCACGCGCAACCCGGGCCGCGAGCATCTCGCGGGCGGATGGGGCTGGTGGATCGACACGCGCGGCGACATCTGGCGCGCGCGCGACAAGCGCGACATCGTGCGCTTCGTGTTCGGCGGCCTCGATCCGAAGGGCAATCCGATCTACGCGTATTCGAACCTGAAGACGTACCCGGTGCCGGCGCCGTTCACCGAAGTGCATCGCGTGATCTACGAACCGCAGACCGACACGCTGTACGTGACCGGCTACACCGCGGATGCGCCGCACGATCCGGGGTTCTCGAAGGAGGCGGGGCGCGTGCTGGTCCGCTACGACGGCTGGTCGGCCGGCAATCCGAAGGCGCGCTACCAGTTGCCGCTGCCGTGGGATCCGCACGCGAAGCCGCCGGTCACGCCGGCCGGGCTCACGGTCGAAGGGCAGTACGTATTCGTCGTCGAGCCGGACGGCAACGTGCACGTGTACGACAAGGACAGCGCGAAGGAACTCGGCACGTTCGGTCCCGGCGCGGAAGTGGGCCATGCGTCCGGCTGGGTCGACGTGCCGTTCGGGATCAGCGCGCACCGGCAGGCGAACGGCGAATACCTCGTGTTCGTCGAAGAGGACGCGCGCGGCAAGGTGCTGATGTATCGCTGGAAGCCCGCTTGACGATGCGGCTTTCGACTCAACGTGCGGCTCGCGTTCCACATGGGACCAGGTGAATGGATAAGGGAATACTGCGTAACGTCGCGATCAATCTGTTCGGGCTGATCCTGCCGACCTTCGTGTCGCTCGTCACCGTGCCGTCGTATATCCACGTGCTCGGCGTCGAGCGCTACGGGGTGATTGCGCTCGTGTGGACGCTGATCGGCTACTTCAGCGTGCTCGATCTCGGCATGAGCATGGCCGCGCAGAACCACATTTCGAAGGCGCATGCGTCGGGCGATCAGGAGGAATGCGAGCGGGTTTTCTGGAGCGCGTTCTGGCTGAACCTGACGACCGGTGCGATCGGCGGCCTGCTGATCCTGTCGGGCGGCGCGTTCTACACCGCCTATTTCACGCACGTGTCGCCGGAGATGCGGCACGAAGTGTATGCGGCGCTGCCGTGGCTCGCGGTCGCGATTCCGCTTGCGAACGTGTCGTGGGTGTTCGGCGGCGCGATCAACGGCGCGGAGCGCTTCGGCATCTACAACACGAACCAGACGATCGGCACGTTTCTGTTCCAGCTGCTGCCGCTCGCCGCCGCGTGGTGGATCGCGCCGAATCTGCAGACGGTGCTGGCCGCCGCGGTGCTCGCGCGTCTGCTCGCGGGCCTGCTGCTCGCGCAGGGCGCGCTGCGCGTGCTCGGCATTCGCCGCGTGCGCGGGCCGCGCTTCGACACGTCGAAGGCGCTGTTCAACTTCGGCGGCTGGATGCTGATCGCGAGCATCACGACGATGGTCGCCGATTCGCTCGACCGGTTGATGCTCGGCGCGGGCCTCGGCGTGCGTTTCGTCACCTACTACACGGTGCCGCAGAACCTCGTCACGCGGCTCAACATGGTGCCGAACGCGCTGGTGCGCACGCTGTTTCCGCGTCTTTCCGCGCTGCGCCGCGAGCACGCGGACGAAGTCGCCGCGCAGTCGCTGCAATTTCTGAACGGCATTTTCACGCCGATCGCGATCGGCGCGATCGTCGTGCTCGAACCGTTCCTGCATCTGTGGGTCGGGCCGGAACTCGCCGCGCACGGCGCGCCGGTCGGACGCGTGCTGATCGTCTCCGTGTGGCTGATCGGGCAGGCGAGCGTCACGCGCATCCTGATCCAGGCGCAGAACAATCCCGCAGCGGCCGCGCGCGTCGGCCTCGTCGAACTGCCGCTGTATGCGGGGCTGCTGTGGCTCGGCATCTCGCGCTTCGGCCTGCCGGGCGCGGCCGCCGCCGTGCTCGCGCGCGCGCTGTTCGACTACGTGGTGCTGCTGTATCTCGCGCGCATCCACTCGCGCATGATCATCGTCGATCTGCTCGCGCATTTGAGCTTCCTCGGCGCCGCGCTCGCGTGCGCGTGGTGGCTTCCGAATCCGGTGGTCGCGATCGGCGCCGGTGTCCTGCTCGCGCTCGCGAACGTCGTGTGGTCCATCGCGACCACGCCGATGCTGCGCAGCTTCGCACGCTCCCTTCTCTTTAGACTGAACCTACGGAAAAGCGTATGAGTCACGAACTAATCGACAGCGCTCAAGTGTCGTCCGAACGCGCGGTGGTTCCGGCCGGCTGGCGCGATCCGGCGGCCGCGAATCGCACCGACACGGGTACGCGAACGCGCGCGCGGCAGGCACACGCGCCGCGCGTCGCGATCGTGCATGACTGGCTCGTCACCTATGCGGGCGCGGAGCGCGTGCTCGAACAGATCATCGCGTGCTTTCCCGACGCGGACCTGTTCGCGGTCGTCGACTTCGTCGAGGATCGCGCGTTCTTGCGCGGCAAGAAAGTCACGACGTCGTTCATCCAGCGGCTGCCGCTCGCGCGCAACAAATACCGTTCGTGGCTGCCGCTGATGCCGCTCGCGATCGAGCAACTCGACCTGTCCGGCTATGACGTCGTGATTTCGAGCAGCCACGCGGTCGCCAAAGGCGTGCTGACCGGCCCCGACCAGTTTCATATCAGCTACGTGCATTCGCCGATCCGCTACGCGTGGGATCTGCAGCATCAGTACCTGAAGGAGTCGCATCTGACGCGCGGCGTGAAGTCCGCGCTCGCGCGGCTGATCCTGCATTACATCCGCAACTGGGACGTGCGCACGGCCAATTCGGTCGACCAGTTCGTCGCGAACTCCGAGTTCATCGCGCGGCGCATTCACAAGGTTTATCAGCGCGACGCGGCCGTGGTGTTTCCGCCCGTCGACGTCGACGGGTTCGAGCTCGAAACGAACAAGGAAGATTTTTATCTGACCGCGTCGCGGCTCGTGCCGTACAAGAAGATCGACCTGATCGTCGAAGCGTTCGCGCGCACGCCGCAGCGCAAGCTCGTCGTGATCGGCGACGGGCCGGACATGCACAAGGTTCGCGCGAAAGCCGCGCCGAACATCGAGGTGTTGGGGTATCAGCGGTTTGCGGTGCTGAAGGATCGCATGCGGCGCGCGAAGGCGTTCGTGTTCGCGGCCGAGGAGGACTTCGGCATTTCGGTGGTCGAGGCGCAGGCGTGCGGCACGCCGGTGATCGCGTATGGCAAGGGCGGCGCGCTGGAGACGGTGCGCGATTTGACGCAAAGCCGGCCGACGGGCCTGTTCTTCGACGAGCAGAGCACCGACGCGATCATCGCCGCCGTCGATGCGTTCGAGCGCGAGCCCGGCCGCATTCGCGCGGAAGATTGCCGCGCGAACGCCGAGCGCTTTTCGGTCGCGCGTTTTCGCGAGCGCTTCGTCGCCGAGGTCGCGAAGGCGGTGCCCGCCGTCGCATCGCGCGCGCACCGGCCCATTCGCGCGGCGAGCCCGCCGCCCGCGAGCGATCCCGTTACCGCGCCGCGCGTGCTCGCGATCGACCAGAGCGGCGTGCTCGGCGGCGCGGAACTGTCGCTGCTCGAAGTGGTGAAGGGATTGCGCGCGCCGATCGACGTGCTGCTGTTCGACGACGGTCCGTTTCGCGACGCGCTCGATGCGATCGGCGCGAACGTCGAAGTGCTCGCCGCCGACGGCTTGCGCAACGTGCGCCGGGACGGCGGCGCCGCGCCTCGGCTTGCGGTGCTGTCGGGCATCGCGACGCTCGTGCGCGGCACGCGCCGCGCCGCGCGCGACGCGGACGTGCTGTACGCGAACACGCAGCGCGCGATGGTGATCGGCGTGATAGCGGGCAAGCTCGCGCGCAAGCCGGTGGTCTGGCATCTGCGCGACATCGTCAGCGACGAGCACTTCGGGCGCGCGCAGCGCGCGATCATCCGCGCGTGCGCGAAGCTGGGCCTCGCGCACGTGATTGCGAATTCGGAGGCGTCCGCGCAGGTGTTCGCCGACCTGACGAACTTCGACAGAAAACGCATCGACGTCGTGCACAACGGCGTCGACGACCGCCCGTTCGAAGCGTTGAACGGCATCTCGCAGGTCGAGTTGCGCGAGCGGATCGGATTGCCGCGCGATGCGTTCATCGTCGGCGCGTTCAGCCGGCTCGCGCGCTGGAAAGGGCAGCACGTGCTGCTCGAAGCGCTGCTGCGCGAGCGCGACGTGCATGCCGCGTTCGTCGGTGCGCCGCTGTTCGGCGAGGACGCGTATCACGATGAGCTGCGTGCGTTCGTTAGCGCGAACGGGCTCGAAGGCCGCGTGCATTTTCTCGGCTTCCGGAACGACATCGCCGCGTGCATGCGGGCGGTGGACGTCGTCGCGCACACGTCGATCACGCCGGAGCCGTTCGGGCGCGTGGTCGTGGAAGGGATGCTCGCGCGGCGGCCGGTCGTGGCGTCGCGCGACGGCGGCGTGACCGAGATCGTCGACGACGGCGTGGACGGCCTGCTGTGCGCGCCGGGGGACGCGGCGGATCTGGCCGCGACGATCGCGGCGCTGCGCGACGATCCCGCGTTGCGCGAGCGGCTGGGTGCGAGCGGCGCGGAATCGGCGCGGCAGCGATTCGGCAAGGAGCGGTATGTGGCAGCCGTCGAGCGCGTGTTGACGAGCGTGGCGCAGGCCGCCTGACGCATGCAGCTGGCGAGACACGAGCCGCCTGCGGGCGGCTTGTGTTTTTGCGGTTTGGAACGCGTGAACTCGCGGTGGCCTATCGATGAGAAGTAGCGTGTGGCGAGGGACTGCGCTCGCCGTTGCGGACTGCGTCGACGTGATTTATTGCCGGACGGACTCCGAGGCCCGGTTTCGTAACGGCAACCCGCAACCGTCGATGCCTGTAACGTCAACCCGCAGCGACGGGCCGCTTCTTGAGCCGCTTCGTCGCCAGCAGCGCGGGTCGCTCGAACAGTTGATAGAACACCCAGGCCACGGGCACCACCATCAGCGTGAACTCGAACGACGGCCAGATCGAAGCCTGCAGCGACGAGCGGAACAGCAGCGACGCGCCGAGCACGAACAGCGGCAGATGGATCAGGTAGAGCGAGTAGCTGAAATCGCCGATCTTCGCGAGCACGTGCGCGAGCGGACCGCTGGCGGTTGCGGGCCGGCCGAGCGCATTCGTCAGCCAGCACGCGAAGCCCGCGGCCCATAGCTGGAACGCGCCGTACTGCCCGAAGCGGAACGCGACGCACCCGGCCGCGACGAACAGCAGCGCGAGCGCGTTGCCGTAGCGAATCCGCGCGTCCGGATTGCGCAGCCGGACTTCGGCGATCCACACGCCGAGCATCCACGAGAACCAGAACGACGGGAACACGATCACGTCGTGGCGTTCCAGCGTGAGTGCGGACACGATATTGACGAGCGCGACGCCGACGAGCGTCGCGTTGAGGCCGATCCGGCGTCGCAGCGCGAACAGCAGCGGATAGATCGCATAGAACTGCACCTCGATCGACAGCGTCCACAATGCGCCGTTCGAGCCGTAGGTCTTGCCGGCGAGCCCTTGCAGCGACAACAGGTTCACGAGGAACGCGCGCGGGCCGATATCGAGAATCTTGTGGCTGACGGGCGGCAGCGACAGGCTGAACCAGTCGACGGCGGCCGTCAGCACGAGCGCCGCGAACAGCACCGGATAGATGCGCACGAAGCGGCGCAGCCAGAACTGCCGTGCGTCGAGCCGGTAATTCGGGTCCGCGAACAGACGCGCCGCGCCGCTGCGATGGATGCAATAGCCGCTGATCACGAAGAAGATCGGCACGCCGGCCGATCCCCAGGCGACGGGCAGCGTGAGCCACGCCGCGATCGTGCCGGGCGCGGCGAGATGCGTGCCGGCAGCGGAATGATGGAAGGCGCCCATGCCGATCCACGTGACCTGACGGCAATGAAAGTACGCGACCAGCAGCGCAGCGAAGCCGCGCATCGTGTCGAGCACCTGCTCGTTTGCCATCGCGCCGGCCGTGGGCCGCGTCGCTGCGGGGGCGAGCGGCGCGGCCGGCAGGGCCGCGTCGAGGGCGGGATCGCTCATTGAATGGTCTCCTCGGTATGCACGTCGCGATCTTAGGGGACCTCGCGCGCGGAAGTAATCCGAAATATTTTCAAAATGTATTCGGGAGAGAGTGAATTGCGCTAAATAAATCGAGCATAAAGGGCCGTGCATTTATTTATCAGATTTGTGGTGTTAACGTGATCAGGCTTCATATCAGCCTGACTGCAATCCCGGCTCGCGCCGGCTTGCATTGGCTCCTGGCCGTTGGGAGATTGCGATGAACATGCATTTGCTTGCCGGCGTTGCCGTGCTGCTGGTTCTGGTTGCGGTGTCCGCGTACCGGGAGGCGCTGCGCAACGAGCCGATCCGGCGTTTCAGGGCGCGCCGCGGCGACCTTCCACACCTTGACGACGCCGAGTAAGGATGAGATGGCCCGTTCGGGTGGCCTGGCGCATCCGAAATCGCGAAAAGCGACAGGAAATTCATGCCGGTCTCGTGAATCGAACGGCAACAATTTCCTTCTGCCCGATGCATCCCGGATAACGGAACGTTTCGCGTCAATTCGTAAATGGACTGGAAACGATGCGCGCTACCGACCGATAATTTTTTGTGCCTTTGAAACTCGGCGACGCCATCTTCAACCTCGATGTGGGGAACGACATCATGCTGAAAGTAACCAAAGCGGTATTTCCGGTAGCGGGCCTTGGTACGCGGTTTCTGCCCGCGACCAAGGCGAGCCCGAAGGAAATGCTCCCGATCGTCGACAAGCCGCTGATCCAGTACGCGGTCGAGGAAGCGATTGCGGCAGGCATTACCGAAATGATCTTCGTGACCGGCCGCAGCAAGCGCGCGATCGAGGACCACTTCGACAAGTCCTATGAGATCGAGGCGGAGCTCGAAGCCCGCAACAAGGACAAGCTGCTCGACCTCGTGCGCGGCATCAAGCCGAGCCACGTCGATTGCTTCTACGTGCGCCAGCCGGAGGCGCTCGGCCTCGGCCACGCGGTGCTGTGCGCGGAAAAGCTGGTCGGCGACGGCCCGTTCGCGGTGATTCTCGCGGACGACCTGCTGTACAGCCCGAATCCGGTGATGAAGCAGCTCGTCGACGTGTTCAACCACTATCACAGCTCGGTGGTCGGCGTCGAAACGATTGCGCGCGAGCACAGCGCGTCGTACGGCGTGATCGACGGCCGCGAGTGGGAAGAGGACGTGTTCAAGCTGTCGGGTCTCGTCGAGAAACCGAAGCCGGACGTTGCGCCGTCGAATCTCGGCGTGGTCGGCCGCTACGTGCTGATGCCGACCGTGTTCGAGCACATCCGCCGGCTGAAGCCCGGCGCGGGCGGCGAACTGCAATTGACCGACGCGCTGCAGTCGCTGCTCGGCGAGGAACAGGTGCTCGCGTATCGCTACGACGGCACGCGCTTCGACTGCGGCAGCAAGCTCGGCTATCTGAAGGCGACGGTCGAATTCGCGCTGCGCCATCCGGAAGTGAAGGCCGAGTTCGAGGAATATCTGCAGGAGTATTTGCCGGCGGCGATCCCGGCAGCCGCGTAGCGGCATCGATACGGCCCGGCCGTCGCGGCCGGGCGGCGGGCCGCCGCGGTGATCGCCGCCAGCCCGCGCGGGCACGCACGGCGAACAACGGCCTTCGGTGCCATGCCGTGCGCGTGGGGCAGGCGCCGCGTGCGCGCCGGAAGTAATCGATCAGCCAAATGCGGACTCAATAGCGAATCAGCGGCGAATCAAAAAAAACGCGCGCGCATCACACTGCGCGCGCGTTCCTCTCACCGGCCGGGTGCTGCCGGCCGTTCCAATCCCATCTTTCGCCGGCGGGCACGTGGCGTGCTAGCCTTGATTGCTTTTTGCGTGACGCGCGGCGTTCACGAGGCGTCGCCTATCCCCGACGTCTCGCGCCACTGCGCCCAACGGCGGCAGTCAGTCGGCGAATTCAGACAATAGCGCAGACAACAGCGCAGACAACAGCGAGCCGTTGCATTTCTGACAGGTAAAAACAGGCGAGTCGAACGTCGGATCCGGTCAGCGCCGTGCATGGTTCAACGAGGAGAAGTCGGAGATGAACAGACGTCCCGTCAGTGGCAGCAATCATCCGGCGCCCACGGGCGCTCAGTGTATCGGCGCGTGTGATCCCGCCGAGCGTTTCGATATCGTATTGGTGCTGCGCCGGCAGAATGCCGACGCATTTCACGATCTCGTCGATCGCATCGCGGCCGGCGATCCGCTCGCCGCGCCCGTTTCGCGCGACGAATACGAGCAGCGCTTCAGCGCCTCCGCCGACGATATCGCGCGTGTCACGCAGTTCGCGAACGCGCACGGGCTGACGGTCGTGCGACAGGAACCGGCCGAGCGTCGCGTCGTGCTGTCGGGCACCGTCGGGCAGTACAACGCGGCGTTCGGCGTCGATCTGCAACGTTTCGAACATCAGGTCGGTCCGGTCCGGCACCGGTTCCGGCAGCCGTCCGGGCCGGTGCATCTGCCCGACGACGTGCATGACGTCGTGATCGCCGTGCTCGGTTTCGACGACCGGGCGAAGGCGCGTCCGCACTTTCGCGTCGGCACGACGATCCGGCCGCCGATCCGCGCGGCGCGTGCGGCGAGCAACGCGTTCACGCCGCTGCAGCTCGCGTCGCTGTACGACTTCCCGCCCGGCGACGGCCACGGCGAGTGCATCGCGCTGATCGAAATGGGCGGCGGCTACAGCACCTCGGACCTCACGGCGTACTTCGGCGCGCTCGGCGTGTCGATGCCGACGGTCGACGCGGTGTCCGTCGACGGCGTGAACAACGCGCCGACCGGCGATCCGAACGGCCCGGACGGCGAAGTGACGCTCGATGTCGAGATCGCCGGCGCGCTCGCGCCGGCCGCGCGGATCGCCGTGTATTTCGCGCCGAACAGCGAAGCCGGCTTCGTCAATGCGGTCAGCGCGGCGCTGCACGACCGCACGCGCAATCCATCGGTCGTGTCGATCAGCTGGGGCGCGCCGGAGTCGGCGTGGACGCAGCAGACGCTGTCCGCGTTGAACGACGCGCTGCAATCCGCGGTCGCGCTCGGCGTGACGGTGTGCGTGGCGTCCGGCGACAGCGGCTCGGCGGACGGCGTCGGCGACGGCGCCGATCATGTCGACTTTCCCGCATCGAGCCCGTACGCGCTCGGCTGCGGCGGCACGCGGGTCAGCGCGAGCAACGGGCAGATCGTCCGCGAGACCGTGTGGGACGGCGGCGCGGAAGGCGGCGCGACCGGCGGCGGCGTCAGCGCGACGTTCGCGCTGCCCGCGTGGCAGAAGGGGCTCGCGATCGTGCGCGGCTCGAACGGTTCGGGCTCGCTCGTGCGGCGCGGCGTGCCGGACGTGGCGGCCGATGCCGATCCGGCGACCGGCTACATCGTGCACGTCGGCGGCGAGGACGCCGTGGTCGGCGGCACGAGCGCCGTCGCGCCGCTGTGGGCCGCGCTGATCGCGCGCGTGAATGCGGCGCGCGGCAAGCCGGCGGGCTTCGTGAACGCGGCGCTGTATCGCCAGCCGCTCGCGTTCAACGACATCACGAGCGGCAACAACGGCGACTATTCCGCGGCCCCCGGCTGGGACGCGTGCACGGGCCTCGGCACGCCGGTCGGCAACAAGGTGGCAGCGGTGCTCGGCACGGCGTAGTAGCATGTTTGTCACGCCGCGGCCCGGTGAGCTGCGGCGGCCCGCTGACGAACGGAGACGAAATGAACGATCAGACCGAATCGACGCCGATGGCCGGCAACGGCCGCCACCGCAGCCCGGACGACGTACCGTTCTTCGATCCGACCGCCTACGGCAACGGTCCCGACGACTGGGTCACCGACATGACCGAGAACGCGGCGATCACCCATCATGCGATCCAGATCGGCAGCGAGGTGATCACGTACACGGCGACGGTCGGCCATCTCGTCACCGTCGATCCGAGCAGTTCGCAGCCGAACGCGAAAATCTTCTACGTCGCGTTCACGAAAGACGGCGTCGCCGCGCAGGATCGCCCGGTCACGTTCTTCTACAACGGCGGGCCGGGGTCGTCGTCGGTGTTCGTGCTGCTCGGCTCGTTCGCGCCGAAACGCATCAAGACGTCGATGCCGGGCTTCACGCCGCCCGCGCCGTACACGCTCGAAGACAATCCCGACAGCCTGCTCGATCGCAGCGACCTCGTGTTCGTGAATCCGGTCGGCACCGGGTATTCGGCTGCGATTGCACCGCATCACAACCGCGACTTCTGGGGCGTCGATCAGGATGCCGATTCGTTGAAGCAGTTCATCAAGCGCTACCTGAGCGCGAACGACCGCTGGAATTCGCCGAAATTCCTGTACGGCGAGTCGTACGGCACCGCGCGCAGCTGCGTGCTCGCGTACCGGCTGCACGAGGACGGCGTGGACCTGAACGGCATCACGCTGCAGTCGTCGATTCTCGATTACACGCAAAGCGGCAATCCGGTCGGCGCGCTGCCGACCGCGGCGGCCGACGCGTGGTTTCATGGGCGCGTCGGCGTGACGCCCGCGCCGAAGGACTTGCAGGCATTCGTCGAACAGGTCGCGCAGTTCGCGCGCACCGACTATCGCGAGGCGCTCGCGAAGTTTCCCGATGCGAAAAATCCGGCGATCGCCGCCGCGCTCGACAAGCTGTCGAAATACACCGGCATCGATACGCAGACGCTGACGTCGTGGAATCTCGACATCGCCGCGTACGACAGCCGCGGCAACTCGCTTTTCCTGACCACGCTGCTGAAAGACAAGGGCGTCGCGCTCGGCTCGTACGACGGCCGCGTGACCGCGATCGACACCGGCATCGCCGGCAAGGTCGATCCGAATTCGGGCGGCAACGATCCGACGATGACCGCGGTGACCGGCGTCTACACGGCGATGTGGAACAGCTATCTGAACGAGACGCTGAAATTCCGCTCGAATTCGTCGTTCACCGACTTGAACGACCAGGCGTTCCAGCACTGGGACTTCGGCCACATCGATCCGACCGGCGCGCAGAAGGGCGTCGATGCGCAGGGCAATGTCGTGCTGTACACGGCCGGCGATCTGGCGGCGGTGATGGCGTTGAATCCCGACTTGCGCGTGCTGTCCGCGAACGGCTATTACGACTTCGTCACGCCGTTCTATCAGACGGTCGTCGATCTGCAGAAAATGCCGCTCGTCGACCAGAAGGTACGCAACAACCTGAGCGCGCGTTTCTATCCGTCGGGGCACATGGTGTATCTGGACGGCGGCTCGCGCACCGCGCTAAAGGCGGATCTCACGCGGCTCTATCAGAGCGCGGTCACGGACCGGCGCGCGGTCGCGCGCATCCGCGCGTTACAGCGGATGAGCACGATGAGCACGATGCATCACTGAATCGCGCGCGCCGCGGCGCTCGACACGACCGCGTGACGCCGCAGCGATGCATAGTGGCACTCGGCCATCGCGGCGAGGCACGCGCGCGCATCGCCGTGCACGATGCGCGCGGCACACGCGATCATCAGGTTCTTCGCGAGTCCGAAGTCCTCGACGACAAAACCCCGCGCGCACAGGCGCCCGCCCGGCGCGGACTCGGACGGCACGCGCTCGACGAGCGTGCCTTCGTCCGTGGTGTAGGCCCAGATCTCCTTGCCGAGCGCGGCCGCGAAGCCGATCTCGAAGGCGGTGCCCGAGTCGGGCTCGCCTGGGCCGCGAAAGTCGTCGACGTTGGCCATCACGATGTCCGCGCGGCGGATCGCGTGCACGTTCGTTCGATAGATCCATGCGGCCTTGCGCGGGCCTTCGAGGTCGTGCGGCGCCTCGGCGTCCAGCGGGTAGACGCCGTCGAAGCCGTAGTCGTCGCACCAGACGCGCAGTCGCGCGCCGTATTCGAGCGCGTCTTTGCGAAATACGTCGAAGCCGGCCAGGTAGACGCGCGGGCGGCGCGGCAGTCGGTTAGCGTTCATCGAATTCGTCCCGGATCGAGCGCGGCACGCGGTCGTTGCCGCGTGCGGCCCTCATTGTTGCAAAGTGCAATGCACCATTAGTCTGATTCTAGCGGCGCGGTGGCTGCCATGATGGATCGGCGCGCCCGCGTTGCCGGAAATACGGCCGCAAAGACCATGCCGTGCGTTCAGCGCGGCGCACGTCGATAGCTAACGTCCTGTAGCAGTCGCTCGATCGCTCGATCGTGCGCGTCACAGGATGGCGCCGTCGAATGTGCGGCATCACACGCAGTATCCGTCTTTCTTCTCGACCGGCGTTGTCGGTGCCCGCTATGATCGCCGTGGCGCGGCGTGTCCCGGCAGTCGCCGGACGATCGGCAGCGCAGGCGGCGACAGGAGGGACACGGCGTGCTCGGCTCATTGATCGACATGGCAAGACAGTTCCGGCGCAGCGAAGGCTTCAAGAATGCACTCAACACGCCGGCGCGCATCGCGTTGCATGCGCGACAGCGTTTGAACGGCGACTACTTCGTCATCGAAATCCGCGCGAATTCAGGCTTTTTCTCGGTGATGCAGATCGTGCTGTGCACACTGCTCTTCTGCGAAGACAAGCATCGGACGCCGGTCATTTCCGCGCGCGGCGGCAATTACGGCGACGCACAAGGCAAGATCGACTGGCTCGCCGAATGTTTCGAGAACATCGCCGCGCCGCCCGTGCCGCCCGCGGGCCGGGTGCTGCGCACGTCGTTCGTCCGCGATCTCGGCGATCTGGGCTTTCGCCGCTACGAACGGGATCTGTCGGTCGAGCGGGCGAGCGCGGTGTTTCTGTCGCACTATCGCCCGACCGCGTCGATCCGCGCGGAAGTCGACGACGTCTGTGCGCGGCTCGGCATCGGCGCATCGACGCTGGGCGTGCATTATCGCGGCACCGACAAGCATTTCGAAGCCCATACGATCGGCTTCGACGAACTCTGCCGCCAGGTCGAGCGCACGCTCGAACAGGCGCCTCATCTGACGAACCTGTTCGTGGCCAGCGACATGGCCGAATTCCTCGACTTCTTCGTGAACTGGGGCTTCGCCGTGCCCGTCAGCGTGGCACCCGCGACGCTGCTCGCGAGCGGCGAAAGGCCCGTGCACTACAGCGGCTATCCGGGGCTCGCGATCGGCCGCGAAGCGCTGGTGACGAGCCTGCTTCTGTCGAGATGCGGATATCTGCTGAAAACGCCGTCCTATCTGTCCGGGTGGTCGAAGGTGTTCAATCCGTCGCTGCCGGTGAGGCTCGCGGTGCCGCCGCTCGACAACGCGTCGTGGTTTCCGGACAACCGGATCTGGGAAGCGCAACAGAAACCGGGCGGCGATCCGGCCGATGCGGGCACACAGGCCGCGCAGCCCGACCCGCCGGTGTCCGAACGCGGCAAGGCGGCCTGAAACGCGACGGTTGCGTCAACCAATTTCTGGTCGGTGGTATCTTGCGCCTGAATGCACGTTCATTCTCGTCTGTTCAGGAGAACCAGGATGATCAGCAAGAACCGGATTTGCCTGTGGTACAACGGCACCGCGCTCGACGCCGCGACGTTCTACGCGAGCACGTTTCCCGACAGCGCGGTGCACGGGGTTCACCGCGCGCCGGGCGATTATCCCGACGGCCACGAAGGCAATGTGCTGGTGGTCGACTTCACGGTGATCGGCATTCCGTGCATCGGTCTGAACGGCGGCCCGGCGTTCTCGCATAGCGAAGCGTTCTCGTTCCAGGTGCTGACCGACGACCAGGCGGAGACGGACCGCTTGTGGAACGCGATCGTCGGCAACGGCGGTCAGGAAAGCGCGTGCGGCTGGTGCAAGGACCGGTGGGGACTGTCGTGGCAGATCACGCCGCGCGTGCTGATGGACGCGGTCTCCGACCCTGACCGCGCGGCCGCGAAGCGCGCGTTCGACGCGATGATGCAAATGAGAAAGATCGACATCGCGACGATCGAAGCGGCGAGACGCGGCTAGAGAAGATCGCCGGAGAAGGCTGGCGATGATCCGCCGGATCACATCGGCTGCCCGCGCGAGCCGGCACGAGCGATGAAGCGACTGACGCCGGCGCTGGTGGCGCGTGTCTGCGCAACGGCCGGCGTCGCGTATGCGTTGTCGTCGGCCGCGCAGGCGCCGCAGCCGACGCTCGACAAGATCAAGGCGGCGAATGCGATCGCGATCGGCTATCGGGAGACCTCGGTGCCGTTCTCGTACGTCGACGCGCATGGGCAGGTGATCGGTTTTTCGCAGGACATCTGCAACAAGGTGATCGATGCCGTGAAGGCGCGCACGAAGCATCCGGCGCTGAAAGTGCGCTTCGTCCCGGTCACGTCGCAGAACCGCATTCCGCTGATAGAGAACGGCGCGGTCGACCTCGAATGCGGCGTCACGACGAACGTGCGCGCGCGACGCGGCGACGTCGCGTTCTCGTACACGTTCTTCGTCGCGAGCACGCGGTTGTTGACGCACAGGCACTCCGGCATTCACGACTTCGCGGACCTCGCGGGCCGGACGGTGGTCACGAATCGCGGCACGACGTCCGAGCGCATCCTGCGCGCGATGAACGCTCACAAGCAGATGGGCATGCAGATCCTGAGCGCGAAGGATTACGCGCAGGGCCGCGCGCTGCTCGAAAGCGGTCGCGCCGCCGCGTACATGATCGACGACGTGCTGCTGCAGGGCGTGCGCTCGCTGACCCGGCATCCGGACGACTGGGTGCTCGTCGGCACGCCGCAGTCGGTGGAGCCTTACGCGCTGGTGATGCGCACCGGCGATCCGACGTTCCTGCAGCTCGTCGACGACACGCTCGGCGCGCTGATGAAGCACGGCGACCTCGCCGCGATGTACAGCAAGTGGTTCGAGCATTCGGTGCCGCCGAACGGCGTCAACCTCCACTTTCCGATGACGCCGCAATTGCGCGCGCTGTATGCGTCGCCGAGCGACAAGGCGTTCGATTGAGCGTTGTGTCGCCCGGTGACCGACCGGCGTCGGCATCCAGAAATGCCCCGTATTCCTAGGTCTTTTCCGCTCCGCCCCCGACGCCATGCGATCATGTCGCTCCGGTTCGCGGCCAGCCTCAGGCTTTAAGCGAACGCACAACAGAGGATGGGAGATGGAAAAGGGGGCGCATGACACGGTGGCGATCGTCGGCGGCGGGCACGCGGGCGGCAATGCGGCGGCGCTGTTGCGGCAGTACGGCTACGAAGGGCGAATCGTGCTGGTCACGAGCGAGCCGGTGCCGCCGTATCATCGGCCGCCGCTCAGCAAGGCGTATCTGAAGGGCGAGGCCGGGCTCGACCGGTTGTGGCTGAAGCCGCGTTCGTTCTACGACGACAGCCGCATCGAACTGAAGCTCGGCGTGAGCGCGCTGTCGATCGATCGGACGGGCAAGACGCTCGCGTTGTCCGACGGCTCGACGCTCGCGTACGACGCGCTGATTCTCGCGACCGGCTCGACGCCGCGCGTGCTGCCGATTGCCGGCCACGATCTGGACGGCGTGCTGACGCTGCGCTCGCTCGCCGACGCCGACTTGCTGCGCGCGCTCGCGCAGCCGGGCGCGAAGTTCGCGGTGATCGGCGCCGGTTATATCGGCCTCGAAGCGGCCGCCGCCGCGCGGCAGCTCGGCCACGACGTGACGGTATTCGAAGCGGCGTCGCGCGTGCTCGCGCGGGTGGCGGGCGAGACGGTGTCCGCGTTCTACGAGAACGAGCATCGCGCGCAGGGCGTCGATCTGCGCACCGGCGTGTCCGTCGACGCGTTCGTCGGTGACGGCGGACGGCTGACCGGCGTGAAGCTCGCCAGCGGCGAGATCGTGCCGGCGGATTTCGCGGTCGTCGGCGTCGGGATCGTGCCGGCGGTGTCGCTCGCGCAGCAGGCAGGGCTTGCGTGCGAGAACGGCATCGACGTGGACGACGACGCGCGCACGTCCGATCCGGCGATCTTCGCGATCGGCGACTGCGCGCACCGGCCGCTGCGCCACTACGGCCGCACGGGCCGGCTCGAAAGCGTGCACAACGCGCTGGAGCAGGCGAAGCTCGCGGCGAGTGCGATCACCGGCAAGCCGCGTCCCGCGTGCGACGTGCCGTGGTTCTGGTCCGATCAGTACGACCTGAAGCTGCAGACGGTGGGCCTTGGACAAGGCCACGACGAAACCGTCGTGCGCGGCGACCCGGCCGCGCGCCGCTTCGCCGTCTATTACCTGAAGGACGGCGCGCTGCTCGCCGTCGATGCGGTGAACGCGATGCCGGACTTCCTGTGCGGCAAGAAGCTCGCGGGCACCGGCGTGAAGCTCGACGTGGCCGCGCTGCGCGACCCCGCTACCGACATCGGCAAGTTCGCGGCGGCGGCGCTCGCCAGCGCGTAAAAAGCACAACGCGGGCGAAGGCGGTCCACGCCGTCGCCCGCGTTTTCGCCCGCCATGCGAGCCGCTATTCGAGCACGATCTGCACCTTCACATCGTTTGGATTGCCGCTTGAGGCTTCTTCGAATGCCTTGATGCCTTCCGCGAACGGGAACGTGCGCGAGATGAACGGCTTCACGTCGAGCCGTCCCGACGCGATCAGCTGGATCGCCCGCGGAAACATGTTCGCGTAGCGGAACACCGACTCGATCTTCGCTTCCTTGATCTGCAGCGCGACCACGTCGAGCGGCACGGACTTCTGCGGCATGCCGACGAGCACGAGGCGCCCGCCGGGGCAGAGGAGATCGAGGATGCCGTCGAACGCCTTCTCGTTGCCGCTCGCCTCGAACACGACGTTGGCGCCCCAGCCGTCGGTCAGTTGCGCGACGACGTCGCGCGGCGACTGCTCGCGGATGTTCACCGTGGTCACGCCTTGCACGCTGCCGATCAGTTCGAGCTTCTCCGTCACCAGATCGCAGACGATCGCGCGGCTGCAACCGCCTGCCAGCGCCGCGAGCGCGCACATCATCCCGATCGTGCCCGCGCCGAGCACGACCGCGACGTCGCCGGGGCGGATGCCGGCCTTCGTCGCCGCCTGCAGACCGATCGACAGCGGCTCGACGATCGCGCCTTCCGCGAAGCTCACGTTGTCGGGCAGCTTGAACGTGAACGCGGCCGGATGCACGACGAACGGCGTCAGGCAGCCGTGCACGGGCGGCGTCGCCCAGAAGCGCACTTTCGGATCGAGGTTGTACATCCCTTCGCGCGACGCGCGCGATTCCATGTCGGGGATGCCGGGCTCCATGCACACGCGGTCGCCGGGCTTCAGATGATGCACGTCGTCGCCGATCTCGACGACGGTGCCCGCCGCCTCGTGCCCGAGCACCATCGGCTCGTTGACGACGAACGGCCCGATGCGGCCGTGCTGGTAATAGTGGATGTCGCTGCCGCAGATGCCGACGGTATGAATGCGGATGCGCACGTCGCGCGGGCCGACGACCTGCGGCAGCGTAAACGGCCGCAGGCTGATGCGCCGCGCTTCTTCCAGTACGAGTGCTTCTTCCATGATGGTTTCTCCGGGGGATGGACGTTCGTTAGCGGGCGAGAAAGCCGCCGTCGACAGGCAGGCTCACGCCGTTGATCATGGCCGCGCGCTCGCCGAGCAGCCAGGCGATCGCATGCGCGACGTCGAGCGGATCGGCGAACCGTTGCAGCGGAATGCGCGCGAGCATCGGGCCGGACTTCGCCGGATCGCTCCACGCGAGTTCGGCCATCGGCGTCAGCGTGATCACCGGATCGACCGTGTTCACGCGGATGCCGTGCTCGCCGAGTTCGACGGCCATCACGCGCGTCATCGCGTCGAGCGCGCCTTTCGACGCGCAGTACGCGGCATGCAGCGGCGTGCCGACGTGCGCCGCGACGCTCGACACGTTGACGATCGCGCCGCGCACGCGGCGCTCGATCATGCCGCGCGCGCAGTGTTGCGCGACGAGCATCGGCGCGCGCAGGTTCACGGCCATCACGCGGTCGAGCGCTTCGGCCGACGTGTCGACGAACGGCGCCAGATACGCGATGCCCGCGCAGTTCACGAGCAAGTCGATCGGCGGCATCGCCGCGAGCGCGGCGCGCGTCGCGTCGACGTCGGCGAGATCGACGGCGAACGTTTCGTAGCGGCCGCCGCGGCTTTCATCGGCGGCGAGCGTCGCGAGATCGGAAGACGAGCGGCTCAGCGCGACGACGCGAGCGCCGCGCGCGGCCATCAGTTGCGCGGTCGCGCGGCCGATGCCCTTGCCGGCGCCGGTCACGAGCACGGTCTTGCCGGCGAATTCGCGGCCTGCGTGCGCGTCGTCGGCGGCGTCGGTGCGATCGCTAGCGTGCGCGTCGTTCATTCTTCGCTCCCGCGACGGCGGCCGTCGCATCCGGTTCGTTGCAGAGCCGCTCCGCGGTGTTCTCGTCGGTGACCAGCACCGACGGATAGCCGCCGCGCAGCGCCGCGCGCGTGGCCTCGTATTTCTGCTCGCCGCCCGACACGAGCACGACGCGCTGGATGCTGCGCAGATCCGCGAGACTCACCGCGACCGTGCGCCGGTTCAGCGGATGATCGATCGGCTCGCCGTGTTCGTCCATGAAGTGGCCGAGCAGGTCGCCGACCGCGCCGGCCGCCTTCAGCGCGCGGCGCTGCTCGCCGTTGCCGATCCCATACGTCATCACGAGCGACTCGGTGAGGTCGCCGCAGGTCAGCACCGCGACGTCCGCATGGCGTCCGCGCTCGTAGGTCTCGCGCACCGCGTCTTCCTGCAGGATGATGTCGCGCGCCTTCTGGCTGCTCACGTAGATCGGCGCAGCGAACAGGAACGCTTCGGCCTGGCACGCGTCCGCGAAGTCGGACACGAGATCGAACGTGTTGATGCTCGGGCAATGCGGCAGGCCGCCCTGCAGCGACACGACCGCGAGCGGCCCGTAGTTGCGATGCGGCATCGCACGCAGCGTCGCGCGGATCGTGCGGCCCCAGCCGAGGCCGACCGTCTGCCCGGCGCGCAGCTCCTTCGACAGAAACTGCGCGGCGCCGATGCCGAGCGCCGCCTGCGTCGTATCGCGATCGACGCCGGCCGGCACGACGACCGCGCGCGCGAGGCCATACCGCGTCGTCAACTTGTCTTCGAGCGCGACGCACGGCGCGATCCGGCTATTGATCGTCACCTGCACGAGTCCCGACTCGCGGCTTGCCGCGAGCAGCCGGTTCACGCGCGCGCGGTTGCTGCCGATGCGCTCGGCGATCTCCTGCTGCGTCAGGTTGCCGACGTAGTAATGCCAGGCGACGCGCGCCTGAAGTTCTTCCTCCAGGTCCGGCGGCGCGTCGGCGTCGGGCGTCATCGATACTGTCTTGCTCATGAACGGTCTTCCTTGCTTCCTTTTTTAATGGGCGGCCGCCGGCGGATGTGTGGTTTTCCCCGTATTTTTCCCGTCTTTTCCGCAACAGGCGCACCTATTTGACCGCGCCCATCGTCAGCCCCTGCACGAGCCGCCCGGACACGAGCAGCGCGAACACGACCATCGGCAGCACGATCAGCGTGCCGGTCGCCATGATCTCACCCCATGGCAATTCGTACCCGCTCATGTAGCTCGTCGCGGCGACCGGCGCAGTGACGGCTTCGCTGCGCGTGAGCACGAGCGCGTACAGCAGGTCGTTCCACGAAAAGATGAATGCGAAGATTGCGGACACGACGATGCCCGGCATCGCGAGCGGCAGGTTGATGCGCCAGAACACGCGCCACGGCGACGCGCCGTCGAGCCGCGCGGCCTCGTCGAGTTCGACCGGGATGTTGTGGAACTGGTCGGTGCAGATCCACACGACGATCGGCAGCGAGAACGTCAGGTACAGCAGGATCAGCACGATATGCGTGTCGATCAGGTCGAGCTTCGTCGCGATCAGGAAGAACGGCACCGCGAGCACGACCGGGCTCACCATCCGGTTCGAGATGAACCAGAACCACAGGTCGCGCTTGCCGCGAAACTCGAAGCGCGCGAGCGCATACGCGGCGGGCGTGCCGAGCAGGATCGCGAGCACCGTCGTGCTGCTCGCGATGATCAGCGAGTTCACGAGGCTCGACGCGACATCGTGCTGGAACAGCGCGTCGATGTAGTGCTGCAGCGTGGGCCGGAAGATCCACACGGGCGGATTCGCGAGCGCCTCGGCTTGATGCTTCAGGCTAGTGATCACCATCCAGTAGAACGGAAACACCGACGACAGGAACACGACCACGAGGCCGATGAATTGCCAGAACGTCGCGCGCTGGCGCGTGCGGCGTGCGCGGCGCGCGCGTTCCGGACGGGCGGCGGCCGCAGTGGCCGCCGGGGTGGCCGACGTGGCGCTGTTGTTAGTCGACGACGCGTGCATGATCAAGCCTCCCGATACACGTAACGGATGTACAGACGCGACAGCACGATCGTCAGCACGAGCAGCAGCACCGCCTGCGCGGACGCCATGCCCTGGTCGAAGATCCGAAAGCCGATGCGCTGGATGTAGATGCTGATGAACTCGGTCGCGGTGCCGGGGCCGCCGCGCGTCATCGTGAACACGGCGTCGAACATCTTCAGCATGTCGGCCGAGCGCAGGATCAGGATCGCGGTGATGCCGGGCAGCAGATACGGCCGTTGCTGATGCCAGAAGATCATCGTCCAGCGCGGCGTTTCGAGCCGCGCGGCTTCTTCCACTTCGCGCGGCACCATCGCGAGGCCGGCCAGCAGGATCAGCGCGCAAAACGGCGTCCACTGCCAGATGTCCATGATCATCACGGACACGAATGAGAGCGTCGGGTCGCCGAGCCAGTCGAGCGCCGGCACGCCGAAGAAGCCGAGCAGATAGTTAGCGATCCCGAACTGCCGGTTGAACACGAGCCGGCCGATCAGGCCGACGACCGCATACGTGGTCGCCATCGGAATTACGAGGCTCACGCGGGCCAGCGCGCGCATGCGCGGCAGCGCCTGCCGATGCAGCAGCAGCGCGGCGAAGAGGCCGAGGCCGAGTTCGATCGGCAGCGTCAGCACGAGAAACAGCAGCGTGCGGCCTAGCGCGTCCCAGAACGACGGGTCGGACAGCGTCGCGACGTAATTGTCGAAGCCGATGAACGGCGTGCCCGATTCGAGATCGGTCAGGTTGTAGCGATGAAACGAGTTGAAGAGCGCGACGAGCAACGGATAGATACCGATGACCGCGAGCGCGAACACGGCCGGCGCGAGGAACCAGAACGCCGGCGAGCGCGGCATCAGGCGGATGCGGCGCGACGGCAGGGAAGGGGCGGCGGGACTGGACATCGACATCTCCACGACGTTGAGTTCGGGCCGCGATGCGGATGCGCGGCGTGTGAATCGCGCATCCGCACGCGCGGCTTACTTCAGGAGCGGCTTCTTGCCGTCGTAGTAACCGGCCTTTTGCAAAATCGCTTCCATGCGCTTGCCGATCTCGACCGAGCCGTCATGCACGGACACCTGGCCCAGCATGATCTTCGTGCCCCACTCGCCGATGATCTCGGAGATCGCCGGCCATTCCGGGAAGCGCGGACGGAAGTCCGGCACGCCGCCTTGCCACGACGTGACCATCGGCTTCACGAACGCATATTTCTGCTGCACGGCCGGGTCCTGGTACACCGCGACGCGCGCGGGCACGCCGCCCGCTTCGAGATACGGCTTCGCCATCGCCTCGGACGTGATCCACTGGATGAAGAGCCACGCGGCTTCCTGCTTCTTCTTCGGCGACTTCGCGTTGACCGCGAGCGAGAAGCCGCCGAGCGCCGGCTTGAGTCCGGCGGGCCCGCTCGGCTCCGTGGCGACGCCGAGGCAATTGCCGAGCTTCGACTTCGACGGGTCGGTGAGCGTCGGATAGAACGCCGACCATTCGGTGATCATCGCGACCTGGCCTTGCGCGAGCGCGTTCACCGCTTCCGCGTGATCGAAGTCGACGATGCCGGGCGGCATGTATTTCATCAGCTTCTGCCGGAATTCGAGGCCCGCCTGCGATTGCGGCGCGAGCAGGTTCGAGCGGAACTTCGGATCGACCAGCGAGCCGCCGAACGGCCACAGCATGCGCATGAAGCTGTCGGCCGACTGCGTTTCGCCGCGCCGCGACTGCAGCGCGAACGCGTACTGGTTCTTCGATGCGTTCGTCAGCTTCGGCGCGTACACGTTCAGCAGTTCGTCCCAGGTCTTCGGCGGCCCGCTGAAGCCCGCGTCCTTCAACTTGCACTGGTTGTAGAACATCAGCCCCGAGTAGTTGTCGAACGGCAGCCCGTACACGGTGTTGTTCCAGGTGCCGAACGCATTCAGCAGGATCGGGAAAAAGCCCTTCAGATTCAGATTGGGATCGGCGATCTTCGGGTTGTCGGTGAAGGTCTTGATCGGCACGATCCACTTGTTGCTCGCGAATTCGCCGAGCCACACCACGTCGACGAGCGCGATGTCCTGGTCGCCGCCGCTGACGAAGTTCAGCACCTGGCGCTCGCGCGTGTTCTCGTACGGAATCACTTCCCACTTCACCTTGATGCCGGTTTCCTTCTCGAACTGCGGGATCAGCGCTTCCGCCGCCTTGTAGCCGGGGCGATCGAGAAAGATCGCGGAAACCGTCGTGCCCGAATACGGCGCGGCTGCCTCCTTCAACGTCCACGCCGACGCGTTCGACGCGGCGGCGAGCGAAACCGTGGCGCTGAACAACGCAACGGCGGCCTGCCTGTAGCGAGTCTTCATGCTTGTCTCCTGGGTTTTTCTTGGGGCTGCAGGCCGGGGCGAAAGCCAAGCCCTGACCTCGTTGAAGGCGGGCGTTGCGCCCGCGGCGATGCGGGTTTCTACCGGGTATGGGTTGGATGTGTCTCCGGTTTTCGGTGCTTCGTTTCACTTGTAATTCCGTAATTACAATTGTATATTGGCCTCGAAACGCGTTGTCAAGGACAAATTGACCGGCGCAATGCTACGGACTCCGTGCTGTCTTGCAGCATGCGAGCCGCTGGCGAGCGACCGCGCATCGAGACACAGGAGACACGCATGAGTGCCGTGGAGTTGAGCCAGATCCGCAAGTCGTATGCGGGAACGGAAGTGCTGCGAAACGTGGACATCTCGGTCCGCGATCGCGAGTTCATGGTGTTCGTCGGGCCGTCCGGCTGCGGGAAGTCCACGCTGCTGCGCACGGTCGCCGGGCTCGAAAGCAGCAATTCGGGCCGCGTGCTGATCGGCGGCGAAGATGTGACGGACATCGAACCATCGCAGCGCGGCGTCGCGATGGTGTTCCAGTCTTATGCGCTTTATCCGCACATGTCCGTGTACGAGAACATCGCGTTCGGGCTGCGGATGATGAAACTGCCCGACGCGCAAATCAAGGAACGCGTGCGCGCGGCCGCGCAAATCCTGCAGATCGAATCGCTGCTGGAGCGCCGTCCGCGTGCGCTGTCGGGCGGGCAGCGCCAGCGTGTCGCGATCGGCCGCTCGATCGTGCGCGAACCCAAGGTGTTTCTCTTCGACGAACCGCTGTCGAATCTCGATGCCGCGTTGCGCGTGCAGATGCGGCTCGAACTGATCAAGCTGCACCGGCAACTGAACGCGACGATGATCTACGTGACGCACGACCAGGTCGAGGCGATGACGATGGCCGATCGCATCGTCGTGCTGAACCACGGGCGCGTCGAGCAGATCGGGTCGCCGCTCGAACTGTATCGCGCGCCGCGCAACCGGTTTGTCGCGGGCTTCATCGGCTCGCCGAAGATGAACTTCATCGACGTGCCGCTGCAGCGCGCGGATGCCGACGGCGTGACCATCGGGCTGCCGGGCGGCGGGTCGCTGACGCTGCCGTTCGACGCGGGCAGCGTCGTGCCGGGCGACACGCTGACGCTCGGCGTGCGGCCCGAGCATCTGACCGAACCGGGGCAGGGCGCGGCCGATGCGAAGGTGTCGGCCGAGGTATCGGTGGTCGAGCATCTCGGCAGCGAGACGCTGCTGCATGCACGCATCAACGGCGACGTGACGGTGCAGGCGAAGGGCTCGGGCGAGTCGCCGGCCGAGATCGGCGACCGGATCGAACTCGGTCTGCACACGCGCCATCTGCATCTGTTCGACAAGGACGGCAACGCGCTCGTACGGCGCGCACAGATGGCAGGCGACCGCGTCGCGGCGTAACGCGGCGGCAACAGGAGACGCGTCGTGGGGACTTCCGCTAGCGCTGGCCTGCGCGCACTGTCCGACCGTGCGCTCGACGACATTCGCGCGGTACTGGACCGTCTCGCAGACGACGCGCTCGATCCCGCACTCGACGCACTGGCCGCCGCGCGGCGAATCGTGTGCTACGGCGTCGGCCGCGAAGGGCTGATGGTGCGCGCGCTCGCGATGCGCCTTTATCACCTCGGTCTCGATGCACACGTGGTCGGCGACATGGCCGCGCCGCCGGTCGCCAACGGCGATCTGCTCGTTGCGAGCGCGGGGCCGGGCGGCTTCTCGACGGTCGATGCATTGTTGCGCGTCGCGCGAGGCGCGGGCGCCCGCACGCTGTTGTTCACCGCGCAGCCGGGCGGCAGCGCGGCCTCGCTCGCGGACGTCGTCTGCGTGCTGCCCGCGCAGACGATGGCGGACGACCGGCGCGAGTGGGCTTCGTTGCTGCCGATGGGCAGCGTGTACGAGGGCGCGCAGTTTTTCGTGTACGAACTTCTGGTGCTGAAGCTGCGCGAGCGATTACGCGTGTCGCCGGCACAGATGCGCGCGCGGCATACGAATCTGGAGTGATGCGACTCGCGCGCGGCAGACCTCATCACGACCGACGGAGACGACGATGACGAACGACGATTCGACCCGCATGACGGCGGTGGTCTGCCACGCGCCGAAGGACTATCGCGTCGAGCAGGTGACGCGGCCGCGCGCCCGCGCGAACGAGATGATCATCCGCATCGCCGCGTGCGGGATCTGCGCGAGCGACTGCAAGTGCTACTCGGGCGCGAAGATGTTCTGGGGCGGCCCGAGCCCGTGGGTGAAGGCGCCGGTCATTCCGGGCCACGAATTCTTCGGCTACGTGGAGGAACTGGGCGAGGGCGCGGCCGGACACTTCGGTGTCCAGATCGGCGAGCGCGTGATCGCCGAGCAGATCGTGCCGTGCGAAAAGTGCCGCTATTGCCGCTCGGGCCAGTACTGGATGTGCGAGGTGCACAACATCTTCGGCTTCCAGCGCGAAGTCGCGGACGGGGGTATGGCCGAGTACATGCGGATTCCGCCGACGGCGATCGTGCACAAGATTCCGCTCGGCATTTCGCTGGAAGACGCAGCGATCATCGAACCGCTCGCGTGCGCGATCCACACGGTGAATCGCGGCGACATCCAGCTCGACGACGTCGCGGTGATCGCCGGAGCCGGTCCGCTCGGGCTGATGATGGCGCAGGTCGCGCATTTGAAGACGCCGCGCAAGCTCGTCGTGATCGACCTGATCGACGAGCGGCTCGAACTCGCGCGCGAATACGGCGCGGACGTGACGATCAACCCGAAGCGCGAGAACGCGCTCGAAGCGATCCGCGCGCTGACCAACGGCTATGGCTGCGACGTGTACATCGAGACGACCGGCGCGGCGGCGGGCGTCGGGCAGGGGCTGGAACTGATCCGCAAGCTCGGACGCTTCGTCGAATTCAGCGTGTTCGGCGAAGAGGCGACGGTGGACTGGTCGATCATCGGCGACCGCAAGGAACTCGACGTGCGCGGCGCGCATCTGGGACCGTACTGCTATCCGGTCGCAATCGATCTGCTCGCGCGCGGCCTCGTCACGTCGAAGGGGATCGTCACGCATGACTTCACGCTCGACGAATGGGACGAGGCGATCCGCATCGCGAACTCGCCCGCGTCGATCAAGGTGCTGATGAAGCCGCGCTGACGCCCCGTCTGCGCTCCGCACGAGCGTTTGTAATTTTTTGTAATTGAAAGCTGCCAGTCACGGCGCCGCCGTAATAAAACTGCAAAGTTCACCTCGCCTAGCAAACGATTTCCCCACGAGCAGAAGAGGTGAACGATGAGAGCAGCATGGAGGTGGTCGGCAGGTGTCGCGGCACTCGGAGCGGGCGCGCTGGCGCTCGGCGGTGCACTGTCGTCGGCGCAGGCAGCCGAGCTCAACGGCGTCAAACATGTATTGCTGATCAGTTTCGACGGCCTGCACCAGCAGGACGTCGCGCGCTGCATCGCGGGCAATACGTGTCCGAATCTGGCGGTGCTCGCGAAATCGGGCGTCACGTACACGAACGCGTATACGCCGGGGCTTTCCGATTCGTTCCCGGGACTCGCCGCGCTCGTCACCGGCGGATCGCCGAAAACCGCGGGCCTTTTCTACGACGTTTCATATGACCGCACGCTGTACGCTCCGCAGGATACGGGCTGCGTCGGCAAGCAAGGCTGGAACGTCGTGTTCGACGAGACGACCGGCATCGACGCGGAAAACGGCGGCGCGCTCGTGCACCTCGACGGCGGCGGTGCGTTCAATCCGCAAGCGATTCCGCGCGCGCGCCAGGGCGACAAATGCGTGCCGGTGTATCCGCACGATTACGTGAAGACGAACACGGTGTTCGAAGCCGTCAAGCAGCACCTGCCCGGCTCGCATACCGCGTGGGCCGACAAGCACGCGTGGGGCTACGACTGGCTGAACGGACCGTCGGGCCGAGGCGTCGACGATCTCGCGCGCACCGAGATCAATTCGATCGACCCGGCGACGGGGACGAACTACCTCGACACGTACACGCACACCGAGAAGTTCGACGACTATCACGTCGCTGCGATGATCAACGAGATCGACGGCAAGAACGACACGGGCACGCGCAACGAGCCGGTGCCGACCGTCTTCGGCGCGAACTTCCAGACGCTGAGCGTCGCGCAGAAAGCGACGGTCGCGACGGGCGGCGGCTATCTGGACGCGGACTTCACGCCGGGGCCGCAGGTGGCCGGCGCGATCGGCTATATCGACAATTCGCTCGGCCGCGTCGTGGCGGCGCTCAAGGAGCGCAACCTGTACAACTCGACGCTGATCATCGTGACGGCGAAGCACGGTCAGTCGCCGACCGATCACACGAAGCTCGTGAAGAACGGCGACACGCTGACGAAGCTGCTCGAAGCGAACAACTATCTCGATCCGAACGGCAACTTCGGGCAGTTCAACACGAAGACAGGCAACCTGAACGACGGCTCAGGTCTTGTCGGCACCGGCATGGCGCAGACCGACGACGTGGGCCTGATCTGGCTGCGCGATCAGTCGCAGCGCGACGCCGTGGTGGCGACGCTGTCGAAGAACCTGTCGTGCAACGCGCCCGGCATCTGCGCGGACGGTCCGCAAGCCTACATCCTGTACGGCCCGCCACTCGTGGCGCGCTTCGGCGACCCGGCGCTCGGCCGCACGCCGGATATCGTCGTGCAGCCGAATCCGGGCGTGATCTATACGTCGAGCACTGCCAAGGATGAGGAGCACGGCGGCAACGCACCGGACGACAGCCACCTCGGTCTCGTCGTGTCGTATGCGGGTCTGCACCAGGGCGGGCAGCGCGTCGATACGCGCGTGCTGACCACGCAGGTCGCGCCGACGATCCTGAGAGCGCTGAACCTCGATCCGCGTCTGTTGCACTCGGTGGCCGTCGAAGGTACGCACACGCTGCCGGGACTCGGTCTGAGCACTCAGGACTAACCCTTACGCGAAGCCGGCGTTTCGCGCGAAACGCCGGTTTTTCAAGGGGTTTTCGTCGTTGCGCGCTCGCTTGACAACCTTCTCGTCGCCCCCGTAAATTGGTGTCCACGATACGATGTGGATGTCCATCATGTGGACAAGGAGACGAGGGTGAGCGACAAGGACACGCTGTACCCGGCAACGATGCCGTATCAACTTCCGTTCCCCGCGGAAGCCCAAAAAGAAATCGTCGTGCCGTCGGCCGTTCCCGACGACGAGCGCGTGTGGGTCCCTCAAGCCGAAAACGTGTGGTTCCGTCCGTTGTGCCTGAATGCTTCGCAGGGCTACTGGACCAATCTGCTGCGCGTGCGCCGCGCGGGCGTGCTGAGCCGCCATCGCCATCCGCAGGCGGTGCACGGCATGGTGCTGAAGGGCCGCTGGCGCTATCTCGAACACGACTGGATCGCGAACGAGGGCAGCTACGTGTACGAGCCGCCCGGCGAAACGCACACGCTGTTCGTCCCCGAAGACGTCGAAGAGATGATCACGTACTTCCTCGTGAACGGCGTGATGTACTACTGCGATCCGTACGGCAATCACACCGGCTACGAAGACGTATTCACGAAAATCGACATGTGCCGCAGGCACTACGCATCGAATGGGCTCGGCGCCGGTTTCGTCGACCAGTTCATTCGATGAGCGGTGGTAGTCCAATCTCAAGCCGCACCGCATCAAGACAAAATAAAAACCCGTTCGGAGACGTCATGGCACAGAAAAGCACCCGGCTCAAACGCAGGCAGGTGACGGCGATCGCATTCCTGGTCGTCGCCGGCACGATCAATTATCTCGACCGCAGCACGCTGTCCATTGCCAATCATTCGGTCAGTCACGAACTCGGGCTGTCCGCGTCGCAAATGGGCGTGCTGCTGTCCGCATTCTCGCTCGCGTATGCGTTCTCGCAACTGCCGGTCGGCGCGCTGCTCGACCGTTTCGGTTCGCGCGTGATGCTCGGCCTCGGCATGTTCCTGTGGTCGGTCGCGCAACTGGCGGGCGGCTTCATTCAGACGCTGAACCACTTTCTCTATGCGCGCGTGCTGCTCGGCGTGTGCGAGGCACCGCTTTTTCCGGGCGGCGCGAAGGTCGTCAACGAATGGTTCGCGTTGAAGGATCGCGGCGGGCCAATCGGCCTCGTCACGACGTCGAGCACGATCGGCCCGATGATCGCGCCGCCGCTGCTGACGGTGCTGATGCTGTCGTTCGGCTGGCGGCAGATGTTCATCGTGATGGGCGTGCTCGGCATGGCGGTCGCGATCGGCTGGTATCTGCTGTACCGGAACCGCGCGGACATTTCGCTCACGCGCGACGAAGTCGCGTATCTCGACGAGGGCGACCAGAGCGCGCCGGGCGAGGGCAAGCCGTCGCTGCGCGAATGGGCGGGGCTGTTTCGTCAGCCGAACACGTGGGGCATGATCTTCGGGTTCATGGGCGTCATCTACATGATCTGGCTGTATCTGACGTGGCTGCCCGCGTATCTCGAACACGAACGGCATTTGAGCATTGCCCGCACCGGGTGGGTCGTCGCGATTCCGTATGTGTTCGGCACGCTCGGCATGGCCACGAGCGGCTACGTCGGCGACTATCTGCTGAGCCGCGGGATGGCGCCGGTTCGCGCGCGCAAGTGGCCGCTCTGCACCGGGCTCATCGGCGCGGCGGTGTTCACGGTGCCGGCCGCGTATACGCCGAGCACGACGCTCGCCGTCGTCTACATCTCGGCCGCGATGTTCTTCGTGAATCACGCGAGCGGCGGTGCGTGGGCGCTCGTCAGCGCGGCGGCGCCGCGGCGGCTCGTCGGGTCGCTCGGCAGCATGCAGAATTTCGGCGGCTATCTCGGCGGCTCGTTTGCGCCCGTCATCACCGGCATCGTGGTCGATCAGACACATTCGTTCGTCAATGCGCTGCTGATCAGTGCCGGCGTCGCGTTTGCCGCCGCGATGGTGTACCTGTTCGTCGTGCGCGAGGTCCACGTGCGCGAGCCGATTGCCGTGCCCGCATGAACGACAGACGGAGCGAATCGAGCATGACGTTTCAGAAAGACATCCTCGCGGGCAAGGTCGCGCTCGTCACCGGCGGGTTTTCCGGCATCGGCGCGAAGGTTGCGGCGCAGCTTCACGCGCTCGGCGCCGAGGTGACGGCGGCCGGTATCGTCCCTTCGTCCGGCGCCGATCGCGAGTTGCCGGCTTCGGTGCACCAGCGCGAGCTTGATGTGGCCTCGCAGCAGCAGATCGATGCGCTGGTGGAGTCGTTCGAACGCCTCGATATCGTCGTGAACTGCGCGGGCATGATTCGCCGCGTCGAGGAGTTCGACATCGACGTGTTCGAGCAGGTGCTGAACGTGAACCTGAGCGGCACGATGCGCGTGTGCTCGGCGGCGCGCACGCGGCTCGCCGACGCGAAGGGCTGCATCGTGAACACCGCGTCGATGCTGTCGTTCTTCGGCGGCGGCCTCGTGCCCGCGTACAGCGCGAGCAAGGGCGGCGTCGCGCAGTTGACGAAGTCGCTCGCGATTGCCTACGCGCCGGACGGGATCCGCGTGAATGCGGTCGCGCCAGGCTGGATCGCGACGCCGCTGACCGACGCGCTGCAACACGACGACGCGCGCTCGCAGGCGATTCTCGATCGCACGCCGCTGCGGCGCTGGGGGCGTCCGGAAGAGGTCGCGCAGGTCGTCGCGTTCCTGTGCACGCCGGCGGCGTCGTTCATGACCGCGACGGTCGTGCCCGTGGACGGCGGCTACCTGGCCGCGTGACGCGAAACGTGGGTGCCGCGATGTCGAAGCCCGCTCCGTCCATCGCCGACTCCAAAGTGGTAGCCGGCGCCGCCGCGTTCTCGAAGTTCATGACGGTGCTGCAACGGATCGCCGATGCCGACACGCCGCCCAACGTGGCCGCGCTCGCGGCCGCGTGCGGCTTTCCTCGCCCGACGGTCTACCGGATCGTCGCCGCGCTTGCCGCCGAAGGGCTGATCGCCGAGGGCGCCGAGGAAGGAACGTTCGCGCTCGGCCCACGGCTCATCAGTCTCGCGAGCCGCAGCTGGGAGCGTTCGAGCCTGCGTGTCGCGTCGGCGCAGGTGCTCGCGGACCTGCGCGACGCGACGCGCGAGACGGTGCACCTCGCCGTGCCGAGCGCGTCGGGCATGGTGTACATCGACAAGCTGGAAAGTCCGCAGACGGTGCGGATGGCGTCGCGCATCGGCACGCGCGTGTCGCTGTATTCGAGCGCGGTCGGGAAGGCGTATCTCGCCGCGCTGCCCGGCGACGCGTGCGACGCGCTGATCGACCAGATCGAATTCGCGCGCTTCACGCCGAACACGATCACGTCGTGCGCGAAGCTGAAGAAGGAGATCAGGGCGACGGCGGAACGCGGCTATTCGCTCGACAACGAAGAAAACGAGTTGCAGATCTTCTGCTGTGGCGCGGCGATCCGCGATGCGGACGGCGCGCCGGTCGGCTGCGTGAGCATCAGCATGCCGCTGTTTCGACGCAGCGAAGCGGCGACGCAGGCGAACGTGACCCGCCTGCTCGACGCGTGCCGCGCGATTTCGGCGAAGCTCGGGCGGCAGGCTTAGCGGATAACGACAATCAACGAGGATTTCGAAGATGGCGCTGATCAACTACATCACGCAGATTCAGTTCGGCTACGACGCGCTCGATCTGTTGCAGCAGGAATGCGAACGAATCGGCATCCGGCGTCCGCTCGTCGTGACGGACAAGGGCATTCGCGCGGCGGGCCTGGTTGAGCGCGTGCTGTCGAAGCTCGCGAACGGGTGCGATGCGGACGTGTACGACGACACGCCGCCGAACCCGAACGAGCGCGCGGTGCGCGCGGCGGTGGACCAGTATCGCGCGGGCGGACATGACGGCATCGTCGCGGTCGGCGGCGGGTCGTCGATCGACCTCGCGAAAGGCGTCGCCGTGTGCGCGACGCACGAGGGCCCGCTGAAGTTGTTCGCGGCGATCGAAGGCGGCGTCGCGCGGATCACGTCGGCCACCGCGCCGGTGATCGCGATTCCGACGACGGCGGGCACCGGCAGCGAAGTCGGGCGCGGCGCGATCCTGATCCTCGACGACGGGCGCAAGGTCGGCATCCTGTCGCCGCACGTGGTGCCGAAGGTGGCGATCTGCGATCCGGGCCTCACGCTCGACCTGCCCGCGACGCTGACCGCGGCCACCGGCATGGATGCGATCGCGCATTGCATCGAGACGTTCCTCGCGCCGGCGTTCAATCCGCCGGCGGACGGCATCGCGCTCGACGGGCTGCGTCGCGCGTGGGCGCACATCGAGCGCGCGACGCGCGAGCCGCACGACCGCGACGCGCGCCTGAACATGATGAGCGCGTCGATGCAGGGCGCGCTCGCGTTCCAGAAGGGACTCGGCTGCGTGCACAGCCTCAGTCATTCGCTCGGCGGGGTCAATCCGCGTCTGCATCACGGCACGCTGAACGCGATCTTTCTGCCGGCCGTGCTGCGCTTCAATGCGAGCGCGCCGGGTGTCGTCGCCGAGCGCAAGCTCGAACGGCTCGGGCAGAGCATGGGGCTCGCGGCGTCGGCCAGCGTCGCGGAGGCGATCGCGCAGATGAGCGCGCGTCTCGGGCTGCCGGACGGGCTCGCGGCGCTCGGCGTCGGCGAGGAGATGTTCCCGGCGATCATCAAGGGGGCGCTCGCGGACCATAGCCACAAGACGAATCCGCGCGAAGCGAGCGCGGACGACTACGCGGCCATGCTGCGTCAGTCGCTTTAACGCGTCGCAACGAAGGCCACGCCGCGTGGGGTCATTGCGGGCGGCGGGCCGTCGATGTCGTAGTATGTCGCTTCGGGCGGCGCGCGTCGAAACCGCCGCCCGCAGCGACATTTGCATTCGACACGACACGCCGACATGGCCGCCACCTTCCGCTACCCGCCCAGTCTTTCGCCGCGCCACGGCGCGCGCGCCGTCGCCGTCACGGAGGCCGCTTGATCGCACGCGACCTGCCGCCCGGCCTGATGCTCGTGCACGGCAATCAGCCCGAACGTCTGCGCGATTTGATCGTGCAGTGGATCACCCAGCATCCGCTTGCGCCGCTCGAAAAGGAAGTGATCCTCGTGCAGAGCAACGGGATCGCGCAGTGGCTGAAGCTCGCGCTCGCGGCCGATCCGTCCGAAGGCGGATGCTCGATTGCGGCGGCGCTCGACATGTCGCTGCCGTCGCGCTTTCTGTGGCAGGTGTATCGCGCGGTGCTGGGCACGGATGCAGTGCCCGAGGTGTCGCCATTCGACAAATCGCGGCTCGTGTGGCGGCTGATGCGGATGCTGCCGGAGCGTCTTGGCGAGCCGGGCTACGAGCCGCTCGCGCGCTTCATGGCGCACGACGACGACCAGCGCAAGCGCTTTCAGCTGGCGCAGCGCGTCGCGGACCTGTTCGACCAGTACCAGGTGTATCGCGCGGACTGGCTCGCGGCGTGGGCGAAGGGCGACGACGTGCGGATCGACGCGCGCAACAACCGCACGCCGCTGCCGGACGACGCGCGCTGGCAGGCGGCGCTGTGGCGCGCGCTGCTCGACGACGTGCGCGCGCACGCGCCGCTCGACGAAGACGCCGGTGCGGCGCAGAGCGGCCGTGCGGGCGTTCACGATGCGTTCATGCGCGTGGCGCGCGAGTGGGCGGAGCGCGACGGCCATGCCGATGCCGATGACAGACGGCGACCTGCGGGCCTGCCGCGCCGCGTCGTCGTGTTCGGTATTTCGAGCCTGCCGCGTCAGTCGCTCGAAGTGCTCGCCGCGCTCGCGCGCTGGACCCAGGTGCTGATGTGCGTGCACAACCCGTGCATGCACTACTGGGCCGACATCGTCGCGGACAAGGACCTGCTGCGCGCGGAGCACGCGCGTCAGCGACGTCGTGCGGGCGCGCCGGCCGTGCTCGACGATACGCAATTGCATCTGCACGCGCAGCCGCTGCTCGCCGCGTGGGGCAAGCAAGGGCGCGACTTCATCGGTCTGCTGGACGAATACGACAGCGACGATGCACGCGAGCGTTACGCGTCGGCGTTCACGCGTATCGGCCAGCGCATCGATCTGTTCGACGGCGCCGACGCCGATACGCTGCTGCGCCAGTTGCAGGACGACATTCGCGATCTGCGCCCGCTGCAGGAGACGCGCGAGCACTGGCCCGAAGTCGATCCGCACAGCGATGCGTCGATCCGCTTCCATGTCGCGCACAGTCCGCAGCGCGAAGTCGAGATCCTGCACGACCAGTTGCTGGCGGCGTTCGCCGAGGACCCGAGCCTGCGTCCGCGCGACGTGATCGTGATGGTGCCGGACATCGAGATCTACACGCCGCATATCCAGGCGGTGTTCGGCCTGCTCGACCGCGACGACCCGCGGCATATTCCGTTCAGCGTCGCGGACCGCGCGCAGCGCGCGTTCGATCCGCTGATCGGCGCGCTCGAGATGCTGCTCGCGCTGCCGCAATTGCGGATCACGGTCGGCGACGTGCTCGATCTGCTCGAAGTGCCCGCGTTGCGCGCGCGTTTCGGCATCGACGCGGACGACGTGCCGACGCTGCGTCGCTGGATCGACGGCGCGAACATCCGCTGGGGGCTGCACGCGGCGCAGCGCGCGAGCCTCGGCCTGCCCGCCGCCGACGACGTGCTCGCGCCGAACAGCTGGCTGTTCGGGCTCCGAAGGATGTTGCTCGGCTACGCGGTCGGCGACCGGTCGGACGCGTGGCAGGGCATCGAGCCGTATGGCGAGATCGGCGGGCTCGACGCGGCGCTGCTGGGGCCGCTGATGCGCGTCGTCGATGCGCTCGACGACGCATGGACGACGCTGCGCACGCCCGCGACCGTCGATGCGTGGTGCGAGCGGTTGCGCACGCTGAAAGCGACGTTCTTCTCGGCCGTCGACGGCGACGATGCGTACACGCTCGACCGCCTCGACGCGGCGCTGGAAACGTGGCGCGACGCGTGCGCGGAGGCGGCGCTCACCGGCGAGCTGCCGCTGTCGATCGTCGCGGAAAACTGGCTCGCGGAACTCGACGGCAGCGGCCTGTCGCAACGTTTCTTCGCAGGCGCGGTCACGTTCGCGACGCTGATGCCGATGCGCGCGATTCCGTTTCGCCGCGTGTGCCTGCTCGGGATGAACGACGGCGACTACCCGCGCAGCCGCACGCCGCTCGATTTCGATCTGATGAGAGGCGACTATCGTCCCGGCGACCGCTCGCGTCGCGAGGACGACCGCTATCTGTTTCTCGAAGCGTTGCTGTCCGCGCGCGATCATCTGCACGTGTCGTGGGTCGGGCGCAGCGTGACGGACAACACGCCGCGTCCGCCGTCGGTGCTGGTCGGGCAGTTGCGCGAGCATCTGCGCAACGGCTGGCGACTCGAAGGGCACGACGAAAACTCCGATGCGCTGGTCGATGCGCTCACCGTCGATCATCGTCTGCAGCCGTTCAGTGCCGACTATTTTCCGGCGCGGCCCGACGCATCGCCGCTGTTTACCTACGCAAGCGAATGGAACCGGCCGGCGCCCGCCGCGACGGCAGCGGCGCGGCTCGCGTTGCCGGCGGTCGCGCGCGACGAGCCGTTGTCGGTGCGCGAGCTCGCCGAATTTCTGCGCGACCCGGTGCGCGCGTTTTTCCGCCAGCGTCTGCGCGTCGGCTTCGACGAGCGCGACGAGGCGAGCGAGAACCACGAGCCGTTCTCCGTCGATGCGCTAAAGACGTGGCAGTTGCAGGACGAGTTGATCCGCGCGCAGACCGCGGCGCTCGCACGCGGCGACGACGACGTCGAGACGGCCGCACTCGCGCGGCTCGAACGGATGCATCGCAGCGGCGATCTGGCGTCGGGCGGCTTCGGCGAGGTGATCGCAAGCGAACTGATGGCGCCGATGGCCGATCTGTTCGAACGCTATCGCGCGGCGCTCGGGCGCTGGCCCGATCCGCTCGAAGGCCAATGGGAAATCACGCTCGACACGACGCTCGACGGTCGCGTCTTGTCGATCGACGACTGGATCGACGATCTGCGCGCGAGCCGCGAGGGCGAGCGGGGCCGCGTGATTCTCGACGCGGGCACGCTCGTGAAAGACCGGCAATATCGCGGCGAGCGGCTGATCGCGTACTGGGTCGCGCATCTCGCCGCGCAATGCGCGGCGGGCGACGTGACGACGGTCGTGGTCAGCAAGGTCGGCAGCGTCGAGTTCGCGCCGCTGCCGCAGCAGCACGCGCACGCGCATCTGCTCGCGCTGTTGCGCGCGTGGGACGAAGGGATGCGCAGGCCGTTGCCGCTCGCCGTGAAAACGGCGTTCGCGTGGCTGCGCAAGCTGCCGGACGGCATCGCCGATGCGGCGGGTGCGCCGCCCGACGCGTGGGAGGCGGCCCGCGCCGCGTACGTGGGCGGATCGCGCCAGCCCGGCGAGTGCGGCCGCAGCGCGTATTTGCAGCGCGCGTATCCGGACTTCGATGCGCTCGTCGCGAGCGGCGAATTCGCGGCGCTCGCGCTCGAACTGCTGCGCCCTCTGGCGCGCGCGATTCCGGCTGCGTCGTCGAAGTCGCGAAGCCCGGCCCGAAACGAAGGAGAAGCCGCATGAGCGCGCGCATCGAAACGGCCGGCGTCGATGTCGCCGAAGTGCTCGACCCGCTGCGCTTCCCGCTGCACGGCAGTCGTCTGATCGAGGCGAGCGCGGGCACCGGCAAGACGTTCACGATCGCGATGCTGTACGTGCGGCTGGTGCTCGGGCACGACGCGGGGCACGACGGCATTCGCGCACTGACGCCGCCGGAAATACTCGTCGTGACCTTCACCGACGCCGCGACGAAAGAACTGCGCGAGCGGATTCGCGCGCGGCTCGTCGAAGCGGCCGATTATTTTCGCGCCGGGCCCGACGACGTGCCGTTGCGTCTGGCCGGTGAAGACCTGCTGCACGATCTGCGCGACGCGTATGCGCCGGACGAATGGCCCGCATGCGCGCGGCGCCTGGAACTGGCCGCCGAATGGATGGACGAGGCGGCCGTCTCGACGATCCACGGCTGGTGCAACCGGATGCTGAGCGAGCACGCGTTCGACAGCGACAGCCTGTTCTCGCAGACGCTGGAGACCGATCAGAGCGAACTGCGCGCCGAGGTCGTGCGCGATTACTGGCGCACGTTTCTCGCGCCGCTCGACGCGGATTCGGCCGCCGACGTGCGCGCGTGGTTCGACAGTCCCGACGCGTTGCAAGCGGAGATCCGCGGGCTGCTCGCGCATGCGGACCTGCTGCCGGACGCACCCGAGCCGGGGCAAGCGCTGCGCGACGCGCGCGAGCGGCAACGCGCGCATTTCGGCGGACTGAAAGAACACTGGCCGGTGTGGATCGAAGAGGTGAAGGCGCTGCTCGACGACGCGCGCGCAGGCAAGCGCTTCGACGCGCGCAAGCTGAACGTGCGCAACTGCGAAGCGTGGATCGACAAGCTGCGTGCGTGGGCGAACGATCCCGATCTCGACTGCCCGGACTTCGACGACAAGGCCGCGGTGTGGACGCGCCTCACGCCTTCGGGCTTGAAGGAGATCTGGACCGACGGCGAGCCGCCCGGGCATCCGGCGTTCGTCGCGATGCAAACGCTGCGCGAGTCGCTCGCGGCGCGTCCGCATGCGCTTCACGATCTGCTGTGCCACGCGGCGCGCTGGGTCGCGCGGCGTTTCGACGAGGAAGAGGCGCGCCGCTCGCAGATGGGCTTCGACGATCTGCTGACGCGCCTGCTTGCCGCATTGCGCCGCCCGAACGGCGCGCGGCTTGCGCAGATCATCCGCGAGCAATATCCGGTCGCGCTGATCGACGAGTTCCAGGACACCGACCCGATCCAGTACGCGATCTTCGATGCGGTGTATCGGATCGCGGACAACGATCCGGCGACCGCGATCGTATTGATTGGCGATCCGAAACAGGCGATCTACGCGTTTCGCGGCGCGGACATCTACACGTACCTCGCCGCCCGTCGCGCGTGCGAGGGGCGGCTTTATACGCTGAAGAAGAACTTCCGCTCGACGCGCGCGATGGTCGCCGCGGTGAACCGCTGCTTCGACGCGGCCGAGGAACGCGCGGAAGGCAGCGGCGCGTTTCTGTTTCGCGACGAGGGCAGCGGCGACAATCCGCTGCCGTTCGTCGCCGCCGACGCGCACGGCCGCCGCGACGCGCTCTGCGCAAACGGCGACGCGCTGCCGGCGCTGACCGTCTGGTGGCTGCCGCCGACGCCGGACGGCAAGCCGCTCAGCAAGGAAGCGTACTTCACCGCGATGGCGGCGAGCTGCGCAACCGAGATGGTGCGGCTGCTGAATCTCGGGCAATCCGCGGACGCGGGTTTCGTCGGCGAGCACGGCGTCAGGCCGCTGCAGCCATCCGATGTCGCGGTGCTCGTGAACAACCGCGACGAGGCGCATGCGATCCGTCGCGCGCTCGGCGAGCGTGGCGTGCGCAGCGTGTATCTGTCCGATCGCGATTCGGTGTTTCGCACGCCGCAGGCGGACGAGCTGAAGTTCTGGCTCGCCGCGTGCGCGGAACCGGACGACGGCCGGCTCGTGCGCACCGCGCTCGCGACGCCGACGCTCGGCCTCGACTGGCGCGCGCTGGAGGCGCTCGGCCACGACGAGATCGCGTGGGAGGCGCGCGTGCTGCAGTTCCGCGGCTATCGCGACTGCTGGCGGCGTCAGGGCGTGCTGCCGATGCTGCGCCGGTTGCTGAACGACTTTCATGTGCCGCAGCGTCTGCTCGGCCTCGCGGCCGGCGCGGCGGTAGACGGCGAGCGCGCGCTGACGAACCTGCTGCATCTCGCAGAACTGCTGCAGCAGGCGAGCACGCAGTTAGACGGCGAACACGCGTTGATCCGCCATCTCGACGAAGCACGCAGCGACGCGGGCACGGCCGGCGGCGACGCCGCGCAATTGCGGCTCGAAAGCGACGCGGGACTCGTGCAGGTCGTGACGATCCACAAGTCGAAGGGGCTCGAATATCCGCTGGTGTTCCTGCCGTTCGCGTCGGCGTATCGCGCGGTGAAGCCGACCGACACGCCGCTCAAATGGCACGACGAGAACGGCCGGTTGCGCGTGACGCTCGGCGGCGACGAACACGCGCTGCGCGTGGCGGAGCGCGAGCGGCTCGGCGAAGACTTGCGCAAGCTGTACGTCGCGCTCACGCGCGCGCGCTACGCAACGTGGGTCGGCTTCGCGCCGATCGCGGGCGTCGAGCAGAGCGCGCTCGGCTATCTGGCGGGCGGCGGCGCGGATCTCGCGGGCGCGCAGGCGAGCGCGCGCCTCGAAGCGCTGCGTGGCGCGTGCGACGACATCCGCGTCAGCGAGGCGCCCGCGCCGCTTGCCGACGCGTTCGCGATGCAAGGCCCCGCGCGCGAGCGGGGCGCCGCGCGCGAGGTGCCGCGTCCGGTGCGCGAGCACTGGTGGATCGCGAGCTATTCGAGTCTCGCGAAGGCGGCCGGCACGATCGGCGGCGCGCTTGTGCCCACGGACACCGTGCGCGACGCTCCGGACACGCGCAGCGAGGACGTGTTTCTCGAACTGCTGGACGCCGACGCGCTGCGCGACGACGTCGACGCTACGGATGACGAAACGACCGCGTCGGCGCCGCCGGGCGCGGAAACGGTGCACGGATTCGAACGCGGCGCGGATGCGGGCAGCTTCCTGCACGAACTGATGGAATGGGCGGCGAACGAGGGCTTCGCGGCAATCGCGCAGCATCCGCAGCGTCTGCGCGACACGATCGCGCGACGCTGCAACGTGCGCGGCTGGGCGCGCTGGATCGAGCCGCTGACCGGGTGGCTGCTGCATCTGCTGCGCGAGCCGCTGCGTGTCGCACCGGTGGAGGGCGAGCCGGTGTCGCCGGTCGCGCTGGCCGCGCTCGAACTCGGCTCGTACATGGCGGAAATGGAGTTCTGGGTGTCGGCGCACGCGGTCGATACGCGCGAACTGGACGCGCTCGTGACCGGTTACACGCTCGACGGCGCCGAGCGCCCGGCGCTCGACGAGGCGCAGCTGAACGGCATGCTGAAGGGCTTCATCGACCTCGTGTTCGAACACGAGGGCCGCTATTACGTGGTGGATTACAAGTCGAACTGGCTCGGTCCCGACGACGCCGCTTACACGCGAGAGAAAATGCGCGCGCAGATCCTGCATTCGCGCTACGAACTGCAATACGTGCTGTACCTGTTCGCGCTGCATCGGCTGCTGAAGGTGCGGATGCCGGACTACGACTACGACCGGCATGTCGGCGGCGCGGTTTACGTGTTCCTGCGCGGCGCGCGGTCGGCCGGACAGGGACTGCATATCGAGCGCCCGCCGCGCGAGTTGATCGAACAACTCGACGCGCTGTTCGCGGGCGACGAAACTCACGCGATCGGGGGCGCGGCATGAAGAAACGTTCCGGCGATCGCATCGGCGAGACCGGCGATCTGTTCGAAAACCTGGGTGAAGGCGCGGGCGGTCCGGCGGATCGAGCGGATCAACCGGATCAAGCGGGCACCGAAACGCCGCGCGCGGCGAAACCCGCGCGTCGCATCGCGTCCGTGAAAGCGCTCGACGACGCGCCGCAGATGCTCGACGTCCTCGATCGCTGGGTCGAGCGCCACTGGCTGCGCACGCTCGACGCCGCGTTCGCGTGCTTCCTGTGGATCGAGGCGCCGCACGCGTCGCCGCTGCTGCTGCTCGCGGCGGCGCTCGCGAGCCATCAGCTCGGGCGCGGCCACGTGTGTCTCGATCTGCGCGCGACGCTCGACGATCCGGCGTTCGCGTTGTCGCTGCCGCCCGATGGTCCGCCGCTGGCGGCGGCATCCGCGCCGCCGCCAGCGCCGGCCGAAGTGCTGGCCGGCGTGACGCTCGCGCAATGGCACGCGGCGCTCGATGCGCCGTTGCTCGTCGGTGCGGAGGCCGGCAATACGCCGCTCGTGCTCGCGGGCACGCGGCTCTATCTGCGTCGCTACTGGCAGTACGAACAGGACGTGCGAAGCGGGATCGAACGACGGCTCGCGCGCCTGTCGCAACGCTCGCAACCTGAAACGGATCTGCCGCCCGCTGCGGTGCGCGACGCGCTCGACGTGCTGTTCCCGCCGCGCGAAACCGATGGCGCACGTCATGCGGACTGGCAGAAGCTCGCGTGCGCGCTCGCCGCGCGCAGCGCGTTCAGCATCGTCACGGGCGGCCCGGGCACCGGCAAGACGACGACGGTCGTGAGGCTGCTCGCGTTGCTGCAGACGCTCGCTTTGAACCGCGGCAAAGAGTCGGCGAGTGCGTCGGCGGCGCGGCCGTTGCGCATCCGACTTGCGGCGCCGACCGGCAAGGCCGCCGCGCGGCTGAACGAATCGATCGCGGGCGCCGTCGCGAATCTGCCGCTCGACCGGCTCGCGCACGGCGATGCGCTGCGCGGCGCGATTCCGACGGTCGTCGCCACGCTGCATCGCGTGCTCGGCACGCGGCCCGACAGCCGGCGCTTCCGTCACGACGCGGCGAACCCGTTGCCGGTCGACGTGCTCGTGATCGACGAAGCGTCGATGGTCGATCTGGAGATGATGGCGGCGGTGCTCGACGCGCTGCCCGCGTCGGCGCGCCTCGTGCTGCTCGGCGACAAGGACCAGCTCGCGTCGGTCGAAGCGGGCGCGGTGCTCGGCGAACTGTGCGACCGCGCGCGCGACGGGCACTACACCAGCGCGACCCGCGACTGGCTCGAAGCGGCGACCGGCGAGCGGATCGACGCGGCGATGCTCGACCGCGACGGCGCGCCGCTCGACCAGGCGATCGCGATGCTGCGGCACAGTCATCGCTTCGCGGCGGACAGCGGGATCGGCGCGCTCGCGGACCGGGTCAATGCGGGCGATGCGGCGGGCGTCGCGAAGGTGTGGTCGCGCGGCTTCGGCGACCTCGCGCGCGTCGTGTGCGCGGCGCACGACGACGCGGCGTTCGGCGCGCTCGTCGTCGACGGCGTCGCCGGCGATGTGCCGGCCGCCGCGAACGCGGTGCGGCGCGGGTATCGCCACTATCTGGACGTGATGCGCGACCAGCGGCCCGCCGCGAACGCCGACGCCGACGCGCTCGCGCGCTGGGCGGCCGCGGTGCTCGACGCGCACGACGCGTTCCAGTTGCTGTGCGCGCTGCGGCGCGGGCCGTGGGGCGTCGAAGGACTGAACCGGCGCATCGCGCGGCTGCTCGCGGCGCAGGGGCTGATCGAGCCGCGCGGCGAATGGTACGCGGGGCGGCCGGTGCTCGTCACGCACAACGACTACGAACTCGGGCTGATGAACGGCGACATCGGCATCGCGCTCGCGCTGCCGGGCGGGCGGCCGGACGCGCCGGTGCTGCGCGTCGCGTTTCCGGCGGGCGACGGCGAGCGCGGGATCAAGTGGGTGTCGCCGAGCCGGCTGCAGTCGGTCGAGACGGTGTTCGCGCTGACCGTCCACAAGTCGCAGGGCTCGGAGTTCGCGCACGCGGCGCTTGTGCTGCCGGACACGTTCAGCCCGATCCTCACGCGCGAGCTGGTCTATACGGGGATCACGCGCGCGCGTGCGTTCCTGACGCTCGTGGTGCCGGACGGCCGGTCGGTGCTCGACGACGCGGTGCAGGCGAAAGTGCAGCGCGCAAGCGGGCTGATGGCGGGGCTGCTGGAGGACGCCGGCGCGGCGTAGCTGGGGACGGCAGCGGCATGCCGTAGCGGTGGGCCGCAGCAGTGTGTCGTGGCGGTGGGCCGTAGCGGAGCATCGCGCCGGAGCGCCGCTCCCCGAGACCCTCACGGAGCCGCATCGCCGCCGCCGCGGCCAATCGCGCGAACAACGCCACTTATCGTCGTCATTTCCGCGCGTCGCGCGCCGGGGGCTTGCCCTAAGCTGCACGCTGACCGCTCGCACGTCCACTGCGAGTCCCGCGCGCGTCGCGCGCCAAGCAACCGGCTGGCCCCACGTGAGTACGACCCATCCCGATCCCGTCCCGCTGGCGGACGATACGTTGCGACGCGCGGTGTCGCTGTGCTCGGCGGCGCAGTTCGCCGACGCGCTCGCGCTCGTCGAGCCGCTCGTCGCATCCGATGTACACGCGCCGGATGTCGTCGCGCTCAACGTCGCGGCGACCGCGTCGCTCGCGCTAGGCCGGCTCGCCGATGCCGAAGCGCGGTGGCGTCGCTGCATCGCCGCGCAGCCGGATTTCCCGGACGCGTACAACGGCCTCGGCATCCTGCTGCAAACCCAGGGGCGACTCGCGGATGCGGAAGCCACGTACCGCCAGTGGCTGACGCTGCGTCCCGACGACGTGCACGCGCACAACAACCTCGGCACCGTGTTGCACGCGATGGGCCGCGGCGCGGGCGCGGAAGCCGCGTGGCGACGCGCGATCGAATTGCAGCCGGACCACGCGCAGGCACATGGCAATCTCGGCGTGCTGTTGCACGAAGCAGGGCGGTTCGACGAGGCCGAAGCGGCCTGGCGCGCGGCGATCGCGTTGCGTCCGGATCACGCGAAGTCGCACACGGGTCTCGGCAATGCGCTGTGCGCGCTCGGCCGCCACGACGACGCGGCGGCCGCGTATCAACGCGCGCTGTCGCTGAATCCGCGCGATGCGGACGCGCTGAACCAGCTCGGCAGTCTGCTGCATGCGGCGGGGCGCCTTCCGGAGGCGGAACTGGCGTTCCGTCTCGCGACCGGCGCGCGGGCCGACTACGCGGAAGCGCACCTGAATCTCGGCGCGGTGCTGATGGCGCTCAAACGCACGAGCGACGCCGAAGCGTCGTACCGCACGGCGCTCGCGCATCGCCCGAATTATGCGCAGGCGCATTACAACCTCGGCATTGCGCTGCATGCGCTGGAGCGACTGCCGGAAGCCGAAGTCGCGTATCGGCGCGCGATCGTCTGCCAGCCGGATCTCGTGCACGCGCACAACAATCTGGGCTGCGTGCTGCGCGCGCAGGATCGCATCGACGAAGCCATCGACGCGTTCCGCAGCACGCTCGCGGTGAACGAGGAGCTTCCCGAGGCGCACAACAACCTCGCCGGCGTGCTGAGGGAACTCGGCCGCGCCGACGAAGCGGAAGCCGAATATCGTCGCGCGATCGCACTGCGCGCCGACTATGCCGACGCGAAGTTCGGCCTCGCCGTGCTGCTGCTCGCGCACGGGCGCTTCGACGAAGGATGGGCGCTGTACGAGTCGCGCTACGAACAGCCGAACTTCGTGCATCACCGCACGCGCACGCTGCTGCAGTGTCCGCAATGGCAGGGCGAGCCGCTGGCGGGCAAGTCCGTGTTCGTGTGGCAGGAGGACGGGCTCGGCGACATGCTGCAGTTCGGGCGGTATTTCGCCGGACTGAAAGCGCTGGGCGCCGCGCATATCGCGTTCGCGTGCGTGCCCACCTTGCGGCCGCTGTTTGCACGCGTGGCCGGCGTGGATGCGGTGCTCGACCACCACGAAGCGGCTGCGCAGTCGTCGCGCTACGACTGCTGGACGAGCTTGATCAGCGTGCCGTTTCGTCTGCGCACGACGCTCGACACGATTCCGGCGCCGCTGCGTTTCGTGCCGGAGGCGGCGCGCGTCGAACGCTGGCGCGCACGGCTCGGTGCGGTCGGCGGGCGCAAGCGCGTCGGTCTCGTGTGGAAGGGCAATCCGCGGCATCACAACGACGCGAATCGCTCGGTGCCGTCGCTCGCGGCGCTCGCGCCGCTGTGGCGCGCGCCGTCCGTCGAATTCGTGAGCCTGCAGAAGGGGCGAGGCGAGGACGATGCGCGCAATCCATCGCCCGATCAACCGCTCGTCGCGCTCGGCCACGAGATCGCGGACTTCGCGGATACGGCGGCGATCGTCGAGCTGCTCGATCTGGTGATCTGCGTGGATACGTCGACCGCGCATCTCGCGGCGTCGATGGGCAAGCCGTGCTGGGTGATGCTGCCGGGTCACGACGTCGACTGGCGCTGGATGCGCGGACGCGACGACTCGCCGTGGTATCCGGATTCGATGCGGCTTTTCTGGCCGCGCGACGGCGAGCGATGGGACGCGCTCGTCGAGCGGGTGGCCGATGCGTGCGTGGCATGGGCGCACGCGCAAACGCAAACGGAATCGGCCAGCTGATTTAACGACGTCGCGGCGTTACGCGCTGCGCTTGCCCACGGCTCGCTTCGCCGTCACGGCCTGCTTCGTCGCGACCGGGCGCGCCGGGGTTTTCCGCTTCGTGCCGGCCGTCTTCGCCGCCGCACGCTCGCGCGCAAGCCGCTCGCGGCTCCAGTGTTCGAGCAGCACGCGGCTTTGCGCGCGCATGTTGTCCTTGAGCAGCGCCGCCTTGTCTTCGTCGAGTTCGCTCCAGCCGAGCATCGTCATCGCCGTGTCGTGCGCGATGCAGAAATACAGCAACTGCCCGTGCAGGCTGTACATCCGCACGATCGTCAGCGGATCGCCGGCCGGCACGCCGCTGATCCGTTCGAGCAACTGCGTGCTGACCTGATGCAGCGGCATGCGCACGCGTTCCATCAGCACCTGTTTGCCGATATCGGGTTCGCCGCCTGCCTGCTCGCGCGCGAAGAACAGACGCTGGTCGGTCGTCGCGCGGCGCTTCACGAACATCCGCTCCGCGACGGCCTCCTGAATCCCGATGAACGCGTCGATCAGCGCCGACGTGCCGGCGTCGCGCAAAAGCGCATCGCGCGCCAGCGTGACGGCCGGTTCGAGCGCTTGCCACGACTCCTCGGCGAACGTCTCTGCGCACGCGCGATACAGCCCTTCCTTGTTCTCGAAGTAATACTGCAGCGCCGGCGCGTTGACGCCCGCGCGCGCGGCGATGTCGCGCGTGGACGCGCCGTCGAAGCCGTGCTGCCCGAACAGTGCGATCGCCGCGTCGATGATCCTGCGCCGCGTTTCGTCGCCGCGTGCATAACCGCCTTCGGGGGAATGGCGAAGCCGCCGGGTCGCGTTCATCTTGCTTGCATCTCTCTTTCACGTTGAACGCAGAAATATAGCACTTGACAGAATTTTTCCGGATGGAATAATTCTTCCGGCTGGAATAAATTGAACCGGAAAACCACCATGTCTACAACCGCTGGCGCGCCTCCCCGCGATGTACCTCGCGAGCCGGGCAACACCGAAACGGGCGCGCGGCGCTCCACGAGGCGCAACGTCCTGATCGCAATCGGCATCGTCGCGCTGATCGTCGCGGCCGTGTGGTTCGCGCGCTGGTGGACCGTCGGGCGCTTCATCGAATCGACCGACGACGCGTATCTGCAGGCCGACAGCGTGACGATCGCGCCGAAGGTCAGCGGCTATGTGACGGACGTGTACGTCGCGGACAACCAGACGGTGAAGGTCGGCGACGCGCTCGTGAAGCTCGACACGCGCCAGTACCAGGTCGCGCTCGATCAGGCGCTCGCCACCGTCGATGCGCGCCGCGCCGACATTCAGCACGCGAACGCGCAGATCGACCAGCAGCGCGCGAACATCGCGCAAACCGAGGCGCAGCAGCAGGTCGCGCGCGTGAACCTGCGCCATGCGAACGACGAAGTCGCGCGCTATGCGCCGCTCGCGGCCACCGGCGCGGAGACGACCGAGCGGCTCGCGGAACTCACGAGCACGCGCGACCAGGCCGCGGCGACGCTGGCCGCGAACGCCGCGTCGGTCGAGGCCGCGCGCACGCAGATCGCGGCGCTGCAGGCGCAGCTCGCGCAGGCCAATGCGCAGCTCGAAGCGGCACGCGCGAATGCCGCGCAGGCGCAGCTCGATCTCGACAACACGGTCGTGAAGAGCGCGCTCGCGGGCCGTATCGGCGACCGTTCGGTGCGCGTCGGCCAGTACGTGCAGCCCGGCACGCGGATGATGACGGTCGTGCCCGTGCAAAGCACGTATCTCGAAGCGAATTTCAAGGAGACGCAGATTGGCCGGATGCGCATCGGCCAGCCGGTCGAACTGCATGTGGACGCGTTGCCGGGCCACGTGCTGCACGGCGTCGTCGACAGCTTCTCGCCGGGCACCGGCTCGCAGTTCGCGCTGCTGCCGCCGGAAAACGCGACCGGCAACTTCACGAAGATCGTGCAGCGCGTGCCGGTGCGCATTCGCATCGATACCGGTCCCGAGACGCGTTCGGTGTTGCTGCCGGGCATGTCGGTGACGGCCGACGTCGATACGCGTTCCGCGCGTGCGCAGGACGCGCGCATCGCCGCCGAGAATCACCGTGGCTGACGCGGCCAGCGCGAAGCCGGCCGGCTCGCCGAACGAAGCGCATGCGGAACGCGCGAGCGCGGCGGACTGGATCGCCGTTGCGGCGGGCTCGCTCGGCGCATTGATGGCGCTGCTCGACATCTCGATCACGAACTCCGCGCTGCCGCAGATCCAGGGCGAGATCGGCGCGACCGGCACCGAGGGCACGTGGATCTCGACCGGCTACCTGATGTCCGAGATCGTGATGATCCCGCTCGCCGCGTGGCTCACGCGGGTATTCGGACTGCGCAATTTCCTGCTCGCGAATTCGGCGCTGTTCATTGCCTTCTCGATGATGTGCGGCTGGTCGCACTCGCTGCCGGTGATGATCGCCGGCCGCATCGGCCAGGGCTTTACCGGCGGCGCGATGATCCCGACCGCGCAGACGATCATCCGCACGCGGCTTCCCGTGTCGCAGCTGCCGGTCGGCATGACCGTGTTCGGTCTGATCGTGCTGCTCGGGCCGCTGCTCGGCCCGGTGCTCGGCGGCTGGCTCGCGGAGAACATCAGCTGGACGTGGTGCTTTTTCATCAACCTGCCGGTGTGCATCGCGCTGATCACGCTGCTCGTCGTCGGGCTGAAGCCGGACCGGCCGCAGTGGCGCGAGTTCCTGCACGCGGACTGGGTCGGCATCGCGGGCCTCGCGATCGGCCTGAGTTCGCTCACCGTCGTGCTCGAAGAAGGGCAGCGCGAACAATGGTTCGAGTCGAGCCTGATCGTCGTGCTGACGTGGGTGACGCTAGCCGGCATGGCGCTGATCGCCATTTCGCAGCTGACCGCGAAAAAGCCGATCATGCGGCTTTCGCTGATGCGCAACCCGAGCTATGCGAGCGTGATCGTCATCGTGTTCGTGATCGGCGCGGCGTTTTACGGCGTGTCGTATCTGCTGCCGCAGTTCCTCGCGATCGTCGCCGGCTACAACGCGGAGCAGTCGGGCGCGATCATGTTGCTGTCCGGGCTGCCCGCGTTCCTGATGATGCCGGTCCTGCCGCGCCTGCTCGGCAAGGTCGATTTTCGCGTGCTGGTCGTGACCGGGCTGCTGATGTTCACGCTGAGCTGCATGCTCGACATCAGCCTGACCGCGCAGAGCGTCGGCCACGACTTCACGTGGTCGCAAGTGATTCGCGGCGCCGCGCAGGTGCTCGCGATGATGCCGCTGAACCAGGCGTCGATGGCGGCCGTGTCGCGCGCGGACTCCGCCGACGCGGCCGGGCTCTACAACATGGCGCGCAATCTCGGCGGCTCGGTCGGGCTCGCGGTCATCGGCACGGTGATCGACCGGCGCACGACGTTCCACGACGCGACGCTGCGCGAGTCGCTGTCCGCGAATTCGCTGATCGGTCAGGACCGCGTCGCGGCCGGCGCGGCGAACTGGATCGCGCAGACCGGCGACGCCGCGTATTCGCAGATGCGTTCGCTCGCGCAGATCGCGTCGCAGATTCACCAGCAGGCGATCGTGATGACGTATTCCGAAACGTTCTGGCTGCTGGGCATCGCGCTCGCCGCGTGCGTTCCGCTCGCGATGCTGCTGAAAAAGCCGACGCCGCGGACACCGTCCGCCGGCCACTGATGCCCCTTGACCGCTCGATGATGATCGCTCCTCGTTCCTTTTCTCTTCGCATCGGCCCGCGTGCCGGGCTGAGCGCCGGCGCGCTTGCCGCTGCGTGTGCGCTCGCGGCCTGCACGGTCGGCCCCGATTACCGCGGTGCGCCGTCCGTTGCGCCCGAGGCCGCCCATGCCGCGTCGTTCGTGCGCGCGCCGGCGGCCGGCATCGTGTCGACGCATGCGCCGGCCCAGTGGTGGCTCGCGCTGAACGACCCGCAACTGAACGCGCTGATCGACGCGGCGCTCGCGCATAACCCGGATCTGCGCGCGGCGCAGGCGCGGCTGCGCGAAGCGCGTTCGCAGTTGCAGCAGCAGCGGGCCAACCAGTTGCCGAAGGTGTCCGCGTACTCCGCCGCCGTGCGCTTTCGCCAGCCGGATTTGAGCGCGCTGTCCGGCGCGAACGGGAGCGGGCAGGCGCCGTCGTCCGGGGGCGGGCCGGTGCAGCTTTACACGGCCGGCTTCGACGCGTCGTGGGAAATCGATCTGTTCGGCGGCACGCGTCGCGCGGTCGAGGCGGCGAGCGCCGAAGCCGAAGCGGTCGACGCAGACCTTTCGGATGCCCAGGTCTCGCTGACCGCCGAGGTCGCACAGGCGTACATCGCGTTGCGCGACGAGCAGCAGCGGCTCGCGCTCGCGCGCCAGTCCGCGGACCTGCAGCAGCAGATGCTCGAACTCACGCAGCAGCGCCGCGCGGGCGGCACGGCGGCCGAGGTCGACGTCGAACGGCTGACGACCCAGGTCGAGAACACGCGCTCGACGTTCTCGCCGCTCGAGGCGCAGGTGGCCGCGTCGCTCGACCAGCTCGCGGTGCTGACCGGCAAGCCGCCGGGCGCGCTCGACGCGCAGTTGTCCACGCCGCAGCCGTTGCCGTCGCTGCCCGCGACGGTGCCGGTCGGCGACCCGGCGACGCTGCTCGCGCAGCGTCCGGACATCCGCGCGGCCGAGCGGCGGCTGGCGTCGAGCAACGCGCAGATCGGCGAGCACGTCGCCGACTTTCTGCCGAAGGTCACGCTGCTCGGCGATCTCGGCTTCACGGCCGGCGACCCGGGGCATCTGTTTCGCAAGACCAACTTCAGCTGGATCGGCGTGCCGTATCTGCAATGGAATCTGTTCGATTTCGGGCGCACGCTCGGCGCGGTGCACGGCGCCGAGGCATCGCGCGACGAGGCCGAAGCGCGTTACACGAAGGCGGTGCTCGCCGCGCTGCAGGACGCGAACGGCGCGCTGTCGCGCTACGGGTATCAGCGCGAGCATCTGGTGACGTTGCAGAAGGTCGAGACGTCGGCCGGGCGCTCGGCCGTGCTGATGCGTCAGCGTTATCGCGCGGGCGCGTCGAGTCTCGTCGATCTGCTCGACACGCAGCGTGCGGAGTTTTCCGCGCAGCAGGACGTCGTGGCCGGCCAGGCCGAGTTGCTGACGGACTTCGTGTCGCTGCAAAAGAGCCTCGGGCTCGGCTGGCAAAGTCCGTCGCAGGACTGATTCGACGCGCGTCTTTTGTCCTCTCCGTCGTTGTGCCTACATAGCGCCGGCACCGCGCCACCGACCGCGCTCACGCGCGCCGCTGACCGCGCGCCATGCTTGCGAACACGCCGTCGCGCCGTATCCACGCATGGAACAGCGCGGCGGCGACATGCAGCAGGACCGTCGCGTAAAGCGCAAACGCGACCCACGTATGCGCGCTGCGCAACACCGCGTAGAGCGTCACGTTGTGCGGCGCGATCGGCGGCAGCTGCACGCCTCGCGCGAGCACGACCGGATAGCCGCCGGCGGACAGCATCGACCAGCCGATCAGCGGCATCGCGAGCATCATCGCGTACAGCGCGTAGTGCGACGCCTTCGCGGCTACGCGCTGCAACGGCGGCATGTCCGCGGGCAGCGGCGGCGTGCGGTGCGTCACGCGGATCGCCGCGCGGATCACGACGAGCACAAGGAGCGTGACGCCGAGCGGACGATGCAGCGCGAGCAGCGCATCGTGAAGCCGCGACACGGTCGATACCATCCCGACGCCGACGAACAGCATCGTCAGGATCAGCACGGCCATCAGCCAGTGCAGGAGCCGGGCGGCCGCGTTGAAGTGGAGGGAGTCGCGGTTCATCGGTGGGTGTCCGTGCGAGGTTGAGCGAACGCTTCTTCGTGCGTGCGCCGGTTGAACGACACCGCGTACGCCGCCGAGCGCGCGGCGAGCAGCGGATCGTCGGACGGCGCGAGGCCGTTGGGCAGCACGGTCGGGTCGTAGTTCACGTCGCGGCACTGGCCGACGCGCTGCGGCGTCGCGTTCTGCAACACCAGCGTGCCGGCGTCGATTCGCTCACGCGTGTCCGGCCATTGGCGGGTGGCATCGTCGGTCGGATCGCCCGGTGCGGCGACGGTCAGCACCAGATGCCAGTGCAGCGGTCCCGCTGCGAGCCGCGTATCGAGGTCGCGCGACAGGAAATCGGGCTGCGCCTTTTGCGCGGCGGTCGCGGGTTCGTACGGCGCGTCCGGCACGACTTCCCAGCGCACCGCATGCGCGGCGCCGGCGGCATCCGTCGCGACGAACGCGTTCACGCTATAGAAGCTGCTGTTCGCGAAGCTCGTCGACGGCGGGTGCGCGGCTATCCACTGCCGGAACGGCTGCGTATTCGGATGCGCGCGATTGAACGCATCGAGCGTCGCGGGATCGGGCTTGCCGGTGGCGGGGTCGGGCTTCGACGCGACGAGCTGCTCATAGAACTCGCGCGGCGTGCTGACCGGGAATAGCGGCGCGGAGTTCATGCCGGTCCGCCATTGCTCGCCGTCCTGCAACTGAAACAGCAACGCGAGGCTGCGCACCGGCACGCTCGCATCGGGCGCGGACGGATTGCTGCCCGGAATCGCGAAGCGGCCGATCACCGGCGTGCGCTGCTGCGGCGCGAACACGGCGGCGCGCGACACGCGTTCGCCGTTGCCGTTGCTGTCGAACCAGCCTTCGACGCAGAGGCCCTTCGCGTGGTTGCGCCGGAAGCCGGGATGGATGCCGTAATTGGTTTCGAACGTGTCGATCACGTGCGGCGCGTTCAGCCGTTTCGGCGTGAGCCAGCCGGCGGTCCACGCGAACGCGGCGGCCGCGCAGCCGACTACCGCCGCGATCGCGGCAAGCCGGCACGGTACGCAGATCGACGGTCGGGATGGGTCGTGCATGTTCGCTCCAGTAGGCGCTGAAAAGCGGCCGATACTGTCGAAAACATCCGGTCGGGCGGATTTATTCCTTTTTTTTCGCGCGTCGCGTACCGGGCGGTCAGCGGATCGCCGGAGCGCCGAAAAACCGGTTGCCGGGCCGCGGCAGCCCGAGATGGTCGCGCAGCGTCGTGCCTTCGTACGCGCGGCGGAAAATGCCGCGTCGCTGCAGTTCGGGCACGACCTTCTGCACGAAGTCGTCGAGGCCGGCCGGGAGGTAAGGGAACATCACGTTGAACCCGTCGCTGCCTTCTTCGACGAGCCATTGCTCCATCTCGTCCGCGATCTCGACGGGCGTGCCCACCATCTGCAATCCCGAATATCCGCCGATGCGTTGCGCGAGCTGGCGGATCGTCAATTGCTCCGCGTGCGCCCAGTCGAGCACGCGCTGTCGCGCGCTTTGGCTCGCGTTCGTTTCCGGAATCTCGGGCAGCGGGCCGTCGGGATCGAACGACGACACGTCATGGCCGAGCGCGATCGACAGCGAAGCGATGCCGCTGTCGTAGTGAACGAACGTGTCGAGCAGCGCGCGTTTTTCGAGGGCCTCGTCGTGCGTGTCGCCGACCACGACGAAGGCGCCCGGCAGGATCTTCAGATGGTCGCGCGAACGGCCGAGCCGGTCGAGGCGGCTCTTCACGTCCGCATAAAAACGCTTGCCGGCCGCGAGCGTCGGCGGCGCGGTGAACACCGCATCGGCGGTTTCGGCGGCCACCTGCTTGCCCGCCTCCGACGACCCCGCCTGCACGACGACCGGCCAGCCCTGCACGGGCCGCGCGATGTTCAGCGGGCCGCGCACCGACAGGTACTCGCCCTGGTGATCGAGCACGTGCAGTTTCGCGGGATCGAAGAACAGCCCGCTTTCGACGTCGCGCACGAACGCGTCGTCGGCCCAGCTGTCCCACAGCCCGGTGACGACGTCATAGAACTCGCGTGCGCGCCGATAGCGCTCATCGTGCTCCATGTGCTCTTCGCGCCCGAAGTTGCGGGCTGCGTCGGGGTTGGACGTGGTCACGAGATTCCACCCGGCGCGTCCGTTGCTCAGGTGATCGAGCGATGCGAAGCGCCGCGCGATGTGATACGGCTCGTCGAACGTCGTCGACGCCGTGGCGACGAGGCCGATGCGCTCCGTCACCGCGGCGAGCGCGGAAAGCAGCGTGAACGGCTCGAACGACGTCGCGGTGTGACTGCGCTTGAGCGCATTCACCGGCATGTTCAGCACCGCGAGGTGATCGGCCATGAAGAACGCGTCGAAGCACGCGCTTTCGAGCGTCTGCACGAAGCGCTTCAGATGCGTGAAGTTGAAGTTCGCGTCCGGATACGCGCCGGGAAAGCGCCACGCGCCGGTATGCAGGCTGACCGGCCGCATGAACGCGCCGAGATGGAGTTGGCGGGAGCGGGTCATCGTCGAAGTCCGGCGCGAGTGAGCGGAAGCGCTACGTTACCTGAATCTTCGGGTTACGGTGCGGGTGCGATTGCGGCAGCGGGGCGGGGCGGGGCGTTCAGCGTTTCATTACGCGGCCCGGCGCGGCGTTCGTGCCGGACCGGGCCGCGCGGCATCGTCGGGATCAGCGATGCTCGGTCACGAGCTTCGTCACGAGATACGCTTCCATCGCTTCGCTGCCGCCTTCCGAGCCGTAGCCCGAATCTTTCACGCCGCCGAACGGCGTTTCCGCGAGGCCGAGGCCGTGGTGATTGATCGATACCATGCCGGTTTCGATGTCGTCGGACAGCGCGGCCGACGTCGCCGTCGAACGCGTGTACGCATACGACGCGAGACCGTACGGCAGACGGTTCGCTTCCGCGATCGCGTCTTCGTAGCGCGAGAAACGCGACACCGGCGCGACCGGGCCGAACGGCTCCGAATTCATGATGCCGGCGGACAGCGGCACGTCGGTCAGCACCGTCGGCGCGAAGAAGTAGCCTTCGCGGCCGACGCGCTCGCCGCCCGTGCGCACGTTCGCGCCGTGCTCGCGCGCGTCGGCGACGATGCGCTCCATCGCGGCGAGACGGCGGTCGTTCGCGAGCGGGCCCATCTGCACGCCTTCTTCGAGACCGTTGCCGACCTTGATCGCGCGCGCCGCCGCGACGAAGTGCTCGACGAACTCGTCATAGGCCGCGTCTTCGACCATAAAGCGCGTCGGCGAGATGCACACCTGGCCCGCGTTGCGGAACTTCGCGCCGGCGAGCAGCTTCGCTGCGCGCGGCACGTCCGCGTCGGCGAACACGAGCGCCGGCGCGTGGCCGCCGAGTTCCATCGTCACGCGCTTCATGTGCTCGCCGGCCTTCGCCGCGAGCAGCTTGCCGACCGGCGTCGAGCCGGTGAACGAGATCTTGCGGATCGCCGGATGCGCGATCAGATACGACGACACCTCGGCGGGCACGCCGAACACGAGGTTCAGCACGCCGGCCGGCAACCCCGCGTCGACGAACGCCTGCACGAGCGCCGCGCAGCTCGCGGGCGTTTCTTCCGGTCCCTTCAGCACGACGGTGCAGCCCGACGCGAGCGCGGCCGACACCTTGCGCACCGCCTGATTCAGCGGGAAATTCCACGGCGTGAACGCGGCGACCGGACCCACCGGCTCGCGCAGCACGACGTTGCGCACCGCGTCCGAGCGGGACGGAATCACGCGGCCATACGTGCGGCGCGCTTCTTCGGCGAACCAGTCGATCGTGTCCGCGCCGTTCAGCGTTTCGATGCGCGATTCGAAGAGTGGCTTGCCCTGTTCGCGCGTCATGATCGTCGCGACTTCCTCCGCGCGCCCGCGCAGCAGGTCCGCCGCGCGGCGCATCAGCTTGCTGCGCTCGAACGCCGGCACCTTGCGCCATTCGCGGAACGCACGCGCGGCAGCGTCGGCGGCGTCGGACAGGTCGCGCTCGCTTGCGAGCGAGAGGCGGCCGATCTCGGCCTCGGTGGCCGGGTCGATGACGGCGATGGTCTTCGCGCCGGCGCGCCACGCGCCGTCGACGTAAATCTGGGTATCCGGGTAGGGCTTCGCGCTCGAACTCATGGTGATGCGGTCCTCTTCTGCGATGGAAGGTGGAGGGGAACGGCAGACCGGACATTTTGCCATCGACGCGCGCGCCTTGCTGACGCCGCCGCAGCCGCGCGGTATGCGTGCATATGCACTGGAAAAGGCGCTGGAGGTGCCGCTTTTGGGTCGTTTCCGGCCGCTCTTCGGCCGCTTTTCAGCCCCTTGTGACCCGCGCCGCACGCGGGGTACGATGTCGCGATGCAACGCCGGTCCGCCGCGTCTTGCAGCGCATCGGCGCGGTTCGATGATCGACGGACTCCAGACATCAAATCGACGGAGACGACATGGAATACGTGATCGGCGTGGATATCGGCACCCAGAGCACGAAGGCGCTGCTGGTGGATCGGCATGGCGCGATCGTCGCGCAGCATGCGTCGGGGTATCAGCCCGACACGCCGCGTCCGTTGTGGGCCGAGCAGTGGCCGTCCGTGTGGTTCGATGCGGTCAGCGTGTGCATCGCCGAGGTCGTCGCGCGCGCGAAAGCGCAGCACATCGACACCGCGTCCATCAAGGCCGTCTGCATCAGCAGCCTGTACGGCGGGTCCGGGATCCCGGTCGACGACGCGATCGAGCCGCTCTATCCGTGTCTGATCTGGATGGATCGCCGCGCGACCGCCGAGGTGGACTGGGTGCGCTCGCACGTCGACATGGCGCGGCTCGCGACGATCACCGGCAACGGCGTCGACAGCTATTACGGCTACACGAAGATGCTGTGGCTGCGCGAGCATCAGCCGAAGGTGTGGGCGGCCACGCGCTACCTGCTGCCGCCGAATGCGTATGTGATCTACCGGCTCACCGGCGAGATCGCGGTCGATCACTGCTCGGCCGGCAATATCGGCGGCGTGTACGACATCGCGCGGCGCGACTGGTCCGACGAAATGCTCGACGCGCTCGGCATCGAGCGCTCGAAAATGCCGTCACGGCTCGTCGATTCGACCGACGTCGTCGGCACGCTGACGACGCACGCCGCCGCGCAACTCGGGCTCGACGCCGGTACGGCGGTGGTGGCGGGCGGCATCGACGCGGCGGTCGCGACGTTCGCGGCCGGCGTCACGCAGACCGGCCAGCACGTCGCGATGATCGGCACCAGCATGTGCTGGGGCTATGTGAACCAGCGCGTCGACGCGAGTCACGGCCTGGTTGCGATGCCGCACGTGTTCAACGGCCGCCACGACCTGTACGTGTTCGGCGGCGCGAGCACGGCGGGTGCATCGGTCGCGTGGTTTCGCGACCAGTTCTGCCACGCGGAAGTCGAAGCGGCGAAGGCCGCCTCGCACCACGACGCGCACCGTCTGCTCGAAGACGCAGCAGCGCGGGTGCCGGCCGGCTCGGACGGCGTGATGTTCCTGCCGTATCTGATGGGCGAGCGCAGCCCCGTGTGGGATGCGAAGGCGAGCGGCGCGTTCGTCGGCCTGAATCTGTTCGATACGCGCGCGCATCTTTATCGCGCGGTGCTCGAAGGCGTCGCGTTCGCGCTGCAGCACAACATCGACGCGGGCAGGAAGGGGGCCGAACGGCTCGACGAGCGGTTGATCGTCGTCGGCGGCGCCGCGCATTCGGACCTGTGGATGCAGATCATCGCGGACGTGACCGGCTATCCGGTCTACACGATCCAGGAAGACGTCGAGGCCGCGATGGGCGCCGCGTTGCTGGCCGCGCTCGGCGCCGGGCTCGTCACGCGCGAGGACGCGCAGCGCGGCTGGGTCACGCTGATCGAGCGCGCGAGGCCGGATGCGTCGCGCCGCGCGTTGTACGCGAAACGCTTCGCCGTGTACGCGGATCTGTATCCGGCGCTCAAGCCGTTGATGCACCGTCTGCAACCGGAGTGACACGCGGGGTCGATGCGGTGCCGGAGTAAAATGTCCGGCATCTCAGCCCTTTGCGTGACTGCCATGAATACGCCACCCGACAAGAAGCGCAAGCGCCCGCCGACCTGGGTGCTGAACCTGCTCACCGCGCTGGTCGGCATCCTGACGCTCGGCATCGGCGTCGGCTGGATCATCTACAGCTGGAAGGTCGATCTCGAGGTGCCGTACTTCGCGATTCCGCTGGTGTTGTGCGTGCCGGTGATCGTCGCGGTGGCGTTCCGGAACATCTGGGATTGACTCGCGACGCTCGTCGCTCGCTCGTGAGAGGCCGCCCGTGATGCACGCTCATCCGCTACGTCTTGCTCCAGGCGACGATCTGCGCGCTTCGGTCGAACACGTGCTGCGCGAGCGCGGATGGGAGGCGGCGTTCGTGATCCAGGGGATCGGCAGTCTCGGCGTCGCGCAACTGCGATTCGCGGGTATCGATGCGCCGAGCGAATTGCGCGGGGATCTGGAAATCCTGACGTTGGCCGGTTCGGTGTCGCCGGACGGCGCGCATCTGCACATGTCCGTCGCGGATGCGCAAGGGCGCGTGTGCGGTGGTCACGTCGCGCACGGATGCATCGTGCGCACGACAGCCGAGTTGTTGCTGGCGGTGCTGCCGGCGCATCGCTTCTCGCGCGAACCCGATGCGGACACCGGGTTCATGGAACTCAGGATCAGCGACGCGCCGCCGCCACGTTAGCGCCGTTTCAGCGCTCGATCCAGTAACGGATCGACGGCCCTTGCTGCTCGACCTTCAGCACGCGATAGCCGGCCCGTTGCGCATCGCCCGGAATGCTGTTGATCGACTGCGGGCAGTCGGCGAGCACTTCGAGCACCTGGCCGCCTTCGAGCGCCTGCATCGCTTCGAGCATCGCGACGACCGGGTACGGGCACGGCTCGCCGCTCATATCCAGCAGGAAATCGGGTTGCTTGTGTGCGTCGGTCATCGCAATGCCTCTTTCGATTCGGCGTACGCTGGTGCGCGCGAGCGGCGCGCGACGAACGCCTTTTCCCACCACAGCAACAGCGCGAACCCGAGCGCGAGGCCCGCATAGGTCAGCGCGAGCCCGCCGAGCGGCCCGAACGTCTCGAGCAGGTTGACCTTCGGCCACGAGGTCGCGAGCGGCGGTCCGATGCGATCCCACAGCGCGGCCAGCACCGTCGCGCCGGCGATGTTGCCGATGCCGACGAACCAGTAGTGCACCTGTCCTTCCATCGAGCGATACATCCAGCCCGTTTCGCAGCCGCCGGCCACGACGATGCCGAAACCGAACAGCACGCCGCCGATGATCGCATTCGGTCCCGCCCACAGGATCTTCGGCGCGACGCCGAGCTGGACGTAGCTGAAGATACCGATCGCGCTCGCCGCCATCCCGAGCACGATCGCTCGCGCCATCGTGGTACGGCCGGTGATCCACATGTCGCGGAACGCGGACGTGAAGCAGATCTGCGCGCGTTCGATCAGGATGCCGAACGCAAGGCCGAACAGCGCGGCGAGCCCGAGCTTCATCGCGCTCGATGCGAGACCGAGCGCCGCCGCCACCGCCACGCAAAAGACGAGCACGCCTACGCGGAACTGCCAGTGCGCCGGCGCGGCGCGAAGGGCGGCAGACGCACCGCTCGCCGGCGCGCGCACGAGCTTGACGTCGGCGCGCAGCGCCGGCAGCAGGGCGACGCGCGTGCCGAAGTAAGAGCCGACGAGCGTCGACAGGGCGAAGAACCAGGCGTGCAGCGAGAACTGCGGGATGCCGGTGAAGAACGCGGCAAGGTTGCAGCCCATCGCGAGACGGGCGCCGAATCCGGCGATCGCGCCGCCGACGAGCGCCTGCACGATGCGGCGCTTGCGTCGCGGCAGACGCAGCTTCACGTTGCTCGCCCAGAGCGCCGACGCGAGACTGCCCGCGAACATGCCGAGCACCATTACGCCGTCGACACGCGTCAACGGCGTGCCTTCGAGTCCGATGATCCTGAAGTAGCCCCACGTTTCGGGATGCAGGCCGAACACTTGCAGCAGTTCGCCGCCCCAGCGCGTGAACTCGCCCGTCACGGCCCAGAACGTCCCCGTGAGCCCGAAATACAGCGCCGAAAGGACGCCCGCCGCGATCACGGCGGGCAGCGGCGTCCAGAATCTGACCAGGCAGGCCTGGCGGAACTCGGCCCAACTCATCGCTATTCCTTGTTCTTGTGTTGCTGCGAGCCCGGCCGACGCCGCCGGCCGGGCGCTGTCACGCGTTATCGGCGTGTCACTTGCGCTTCAATTGCGACAGGTCGCGCACCGCGCCGCGATCGGCCGACGTCGCGAGCGCGGCATACGCCTGCAGCGCCTGCGACACGACGCGTTCGCGCTTGACCGGCGTCCACGCGTCGTGGCCGCGCGCTTCCATCGCCGCGCGACGGCGGGCCAGTTCGTCGTCGGACACCGCGAGGTGCATCTTGCGCGTCGGGATGTGGATCTCGATCACGTCGCCTTCCTCGACGAGGCCGATCGTGCCGCCTTCCGCCGCCTCGGGCGACGCATGGCCGATCACGAGACCCGACGAGCCGCCCGAGAAGCGGCCGTCGGTGAACAGCGCGCACGACTTGCCGAGGCCCTTCGACTTCAGATACGACGTCGGGTACAGCATCTCCTGCATGCCGGGGCCGCCCTTCGGACCTTCGTAGCGGATCACGACGACGTCGCCCGCGACGATCTTGTCGCCGAGAATCGCATCGACCGCGTCTTCCTGGCTTTCGAACACGCGCGCGCGGCCCGAGAACACCCACTGCGATTCGTCGACGCCCGCGGTCTTCACGATGCAGCCTTTCTCCGCGAGGTTGCCGTACAGCACCGCGAGGCCGCCGTCCTTCGTGTAAGCGTGCTGCTTGTCGCGGATACAGCCGGTTTCGCGGTTCGTGTCGAGCGACGTGAACGTCGCTTCCTGGCTGAACGCGACGGTCGTCGGAATGCCGCCGGGCGCCGCGCTGAAGAACTTCTTCGCTTCGTCGCCGGCGCCGCCCGCGATGTCCCACTTCGCGATCGCGTTGCCGAGCGTGCCGCTATGCACGTTGCCGCACGACAGGTCGAGCAGTTCCGCGCGGGCCAGCTCGCCGAGAATGCCGAGAATGCCGCCGGCGCGGTGCACGTCTTCGATGTGGTACTTGTCGGTCGCGGGCGCGGCCTTGCACAGGCACGGCACGTTGCGCGAGATGCGGTCGATGTCGGACATCGTGAAATCGACGCCCGCTTCCTGCGCGGCGGCCAGCAGGTGCAGCACGGTGTTGGTCGAGCCGCCCATCGCGACGTCGAGCGTCATCGCGTTCTCGAACGCCTTCTTCGTCGCGATGTTGCGCGGCAGGACCGATGCGTCCTCTTCCAGATAGTAGCGGCGGCACAGGTCGACGATCAGGCTGCCGGCCTGTTCGAACAGGCCGCGGCGCCACGCGTGCGTCGCGACGATCGTGCCGTTGCCGGGCAGCGCGAGGCCGATCGCCTCGGTCAGGCAGTTCATCGAGTTCGCGGTGAACATGCCCGAGCACGAGCCGCAAGTCGGGCACGCGCTGCGCTCGATTTCCGCGACTTCGGCGTCGGTGACCTTCGAGTCCGCGGCCTTGATCATCGCGTCGATCAGGTCGATCTTCGCGATCACCTGGCCGTCCGTCGGCGACTTGACCTTGCCGGCTTCCATCGGGCCGCCGGACACGAACACGACCGGGATGTTCAGGCGCATCGCGGCCATCAGCATGCCCGGGGTGATCTTGTCGCAATTGGAGATGCAGACCATCGCGTCGGCACAGTGCGCGTTGACCATGTATTCGACCGAGTCGGCGATCAGTTCGCGCGACGGCAGCGAATACAGCATGCCGCCGTGACCCATCGCGATGCCGTCGTCGACCGCGATCGTGTTGAATTCCTTCGCGACGCCGCCGGCCGCTTCGATCTCTTTCGCGACGATCGCGCCGAGATCGCGCAGATGGACGTGGCCCGGCACGAACTGGGTGAACGAGTTCACCACCGCGATGATCGGCTTGCCGAAGTCGCCGTCTTTCATGCCGGTGGCGCGCCACAGCGCGCGGGCGCCGGCCATGTTGCGGCCATGCGTCGAAGTTCGCGAACGATATTCAGGCATCGTGTTCCTATGTATGGGGTCGGATTTTGGCGTGATGTGCCCGAACATCTCGCGCGGCGGACGTCGGGATCGCCGAATGATGCAAGACAGCCGGTGAGACGTCCAATATATTTTTCCGCCGTCATCAGGTCGGAAAAAGTATCAGTCGACCGCTAGCGGTAGTTCACGAAATCGATGATGTCGTTGAGGAACCACGGCAGGATCAGTTGCGTGTCCGGGTAGCTCGTGCCGACGGTGAGCCTCGGCGGCCGCGACGACGCGTTGCCTGCCGTCGTCGCGGTGGGCGTGTGCAGGATGTAGGTGTGCGTGTCGTCCGGCGCCGGGCGGGCGGCCTGATCGTTCGCAGGCGGGGTCGACGCGCAGCCGGCGACCGACAACGCGAGGGCCGCTGCGAGGCAAAGGGGCTTCATGAACGTGTGAACTCCCGGCATCGTGATTTCCGCGACGAATGATCTGCGATTGTAGAGCCGGCGCATCGGGGCTCGCAGGCCGGCCGACTGTCACTCGCGCGCTGCGCATGCCGCGCACTTACGCGGCTGTAAGCGGATCGCGGCGCGCCCAGCCGGAGCGGCGGTAAAGCGCTATGCTTCGACGACCGTCACGACAAACACACGAAGGAGTTCTTCGATGCAATACCGCAAGTTCGGCAACACCGGTCTCACCGTATCGTGTCTCACCCTCGGCACGATGACGTTCGGCCTGCAGACCGAAGAGAGCGTGTCGCGCCAGATTCTCGACAAGGCCGCCGACGCCGGCGTGAATTTCATCGACACGGCAGACATGTATCCGCTCGGCGCCGACGTCGAAGTGACCGGCCGCACCGAGGAGATCGTCGGGCGCTGGCTGAAGGGCCGGCGCGAGCGCTTCATCGTCGCGACGAAGGCGTGCGGCAAGGTCGGTCCGTCGGCGTGGGACCAGGGCGCATCGCGCAAGCACCTGCTCGATGCAATCGACAACTCGCTGCGCCGTCTCGGCACCGATTACGTCGACCTGTACCAGTTGCACTTCGACGATCGCGACACGCCGATCGACGAGACGCTCGAAGCGCTCGACACGATCGTCCGCTCGGGCAAGGCGCGCTATATCGGCGTGTCGAACTATCTCGCGTACCGGCTCGCACGCGCGCTCGGCCGCGCGGACGTGCTGCGCACCGCTCGCTTCGTGTCGGTGCAGCCGCGCTACAACCTGCTGTTCCGCCAGATCGAGCGCGAATTGCTGCCGCTCGCGAGCGAAGAACAACTCGCGGTGATTCCGTACAACCCGCTCGCGGGCGGTCTTCTGACCGGCAAGTACCGGCGCGACGCGAGGCCGTCCGAAGGACGCTTCACGCAGAGCGTCGGCAAGGCCGGTTCGATGTATAGCGATCGCTACTGGCACGACCGCGAATTCGAGACGGTGGAAAAGCTGCGCGGCATCGTCGACGCGGCGGGCCAGTCGCTGATCACGACGTCGATCGCGTGGGTGCTCGCGAATCCCGCGATCACGTCGGTGCTGCTCGGCGCGAGCCGCCCGGACCAGCTCGACGCGTCGCTTGCCGCGGCCGACTTCGTGCTCGCCCCGGAACTGAAGGCGCAACTCGACGAAGCAACCGTCGAATACCGCTGGGGCGACGCGGCACGCTGAGCCCGAGCCTGTAGCGACACGGCGCGCGAGCTTGCCTGTCTGCGTGACGTCGCAGGCACGCCGGCTCGCGCGTTAGCGTCGCGTTGCATAACGATCTGCGGATTTCTTCGTGGCCGCGTGAGGCCGCGCACGGGACAATGTGCCGGTTCACGTCTGCCAGCCGGCATCGAAGGAAACCGCCCGATCATGAGTCAACGCACAGGACACCTGCGCCTCGGCGCCTTTCTGTATCCGACCGGACATCACGTCGCCGCGTGGCGTCATCCGCATGCGCTCGCCGATGCGGGCAGCAACTTCCGCCACTACGTGCAGCTCGCGAAGGCGGCCGAGGCCGCGAAGTTCGACCTCGTGTTTCTCGCGGACGGTTCCGGCACGCGCGGCGACAACGTCGATTTCCTGAGCCGCACCGCGCACAGCTATGTCGCGCAGTTCGAGCCGCTCACGCTGCTGTCGGCGCTCGCGGCGGTGACGGAGAACATCGGTCTCGTCGGCACCGCGTCCACCACGTTCAACGAGCCGTATCACATTGCGCGCAAGTTCGCGTCGCTCGATCACATCAGCGGCGGCCGCGCGGGATGGAATCTCGTCACGTCGTCGAGCGAGCACGAAGCGAAGAATTTCAATTTCGACGAACACCTCGCGCACGCGCAGCGCTACGAGCGCGCGACCGAATTCGCGGACGTCGTCAGCGGCCTGTGGGACAGCTGGGACGAAGACGCGTTCGTGCGCGACAAGGCGGCCGGACGCTTCTTCGATCCTGCGAAGCGCCACGTGCTGAACCATCGCGGCGAATTCTTCAAGGTGCGCGGGCCGCTGAACGTCGCACGCGCGCCGCAGGGGCATCCGGTGGTCGTGCAGGCGGGGTCGTCGGAGGCCGGCAAGGCGCTCGCGGCGCGCACGGCGGAAGTGATCTTCACCGCGCAGCAGACGACCGCCGACGCCGTCGCGTTCTACGCCGACGTGAAGGGGCGGCTCGCGCAGCACGGCCGCGAACCCGACGACCTGAAGATCATGCCGGGCGTGATGCCGATCGTCGGCCGCACAGAGAGCGAGGCGCGCGAGAAATTCGCGGAGCTGCAGGCGCTGATCGATCCGGCAGTCGGGCTTGCGATGGTGTCCACGCTGACGGGCGGTTTCGATCTGTCCGGCTATCCGCTCGACGGGCCGATTCCCGAGCTGCCGGAGACGAACGCGAGCAAGAGCCGCCAGTTGCTGACCCTCGACCTGGCGCGGCGCGAGAACCTGACGATCCGCGAGTTGTATCTGCGCATTGCGGGCGCGCGCGGACACTGGCAGGTCGTCGGCACGCCCGCGCAAATCGCGGACGCGCTCGAAGAGCGCTTCGTCAACTACGGCGCGGATGGCTACAACGTGATGCCGGCGTTGCTGCCCGATTCGCTGAACGATTTCATCGAACTGGTGCTGCCGGAGCTGCGACGGCGCGGACTGTTCCGCAGCGAATACGAGGGCACGACGCTGCGCGAGAACCTTGGGCTCAAGCGGCCGTTATCGCGGTACGTGCGCGAGGACGAGGCACAGGCGGCAGCAGCGGTGTAGGCGTCTTTCGCACGCGGAACGTGCGGCAAGCTTCCGCGTGCGCGACGGGACTGCGCGATCGGTCGAACGGTCAGGGCAGCAGCACCGTCCGCCCGACGACCTCGCCGTGCAGCAACGCCTGCAGCGCGTCGTTCGCCTGCGCGAGCGGACGGCTCGACACGGTCGGCGGCTTCAGCTTGCCTTCGCGCGTCAGCGCGACGAGCGCGCGCAGATCGTCGAGCGTGCCGGTATAACTGCCTTCGATTTTCAGCGGCTTCATCGGAATGACCGGCAGCGACAGCGTGATGTCGCCGCCCATCAGCCCGACGATCACCACGTGGCCGCCGCGCGCGCACGAATCGAGCGCGAGCGTGACGGTCGGCGTCGCGCCGACGAGGTCGAGCACCGCGCGCGCGCCGCCGCCGGTGGCGTCGATGATCTGCTTCGCGGCGTCCGGTGCACGCGCATCGATCGCGGCGAGCGCGCCGGCCGCGAGCGCCGCGTCGCGCTTGCCGGCGTCGATGTCGACGACGATCGCGCCTTTGCCTCCGAGCGCTTTCAGCACCTCGATCGCCATCAGCCCGAGTCCGCCCGCGCCGATCACGACGACCGTCCCTTCATGCACACGCGAGCCGAATTTCCGGAGCGCGCTATAGGTGGTCTCGCCCGCGCACGCGAGCGGCGCGACACGGGCCGGATCGAGGCCGCCGAGATCCACCAGATAGCGCGGATGCTGAACGATCACGTAGTCGGCGAAGCCGCCGTCGCGCAGCACGCCGAGCGACTGCGGCTTCGCACAGAGGTTTTCCTCGCCGCGCCCGCAGGCCGCGCACGCGCCGCAGCCGATCCACGGATGCACGGCCGCCGTCGCGCCGATGTCGACGAGGCCCGCGTCGGGGCCGGCTTCGACGATCTCGCCGACGATCTCGTGACTCGGTATCAGCGGCAGCCGGATGCCGCGGTCGGCGAGCGACAGCTTCTTGCCGCCGCCGAGGTCGTAATAGCCCTCCCAGATATGCAGATCCGAGTGGCACAGCCCCGCCGCCTTCACGCGCAGCAGCACTTCGGTGCCCTTCGGCTGCGGGACGGGCCGGGTGACGAGTTCCAGCGGCGCTCCGTGGTGGGTCACGCAAAAACAACGCATCTGCATTGGCATCCGTGTCTCCGTGTCTGATGCCGGTCGGCTTGCCGGCTTCGACCATCATAACGGAGCACGTTGCGGCGCGGTCAGCGCGCCGGGCGCGCGCGGTCGCCCGGGTTTCGCCGCTTGGCGCGTCAGCGCAGCGCGGCTTCGGCGACGCGCTGGCGCGCGCCGTCCGCTTTCAGCAGACCTTCGACCATGCGCGTCTCGGCCATCGCGATGTCGCTCAACGACGCGTCGGCCAGTTGCGCGTCGAGGATCGCGAGCGCGGTGCAAAGCGGCGCGTATTCGCCGTCTTCCACACGCCACGCGCCGCTGGCCGGCTCGCTCGCGTCGAGCGCGACCATCGCCGCATGAGCGCGTTTGACGTCGGCGAGCGTGTCGGCGTAGTGGCCGAGCCGCGCAAGCTCTTCGGCGATCAGCAGATAGCGCGCGAGCGTGCCGAACAGCTCGCGCGAGCCGTGCGCGCGACGGAAGGCGTCGAGCGCCGCGTACGCCTGCAGCAGCATCGCGTCGGTGACGGGACCGTGCGCGGTGCGGGTGTACGTCAGCGCGCGCAGCAGCGGGGACATCGACGGTTGCTTGGGATGACGCGTCTTGTTTTTCACGGGGATTCCAGCGTTCGGGAAGCTTGCGTTGAAGTGTTGCCGTGTTGGGCAGCAGGCGGCGGTTACTGCTGCGCCGGACGTGCGCCGTCGGCTGCCATCTGGCGTTGCGCGGCCGCTTCTTCGGCGTGCTTCTTCGCGAGATGGTGGCCGACGATGCAGCCGCCGAGCGCGCCGGCCACCGCGTGATGCCCGGCGTAATGACCGGCGACGCCGCCGACGACTGCGCCCTTCATGCAGCCGGCGGCATGGGCGGAGGCGGAGGCGCCGAAGGCGAAAGCGGCGGCGATCAGGGCGGTCTGGAGGGTGCGTTGTTTCATGGCAGGTTTTCTTGTGGCTTGTATCGAGTCAATGGAGGTCGCGACGTCGCGGCTGTCCGCCGCATGTGGGGACGCTCGCGCAGCGTTCAATGGCGAACTGGTGAACGTGGCGTGAGTAGCAGTCTAGGAGCGCACGCGACGCTCAGGTGAAACACAGGTGAAACCATCGGTGGACTTTCGTAACGGCGGCTTACATCGACTGCAGCCGGGCACCGCGCAGGCGCCAGACCGTTTGTCGATAAAATGGAGGTTTGCCTCGTTCGCCGCGCCTGACGCGCTTGCGACCGGGGGTTTTTCACCAGCAGGGGAGTCTTGTCATGCGGCGCATCGGCGCTTTCGTGGCCGCGTTGTGGGCGGCGGCGCTCATTCTTTATCTCGGGCGGCATTCGGTGCCGATGATCGCACTGAGCGGCGTCGTCGCGCTCGCCGGCTTCGATCTCGCGAAGCCGTAACGCGCGACGCCGCTACCGCTTCGCCACTCAGGCTTCTTCCGCCCAGGCCATCCCTTCGCGCGCGAGCAGCGCCGACGACGCCGCCGGCCCGTAGGTTCCCGCCGTGTAGATCCGCGGCCGGTCACCCAGCTGCTGCCAGCCTTCGAGGATCGGTTCGACCCAGGTCCAGGCCGCTTCCAGTTCGTCGCGACGCATGAAGTGCGTGAGCCGTCCGCGAATCACGTCGATCAACAGACGCTCGTACGCTTCCGCGCGGCGCTCCGGAATCTGCTGCTGCAGATCGAGGTTCAGGCTGACCGGCACCATGTTCATGCCGCTGCCGGGTTCCTTCGCGAGCATCTGCAGCTGGATCGACTCTTCCGGCTGCAGCTGGATCACGAGCCGGTTGCCGTAGTTGCGCGGGCCGCTCGGAATGATCGAGAACGGCAGGTCCGCGAACTCGATCACGATTTCCGACTGGCGCTTCTGCAGCCGCTTGCCGGTGCGCAGGAAGAACGGCACGTTCGCCCAGCGCCAGTTGTTGATCAGCGCGCGCAACGCGACGAACGTCTCTGCGCGGCTGTCCGCCGGCACGTTGTCTTCTTCCAGGTAGCCCTTCACCGGGCCGCCGTCGACCGCGCCGGCCGCGTACTGGCCCCGCACCGTGTCGCGGGCGATGTCGGCGAGCGTCATCGGACGCAGCGAGCGCAGCACCTTCAGCTTTTCGTCGCGCACAGCGTCCGGATCGAGCGACACAGGCGGCTCCATCGCGACGATGCACAGCAGCTGCAGCAGGTGGTTCTGCACCATGTCGCGCAGCGCCCCCGTGTGGTCGTAGAAGCCCGCGCGGCTGCCGACGCCAACTGTTTCCGCGACGGTGATCTGCACGCTGCGGATGTACGGCGCCTGCCACAGCGGCCCGAAGATCGGGTTGCCGAAGCGCAGCACCATCAGGTTCTGCACCGTTTCCTTGCCCAGATAGTGGTCGATCCGGTAGATCTGCGATTCCGCGAAGTGCCGTCCGACCGACTCGTTGATTTCCCGCGCGGACGCGAGATCGTGGCCGAGCGGCTTTTCCAGCACGACGCGCGAATCGCTCGCGACGAGGTCGGCGGCGGCGAGGTTGTCGCAGATCGCCGTGAACAGGTCCGGCGACGTCGACAGGTAGAACACGCGCACCGCATGCGGACGGGCGGTCTCGGCGAGCCGTTTGTAGTCGTCGGCGGCGTTCACGTCGATTCGCACGTACACGAACAGATCGAGAAAGCGGGCCCACGCGTCCTTGTCGAAAGCCTTGTTCTCGATGAAGGGGCGCGACTGCTCGTCGACGAACTGGCGGTACTCGTCGAGGCTCCAGTCGCGGCGGCCGACGCCGAGAATCCGCGAGTCAGGCGGCAGATTCCGGTGCAGATGCGCCATATACAGCGCCGGCAGCAGTTTGCGGGTGGCCAGATCGCCGGCACCGCCGAAGATGATCATGTCGAGGGGCGGCTGGTCGGAAGCGGCTTGAGCGGGCTGATTCGTCATGGCTGGTCGAGAAGAGTTCGTGGAGCGCGACGGGAAAGCACAAGATGTGCGGAAAAGATTCTAATGGTGCATGGTTTCTCGACTCTTTGCACGCGTCTGGCAGACAGAATCGAGCCGACGAAACGGCTGCCGGCGACTGCGCGCGGACGATCGTCAGACGAGACCGGGCATTGCCACGCCCAGTTCCTGCAACACCAGCACGACGTTCAGCGCGAACACGACGATCGCCCCGGTCGTCGCGAGCACGGCGGTGACCGGCCGGTTGCGGTGCGGCCCCATCAGATCGCGGCGGCTAGTGAACCAGACGAGCGCGGCCATCGGAAACGGCAGCGCGAGGCTCAGCACGACCTGGCTCATGATCAGCGCCCGGGTCGTGTCGGTGCCGAGGCCCACGACGACGAAGCTCGGCACCATCGTGATCGCGCGGCGCAGCCACAGCGGAATCTGGAAGCCGACGAAGCCCTGCATGATCAGCTGCCCGGCCATCGTCCCGACGACCGAACTCGATACGCCCGACGCGATCAGCGACAGCAGAAACACGCCGGCCGCCGCCGCGCCGAGCAGCGGGACGAGCGTGCGGTATGCGGTGGCGATCTCGGCGACATCCGGGTTGCCGCTGTGGAACGCGGCGGCGGCCATGATCACCATCGCCATGTTGACGAGGCCCGCGATCGTCAGCGCGATCACGACCTCGACGTTCGAAAAGCGCAGCAGCTTCGTGCGCTCGTCGTGGCTGTTCGCCGATCCGCGCGCCTGCGTGAGCCCAGAGTGCAGGAAGAGCGCGTGCGGCATCACCGTCGCGCCGATGATCCCGACCGCGATCGTCACCGCCTGCGGGTCCGGCAGCGCCGGCGTCACGACGTGGCGGAACACGTCGGGCCAGTGAATCGGCGCGATGAACATCTCGACGAGATAGCACAGCCCGATGATCCCGACGAGCGCGCCGATCGCGAGTTCGAGCGGCCGGAAGCCCGCGCGCTCGAACATCAACAGCCCGTACGTGACGGCCGCGGTGACGGCCATGCCCGCGAGGAGCGGCATGTGAAACAGCAGCGACAGGCCGATTGCGCCGCCGAGGAATTCCGCAAGATCGGTTGCCATCGCGGCGATTTCGCTCACGACCCACATCACCCAGACGAGCGTCGTCGGCAGCCGGTCGCGGCAGACTTCGGCGAGATTGCGTCCGGTGACGATGCCGAGCTTCGCGGACAGGCTCTGGAACAGCATCGCGACCGCGTTCGCGAGCAGCACGACCCACAGCAGCGCGTAGCCGTAGCGGGCGCCCGCCTGAATATTGGTCGCGAAGTTGCCCGGGTCCATGTACGCAACCGACACGACGACGGCCGGACCCGCGAACGGCAGCAGCAGCGCGGCGCCGCGCCGGCGGCCTTCGAGCGCTTCGCGGATCGCCGTGTTGGTGCGGGCGGTGAGGCCGGTGTCGACGTCTTGTTCGCGGGTCCGATGGTCCATGAATGTCTCGTCGGGATGGGGACGGAACGCGACCGTCGCAACTTGCGCGCCACGGGGCTTGCGTCGATGCGCGCAAAACGCGCTTAAATGCGTGCCGCACGTCATCGAAATCGCGCGCTCACGCGTTAAGCGGGGCATGCCGCCTCGCGGCGCTCGCCTGGTTGCTGGGTTGTCGCTATCACAGCACAAACCGGGGCGCCGCGCCTGACCGCCTTTTCTTCGCTTACGACATGCCTGACTTCCCGTTTATCCGCTTGACCCCATCCTCCGCCCGAGCCCGTGTCGCGGCCGCCCTGCTGGCCGGCGGACTCGCGTGCAGCGCGCTCGCCCACGCCGACGACAAGGTGATCGTGCTCGATTCCGGCGAAGCGCAACTGACGCTGATCGATCCGGCCACCCGTCAGGTCGTCGCGACCGAGCCCACCGGCAAGGAGCCTCACCACCTGATGATCACGCCGGACGGCCAGTCGCTGATCGTGGCCGATTCGGTGTCGAACGACCTGATGTTCGTCGATCCGCACACCGGCAAGGTGCAGCGCCGTCTCGAAGACATCGAGGACCCGTACCAGCTCGGTTTCTCACCGGATCACAAGTGGTTCGTGACGGCGGGGCTGCGGCTCGACCGGGTGGACATCTACCACTACGACGGCCACGATCTGACCCTGGCGAAGCGGATCCCGCTTGCGAAGACGCCGAGCCACATCACGTTCGCGTCGGACAACCGCACCGTGTTCGTCACGCTGCAGGACACCGGCGAAGTCGCCGCGATCGACCTGCCGACGCAGACGGTGCTGTGGAAGCTGCAGATCGGCAGCACGCCCGCCGGCTTGTGGATGACGCCGGGCGACAAGTATCTGCTCGTCGGCATGACCGGCGAGGACGACGTCGCCGTGGTCGACTGGCACGCACGCCGGCTCGTGAAGAAAATCCAGACCGGGCGCGGCGCGCACAACTTCCGCAATCTCGACGATGGGCGGCATGTGGCGGTGAGCAACCGGGTCGACAGCACGATCAGCCTCATCGACTACACGACGCTGACGAAGACCGCCGACATCACCGGCCTGCGTCCCGGCCCGGACGACATGGAACTTTCGGCGGACAAACGCTATCTGTGGGTGACGTTCCGCTTCGCGAAGCACATCGGCATCATCGACCTGACGACCCGTAAGCTGATCGACACGATCGCGGTCGGGCGCTCGCCGCACGGCATCTTCTTCGCGAACCGTGCGCCGGTGTATGCGCCGAATCCGGACTGAGTCTACGTGTATGCTTGCTAAAGCCAATGCTGTTCGCAACGAGGTAACCCGCCGATGATCGATACGCTGATTTCCCAACTCGACAATGGCGTGTCTGCGCTGCAGACGCTGCTGTATATCGACGTGGTTCAGCCGCTGTTCTATCGCTTCGGGCTGATGGGCTACGACGAGGACACGTACGACGCGCTCTACTGGGTGATCGTCGGCGTGCTGCAGATCGTGGCGATGTATGCGGTGCTGCGTCCGCTGGAGGCGCTGCGTCCGGCCGAGTCGTGGCGCGATCGCCGCGTGCTGCGCGCGGATGTCGTCTACACGTGGATTGCGAAGCTCGGCGTTATTAACCTCGGGTTCTTCTTCGTGCTGCAACCGGTGTTCAACCACTGGCAAAGCCTGATGGCGATCCACAACGTCCCGCAGATCGAAGTGGATGCGCTGTGGCCGGGCGTCACCGACCGGCCCGTCGTGACGTTCCTGATCTACCTCGTCGTGCTCGACTTCGCCGGCTACTGGTATCACCGCTGGCAGCACCGCTTCGGCGTCTGGTGGGAACTGCACGCGGTTCATCACAGCCAGCAGCAGATGTCGCTGTGGTGCGACGACCGCAACCATTTCGTCGACGTCGTGATCCAGGCGGCGTTCTTCGCGGCGATTTCGCTGTTTATCGGCGTGCCGCCCGCGCAGTTCGTCGTGCTGATTGCGGTCAGCAACTTCCTGCAGTCCGTGCAGCACGTGAACGCGAGGCTGCCGTTCGGGCCCGTGCTCGAGCGGATCTTCGTGAGCCCGACGTTCCATCGCCGGCACCATGCGATCGGTTACGGCCACGAAGGCACGCGCTACGGGTGTAATTTCGGCGTGCTGTTTCCGTGGTGGGACATGATGTTTCATAGCGCGTCGTGGAATCCCGCGCCGGAGCCGACCGGCATCCGCGACCAGTTGCCGGCCCCGCACGGGCGGGGGCTCGACTACGGCGACGGCGTGATCGCACAGCAGTGGTATGCGTTCGTGCGTATCGCGGAACGGCTGCGGGGTACGCGGCCGATCGCGTCGCCTGGCGACGCGGCGGGCTGAGCCGCTTTCAGGCCCTGCCGCCTCGCTTTGCGCCGACCTTCCGCTGTATCGTCGGCGCAGGCGATGCTCCGCGCCGGATGCGATAATCACGTGTTTATTGCACCGGACGCGAAGCAGGAGAATCCCTTGAGCCGTATCGACAATCCCCAGCACGATCAGGAAGTCGGCAGCGCCGACGCCACCCAGGACACCACCCGCATCGACGACACCCGCATCGGCGCGGTGCGGCCGCTGATCTCGCCGGCGCTGCTGCTCGACGAGCTGCCGGTGCCGGCGGCCACGCAGGCGCTCGTCGAGACGAGCCGCGCGCAGATCGCCGACGTGCTGAAAGGGCGCGATGACCGCCTCGTGGTCGTCGTCGGCCCGTGTTCGATTCACGATCACGACGAGGCGATCGAATACGCAGGGCGCCTGAGACGCACGGCCGACGCGCTGAAGGACGACCTCTTGATCGTCATGCGCGTGTACTTCGAAAAGCCGCGCACGACCGTTGGCTGGAAGGGCTACATCAACGACCCGCGGCTCGACGGCAGCTTCCGCATCAACGAGGGCCTGCGTGCCGCGCGGCAACTGCTGCTCGACATCAACGCACTCGGCCTGCCGACCGCCACTGAATTTCTCGACCTGCTGAGCCCGCAGTACATTGCGGATCTCGTCGCATGGGGCGCGATCGGTGCGCGCACGACGGAGAGTCAGAGTCACCGTCAGCTCGCATCGGGCCTCAGCTGCCCGATCGGGTTCAAGAACGGCACCGATGGCGGCGTGCAGGTCGCGGCGGACGCGATCGTCGCCGCGCGCGCGAGCCACGCATTCATGGGCATGACGAAGATGGGGATGGCGGCCATCTTCGAGACCCGCGGCAACGACGATGCCCACGTGATCCTGCGCGGCGGCAAAGCGGGACCGAATTACGACCGCGCGTCCGTCGACGCGTGCTGCGCGGTGCTCGCGAAGGCGGAATTGCCGCAGCAGGTGATGATCGACTGCTCGCATGCGAACTCGAGCAAGCAGCATCAGCGGCAGATCGACGTCGGGCACGACATCGCGTTGCAACTGGCGGCCGGCGATCGCCGGATCATCGGCGTGATGATCGAGAGCCATCTGGACGAAGGGCGTCAGGACCTGAAGCCGGGGGTGCCGCTCAAGCGTGGCGTGTCGATCACCGACGCGTGCATCGGCTGGACGCAGACCGAGCCGGTTCTCGAAGAACTCGCGGCTGCTGTGCGCGCGCGGCGAATGGGGTAATGCGCGGCGGGCTTGAGCGCCCGCGTTTCTGAAATCTGGTTGGTCAAGTGCAGCGGCCCGCGTTCTCAACGCGGGCCGCTTTTTTTTGTCTGTTCGCGCGGTTTATCTCATCCGTTTGACCTGTTGTCACAATCATACAAGGCATGGAATCCGACGTGATTTAAATCAGAAGGGTGAATATTCGCCTGCATTTAAATCGAGATGGCGGTTTTTGAATGGAAAATTAGCGGCGCTATCCATTCTGGATTTTGAGAGTTATCTAAATCGTTCGAAAGGTGTCTGATTCTAAAGCGGATTATCGATCCGACTTAAGAATCGTCTGCATTTATCGAGAATAATCTCAAAGTCGGATTTGTATTTTAAATATAGTGAAGGGATCTCCATGTCTGCGAAAAAAATAACTCTCGTGACGAGTGATAACGGTGTGAATACCACCACATCCCTCGCCACTGATGGCCGGTCGCCTGTGAAGGTCAAGGTGCAACCGGGCGCGAAATACTTGCTCGTCGATGAAAACGGCACCGTGGCGCCAGAGAACGTGACGGTGAGTCGGGTGGGAGACGATCTGGAGGTCATCGCAGAAGGTGATTCGAGTCCGTCGCTGGTGCTCGAAGGGTACTTCACGCATCCCGATGAAACGGGACTCTACGGCGTCGCCGAAGACGGCCAGCTTTACGAGTACACCCCGACGAACGCGACGGGCAGCATCTACGCGCTTTCCGACGGCGGTACGGTGGCTGCGGCGCTCGGCGGTAGTCCGCTAGGTTCCGGCGCGCCTTACCTCGAGAATGCACACGACGACAACGGCTTTGCCGCGTTGCCGCTTTTTCTGCTCGGGGGAGCGGCTGCAGCGATCGGTGGCATCGCGGCCGCGCTGAGCGGCGGTGACGACAACCCGCCACAGCCGGCGGCGGTCAAGCTTGTCGCCGAACGGGTTTCGGAAATCGAGGTGATCGACAACGTCGGCTCGACGCAGCGCTCCCTTAAGTCGGGCGACTCGACGGACGATCCGACGCCCGAGTTCATCGGTCGCGGCGTGGCGGGCCATACGGTCACGATCTACGACGGCAATACGGTGCTCGGCACGACAACAGTCGACGCCGAAGGGGTCTGGCGATTCACGCCCCCGGAACTGGCGGACGGCGTCCATAACCTGTCCATCACGCAGGTGGGGCCCGACACGCTGGAAAGCGAAGCGACCTCGATCGCGATCATCATCGACACGGTGGCGCCGGATGCGCCGCAGATCAGTTCGGTAGTGGACGACGTCGAGCCGGGACTGGGTCAACTGACGAGCGGTCAGCCGACGAACGACTCGAGCCCGACGTTCAACGGAACCGGCGAGCCGGGCGCGACCATCAACGTGTACGCCAACGGCACGCTGATTGGTTCGACGACGGTGATCGGCACCGCAACGGCGGACGCATCGGGCAACTGGAGCTACACGCCGTCGACGGCGCTGGCGGACGGCACGCATGTGCTGACCACGCAGGTGACGGACGTCGCGGGCAACCGCAGCGCGATGAGCGATGCGCTGACGGTAAAGCTGGACACGTCGACGGTGGCGGTCCGGATCGGCGCGCTGACGGACGACGTGGGCAGCGTGACGGGCCCGATCGCGCAGGACGGCGTGACGGACGACACGCGTCCGACGCTCCATGTCTATGTGAACGGCGAACTCGAAGCGGCGCTGATGCCCGGCGGCCATACGCGTTTCTGCGTCGCCAAGGGCACGTACTCGCTCGAGGCCTATGCCGGCGACGCGCCGCTGTACGCCGGCAAGGCTAATCCGAGGACGGAGATCGATCTCGAAGCAGGGCGAACTTACTTCATCGCGGTATCGGAAAACGGCACCGGCGAACCCATGCCGTATCGCCGTGCGCAAGCAGAGCGCGTGCTGCAGTCGAGCCGCGAGCAGATCGACATCCTCAATCGCGCGAGTGCCGTCGTTCCGTGCGGCAACCCGGAGCCCAATGCGGAACCGCCGGTTACGCTGCTCAAGTTCGAACTGGACGCCGCCGTGCTGTTCGAGTTTGCGAAGGGCGACTCTTCGGCAATCACGCCCGAAGGTCGCGGCGAACTGCAGAAGATCGCCGCGAAGGTTCGCGCGTTGCCGCCCAGGAGCGTGACGCGCGTCGAGGTGCGCGGCCATGCGGACCCGATCGGCTCCGACACGTTCAACGTCAAGCTGTCGAAGGCGCGCGCGCGGACCATCAGCCAGGTGCTGAGCGAGGCGGGCATTGCGCCGGAGCTGATCTTTGCAGAAGGGTTGGGCAGCCGTTCGATCGCGGTGCGCTGTTCGCCGAACGGAGATCGGGAGAAACGGATTCGTTGCAATGCGCCGAACCGTCGGGTGGAAATCAGCGTCAAAGGGGCCAGGCCGGAAGGCGTTGCGTCGAACTGACGTCGCGCGGCGACTCGTCGAGGAGGCGCGGGCCGCGTCTTCTCGACGAGCCGGATGTGAATCAACGCTTTATTATCGCGGCGGTCGTTCGATAACCGGCGCTGAGAGTTTCGTCTGCGGTATTCCTCGTATTCCTTATTTTCTCGTTCTCCGGTCCCGGTCGCGATCCGATTGTTCGGCTAATCCTGCCAGTCAATTCGTGTCCAGCCGCTTTATCGCCGTCGCGTGCGCTCCTACCTTTACACCACTGCCGGCGCCTGTTGCGAGTCAGTCGCGACGCCGGTCCCAATCGAAGGTACGACATCAAACGAGGAAGGGATCATGAGCAAACTCGCAGGAAAGGTGGCGGTCGTCACGGGTGCGTCGAAGGGCATCGGCGCTGGCATCGCGAAGGCGCTCGCGGCTGAAGGCGCGTCGGTCGTCGTCAACTATGCAAGCAGCCGCGCGGGCGCGGATGCGGTGGTCGCCGCGATCACGTCGGCCGGCGGCAAGGCGATCGCGGTAGGCGGCGACGTGTCGAAGGCAGCGGACGCGAAGGGCATCATCGACGCAGCGATCGAGACGTATGGCCGTCTCGACGTGCTCGTCAACAACTCCGGCGTGTATGAATTCGCGCCGATCGAAGAGATCTCCGAAGAACACTATCGCCGGCAATTCGACGTGAACGTGCTCGGACTGCTGCTCACCACGCAAGCGGCCGTCAAGCATCTGGGCGAGGGCGGCAGCATCATCAACATCAGCTCGGTCGTGACGACCGTGACGCCGCCGACGACCGTCGTCTACAGCGGCACGAAAGGCGCGGTGGACGCGATCACCGGCGTGCTCGCACTCGAGCTCGGTCCGAAGAAGATCCGCGTGAACGCGATCAACCCCGGCGTGGTCGTGACCGAGGGCGCGCAAAGCGCGGGCGTCCTTGGTTCGGATTTCGAAACAGCGGCGATCAGCCAGACGCCGCTCGGCCGGATCGGTACGCCGGACGATATCGCGTCGATTGCAGCGTTCCTCGCGTCGGACGACGCGAAGTGGCTGACCGGCGAGCACATCGTCGCGAGCGGCGGGATGCGCTAGGACCGTCAGCGGGCGCGCAGCGTCAATGCGCGCCCGCTGCGCCGCCGCCTCCGCCTTTCGTCGATCGCGTGATCCAGATAAGCGGAATGATCACGAGAAAGATGATCGACGACGCATAGAAGATGTCGTTCAACCCCATCATCGCGGCCTGAGCGTTCACCGAAAAGTCGAACATCGCATGCGCCGAGGCTTCGCTCAGGTGCAGCGTGCTCTGCAGGGTTTCCATCTGCTGACGAAAGACTGGATTGTCGACGGACGCCTGCTCGGTCAGCCGCGCATGGTGCAGGATCGTGCGATTGTTCCAGGCGGTCGTCGCGAGCGACGTGCCGATCGCGCCGCAAAACACGCGCACGAAGTTCGACAGGCCCGCCGCGGCCGGTACGCGGCTCGACGGCTGGCCCGCGAGAATGATCGCGGTCAGCGGCACGAAGAAGAGCGCCATCGGAATGCCTTGCAGCAGCGTCGGCAGCACGAGGTGCCACGTGTCGATTTCGAGCACGTAGTCCGTGCGCATGTAAAACACGAGCGCGAACAAGATGAACGCGGACGTCGCCAGCACGCGCGCGTCGGAGCGCGGCAGAAGCTTGCCGATCACCGGCGCGAGGATCACCGCGAAGATGCCTAGCGGCGCGGTCACGAGACCCGCGTCGACCGACCGATAGTTCAGATACTCCTGCATCCATTGCGGCAGCAACACCAGATTGCCGAAGAACACGCCGTACGCGACCGAGATCGCAATCGTGCCGCCGAAGAAATTGCGCTGCTTGAAGAGCCGCAGATCGACGATCGGATGCGCGTCGGTCAGCTCCCAGATCAGGAAGAACGCAAAGCAGATCAGCGCGGTGAGGCCGAGCCCGACGATAAACGACGAATTGAACCAGTCGAGGTCCTTGCCCTTGTCGAGCATGATCTGCAACGACGCGACCCACGCGATCAGCAGCCCGAGACCGACGACGTCGATCGGCGGCTTGCGCGTCGGCGATTCGCGGTGGCGATAGATCGACCACGTGACGCCAGCCGCGAACAGCCCGACCGGGATGTTGATGAAGAAGATCCACGACCAGCTATAGCTGTCGGTGATCCAGCCGCCGAGCGCGGGGCCGGCGATCGGGCCGACGGTCGTCGTCATCGCCCAGAACGCGAGCGCGGTTGCTGCTTTTTCCCTCGGCCACGAACTCAGCAGCACCGCCTGCGACAGCGGAATCAGCGGTCCCGCGACCGCGCCCTGAAAGATCCGCGCGATGAGCAGCACCGGCAGGTTCGGTGCGATCCCGCACAACCACGACGCGACGACGAACGACAGGATCGACGCGACCAGCAGCCGGACCTGGCCGAAGCGTTGCGTGAGCCAGCCGGTGAGCGGAATCGCGACCGCGTTGGCGGCGGCGAACACGGTGATGACCCACGTGCCTTCGTCGACCGATACGCCGAGGTTGCCCGAGATCGTCGGGATCGCGACGTTCGCAATCGACGTGTCCAGCACGTTCATGAAGGTCGCGAGCGCCACGGCGATGGTCGCGAGAATCAGTCGCCCGCCTTCGAGCGGCGGCAGGTCGGCAGGCCTCGACGACGGCTGGTTCACAGGCTTCTCCGCGAAATGAAAGGTGGCAAAAAGACGATCGGGCAAGCATAACCGCATTCGGCAGATGGTGCGGGAGGCCTCCGTTGCGCGCCATTTTTTATCGATTTCAGTGCAGGCGATGCGGCTTTGCTTGCGGTTTGCCTTCGTTCTGCCTGCGCAAAGCAGGACGCGGGCACCGCCTGCTGCAAGCGATTACGAAGCCTCGGCAGCGCAAAGGCGGAAACCGCATCGATCGATTCGCCGTTGCAATCATTCCTTCATCGAGCGCCCCTAACGTGTTCAAGGTTTTACCTGTGGTTCCTGCTGCATAAAAACTCGACGAATCGCCTCAAAACGACACGGAGCCTCCCTTATGCAAACCATCTTCCTGCGGCCGACGATCGGCCGTCCGCTTACGACCGGACGCCAACGCCTGTTCGCGCTGACGCTGATTGCCGCCAGCCTCGCCGCGCACGCCGCGCCGCCGCCTCACACGACCCCGTTCCGACCGGGCAACCTCGTGGTGAGCCGCAGCGTCTACGACAACCTGTCGAGCAACGTCCAGCCGGGCGCGGTGTTGCCGCCGAATTGCGCAAGCACGCAAGGCGGCTGCTCGGCGGCGACGGGCGCGACGAACGACGGCACGTATCCGTATGTGTGGAACAACGTCCTGTACGACCCGAGTTTCGGCATCACGTCGCGGATTTTTCTCGACCAGATGACGCCGGGCGGCGATCTGGTCAGCACGCTCGAAGTGCCGAACAGCCTGCATCCGGGACAGGGCGGCGATCAACTGGTGACGAGTTTCAGCTCGAAGTCGGAGATCGCGCTGAACCTGTCGACGGACGGTAAAGAACTGACGTTCATGGGCTACGTCGCGCCGGTCAACACGATCGACGTATCCAATTCGAGCACGCCGGGCGCGGTCGATCCGACGGACCCGGTGGGCGAGCGCTTCTATCGCGCGGCCGCGCGTGTCGATGCGAAAGGCCAGTTCAAATTCACCGAGACCAACGCCTATAGCGGCAACAACGGCCGCGCAGCGATCCTCGACGACAGCAACGGCCAGCACGTGTTCTACACGGTCGGCAACGCGGGCAACGGCTCGAACCCGCAACCGGACGGCGTGGTGCTCGGCGCCGGCGCGCAACTGATCGACGCATCGAGCCAGCACGAGGCACAGCAGACGCCGGGCACGCCGACGCCGCTCGCGAGTTTTTCCGTCACGGAGCTTGGCGCGAAGGCCGACAAGATCGGCAAGGACGACAACTTCCGCGGCCTGACGGTCTTCAACGACGTCGTGTACTTCACGAAGGGAAGCGGCAGCAACGGCGTGAATACCGTGTACTTCGTCGATACGACGGGCACCGCGTGCCCGTCGGGCGTCGGCGTGCCGGCCGCTCATGCGAAGCTGCCGACCACGCCGCTCGCGTACAGCGCGGCGACGTTGCAGACTACCGGTCTGCCGGGCAACGTCTGCGTGCTCGCCGGCTTTCCGGCGACGCCGAATAAATCGGCGACGACGCTCGCTTACCCGTTCGGTCTGTGGTTCGCGGATGCCAACACGCTCTACGTGGCGGACGAGGGCGACGGCTACACCGGCGGCACCGACCTGTACACGCACGCGGCCGCGCAGACGAGTGCCGGCCTGCAGAAGTGGGTGTACAACGCCGGGACGAAAAGCTGGACGCTCGCTTACACGCTGCAAGCCGGGTTGAATCTCGGCGAGCCGTACACGGTACGAGGCTGGCCGACCGGCTCCAACGCGGCGACCAACCTGCCGTGGGCGCCGGCGACCGACGGTCTGCGCAACCTGACGGGACGCGTCGGCAACGACGGCACCGTGACGCTGTGGGCGATCACCTCCACGGTCAGCGGCGACGGCGACACCGGTGCGGACCCGAACAAGCTCGTGGCGATCCGCGACGTCGTGCGCAACAAGACCGCGGCGGGCGCGGCGCAGGAAAGGTTCGTGCCGGTGCGCAACGCGGCGTTCGGGGAAGTGCTGCGAGGCGTGTCGTTCACGCCGGGCACGGACCTGGCGCAGCACTGAGCGCGTGATCGTTCCGGCTCGACCGGGAGCGGTCGCCGATGAAGGCGACCGCTCTCCGCGAACCTCAGACTCTCATTCACGCCGCCCGGGTTCGCGCCCGTCAGAAGAACGGTCCTACCCGCTCATCGCTGGAATCGACTTGCCGCCGCCCGCACGCGCTCATGTGACGTATGTCAGGTCATGTGACAATGGCGGCTTGCATGGCGCGTCGCGCACCGTCTCCGTCCCCGTCGTTTCCAGATCCCTGTTTCGTGAATCAATCCGTCTTGCCTTCCGTTCTTCCGGCGTCCGTACCGTTCGTCGAGCTGCCCAGCGGCGTGCCGATGCCTTATTGCGAGCGCGGAGCGGGCGAGTTGCTGCTGTTCGTGCACGGCTCGCTGTGCGATTACCGCTACTGGCAGCCGCAGCTCGCGGGCTTGTCGAAGCAGTATCGATGCGTGGCCGTGAGCCTCACGCATTACTGGCCGGCGGCAGACGCGGCGCGCGGTCTGCCGTTCAGCTGGAGCCGCCATGCCGACGAACTCGCGGCGTTCGTCGAGCGGTTCGGCGCGGGGCCCGCGCACGTGATCGGCCATTCGCGCGGCGGAGCGGTGTCGTTCCAGTTCGCGCGGCGTTATCCGGAGCGGGTCCGGTCGCTCACGCTCGCCGATCCGGGCGGCCCGGCGCAGACGGGTGCCGCTGCGGCCGCGCCGCCATTGTCCGAGGCCACGAACGCGTTGCGCACCCGCGCGGTGCAATTGGTCGAGTCGGGCGACGTGGAAGCCGGGCTCGAACTGTTCGTCGATTCGGTCAGCCGTCCCGGTTCGTGGAAGCGCAGCACCCAGGCGTTCCAGACGATGGCGATCGCGAACGCACACACGCTCGGCCCGCAGATTCGCGATCCGCTGCCCGCGTACACGCCCGACGATGCCGCCGCGATTCGCTGCCCGGTGCTGCTGATCGACGGCGAGCTGAGTCCGCAGGTATTTCATCGGACGGTCGCGGCGCTGTCGCAGTGGCTGCCCGACGCGCGACGCAGCACGGTCGCGGGCGCGTCGCACGGAATGAATCTGGCGAAGCCGTCAGCGTTCAACCAGATGGTCGACGAGTTCGTGCGCGCCGTGCGCGCGTAATCGGCTCGACGCGCGGCTCGATGCGCGGCTCGACGCGCGTCGGCGGAATCGGCTTCGGTACGACGAAGCCGAACCCGCCGCCGCGCGCGTGCAGGGTGGCCGGCGCGTCAGTCGCGGCCGTGCGCGTGCGCGTCGAGCGCCTGTTCGGCCGTCTCGCCGACGAGCCCGTTGTAGTACAGATGAACGCCGATCGCGAGCGAGTCGTTGCGGATTTCGTGGAACACCTTCCACGCCTTCGCCGGATCCTTGAACACGAGGTAGTGCGCTTCCTGCGCGATCAGCCGCGCGACGTCGTGCAGCCCGTGACCATGCAGGATGTGGACGAGCGTATCGAGGCTGCGATGCGTGCGCGCGTCGGTGCGCGGATAGAGCATGTGCAGCACGGCGACCCGTTTCGATCCGAGCGCCGCGGAGAGCGCAACGACGATGTCCTGATGGTTCAGCGCGGCGACGCCCGAGCCTTCTTCGGTGGCCGAGGCGGCTTCGAACAGCGTATCGAGTGGCAGATTCATCTGTGATCCTTACGTTTTGCTGTTATGGCCGCGTGCGGAGAAAAAAGGCCCGCCGGCTTACGGCGGGCCAACACTGCGGCATGCAGGGCAAACCACTGCATGCGGCGTAGTATCGCAGGGTGTGCGATTTTTTGCTGCGCTGCGCAAGCAATACATTGTTGCGGCAAAAGCGTAAGCCCGAGCCCGGACTATGCGGAATGTTGCGTGACGTAACAGGGATTGTTGTTCAACGTGCGGTCAATGGACGCGGTACCGCACCGTAGAATGCTGCGAGCGCTTCGGCGCGCCCGGCCGACGCCGGCGCGACCAGGCATCCGGACCGGAACTGACAGCCACCAAGGACAAGTAGATGAACGCTTCGACCACCCACGCCACCCTGACTTTTTCCGACCGCGCCGAAACCATCGAACTGCCGATCTACAAGGGCACGATGGGCCCCGACGTCATCGACATCCGCAAGCTGTACGGCCAGACGGGGACGTTCACGTACGACCCGGGCTTCATGTCGACGGCGTCGTGCAACTCCGCGATCACGTACATCGACGGCGACAAGGGCGAGCTGCTGTATCGCGGCTACCCGATCGACAATCTCGCGCAGAACGCCGATTTCCTCGAAACCTGCCATCTGCTGCTGAACGGCGACCTGCCGAACCGCGCGCAGAAAGACGAATTCGTGAAGACCGTCACGCACCACACGATGGTTCACGACCAGATGCAGTTCTTCTTCCGTGGCTTCCGTCGCGACGCGCATCCGATGGCGATCCTCGTCGCCGCGGTCGGCGCGTTGTCGGCGTTCTATCACGATTCGCTCGATATCAACGATCCGAACCACCGTGAGGTGTCGGCGATCCGGATGATCGCGAAGCTGCCGACGCTCGTTGCGATGGCATACAAGTACAGCATCGGCCAGCCGTTCGTGTATCCGCGCAACGATCTGTCGTATAGCGCGAATTTCATGCGGATGATGTTCTCCACGCCGGCCGAAGAGTACCCGGTCAACGACGTGCTCGTGCGCGCGCTCGACCGCATCCTGATCCTGCACGCGGACCACGAGCAGAACGCGTCGACGTCGACCGTGCGTCTCGCGGGCTCGTCGGGGGCGAACCCGTTCGCGTGTATCGCGGCCGGCATCGCGTGTCTGTGGGGCCCGGCGCACGGCGGCGCG
>DATJJN010000014.1:0-3675 GCA_035492135.1 Paraburkholderia sp. | reverse complement strand
CAGACCGCGCGGGCCGGCTACGGTCTGCGCCGCGAAGTGCAGCGCAACACCGACTTCAATTTCTACGTGGACGGCGAGCACATCACGATCACGCCGCGCCGGCGCGGCTCGCCGCTCGACACGATCGTCGCCGAGCTGGCGATTCTCGCGAACTCGTCGTGGGGTGCGTTCCTGCACGATCACGGCGTGCCGGGCATCTACCGCACACAGCGCGCGTTCGGCACGCCGAGCGGCCCGAAGCGCACGCGCATGCAGACCAACGCGGCGCCGCACGAAGGGCTTGGCGTCACGCAGTACGCGTGGAGCACGTCGCCGCTGCGCCGCTACGTCGACCTCGTGAACCAGTGGCAACTGATCGCGTGCGTGCAGCATGGCGTGACCGCGAAGCTCGCCGCGCCGTTCAAGCCGAAAGACGCCGATCTGTTCGCGGTCGTGCAGGGCTTCGACGACACCTACTCCGCGTATGCCGACTATCAGCGCCGCATGGAGTACTTCTGGTGCCTGCGCTGGCTCAAGCAGGAGAATCGCAAGCAGGTGGTCGCGTCGGTCGTGAAGGATGATCTGGTGCGTCTCGAAGAAATCCCGTTGTTGTTGCATGTGCCGGGTCTCGGTGTGCATGCGCGCGGCACGCGGATGCAGATGGAAGTGATGTCGATCGACGAACTGACGATCGAAGCGTCGGTGCGTCTGCTGCACGTGCTCGACGCGCCGGCCGTGACGAGCGGCGCTGAAGCCGAAGAGGCGGACGACGGCGAAGACGAAGCACCGCTCGGCGCCGCCGACGACAGTGCGGAAGGGGAAGCCGAGACGCAGGCCGAAGCGGAGGCCGGCGGCGACCCCGCCGACAGTCCGAACGGCGACGCTGACGGCAACGCCCAGCCCGACGCCGCAAACACGTCCGACGACGAACATCACATCACGGAGCCGGGACGATGAGCGGTAACGAAGCACGCGATCGCTACGCGGTCATCGGCAATCCGGTCGGCCACAGCAAGTCGCCGTTCATTCACGGCCGCTTCGCCGCGCAAACCGGCGAGCCGGTCGACTACGGACATCTGCTCGCACCGGTCGATGCATTCGTGCCGCACGTGCGCGCGTTCATCGAAGCGGGCGGGCGGGGTCTGAACGTGACCGTGCCGTTCAAGCTCGATGCGCACGCCTTCGCGACCACGCTGTCGTCGCGCGCGGCGGCGGCCGGCGCGGTCAACACGCTGCGCGTCGATGCCGACGGTATCTACGGCGACAACACGGACGGCTTCGGCCTCGTGCGCGACATCGACGTGAATCTCGGCGTGCCGCTGAAGGGCGCACGCATTCTGTTGCTCGGCGCGGGCGGCGCCGCGCGCGGCGTGGTGCTGCCGATGCTCGAGCGCGCGCCGCATTCGCTGACCATCGTCAACCGCACCGCGGAGAAGGCCGACGCGCTGGTCGACCAGTTTGCGCAGGCCGCACGCGACGCGCAGTGCCGTCTCATCGGCGGCAGCGCGCGCGTAATCGAGCCGGTCCCGTACGACGTGATCGTCAACGCGACCGCAGGCAGCCTCGACGCAGCGCTGCCGGAGTGCGACGAGCGGGCGTTCGGCGCCGGCACACTCGCGTACGACATGATGTACGGCGCGCATCCGACGGTCTTCATGGAGCACGCGACGAAGCTCGGCGCGCGCGGCGCCGATGGTCTCGGCATGCTGGTCGAACAGGCGGCCGAATCGTTCTACGTGTGGCGCGGCGTGCGCCCGGACGGCGCACCGGTGCTCGCCGAACTGCGCGCGCTGCTGAGCGCGCCGTCGCCCACATAACGCCGGCGTCCCGTTTCATCTCATTACCTTGCGGCATTCATCCATTCGAGGACGGGACCCACGATGACAGCGACGCGGCGCGCAGGCGGCTCGCGGGGCCAGGCTGGCCCGCTGCGCTGGCTCGTCTATCTGATCGCGGTGGTCGCGATCGCGTGGCTCGCGACGCAGGCGTTCTACTTCGCGCAGATCGCGATCTGGAACGTCGTCAATCCGGGCTCGACCGCGTTCATGCGCTCGGATGCGTGGCGTTTGTCGCAAGATCGGCCGGATCTGTCGGTGCAGCGCACGTGGGTGCCGTACGAGCAGATTTCGCGCAATCTGAAGCGCGCGATCATCGCGTCCGAAGATGCGAACTTCGTCAACAACAACGGCTACGAAACCGACGCGATCCTGCAGGCGTGGGAGCGCAACAAGGCGAAAGGCCGGATCGTGCGCGGCGGCTCGACGATCACCCAGCAGCTCGCGCGCAACCTGTTCCTGTCGCGCGAGAAGAGCTATATCCGCAAGGGCCAGGAGCTCATCATCACGTGGATGCTCGAAACGCTGATGGACAAGCAGCGGATCTTCGAGATCTATCTGAATTCGGTCGAGTGGGGCAACGGCGTGTACGGCGCCGAGGCGGCCGCGCGGTATTACTACAAGACCTCGGCCGCCCAACTCACCGCCGCGCAGTCGGCGCGGCTCGCGGTGATGCTTCCGCGCCCGAAGTACTTCGATGAGCACCGGAATTCGGCTTATCTGACGCAACGCGCGCGCGTCATCGCGCGGCGCATGGGGGCGGCCGAATTGCCGGACTGACCGCGAATGCGCTGCTGACTGCCCCAGCCGCAAACCCCTGTGTTTTTCCCCCCGAAGCCCGCCGCGCGCGGGCTTTTTTGCGCCTGTACGGGACGTCCAGCCGGCCTCCGACCGGGGCATGCCACGTATCACTAAACCCTTGATCGGTAACTAAAATCCTACTATATGGACTCAACATTCACATATTGGTAATTCCAGAAAGTCGCCCTACAATCCAATCCAACACGCACCGCGAGTCAGGGCGCGACGCCTTGAACAACCCCGCGAGTAGCGGCAGAAAAAAACCGGAGACGAGGCCCAACCATGTCTGGCAGCCAACGAAAACACCCGCGCGAGCGCGGCGTCGCAAGCATGACTGCCACGCGTATTGCCGAGCTTGTTTCCGGCCCCGCGCCCGAGGCGCAAAAACCATTCGAAAGCGAATCGCCATGAACAAAGCGATGCCGACTCACGAGATCAGCACGGCCGATGCCGCCGAGGTGCCGAACACCGCCTCGAACATCATGTCCGACAACGCATCTCACACCGCGTCCGGCTCAGCGCCGCGCGACGCGGTCACCGTCACCCATGCCGCCGCCAGCACAGCGGCGACCGCGCGGGCATCGCGCCCGGTCGCGCGCGCGGCGACCGTCGACGGCCTCGGGCTGCCGGTGACGCTGCTCGAGATCACACCGCAACAGGCCGGCACGCAGACGCTGCTGCGCGGTCTCGCGATTCTCGAGGCCGCCGCCGCTGGCGTGCGCGATCTGCGCAGCTTCGGCGCCGCGCTCGGCACGACCCGCAGCACCACGCACCGGCTCGTCAGCAGCCTCGTCCAGGCGCGCTATCTACGCCAGGTGCAGGGCGGCTATCTGCTCGGGCCGAAGCTGATCGAACTCGGCACGGTCGCTCTTGAACAGATGCCGCTGACCGCGGTCGCGAGTCCGCATCTGGAGTCGCTTGCGGACCATACGCTCGACACGATCCACCTCGGCGTGCGCGACGGCGACGACGTGCTGTACATCGACAAGATCCCCGGCACGCGCGGCCTCGAAATGCGCTCGCGCATCGGCCACCGGATGCCGCTCGCGTCGACCGGAAT
>DATJJN010000013.1:0-54459 GCA_035492135.1 Paraburkholderia sp. | reverse complement strand
CGGCGATCGATGCGCGGCGCAGCAAGGAAATCGAGGCGCCCGGCGCGGTCAGCTCCGGGGAATCGGAGCCACGGATGGCGCGGGGCGGAGAAAGCGCATTATCCCATTTTTGAAAGTGCCCCCTTTGTGCGGACGGATGGCGTCGCCGCGTGTCGCCCGGCGTCGCCGGATCGTGCAGCCGGTTCGCGTCGGCGCGCGAGCGGCGTGTTTGCCCGCTCATCGCCGCGCGTCGGTGAGCCACTGCCCGAGGCGGTAAAATTATCGTTTCCTCCTTTGATGCCCGCGCGCACCCGACAATGACCGACTCCTCCCTGCACGCTGCCCGCCCGGGCGGCCGCCTCGCCAACCAGCTGCGCGACGTGCGCATCACGCGCCACTATACGAAGTACGCCGAAGGATCGGTGCTCGTCGAGTTCGGCGACACGAAGGTGCTGTGCACCGCGAGCGTATCCGAGCGCGTGCCCGAATTCCTGCGCGATCGCGGCCAGGGCTGGCTCACCGCCGAATACGGAATGTTGCCGCGCGCAACGCATACGCGCAGCGACCGCGAAGCCGCGCGCGGCAAGCAGACCGGCCGCACGCAGGAAATCCAGCGCCTGATCGGCCGCGCGCTGCGCGCCGTGTTCGATCTCGAAGCGCTCGGCCCGCGCACGCTGAATCTCGACTGCGACGTGCTGCAGGCCGACGGCGGCACGCGCACCGCGAGCATCACCGGCGCGTTCGTCGCCGCGCACGACGCGGTGACGAAGCTGCTCGCGACCGGCCGCATCGAAAGCTCGCCGATCACCGATTACGTCGCCGCGATTTCGGTCGGGATCTACGAAGGACAACCGGTGCTCGATCTCGACTATGCGGAAGACTCGCACTGCGATACCGACATGAACGTCGTGATGACCGGCAAGGGCGGCCTCGTCGAAGTGCAAGGCACCGCGGAAGGCGCGCCGTTCTCGCGCGACGAGATGAACGCGCTGCTCGATCTCGCGCAGGCCGGCATTCACGATCTGATCGGCAGGCAGAAGGCCGCGCTGGAGATTGCGCATGGCCGATAACGTCAATGCAGCGCGCGTCGTGCTCGCGTCGAACAATGCGGGCAAGCTGCGCGAATTCGCGGCGCTGTTCGGCGCGGCCGGCATCGAGCTCGTGCCGCAAGGCGCGCTGAACGTGCCCGAGACCGAGGAGCCGCATCCGACGTTCGTCGAGAACGCGCTCGCGAAAGCGCGTCACGCCGCGAAGCTCACCGGCCTGCCCGCGCTCGCCGACGATTCGGGCCTGTGCGTGCGCGCGCTGCGCGGCGCGCCGGGCGTGTATTCGGCGCGCTACGCGCAACTCGCCGGCGGCGAGAAGAGCGACGCGGCGAACAACGCACTGCTCGTCGAGCGGATGAAGCCGCACGCGGACCGCCGCGCGTACTACTACTGCGTGCTCGCGCTCGTGCGCCACGCGGACGACCCGGAACCGCTGATCGCCGAAGGGCGCTGGCATGGCCTCGTGCTCGATGCGCCGCGCGGCGAAAACGGCTTCGGCTACGACCCGTACTTCCTGCTGCCGGAGCTCGACGCGACCGCCGCGGAGCTCGATCCCGCGGTGAAGAACGCGTCGAGCCATCGCGCGATCGCATTGCGCCAACTGCTCGCGCGGCTTGCGGAGGACGCGTGAGCGACGTATCCCGAAACGGCTCCGGCGTGATCCCGGCGTTCACGATGCCGGGACGCATCCGCCTCACGTCGTTGCCGCCGCTCGCGCTGTATGTGCACTTCCCGTGGTGCGTGCGCAAGTGCCCGTATTGCGACTTCAATTCGCACGAGTGGAAAGGCGAGCGCTTTCCCGAGGACGACTATCTCGACGCGCTGCGTGCCGATCTCGAACAGGCGTTGCCGCTCGTATGGGGACGGCAGGTGCACACCGTGTTCATCGGCGGCGGCACGCCGAGCCTGTTGTCCGCCGCCGGGCTCGACCGGCTGCTGTCGGACGTGCGCGCGCTGCTGCCGCTCGACGCCGACGCCGAGATCACGATGGAAGCGAATCCCGGCACGTTCGAGGCCGACAAGTTCGCGCAGTTTCGCGCGAGCGGCGTGAACCGGCTGTCGGTCGGCATCCAGAGCTTCAACGAAAAGCATCTGAAGGCGCTCGGAAGGATCCACGACGCCGCGCAGGCGCGTCACGCGGTCGAGGTGGCCGCGCACACGTTCGACAACTTCAACCTCGACCTGATGTTCGCGCTGCCGCAGCAGACGCTCGCCGAGTGCGAGGCCGACGTCGAGACCGCGCTGTCGTATGCGCCGCCGCATCTGTCGCTGTACCACCTGACGCTGGAGCCCAATACGCTGTTCGCGAAGTTCCCGCCCGCGCTGCCGGACGACGATTCGTCGGCCGACATGCAGGACTGGATTCACGAGCGCACGGCGGCGGCCGGCTACGGGCGCTATGAAGTGTCCGCGTATGCGAAGCCGCATCGGCAGTGCCGCCACAACCTGAATTACTGGCGCTTCGGCGACTATCTCGGCATCGGCGCGGGCGCGCATACGAAGCTGTCGTTTCCGGAGCGGATCGTGCGTCAGGCGCGCTACAAGCATCCGGCGACGTTCATCGAAGAGGCCCGCGCGGGGGCGCCGGTTCAGGAGCAGCACGAAGTCGGGCCGCACGATCTGCCGTTCGAATTCATGCTGAATGCGCTGCGGCTGGTCGAGGGATTTCCGGTGCACCGCTTCGTCGAACGCACCGGCTTGCCGATGACGTCGATCGAGCCCGCGCTGCAGGTGGCCGAACGACGCGGATTGATCCGGCGCGATTATCAGCAGATCGCGCCGACGCCGCTCGGTCAGCGGTTCCTCAACGATCTGCAGGGGCTTTTTCTGCGCGACCCGGAATAAGCGCGCGCCGGGCAGCCGGGCCGCGTGGGTTCCAGGTTACAATGCGCGCCTTCGGAGGTGTGGCAGAGCGGTTGAATGCACCGGTCTTGAAAACCGGCGAAGGGGCAACCCTTCCGTGAGTTCGAATCTCACCGCCTCCGCCAGCAGGCCCGACCGTTCCACCGGCTAGGTAAATTCCCCTAGGTATAAACCCTAGTACGCGCTATAATTGCGCGTCACAGGAAGATACCGCCATGCCAGAACGTTTCCGCCTCCTCGAAAAAATTGCGTTTTCCTTCGTTTGCTTCGTCACGCTGATGGGCACCGCCTTCTTCGCCTACGGCAGCTCGCCCGGCGTGCGCGGCGGCGTGCAGGTTGGCAAGGAACTGATCATCAAGAGCGGTCAATACTCGTACGCGTGCGCGACCACCGCGCACGACCCCTGCGCGCAGTTCCCGATTCAGTAGGTCAGTCCTCGCTCACTCGACGGCCCCCCCGGCCGTCCGGCTGTCGCGCACCCGAATTTCACCCGGCATCGTTTCGGTTAAGCTTTAGCTTCCGCATCCGACTGTCCGGGTCCATGCCGCTCCGATACCTCGTTCAGCGCGTCCGGTACGCGCGCTACGCCGGTCGTCTTCGCCCGGCCGTCGTCATCGTCGCCCTGTCCGCCGCGCTGGTCGCGGGCTGCACGATCACGCCGCTCGCCAAAAAGCCTTCCGGCGTGCCGCCCGCCGCCGTCAGCGGCCCGACGCTCGATCGGTATCACACGGAAGTCGCGCAGCACATCCTCGAACACAATCCGTCCTACGTGCTGCATGGCACGCCGCAGGCGATGCTGCGCTCGGTCGTCGTCGTCGCGTTCACGGTGGATCGCAATGGGCGGGTCGTCCAGTCGTCGGTCTATCGGACGAACGGCGACGACGAAGCCGAAGCCACCGCACTCGCGACGCTGCGCCGTTCGTCGCCGCTCCCGCCGCCGCCGGGCCGGCTGCTCGATGCGCGCGGGCGTCTCGAACTGATGGAAGACTGGCTCTTCAACGACAACGGCAAGTTCCAGCTGCGCACCCTCGCGACGCCGCAGTCCGAGACGCTGGACTGAGCGCCCTCCGCAACCTTGCTGGGTGCGACAGGCGGTCGCTATAATCGTCAGCTACCCCGCGCCGGCGCCCGTCCGGCCTCGCCGGTCACCGCGCGCCACCCGCCGTCGGCCGACCGGCACCGACCGCGAACGAAGCCGCGCCGATCCGCGCGCCGGCCTTTTCCGGTCACCGCGCATCGCCCGCCGGCACGCTGCCACAGACGCCGGCCGTCGCCCGATGCGCGTCGCCGTATCGTTGCCGACACTGGAACTTCGCGTCGATTTCCGCAGCCGGTTCCGCTGCGGACCGCCGTCACGGAGCCGCCCGGCCTGCGCCGCTCACGTTCACGTCCCGTCGAGCTTCGAACCCTGAATTAAAGACGTGTGCGCCCCATTCAAACGACGCGTCGCGACCACGGAGACCCCTGCATGTCCACCTCCCCTCTCCCGACGGCCCAGGCCTCGGGTACCGCACGGCAGAACAGCACCGCTCGCGTGATCTTCGCGAGCTTCATCGGCACCGCGATCGAGTTCTACGACTTCTACGTGTACGCGACCGCCGCCGCGCTCGTGATCGGACCGGTGTTCTTCCCGCACGGCTCGGCGACCGCGCAGGCGCTGTCCGCGTTCGTCACGTTCGGCATCGCGTTCATCGCGCGGCCGATCGGCTCGTTCCTGTTCGGCCACTTCGGCGACCGCATCGGCCGCAAGTCGACGCTCGTCGCGTCGCTGCTCGTGATGGGCCTGTCGACGACGCTGATCGGCTTCCTGCCCGGCTACGACGCGCTCGGCAGCATCGCGCCGATCCTGCTGTGCCTGCTGCGCTTCGGCCAGGGCATCGGCCTCGGCGGCGAATGGGGCGGCGCCGCGCTGCTCGCGACCGAATACGCGCCGGCCGGCCGCCGCGGCTGGTTCGGGATGTTCCCGCAACTGGGGCCGTCGGTGGGTTTTCTCGCGTCGAACGGTCTGTTCTTCGGTCTCGCGCTGACGCTCACCGATCCGCAGTTCCGCGCATGGGGCTGGCGCGTGCCGTTCATCGTCAGCGCGGCGCTCGTGGCGCTCGGTCTGTACGTACGGCTGAAGATCGCCGAAACGCCGGCGTTCAAGGCGGCGATCGAGCGCAAGGAGCGCGTGCGCGTGCCGGTCGTGACGCTGCTCGCGAACTTCTGGTGGCCGACGCTGCTCGGCGCGCTGTCGATGGTCGTCTGCTACACGCTGTTCTACATCTCGACGGTGTTTTCGCTGTCGTATGGCGTGTCGTCGCTGCACATTCCGCGCGAGACGTTCCTCGGCATGCTGTGCATCGCGGTGGTCTTCATGGGACTCGCGACGCCGCTGTCGGCATGGGCGAGCGACCGCTTCGGCCGCCGGCCGGTGCTGATCGTCGGCATTGTCGCGGCGATCGCATCGGGCTTCACGATGGCCCCGCTGCTCGGCAGCGGCTCGCTGCCGCTCGTGCAGCTGTTCCTCGTGATCGAACTGTTCCTGATGGGCGCGACGTTCGCGCCGATGGGCGCGCTCCTGCCCGAACTCTTCCCGACCAGCGTGCGCTACACGGGCGCCGGCGTGTCGTACAACCTCGGCGGGATTCTCGGTGCGTCGATCGCGCCGTACATCGCGCAGGTGCTCGCGGCGCGCGGCGGTCTGTCGTGGGTCGGCGGCTATGTGTCGGTCGCCGCGGCGATCAGCCTGTTCGGCGTGCTGTGCATGCGCGAGACGCGCGACACGAGTCTCATGTAATCGCGGCCTGCACCTCGCCGGCCCGAATGGAAACGGGGCCTCGCGTCGTCCGCGCGAGGCCCCGTTTTCCGTTTGAATCGTCCTCCGGTCGAGGTGTCAGCGGTAATGGTGGTAGTAGCCGCCGCCGTAGTAGTAGCCCGGCGCCGGCACCACGACGCAACCGCCCAGCATCGCGGCAAGCAGGGACCCTGCGATCAGCGTCAACGTCAGTCGTTTCACTTCGTTCTCCCATCGAGTTCATCGTATCGCGTGGCGTCGGCCGCCACGACATGGCGACCCCGCACGACCCCGATTGAACACGACGGCGCGCTCCGCGAGCGTTGCAATCTGTAAGCACGCGTTGAATTGCCGTTACACGTTTTGGCGCCGCACGCCCCGCCCGTACGGGATCGAACGCGCGGCCGCACACGCCCGGCGACACTTTTAACAGACGTGTAATGTGAAATACGCGGCACGAGCCCGCGCAAAGCGCGCGCTAACCCGATCGATGGCGGCATCGGGTGCGCGTCTTGCGAGAGACTCGCACCGACGCCCGACAGCCCGCCGAACCGCTATCGCTATAATCGGCCCTTTATCCCGCCGACCACACCATGCAGACAACGCGGCCCGATCTCCCCTCCTTCGTCGCGAGAAGCGCACGGCGCCTGTGGCGTCAATACGGTGTGTTCTGGCTCGGTGCGATCAGCGTCGGACTCGTGTCGGTGTTCTACGCACGACTGATCGACTGGGGCTACGACACGTTCCTGCGCGTGCGCCTCCAGTACGCGTGGCTGCCGCTGATCGTGACGCCGGCAATCGGCGCGGCATCGGTGTGGCTCACGCGCCGGTTCTTTCGCGGCGCCGAAGGCAGCGGCATCCCGCAGGTGATCGCGACGCTGCACACGAAAACAACACAGTCCGGCGCCCGGCTCCTCACGTTGCGCATCCTCGCCGGCAAGATCGCCGTGTCGCTGCTCGCGATCCTCGGCGGCTTCACGATCGGCCGCGAAGGGCCGACCGTGCAGGTCGGCGCCGCGCTGATGTTCAACCTGCGGCGCCTCTATCCGCGCTCGAATGCAACGATCGAACGCAAGCTCGTCCTCGCGGGCGCGGCGGCCGGGCTGTCGGCTGCGTTCAACACGCCGCTCGCGGGCATCGTGTTCGCGATCGAAGAGCTCACGCGCAGCTTCGAGTCGCGCGCGAGCGGTGTCGTGATCACGGCGATCATCATCGCCGGCGTGGTCGCGTTGGGGCTTCAGGGCAACTACACGTATTTCGGCACGATCCAGGCCGGCACGCAGTTCCCCAATCTGCTCGCGCTCGCCGTCGTGCTGACCGCCGTCGTCACCGGCATTGCGGGCGGCGTGTTCTGCTGGCTGCTGCTCAACACCGCGCGCTGGATTCCGGCGCCGCTGCGGCAGCTGCACGCGGAGCGGCCGGTCGCGTTCGGCGCGCTGTGCGGGCTCGCGATCGCGGTGATCGGCGTGGCCGCCGGCGGTTCGACGTTCGGCAGCGGCTACTCGGAGGCGCGCGGTCTGCTCGACGGACACGAACAGCTGTCGCTCGCGTATCCGTTCCTGAAGATGGCGTCGATGGTCGGCTCGTATCTGCCGGGGATTCCGGGCGGGATCTTCGCGCCGTCGCTGTCGATCGGCGCGGGCTTCGGCAACCTGCTGCATACGGTGTTCAGCAGCATGCAACTGCCGATGCTGATCGCGCTCGCGATGGTCGGCTATCTCGCGGCGGTCACGCAGGCGCCGATCACGTCGTTCGTGATCGTGATGGAGATGACCAACGGTCACGCGCTCGTGATCGCGCTGATGGCGACGTCGCTCGTCGCGAGCCGCGTGTCGCGCCTCTTCGCGCCGCCGCTCTACGAGACGCTGTCGCTGCGCTACGCGGCGCCGGCGCCGCTGCCCACGCCCGCTCCCGCCCCCGAAGTGCCGGAAGCGCTGGAAGCGGTAAACGAAGACGAAGCGCGCGAAGAGGACGAAGGCGCGCCGCCGCGCGACGAAGCGCACGAGCCCCCGCGCGGCTAAGCCGGATCGCAGCGCACGATGCAAAACGCCGATGCAACCGTTTCCGGCTGCATCGGCGTCGATGGACGAGAGAGAACCCGACGTCGCGCGCGTAAATAAAACGCGACGCCTAGGCCTGCGGAATCTCGATCTTGACTTCGAGCACTTCGAGGTCGTCCTGGCGCTCGAGGCTCACGCGGATATCGTCGTTGGAGATCTTCACGTACTTCGAGATCACCGCGACCAGTTCCTTTTGCAACGCCGGCAGATAATCGGCGGGCGGATGGCCGCCTGCCCGCTCGTGAGCGATGATCAGCTGCAGGCGTTCCTTCGCTACCAACGCGGACTTCTTCTTCTCGCCCAGCAAAAACGAAAGAATCGACATAAGGTGCGCCTCCGTTACTTGTTGCCGAAGAGGCGCTGCAGCAGGCCCGGCTTCTGGTAATCGACAAAGCGCAGCGACTTTTCTTCGCCGAGAAAGCGTCCGACGACGTCCTTGTACGCTTCCGCGACATCGGTGCCGTCCAGATGCACGGCCGGCAGACCCTGGTTCGACGCATGCAGCACGGCTTCCGACTCCGGAATCACGCCGATCAGTTCGATGCGCAGGATTTCCTGGATGTCGGTGAGCGACAGCATTTCGCCTTCGTTCACGCGCTTCGGGTTGTAGCGCGTGATCAGCAGATGCTCCTTGATCGGCTCCTTGCCCTCGATCGCGCGCTTCGTCTTCGACGACAGGATGCCGAGAATGCGGTCCGAGTCGCGCACCGACGACACCTCCGGGTTCGTGACGATCAGCGCCTCGTCGGCGAAGTGCATCGCGAGCAGCGCGCCCGATTCGATGCCCGCCGGCGAATCGCAGACGATGAATTCGAAGTCCATCGCGATCAGGTCGTTGATGACCTTCTCGACGCCTTCCATCGTAAGCGCGTCTTTGTCACGCGTTTGCGACGCGGGCAGGATGAACAGGTTCTCGCACTTCTTGTCCTTGATGAGCGCCTGGTTCAGGTTCGCCTCACCCTGGATCACGTTGATCAGGTCGTACACGACGCGCCGCTCGCAACCCATGATAAGGTCGAGATTACGCAGGCCGACGTCGAAGTCGATGACCGCGGTCTTGTGGCCGCGCAACGCGAGGCCCGACGCGAAGCTCGCGCTCGTGGTCGTTTTGCCCACGCCGCCCTTGCCCGAAGTCACCACAATGATTTTTGCCATTCCCTTACCTTGCGTTCGTCAGTATCGTCAGTTGCTCGTTCTGAGTGCCGTTCGATGCGGCGCGTCAGGTGAGCCGTAGCGGTTCGATTAACAGCTTTTCTTCGTCGAGACGGATCTGCACCGGCTTGCCGTGCACGTCGTCCGGCAGCGGGTTTTCAGTCGTACGGTAGATGCCCGCGATCGAGATCAGTTCCGCTTCGAGGCACGTGCAGTAGATCCGCGCATCGTGATTGCCGTGCACGCCGGCGAGCGCGCGGCCGCGCAGCGGTGCGTAGATATGGATGTTGCCTTCCGCGATCACTTCGGCGCCGTTGCTCACGAGGCCGAGCACGATCAGGTCGCCCTTCGCGTAGATGCGCTGGCCCGAGCGCAACGGCCGGTCGATCACGAGCGCCGGCTCCGGGCGCGTCGCGCGGCCGGCTTCGGCGGGCGGCAGCGCCGCGGCCGCTTCGACCGCTTGCGCGGGCGTCGTGACGTCGGGAGAAGAGAAGATGTCGCCCTGCACCGCGTCGACGGCGCCGGCCGCTTCCACCCTCCCGGTGTCTTCGGCGGCCTTCGCACCACCGTTCGCGCTGCCGTTCGCACCGCGGCGATCGCGCGCTTCGAGCAACGGCAGCCCCGCGTCGACGGCCCATGCGTGCTGTGCGCCTAGCGCGACGACGCCGACCGGACGCATCCGCACGCTCTCCAGCAGTTCCGCGATCTCGCGAAGCGGCACTTGCTCGCCGTCGTTCAGACGTCGCACGTCGATCGCGACGACGTCGTTCGCGAAGAATTCGGGAGTCGCCTCGAAGCGTCGGATCAGCTCGGCGCGCATTGCGTCGAGCTCCGTCGTCTTGACCACGAACAGTAGCGTATCGACTGAACCGCTCTTCAGTTCGAAATAGGGCGATTTCCTGGGCGACATGGTTTTCTGCGAAAAATTTTGCGTATTTTACAGGCGTAGCCGTGCCGAGCCATCACTTTTAAATGGCACCGACGCACGGTAACAAGCAAAGAAACGGGGAAAGCGTGTGAACGACGCACGCGACCAACGCGTGCAGGCGACTGCGGGGCGCGCTAGCGCACCGAAGCGTGCGCAAAACGAGCGCCGACCTCGCGCACGAGCAGCGTCTCCCATTGATCGGGTATCTGCGTGCTGCGCGCGCGATCGCCGCTCGCGCCAAAACCTAGCCGCTCGTAGAAACGCATCGCGGTCACGTTGACGTCCGGCACCCATGCGTGGACCTGCGACGCGCCCTGGCTCGCGAGCCACTCGATCGCGGCGTTCACGAGCAATTCGCCGCCGCGCAGATGACGCACCGCGGGCGCGACCCACAGCGCGGACACGAACGCGCGATGCGCGCCGTCGCGCTCGAACCACGCGCCGATCAGACCGGCCGGGTGCCCTTCCGTATACAGGATGAACGACGTAGTCGCATCGGAGACCGCGTGCCGCGCGGCGACTTCCTCATAGACCTCCGGATCGTCGGCGAGCGGCGTCCCGCCTTGCCGCGCGTCGCCGAATGCATGGGGCGCGTCGCGCAGCGACGCCGTGCGAAGCTGACGAAGCACGGCACCCTGATCGGCAGCGATCCGGCGAACGGTCAGTGACGGACTCATGCAGTCGTAAACCCCAATAAAGCGCTAACGCGTAGCTTTAACCGAACCGGCGCGAGAGTCAAATTCTTATTTGACGGATCCGTGCGCGCGCAGCCCCGCCCGCGCGCCGGGGGGTGTGCCGGGTGCGCCCGCGTCATGGCGCGTCGTAGGCGCCGGTGCCGTCGGGCCACGGCGTGAGCAACTCGTAGCCGTCGTCGGTGACGACGACCATGTGCTCCCACTGCGCCGACAGCGAACGGTCCTTCGTGACGACCGTCCAGCCGTCGCGCTGCACCGCCGTGCCGGCGCGGCCCGCGTTCACCATCGGCTCGATCGTGAACACCATGCCCGGCTTCAGACGCAAGCCCTGCCCCGGCTGGCCGTAGTGCAGCACCTGCGGCTCCTCGTGATAGACCTTGCCGATCCCGTGCCCGCAGTAGTCGCGCACGATCGAGAAGCCGTCCGCCTGCGCGCGGCGCTGGATCGCGTGGCCGATGTCGCCGAGCGTCGCGCCCGGCTTCACCGCGCGGATGCCCGCGACCATCGCGTCGTAGGTCGTGTCGACGAGTTGCCGGCCGACCGTGCTCGGCGTACCGACGCAGTACATGCGGCTCGTGTCGCCGAAATAGCCGTCCTTGATCACCGCGACGTCGATATTGATGATGTCGCCGTCCTTCAGCACTTCGGCGCGGTTCGGAATGCCGTGACAGACCACCTGGTTGACCGACGTGCAAATCGTCTTCGGAAAGCCGAGATAGCCGACGTTCGCGGGCACCGCCTTCAGCGTGCGCACGATGTAGTCGTTGCAGATCGCGTCGAGTTCGTCGGTCGAGACGCCGGGCTGCACGTGCTCGCCGATCATCGCCAGCACGTCGGCCGCGAGGCGGCCCGACACGCGCAGCCGCTCGATGTCGTCGGCGGATTTGTAGGTAATGGCCATCGTGAAGTGGGGAAAAGCGGGGCGGCGCGCGGCGCTCGCCGCCTCAATGGGTCGATCCCGAGATTGTACAGAGTGCCGCGCGTACCGACGACGCATCCCGGCAGGCACGCCGACAGCCGGAATCGCCGGCACGATGCCCCCATGCCGTCGGACGGCGCGGCGGGCGATCCGGAGATCCGCGACGCGATCGCGTCCTGAAAGACGCCGAACGACGCCGACCGACGCCGGCCGGCGAGCGCCGGCGGCCCTGCGACCGGACGGCGCACTTCGCAGTCCGGATCCCGCCCTTCAGGACGCGCCTGCGGCTGTCGTAAACCCGTACGACGGGGCGATCGAACCGGCCCGGCCCCAAGGTCAAGGAAGCGAACTCTCATGCTTGGAAATCTCACCATTCGTACCCGGCTGGCGCTTGTGATGGGCCTGCTGGGCCTCATGCTGATCGTCGGCGCGGTGCTCGGCGTGACCGGCATCGCAATGAGCAATGCCGACCAGAAACAGATGTACACCGACCAGCTCGCCGCATCGATCAACCTCGGCAAGTTCGACTTCTTTGTGGCGCGCGGGCGACTGGTGCTCGATCGCGTCGCCGCGATGCCGTCGCGCCCGGACGCCGCCGATCTCGTCAAACACGCGCGCGAGCAGTTCGCAATCGCCGACGAAGCGTGGAAGGCGTATCGCGCGTCGCCCGCCGCTCCCGACGAGGCGAGGCTCGCGGACGAAGTCGAAGCGAAAAACGATGCCGCGATGAACGGTCCGGTCGCGGCGACGTTCGCGGCGATCGCGAACAAGGACACCGCCACGCTCGCCGATCTGATTTCGAACCGGCTCACCGGTCCGTTCAACGAGGTCACGGACCGCACGGCCACGCTCGAGAAGATGCAGGCCGCGCAGGCGCGCGAGCTGTATGAAGCCGCGCAGGGCCGCTTCCGGCTGATCCTCACGCTGGCCGTGGTGGGCATCGTGGTCGGGCTCCTGATGGCCGGCTTCGCGTGGTACACGCTGCGCCGTGCGATCGTCGCGCTGCTCGACGACGCGCTCTCGCATTTCCGGCGCATCGCCGAAGGCGACCTGAGCCAGCAGGTCGAGGTGCGCTCGCAAGACGAACTGGGGCAATTGATGGCCGGCCTGCGCGGCATGCAGACGCGCCTGACCGAAGCGATGTCGTCAGTGCGCGACGGCGCGCAATCGATTGCGACCGCGACGACGCAGATCTCGGCGGGCAATTCGAACCTGTCGCAGCGCACCGAGGCGCAGGCGGCATCGCTCGAGGAAACCGCGGCCAGCATGGCCGAGCTGACGACGACCGTGCACCAGAACGCGCAGCACGCGCGCGACGCGGCGCAGCTCGCGAACGACGCGTTCGGCGTCGCGAATCAGGGGCAGCAGGTGGTGGCCGAGGTCGTGTCGACGATGAGCGACATCAGCGCGAGTTCGAGGCAGATTGCGGACATCATCGGCGTGATCGAAGGCATCGCGTTCCAGACGAACATTCTTGCGTTGAACGCGGCCGTCGAATCGGCGCGCGCGGGCGAGCAAGGGCGCGGGTTCGCGGTCGTCGCGGGCGAGGTGCGTTCGCTCGCGCAGCGCAGCGCGGCGGCGGCCAGGGAGATCAAGTCGCTGATCGGCACGTCGGTGTCGCGCGTCGAGAACGGCACGGCACTGGCCGGCCGCGCGGGCGAGACGATGACGCAGATTAACGCCGCCGTGCAGCGGGTGACCGCGATCATGGAAGAGATCGCGGCGGCGTCGGGACAGCAGAGCGAAGGCATCGACCAGGTAAACAAGGCCGTCACGCAGATGGACGAAGTCACGCAGCAGAACGCGGCGCTGGTCGAGGAGGCCGCCGCGGCGGCGCAGGCGCTCAGCGAGCAGGCGTCGAAGATGCACGAGGTCGTGGGGATGTTCAGGCTGCGGCGGGGGTGAGGAGTGATTTGCCGGTGGGCGCTGCGGCGCCCGCCCCCGCACACATCGGCATTGAAATGTCTCGGGGAAGCCGTTATCGGTGGGCTTGACCGGACGGCTAAAGTCGATCTGTGCCTTGTAGGGATACGCCCATATGAGCAGCAGGCGACCTGAGAATTCGCAGCCGTGATCGGCAATCCGGAAGCGCAGCGCACGGCGTTGGGCCCCCGGCCGGTGCAGTTGCGGCTGACGCACCGGCCTTCGTGCTTGAGCAGCACATGCATGCGTCGGTAGCCATACTCGGCACACGGATCTGCGCGATCTCGCGCATACGCTGGCGCGGCACGCCTCGGGACCGAGGATCCTTGACGCTGCGGTAGTAGTGATGCTGCCGACCTAGCCGATCGGAACGCTCGTATCTTCGGCGCGGCGGGGCCACCTTTTGACGGCGACGTGCTGCAGGATCGCCCCGTCCAGGCTGAATTCCGCGACCAGCTTCTTGAGTCGGGCATTCTCGTCCTTGAGCTGCTTCAGTTCACGGACCTGGTTCGACTTCAGGCCCGCGTACAGCTTCTTCCAGCGGTAGTAGATCTGCTCGGAGATCCCGGTTTCCGGATCGGATCGGTTACCGCATCCCCGGTTCGGCCTGCTTGAGCGCCGCCACGATCTGCTCCGCCGAGTACTGTTTGCGTTCCTTCGCCAACCTCCCTGCCATGGGGAAAATTAACAATCGTTAGAGAAAATTCGGACCCACCGAGTTGATTCTTATTTGCTGGTCGCGATAGTGTCCGGTGAGCAGTCCGCACCATTTGACAGGAAAGGGATTCAGGATGATCGACGAAAAAGAAGCATGGACCTATCCTCGTGCCACTATCTGCCCGACCACAGAGCGAGGCGGGCGTGTTACCCGCATGTCGACCACTGCGGTAATTCACGACAAGAACCTTTCCGTAGCCGGTGACGTCGTGACCCATAACGGCGGAACCGAAACAACCAGTATCCACGGCGCAGGCTTTGGCGCGATCTGGACGGACAAGCCGGTCGCCGAGGTTGGCTCGCGCCCAGGTAATGGCGACCGCATTACAACAGCAGCACAGCATGAGTTCGGTGTCACGGTTTGCGATGACAAACCAATCCCAGGCCTGCTTGATCCGGCACGGGCGCCTTCGTGCAATCCAGCGCACCGGGGAGGCGAACGTGTATAAGGCAGCGGTGCGACATGGCGATCCAACGACCACGAGCGGTGTTGTACTCGCCTACACGTCCACGATATTTGACGACCATAAGCAGGTTGCAATCCGGGGCGACAAGGCCACGTGCGGGAACTGCAAGGGCAGCTTTCATATTGCTGCGACCGGCGACGACATGACCGACGATGGAAAACCCGTGGTGCTGGACGGCGATCTTGTGCTGTGCCCGTGCAAGAAGAATCGGGTGATTGTTGGCAATGACCCCGGCATTTTCATCGAGCTATGTGGCGGCGGCGCGGCTAACGCGCAAGCAGCGAGGACCCAGAAGGCGGTCCCGATTGGCGCTCCGCCCGGTTTGTACGATGAACAGTTTCAGCTTCTCGACACTCACACGAGTAGACCGTTGGCAAATGTGGAATATGTCATCGAGCGGGCAAGCGGCGACATGGAACATGGGGTGACCGACGCAAACGGCCACACGCATCGCCTTTCAAAGACCGATCTGGCCGAAGAAATCAATATCTATTGCAATGGGGCGGAACATGCCTAAGAGCGTCACATCTCCTTCGGGCAAGCATCTCGTCCATGCAGCGCGAAGAGAGACCACCAGCGCTACCGACAGCGCCGCCAAACAGGTTCGGATTGCGTCACGACAAAAAACACGCCTCGAAGAAAACGAAGAGTATCTGAAGAACCAGAATGTCAAAGCCTTTATTTACTCAATTGGGGATGCTGAAGGTGGGGACTACAACCTGAAATACGGCGGGATCAAAGGGAAAATTAATGACAAATGGGCCTTTAGCAACTATTCGACGCACCCTGGCGCAGGATATGACGGTCACACAACAGCGGCAGGTCGATACCAAATTAACATTGCTACGTGGCGCGAAATGGGCGAGAAAGTTGGGTTAAAGGATTTCAGCCCTCATACCCAGGATATTCTCGCCGTTGAGATTCTTCGCTCAATTGGAGTAATTGACTCCGTCGAATCAGGCGATATCAACAGCGCGTTGTCCGCCGCGTCACGCAGATGGGCCGCCCTACCCCAAGGCAAAGGGTTGCCGGGCCGCTATAAGCAGCCCTACGTTACCTATGATGTTTTTTCCTCGTCATACACAAACTATGGTGGAACGATTGGTTAGAGCCTCGATCGCGGCAGCGCTTTTAGTCGCAATTTCCGTCACCGCCCATGCTCAAGAAATAAAAATCGCCATGAATTTTCTGCACGCGAGGGAACTTCTAATTCATAAAGGTTGGTATCCGGTTCAATCAAAAATATCAGGCGAAAATATCGGTGTCGAAAATATATTACTAAGAGACGGCATCAAAGAAGTGGAAAGCTGCGCAATAGATCGGCCACTATGCATCTTCATGTATTCAAAGAATGGCAACTGTCTCAGGCTTACAACTTCCGGGGAAGATGTGGCTACGATGAAAATTACAGACATCGCGTATTCTTGCTCATCGTAGGCGACAAACCAATCGGGTCTGGCGGGGTGAACAATCCCGAACACCTGCGCCGCCCACACTTCCATCGTCCGGCGGCGCTGCTCCGACAGATCGGTATGGCGTAGCAGCGCCGATCGTTACCAGGGTCATTTTTGTGGGTCGAAAAATAGAAAATCCCCGCAAACAAACAATTGCGGGATTTTCTACCTTGGCGGAGGGTGGGATTCGAACCCACGGTACGGGGAAACCGTACGCCAAATCCAGAGTCGAGCATGCGGAGGACGCACCGGCCGCAAACGCCCGTCCAGCGAAGCTTGCTGTATGTGCACACAGTGCTGGACACCCCGTTGTTTGCAGGCGGTGGGGCGAAAAGTAACCCGCACTCCCCCACCGTACGGTCGAGCACATGGAGCGCTTCAGACACGCCCTACACTCTCCTTGGCGACAAGGAGAAGAAAATGATGCGGGCGATCATGGTGGCGGCCGTCGTGCTGCTCTCGGGGCGCAACGGAAACGTGGCTGGCGGTTTCGCCAATGGGTTCAATCAGACGTACGCGACACTCCACGGCGGGTACTACACGCCACCACCGGCACAGCCGCGGCCGGTCAACACCTGGTGTCACGGCGACGGGATCGCCGTGTACTGCAACACCTACTGACCGCTCGTCAGGTTTTCTACAAACTGTGCCGGTTGCCGCTGGTGAACTGCACGCCGTTCACCGTGTTGCGCCAGTGCCGCATCTGCGTGAACGGCGCATGGTAAAGCGTCGCCCACGGCGTGGGAGCGAGCCGGTATTGCCGGCTGCTGTGCCTGCATCTGGCGCCACTGGTCGAGCAGTGACTCGAGCTGGGCGGAGTCCTTGTCGCGGTAAGCCTGCGCGTAGGCGCTGGTCAGCCGCCCCGCCTGGTTCTGGCAGTAGAACCCGACGTTGTGGGTTTCGGCCGCGTTGCGGTACGCGTTCTCCGTCTTCGTCGGAGTGACGCCGGCGAACTGCAGTGCGACGTCCGACGCGGGTATGTCGTTGCGTGAGATCAGGGTATCTCTGTGCCGGTTGGCCAACTCCTGCCTGCCGAGCACGTACGCCCACCTCGTCACGGATCGGCTAACGGAAGCCGTGGGGAAGATCGGTGGGCAAAAAGTTACCCGCACTCAAAAAGAAAAGGCTCCCTCGTGAGGGAGCCTTACCGGCCGCAAGGCCTTATGTCTTGGCGGAGAGGGTGGGATTCGAACCCACGGTACGGGGAAACCGTACGCCTGATTTCGAGTCAGGTACATTCGACCACTCTGCCACCTCTCCGGGGTGCTACCAGAGCGACAGCATCGAATACCACGCTTCTGCTGTCGCGTTTTACTACCGCTCCGCCAGCCCGGTCGTTGACTGGCGAAGCGAAGATTATAGAACACCTGGACCCGAAATCCAAGCCCCGTTGCAAAAAATTTGCATGCGCAAGGGCCTCAGAATGATCAAGCCGCCGCCGGCTCCAGACGCGCAACGCCGCCCATATACGGGCGCAGCACCTCGGGCACGGTCACCGTGCCGTCCGCGTTCTGGTAGTTCTCCAGCACCGCGACGAGCGTGCGCCCGACCGCCAGACCCGACCCGTTCAGCGTATGCACGTGCTCGGTCTTGCCCTGCGCGTTGCGATAGCGCGCCTGCATCCGGCGCGCCTGGAACGCCTCGGTGTTCGAGCAGCTCGAAATCTCGCGGAACGCGTTCTGCGCCGGCAGCCACACTTCGAGGTCGTACGTCTTCGTCGCCGAAAAGCCCATGTCGCCGGTGCACAGCGTAATCACGCGGTACGGCAGGCCGAGCTTCTGCAGGATCGTCTCCGCGTGCACGACCATCTGTTCGAGCGTGTCGTACGACTTGTCCGCGGCCACGATCTGCACCATCTCGACCTTGTCGAACTGATGCTGACGGATCATCCCGCGTGTGTCGCGGCCGTACGACCCCGCCTCCGAACGGAAGCACGGCGAATGCGCGGTCAGCTTGATCGGCAGCGCGTTGCCCTCGACGATGCTCTCGCGCACGGTGTTCGTGAGCGAGATCTCCGAAGTCGAAATCAGGTACTGCGTGACGACGTTCTCGCCGCCGCCCTTCTCGACGCGGAACATGTCGTCCGCGAACTTCGGCAGCTGGCCGGTGCCGTACAGGATCTCCGGATTCACTATGTACGGCGTGTAGATCTCCGTATAGCCGTGCTGCTGCGTGTGCGTGTCGATCATGAACTGCGCGAGCGCGCGATGCAGCCGCGCGATCTGGCCGCGCAGCATCGTGAAGCGCGCGCCGGCGAGCTTCGCGCCGGTCTCGAAGTCGAGGCCGAGCGGCCCGCCCACATCCACGTGGTCCTTCACGTCGAAGTCGAACTGGCGCGGCTGGCCCCAGCGGCGCACTTCGACGTTGTCGCTCTCGTCGCGGCCGACGGGCACGCTCTCGTGCGGCAGGTTCGGCACACCGAGCATCAGGTCCGACAGACGCGTCTGGATGTCGTCGAGCTTCGCGGCCGACGCCTTCATCTCGTCGCCGATGCCGCCGACTTCCGCCATCACCGCCGACGTGTCCTCGCCGCGCCCCTTCATCGCGCCGATCTGCTTCGACAGGCTGTTGCGGCGCGCCTGCAGTTCTTCGGTGCGCGTCTGGATCGCGCGGCGCTCCGCTTCGAGCGCGGAGAACGCGGCGACGTCGAGGATGTAGCCGCGGTCGGCGAGGCGCTTCGCGACGCCGTCGAGGTCTTTGCGCAGCAGCTGGATGTCGAGCATGGTGTGGGGATGCCGTTTGTTTCAGGAATCGACGATTTTAGCGCACCGGCGCACCCGGCCCGTGCCCCGATGCGACGCGGCGGCGGGCCGTCGCGCCGTTCGCACCGCTAACCGCGGCGCGGCTTCGCGCCGTTGTCTTCGTCGCCGTGCTCGTCGCGCCAGCGCGCGTCGAGGTCCGCGAGCCGCGCGAGTTTCTCGCCGATCTTGCCTTCGAGCCCGCGCGGCGTCGGCACGTACCAGCGCGGATCGCGCATCCCGTCGGGCAGGTAGGTTTCGCCGGCCGCATACGCATCCGGTTCGTCGTGTGCGTAGCGGTACTCGTGGCCGTAGCCGAGTTCCTTCATCAGTTTGGTCGGCGCGTTGCGCAGATGGATCGGCACCGGACGCGACTGGTCCTTGCTGACGAAGCGCCGCGCCTCGTTGTACGCCATGTAGCCGGCGTTCGACTTCGGCGCGACCGCGAGATAGATCACCGCCTGCGCGAGCGCCAGCTCCCCTTCCGGCGAGCCGAGGCGCTCGTAGGTTTCGGCGGCGTCGAGCGTGAGGCGCGCCGCGCGCGGGTCGGCGAGACCGATGTCCTCCCACGCCATGCGCACGATGCGCCGCGCGAGGTAGCGCGGATCCGCGCCGCCGTCGAGCATCCGGCAGAACCAGTACAGCGCGCCGTCGGGATTGCTGCCGCGCACCGACTTGTGCAGCGCGCTGATCTGGTCGTAGAACGCGTCGCCGCCCTTGTCGAAGCGGCGCAGGTTCTCCGCGAGCGCGCTGCCGAGCAGCGCCGCGTCGACCTCGGTCTTGTTCTGGCCGGCCGCCGCCCGCGCGACGATCTCCAGGTTGTTCAGCAGCTTGCGGCCGTCGCCGTCGGCCGATGCGATCAGCGCGCTCTCGGCCTCGGCGGTGAACGCGAGGCCGCCGAGTTCGCGGCACGCGCGCGCGAGCAATTCTCGCTGTTCGTCGTCGTCGAGGCTCTTCAGCACGTAGACCGCCGCGCGCGACAGCAACGCGCTGTTCACTTCGAACGACGGATTCTCGGTCGTCGCGCCGACGAACACGAAGAGCCCGGACTCGACGTGCGGCAAGAACGCGTCCTGCTGGCTCTTGTTGAAGCGATGCACCTCGTCGACGAACACCAGCGTCTGGTGTCCGCGCGCGCGGTGCAGCTGCGCGGTCTCGACCGCCTCGCGGATATCCTTCACGCCCGAGAGCACCGCCGACAGCGCGATGAACTCCGCATGGAACGCATCGGCCATCAGCCGCGCGAGCGTGGTCTTGCCGACGCCGGGCGGCCCCCACAGGATCATCGAATGCGCCTGCCCCGACTCGAACGCGACGCGCAGCGGCTTCATCGGGCCGAGCAGATGCTTCTGCCCGATCACTTCGTCGATCGAGCGCGGGCGCAGCCGCTCGGCGAGCGGCACATTGGCTTGGGATTCTTCGAACATGGCGATTTCGCGATAATGTCGGCTTTCCGGCGCGACGAGAGCGGCGTGAGACCCGCGCCCGCCGGCAGAGGCGCTGGCGCGTTCTTTCGAGCACCGGGAATCGTGCATTATGACAGCGTGCGCGCCGCCGCGAGGACGCCGGCGCGGCCGACCACAAACGACAGGACCTTTATCCCGATGATTCAGGAATCACCTGATAGCGACGCCGGCCCGACGTACGCGCCGCTCGTCCCCGTCCCCGATTCGCGCCGCCAGTTCCGCACCGGCGACGCGTTCGCGCTCTGGTTCTCGCTCGGCATCGGCCTGCTCGTCGCGCAGGCGGGCGCGCTGCTGGTGCCGGGCCTCGCGCTGCCCCACGCGCTCGCGGCGATCGCGATCGGCACGGTGGCGGGCGTGATCCTGCTCGCGCTCGCGGGCGTGATCGGCACCGATACGGGGCTTGCGGCGATGTCGTCGCTGCGGCCGACGCTCGGCGTGCGCGGCGCATCGGTGCCCGCGGTCATCAACATGGTCCAGCTCGTCGGCTGGGGCGCGTTCGAGATCATCGTGATGCGCGACTCGGCCGAGGCGCTGACGAAGCAGGCATTCGGCCTGTCGATGCCGCTCGTGTGGACGCTCCTGTTCGGTCTTTTCGCGACGCTGCTCGCGATCAGCGGGCCGCTGTCGTTCGTGCGGCGCTTTCTGCGCACGTGGGGGATCTGGATTCTGCTCGCGGGCGCCGGCTGGCTCACGTGGAGCGTGCTGACGCAGCACGACCTCGGCTCGCTGATGAACCGGCCCGGCACCGGCGAGATGCCGTTCGGCAGTGCGATCGACCTCGTCGTCGCGATGCCGCTGTCGTGGCTGCCGCTGATCGCGGACTACACGCGCTTCGGGCGCCGCGCGGGCGAGACGTTCCGCGGCACGCTGGTCGGCTTCGGGATCGCGAACCTGTGGTTCTACGCGCTCGGCGCGGTGTACGGCCTGATGGCCGGCGGCGGCGACGCGCTGTTGACCACGGCGCTCGCGAAGGCGGGCGGCGGTCTCGCGCTGCTGCTCGTGTTGATCGACGAGATCGACAACGCGTTCGCCGACATCCACTCGGCCGCGGTTTCGACCGGCACGTTCTGGACGCGCGCGAGCGTGCCGTGGCTGTCGGCGGCGTTCGGCGCACTCTGCACGCTGATCGCGATCGCCGTGCCGATGGCGCGTTACCAGAACTTCCTGCTGCTGATCGGCTCGGTGTTCGCGCCGCTCTTCGGCGTCGTGCTCGTCGATCACTTCGTGATCCGGCGTCGGCGGATCGACGCGGCGGCGCTCGCCGATCTGCGCGGCGCGTACGGGTTCTCGGGCGGCTGGCAGGTGGGTGCGTTCATCGCGTGGGCCCTCGGCATCGCCGCGTATCACGCGCTGAACCAGTGGCTGCCGAACGTCGGCGCGACGCTGCCGGCGCTCGTCGTCGGCGCGGTGTGCTATCTCGCGATCGCCGGCGGGCGGCGCGCGGCGTATGCGTGAGTGGTCGTTCGAGGTGACAGGTGAAGGCGGCGCGTGCACGACGCATACCTCTGCGAAGCGGTTGAGCCGCGCCGTGCCCTGCTTCGCTGATCGCCCGGTTGAGCGCCGGGCCGCACGCGAACCGCGTTTGCGCGGCGGCGCGTCATTGGCGCGGCCGCGCAAATTTCCGCAATAAATCAGCTACCGCAGTGCCCGCAGCCGCCATGCGCTTGTGACCCGGCCTCCGCGGGCAACTGCTGCGCCGCTTCCGCGCGAATGCCGAGCCGCGCGAGCAGCTTGCGATCGGCCTCCGCCTGCGGATTGCTGGTCGTCAGCAGCTGATCGCCGTAGAAAATCGAATTCGCGCCGGCCATGAAGCACAGCGCCTGCAGCGCGTCGTCCATCTGCTCGCGGCCCGCCGACAGACGCACCATCGCGCGCGGCATCGTGATCCGGGCGACCGCGATCGTCCGCACGAACTCGAACGGGTCGAGCGGCTCGGTGCCGTCGAGCGGCGTGCCGCTCACCTGCACGAGATTGTTGATCGGCACCGACTCCGGGTACGGATCCATGTTCGCGAGCTGCCCGATCAGCCCCGCGCGCTCGCGCCGCGACTCGCCCATTCCGACGATCCCGCCGCAGCACACGTTGATGCCCGCGTCGCGCACGCGCTCGAGCGTATCGAGACGGTCCTGGTACGTGCGGGTCGAGATGATCTGCCCGTAGAACTCCGGCGACGTGTCGAGGTTGTGGTTGTAGTAGTCGAGGCCCGCGTCGGCGAGCGCCTTCGCCTGGTGCGTTTCGAGCATCCCGAGCGTCACGCAGGTTTCGAGCCCCATCGCCTTCACGCCGCGGATCATGTCCTTGATCGGCTCCAGATGGCGGTCCTTCGGATTGCGCCACGCCGCGCCCATGCAGAAGCGCGTCGCACCGTTGTCCTTCGCGACGCGCGCCGCGGCGAGCACGTCGTCGACGTCCATCAGCTTGCTCGCGTCGACGCTCGTGTCGTGATGCGCGGACTGCGGGCAGTACGCGCAGTCCTCCTCGCAGCCGCCGGTCTTGATCGACAGCAGCGTCGACAGCTGCACGGCGTTCGCGTCGAAGTGCTCGCGATGCACCTGCTGCGCGCGAAAGATCAGGTCGTTGAACGGCAGTTCGTACAGCGCGACGACGTCGGCCACGCGCCAGCGCGGCGCGGCGGCCGCGGCCGCGGCCGGCGACGGTTGCGGCGCGGCCGCTGCGGAGTGGGCGCCCGGCTCGATAAACGCTTGAGTCATGTCGGAGTCCTTCGGTGAATGTTCGTAAAGGCGCCGCCGCGCACGCGCGACAGCAGTAGTTCGATATCCAGATGATCGGCGGCGGCATCCGCGCTCGCCTGCTCGCCCCGCAGATTCGGCACGACGCCGATCAGCGGCGCGCCGTGCTCCGCGTCGAGCCGCTCGCGCAGCGCGTCGATGTTCTCGTCGGCGAACGTCATCGCCGGGTCGATGCGGTTCGCGACCCACCCGGCGATCGAAAGGCCGCGCGCGGCGATCGCGTCGGCGGTGAGCAGCGCGTGACTGATGCAGCCGAGCCGCATGCCGACCACCAGCACGACCGGCAACGCGAGCGCTTTCGCGAGATCGGCGGTGTCCTGCGTCGCGGTGAGCGGCACGCGAAACCCGCCGACGCCTTCGACGACCACGACATCCGCGCGCGCGCACGCTTCCCGGTGACACGCGACGATGCGCTCGATATCGAGCGACACGTTTTCGCGTGCGGCCACGATGTGCGGCGCAGCCGGCTCTTTCAGCAGGTACGGCGTGCGGATCTCGTCGGGCAATGGCACGCTCGCGGCGGCGTCGAGCTGATCGGCGTCTTCGTTGTGCCAGACGCCGTCGCGCAGGAACGCGCCGGCCGCGACCGGCTTCATCGCCGCCGCTCGCAGGCCGGTGCGCGCGAAGCCGCGCAACAGCGCCGCGCTGACGAACGTCTTGCCGATCTCCGTATCGGTGCCGGTGACGAACAGCGACAGCGGCGCGTTCATCGTGCGCCCTCGCGTTGCGCGTCGGCGTTCGCGCGGTGCAGCGCGGCCTGCAGACGGTCGAGGTCGTCGTGCGAATGCGCGGCCGACAGCGAGATGCGCAGCCGCGACGTCCCCTCGGGCACCGTCGGCGGGCGGATCGCCGGCACCCACAGCCCGTCGCGTTCGAGCGTCGCGGCGAGCGCGAGCGTCGCGTCGTTCGCGCCGATCACGAGCGGCTGCACGGCCGTGTGCGAATCGACGGGCAGCCAGCAGGTCGCTTTCAGCATCGCGCGCGCGCGCTCGATCAGCGTAGCGAGATGCGCGCGCCGTGCGTCGCCCTCTTCGCCCGCGATCAGCTTCACGCTCGCCGACACCGCATGCGCGACGGCCGGCGACGACGCCGTCGTGAAGATATACGGCCGCGCGCGCTGCACGAGCCATTCGACGACCGTCGCGTGCGCGGCGACGAACGCGCCCGACACGCCTGCCGCCTTGCCGAGCGTGCCGACCAGCACGAGATGGGGCGAGCGCAGCGCGGCCCGCGCTAGCGCGCCGCGTCCTTGCGGACCGAGCACGCCGAAGCCGTGCGCATCGTCGACGACGAGCCACGCGCCGTGTCGTTCCGCGAGTTCGACGAGCCGCGCGAGCGGTGCGATATCGCCGTCCATGCTGAACACCGTGTCGGTGACGATCAGCTTCACCGCGGAATCGGACGCGTCGAGCATCGCGGACAGCGCGTCGACGTCCGCATGCGGATACACCTGCACGTCGGCGCGCGACAGCCGCGCGCCGTCGATCAGCGACGCGTGGTTCAGCGCGTCGGAAAAGAGCGTGGTGCCGCGTCCGGCGAGCGCGGTCAGCACCGCGAGATTCGCCATGTAGCCGGTGCTGAAGTACAGCGCGCGCGGCGCGTCGACGAAACCGCCCGCGAACGCTGCGAGGTCGTCTTCGAGTTGCGCGTGCGCGCGCGAGTGCCCGCCGAGCAGGTGCGAGCCGCCGCTGCCGGCGCCGTAACGCTGCGCGCCTTCGGCCAGCGCCGCGACGAGCGCCGGATGCGCGGCGAGCCCGAGATAGTCGTTGCTCGCAAAGCCGACGGTGTCGCGGCCGTCCACCCGCATGTGCGCGCTGCACGGCGTGTCGATGGTGCGGCGGCGACGGCGCAGCCCGCGCGCGTCGATGTCGCGCAAGCCTTGTTCGAGCATGTCGAGCAGTTGCATCAGCGGTCCTCCGCGAGGGTCGCTTCGAACGTTTCGAGCGTGCGCGCGGCGAGCAGTGCCTGCGTGTCGGCGTCGAGAATGTACGGCGGCATCAGGTACACGGTCGTGCCGATCGGCCGCAGCAGCAGTTCGCGCTTCAATGCGTTCTCGAAGAAGCGGCGCGAGAACGTGCGCGCGCGCGCCGGGTCGTCGATCACGGTGTCGAACGCAAAGATCGTTCCGCGCTCGCGCAAATGGTGCACGCGCGGATGCGCGGCGAGCGGCGCGAGCGCTTCGCGCAGATGCGCGGACTTGCGGGCGTTCTGCGCGAGCACGTCGTCGCTGGCGAAGAGATCGAGCGTCGCGAGCGCCGCGCGGCACGCGAGCGGATTGCCGGTGTACGAATGCGAATGCAGGAAGCCGCGTGCGGTGTCGTCGTCGTAGAACGCCGCGAAGATTTCCTCGCGCGACAGCACGATCGACAGCGGCAGGTAGCCGCCACTGATCCCCTTCGACAGACACAGCAGGTCCGGCCAGATGTTCGCCTGCTCGCACGCGAAGAACGTGCCGCTGCGCCCGCAGCCGACCGCGATCTCGTCCGCGATCAGATGCACGCGATAGCGGTCGCACAACTCGCGCAAGCCCGCGAGATACGCCGGATCGTGCATCGCCATGCCGGCCGCGCACTGCACGAGCGGCTCGACGATCAGCGCGGCGATTTGCGCGCCGCGCGCTTCGAGCAACTGCTCGACGTCGGCGAGCGCACGACGCGCGACGTCCGACGCGCTTTCGCCGTCGCGCGCGAGACGCGCGTCGGGCGACGCGACGACATGCGCGTGATGCAGCAGCGGATCGTACGCATCCCGGAACAACGCGACATCGGTCACGCCGAGCGCGCCGATCGTTTCGCCGTGATAGCCGTTCGCGACGCACACGAATTCGCGCTTGTCCGCGTAGCCGCGATTGCGCCACGAATGGAAGCTCATTTTCAGCGCGATCTCGACCGCGGACGCGCCATCGGAGGCGAAGAACGCATGGCCGAGCGTATTGCCGGTCAGCGCGGACAACCGCTCGGCGAGTTCGATCGCGGGTTCGTGCGTGCAGCCGGCGAGCATCGCGTGTTCGAGCGTGTCGAGCTGCGTCTTGAGCGCGGCGTTGATCGTCGGGTTCGCGTGGCCGAACAGGTTCACCCACCACGAACTGATCGCGTCGAGATAACGCCGGCCGTCGCGATCGTACAGCCACGGACCCGCGCCCCGCGCGACGGCGATGAGCGGCAGGCGCTCGTGATGCTTCATCTGGGTACACGGATGCCATACCGCGCGCAGGCTGCGCTCGACCCAATCTTCGGATGCCAGATTCTTCAAGACCACTCCAGATACGACAGCGGCCCCGAGATTAGCGCTTTCACCGCCGCAATGCACTAGCGCCAAATCCGGGCGGCGAACGGGCGTCGCTCGCAGTTCGGCGCTGTTTCGCGCAGCACGCGGCGGATCGGACCGGAACGGCAAAAATCGCCGCAGATAGCGACGGAAAAGTCACGCGCGCTTGTGCAAAAAATCCGCCGCGCGCGTGGTTTCGGCGCACGAGCGCGACGTCGCGAGCACGCGAAGGGCCGCTCAGAGAGGGAAGATTCGAAAGGAATGCCGGGGGAATGACGGGTGAAACGACCGTGCGCTTAACGGCTCGCGATCGAATGGGCGACGTCGGCGGGGGTTGCGTTCTTCGCGGTCGCGGACGTGTCGCCGTTCCACACGACGTTGTCGTTGACCGCATAGAGGCGGCACGGATCGTCGCTGCGCTTCTGGCAGTTCGCGATCGCGACCGCCATCGGATTGTCGCCGCCCTCGGCCCACGACCACGCGCCGGAGTCGGACACCGCAAACGCGCGGCTCGGGTACTGCTTCAGGAAGTTGCGATAGCCGTCGCGGCCCGACTGGTCCAGATACGGGACCGCGCCCACCGAGTCGACCGCCGCATAGCCGGTCGGATGCGGCGCCTGCGGATCGGCCACCTGATACTGCACGGCGGTCGGCATCCCCTCGCGGGCGAGGAACGCCTCGACGAGCGGCCACCAGACCTGCACGCCGTCGCGGTCGCCGACGAGCCGATGCGCGTCGTTCTTGTACGCGCCGAAATCGACCATCTTCACGGCGGCGGCCGGCATGTGCGCCGTCTGCGCGTCGCGATACGCGTCGAACATCCGCGTAATCAGCGACGGCGACCACACCGAGTCGTTATCGCCGTAGAGCCACAGCGACGGCACGCGACTCGTTTCGCCATACGAACCGAAGGCGGCGGTCAGGTTGTCCTGCCAGCCGTCGCACGCATCCTGGCGCAGCCCGCCCGAGAAGTTGATCAGCGCGCGCACGCCGTGTGCCGCTTCGGTGCCGTACGCGATCGTCGCGAGCCCGCCGTGCGACGTGCCGGCGATCGCGATGTGCTGCGCGTCCACGTACGGCTGCTTCGCCATGTAATCGACGGTCGCCGCGACGTCGAGCGCCTGGCCGAGTCCGTTGCGCGCGACATCGCAGCCGTCCTGCTCGTACGCGCCGCCCGACTGCGCGAACCCGCGGCGGTTCGGCGCGACGACCACGTAGCCGCGGCGCACGAATTCACGCGCGAACGAACGCGGGTCGCTGCGCTCCTGGGTGCGCGGATCGCCGGGAATCTTGCCGTGATTGAACACGACCATCGGGAACGGGCCGGGGCCGTTCGGACGATAGATGGTGGTTTCGAGCATGACGTCGCCGGAAGAATCGGTCGGAATCCGAATGATCTGCTCATTCATGTCCGCATCGACGAGCGGCAGCCATGAATCGTCGAGCGCGAGACGCGGCACGCGGGCACTGCCGAGCGGGCCCGCGCGGCCCGCGGACGGATCGCTCGGGTTCGGCGGCGCGGCGTGGGCCGCGACGGCGTCGGGTCGAGGCTGCGGGTCGGCGGTGTGCGCGAAAGCGACGTGCGCGAACGACAGTGCGCCCATCGCACCTGCCGTTACCCATCCGGAAAGACGCTTCCTGAATGTCATTCGCTGCACTCACCTGCGAAATCCGCATCGTCACATCATCCGGTCCCCCATTTTTTCGACACAACGACACACCTTGGGCGCGCGCGGCGAAGCGTGCGCCAGGGAAGGTTCGTGCTCGAAAGGGAAACCAGCCGAACTTGCGCGGCAGCGATCCGCAACAGCAGACGCGCCGCTGGTACTGCGTCGTGCTGCCGGCCCCCTGACGGCGGCGTGCGTGGCTGACGACGCTTCGCTCAAAACACCGCGTTGCGTGCTTCGTGCGAGTACCTTGCGAAGCATCGTCGCACGACAAAATAAGTTGATGCAATTAAGGAATTACCCGGCATAAGCCATGCCATGCGGTACAGGCTACGTTCGCCCCAGGAAGCGTCGTCGCGCGCACGCGACAGGCCGCAAAATGTACCGAAATGGTGCCGCTACGAAGGGAGTAAACGCGTTGAAGGTGAGCGCCGCGCAGCGACGTTCAGTCTTCGCGGATGTCGCCGTCGACGTAGCGCCAGCAGCCGTCGCCGCCGCGCACGAAGCGGCTCGACTCGTGCAGCCGGAACGCGCGGCCGCCGTTTTTGTAGCGCGCGACGAATTCGACTTCGGCATGGGTGTCGTCGAGCACCGCATGACGCCGGATCGCGAGGCCGAGCCAGCGCGGCGCGCCGGGCGCGGACGGGTCGACGTCGAGGTCGGCGGGACACGTGTCGCTTGCCCACGTCGCGCGCAGGTAGCCGGCCTCGCCGAGCACGTACGCGGTGTAGCGCGAGCGCATCAGTTCGAGCGCGGTAGACGGCACGTCGCCGCCGTCGATGAAGCGGCCGCAGCACGCCGCGTAACGCGGCGGCTTCGCAGCGGATGCGCCGTTCGGCGCGGCGCCGCCGCACGGACAATCGGTCGGGCGCGCGGCGCGGGAGGAGTCGGCGTTCATTGAATGGCAGCAGAAAGAAAACGGGGCGCCGCTCGCGCCCCTGACGAGGTTGTAAGCACCGGCCTACCAGTCGAGTTCGGTGCCGTCGTACTGGAAGAAGCGTCCATTGAACACCTCGCGCGCGCCCGCCGCCTGCGCCAGCACATCGCGCATGCCGGCCACGCTGACCGACGGCTCGATCGCCGCCTGCGGCCCGCCCATGTCGGTCCTCACCCAGCCCGGATGCAGCGACACGCACGTCGCGCGACGCGTCTGCAGCGACGTGATCTTCAGCACGTCGTTCAACGCCGCCTTGCTCGCGCGATAAAGCCAGCCGGTCGTGCCGGTCGTCTGCGAGATGCTGCCCATCGCGCTCGACAGCACGCCGAGCACGCCGTTCGCGCTTTCGACGAGCGGCAGCAGCGTCGGGATCAGCTGCATCGGACCGCGCACGTTCGCGTCCATCACCTGCGCGAAATCTTCGTTCGTGATCACCTCGACGCCGTCGGTGCGCGGTCCGTACACGCCCGACACGATCAGCGCCACGTCGAGCCGCGCGCCGTCGAGCCGCCAGCCGAGCGCGGCGATGTCCTCGGTGCGCGTGATGTCGAACCGGTACGCTTCGCCGACGCCGAGCGCGCGCAGCGCATTGAGCCCTTCGTCGCTGCGCGCGGTCGCCAGCACCCGCCAGCCGGTCTTCGCGTACTGGCGCGCGAACTCGCGTCCGATGCCGCGCGACGCACCCACGATCAATGCGGTTCTCATGTCGTCACCTTCATGTCGTTTTCCTCCCGATCCCGTGTGAGCGAAGGAGCCTGGTTTAAAGCAGTTCGACGCCGATCGCAGTCGCCTCGCCGCCGCCGATGCACAGGCTCGCAACGCCGCGCCGCGCGCCGCGTTTGTGCAGCGCGCCGAGCAGCGTCACGATGATCCGCGCGCCGGACGCACCGATCGGATGGCCGAGCGCGCATGCGCCGCCATTCACGTTGACCCTGTCGTGCGGCAGCGCATGCTCGCGCATCGCGGCCATCGTGACGACCGCGAATGCCTCGTTGATCTCGTACAGGTCGACGTCCGGCGCGCGCCAGCCGGTCTTCTCGAACAGCTTCGCGAGCGCGCCGACCGGCGCCGTCGTGAACTTCGCCGGCGCCTGAGCGAACGTCGCGTGGCCCGTCACGCGCGCGAGCGGCGTCACGCCGAGCCGCGACGCGGTCGATTCGCGCATCATCACGAGCGCCGCCGCGCCGTCCGAAATCGACGACGAATTGGCGGCCGTCACCGTGCCGTCCTTCGCGAACGCGGGCCGAAGCGTCGGGATCTTGTCGGGATTCGCTCGAAACGGCTGCTCGTCGCGAGTCACCACGGTTTCGTTCGCGCGGACCACGACCTTTACCGGCGCGATCTCCCACGCAAAGGAACCGTCCTCGTTCGCGCGCCTCGCGCGCGTCAGCGATTCGATCGCGAACGCGTCCTGGCGCTCGCGCGTGAACGCGTAGTCGCGCGCGCAGTCCTCGGCGAACGTGCCCATCAGACGGCCCTTCTCGTACGCATCTTCGAGGCCGTCGACGAACATGTGATCGAGCACCGCGCCGTGCCCCATGCGCATGCCGCCGCGCGCGCCGGGCAACAGGTACGGCGCGTTCGTCATGCTCTCCATGCCGCCCGCGACGATCACGTCCGCCGAACCCGCCACCAGCATGTCGTGCGCGAACATCGCCGCGCGCATGCCGGAACCGCACATCTTGTTGACGGTGGTCGCACCGGTCGCGAGCGGCAACCCCGCGCCGCGCGCCGCCTGGCGGGCGGGCGCCTGCCCCTGCCCGGCCGGCAGCACGCAGCCCATCACGACCTCGCCGACCTGCTCGGGCGCGATGCCCGCGCGCTCCACGGCCGCCGCGATCGCGACCGCGCCGAGCTGCGGCGCGGCGAGGCTCGCGAATTCGCCCTGAAACGCGGCCATCGGCGTGCGGGCCGCCGATACGATGACGATCGGATCCTTCAGTGCATCACTCATGTTTTAGCTCCTTGATGACGCCCGCGACGACCGCCGGCACATCGCCAAGACGCGCCGCGTCGGCCGCGACGACGTCGTTGTCCGCCTGATGCACGCCGCCCGCGCGCAGCGACGCGACGCAGCGCGCGTAAGTGTCGTGCAACTGGTTCGGCGCGGTGATCGTCATGCCGAGATTGCGCACGCGTCCGTCGTGCACGCCGTACGCCCAGCCGTGCACGGCCAGCTCCTGGCCGCGCGCCCATGCATCGCCGACGATCGTCGTGCGGCACACGTTGACCACCTGTTCGATCGTGTTCAGTTCGACGAGACGCCGGTGACGCGCCTCGCCGATCGGCCAGTCGCCGAGCAACGCCGCGTGCTTCGCGCGCACGTCCTGCACGTGATGCAGCCAGTTGTCGGCGAGGCCGACGCGCTTGCCGTGCAGCGCCGCGCCGACGCCCGAACAGCCGTAGTGTCCGACCACCATGATGTGCTTGACCTTCAGCAGATCGACGGCGAACTGGATCACCGACAGGCAGTTCAGGTCGGTGTGCACGACGACGTTCGCGATGTTGCGGTGAACGAACACCTCGCCCGGCGGCAAGCCGATGATCTCGTTCGCGGGCACGCGCGAATCGGAGCAGCCGATCCACAGATACTCGGGCGCCTGCTGGTGCGCGAGCCGCGAGAAATATTCGGGGTCGGCGGCAAGACGCGCGGCGACCCACTTTTCGTTGTTGCCGAAGAGGTGAGCAAGCGGGTTGTCGGCGGAATTCGTCATGTTGTTCAGGGATGCAAAGAGGTGAGGTATCACGCGGCGCGCACGGCCGCGCCGCTGTCGCCGGCGGAACGCGCCGGTGCCGCCGCGCGGAATCGCTGCGGATAACGAATGCTAAAGCGTATCGACGGATCGTACGGAAAGAAATCGGGCAGCTCCCCGCGCAGCAGCATGTCCTTGTTTCGCTGCCACAGCGCCGGGTCGAAAAAATCGGGGTGGTGCTTGTCGAAATAGCGCGCGACGCGCGGGTTGCCGAGCAGGAACGCGCGATACGTCTCCGGAAAGATGTCGTGCTGGCCGACCGCGTACCACGGCTCGCCCGACAGTTCGTCTTCCTCATGACGCGGCGGCGGCACGCTGCGCACGTTGCAGTCGGTCAGGTACTCGATCTCGTCGTAGTCGTAGAACACGACGCGCCCCTGGCGCGTGACGCCGAAGTTCTTGTACAGCATGTCGCCGGGGAAGATGTTCGCGCGCATCAGGTCCTTCACCGCCTCGCCGTATTCGCGCACGCCGTGCTCGGCCTCTTCGTCGGTGCCGTTCTGCAGCACCAGGTTCAACGGCACCATCCGCCGCTCGATGTACAGATGGCGAATCACGAGCGCTTCGCCGTCGTGCTCGATCATCGACGGCGCCTCGGTTTGAAGCTCGCGCACGAGCGCGTCGTCGAGCCGCGACAGCGGCAGCGCGACGCTCGAATATTCGAGCGTGTCCGCCATCCGGCCCACGCGGTCGTGGCGCTTCACGAGCCGGTACTTCGCCTCGACCTGCGCGCGCGTGGTGTCCTTCGGCGCGGGAAACGCATCGCGGATCACCTTGAACACATACGGAAACGACGGCAGCGTCAACACGATCATCACAAGCCCGCGGATGCCGGGCGCGATGATGAACCGGTCGCTCGAATGCGAAAGATGGTGCAGCAGGTCGCGATAAAACAGATTCTTGCCCTGCTTCTGCAGCCCGACCGATGTGTAGATCTCGCCTTTCGGCTTGCCCGGCATCAGCGTGCGCAGGAATTCGACATACGCGGACGGCACTTCCATGTCGACCAGAAAATACGAATGCGAGAAGCCGAAGATCACCGCGAGCTGGTCGCGCTGCAGCAGCACCGTATCGAGCGCGAGCACGCCCGGCGACACGTGGCGGATCGGCACCGCGAACGGCACGAGCACGTCGCCGTCGATCACGCGGCCGATGATGTACGCGGACTTGTTGCGAAAGAACAGCGACGACAGCACGTGAATCTGGAAATTCGCCTTCGCGTCGAATTCGCCGAACTGCTCGCGCATCGCATCGATCACGCAGCCGACGTCGCGCGTCAGGTCTTCGAACGGCGGCGCGAGCTGGAAGTTCGTGACGATGCGCTCGAGCGTCGCCGCGAGGCCGTCCTTGCCCGGGTAGTACGCGCGGTAGGTCTGCTTCGCGGCGGGCTCGTCGTTCTCGATGTACTCGGTCGAGATCGCGGGCCGCACGAAGATGAAGTCGTTGTTGAAATACGACCGGTGCAGGATGTTGCAGCACACGGAGTTGAAGAACGTCTCCGCGCATTCGGGCTGGCGGTGCGTGGTCAACAGGCCGATGTAGTGCAGCTTGATCTGCTGCCACACCTCGTCGTCGATGTGCTCCGCGTCGTATTCGTCTTCGAGCGCGACCACGCACTCCCTGACCCGGTCGTCGTACGACGTGATCCGCTCGCGCGCGAGCTGCTGCAGCGCGAGCCAGTCACCGGCTTCGAACAGCGTCTTCGCGCGCACCGCCGCAGCGCAGAAGTTGCGATAGTGGCGATTGAAGCCTTCCAGCATCGTCTGCGCGACATCGAAGCCGATCTGCGACGACAGCAGTTTCGGGAAGTGATTCATGCGACTAGTCCGTGCCCGCTTCGACCGTGGATCCGTCATTGTATCGTCCGGCCGGGACGTAGCCGGCGGTGGTCGCGGCAAGCCGGGACGACGGGCGATAGAATCGCTGTTTACGTTATCGTCAACCTTCGCCCGGCGCAATCCGCACAATCCGCGCGATCCGTGAAAAGCGCACGCAGCGGCGCGCCGGCCCACAGGAGAAGCCCCTCGCAATGAACGCACTCGAACACCAGCTCGCCTATCCGTTCGCCGACACGCTGCCCGAGCCCGGCCACGCGCTCGAAGTCGCGCCCGGCGTGCACTGGCTGCGCATGCCGCTGCCGTTCGCGCTCGATCACATCAACCTGTGGCTGCTGCGTGACGAGATCGACGGGCAGGCCGGCTGGACGATCGTCGATTGCGGCATCACGAACGACACGATCAAGGCGCACTGGGAGCACGTGTTCGACACGCTGCTCGACGGACTGCCGGTGCTGCGCGTGATCGTCACGCACTGCCATCCGGACCACCTCGGGCTCGCGCACTGGCTGTGCGAAGGCGGCGACAAGAAACGCTGGAACGTGCGGCTGTGGATCTCGCTCGGCGAGTACATGAACGGCCGCGTGATGGCGGGCGGCGACGGCTCGAACGCGGGCGGCCCGCGCGCGGCGCAGCACTTCGCGCGGCACGGGCTGACCGACGAGGCGTCGCTCGCGAAGCTGCGCGAGCGGCGCGGCTACTATCCGGAACTCGTGCCCGCGATCCCGCCGCAGTTCCGCCGCCTGCGCGAAGCCGACACGGTGACGATCGGCGCGCGCCGCTGGCGCATCGTGACGGGCTTCGGCCATTCGCCCGAGCACTGCGCGCTGTATTCGGAAGCGGACCGCCTGTTGATCTCCGGCGACATGGTGCTGCCGCGCATCTCGACGAACGTGTCGGTGTTCGACATCGAGCCGGAAGGCAATCCGCTCGCGCTGTATCTGGAATCGCTCGGCCGCTACGAGACGATGCCCGAGGACACGCTCGTGTTGCCGTCGCACGGCAAGCCGTTTCGCGGCGTGCGCACACGCATCGCGCAGCTTCGCGAACACCACGACGCGCGCCTCGCCGAGGTGCTGGCCGCGTGTTCGGAGTCGCCGCGCAGTGCGGCCGATATCGTGCCGATCATGTTCAAACGCGCGCTCGACCTGCATCAGATCACGTTCGCAATGGGCGAGGCGCTCGCGCACCTGCATCTGCTGTGGCTGGACCAACGGCTCTCGCGCGTCGTCGGCGACGACGGCGTGATCCGCTTTACGGTCTGATCGGGAACGGGGGCTTCGGAAGGAAGGAAGAAAAGACACAGGCATCGCCGCCGCATCCGGCACGGGCGGCGATGCACGGCAACGACTTCAGCCGTCGATCACGTCCGCGCCCGGCGGCACCGTGAACTTGAATTGCGACGCCGGCAGCGGCGGGTTCTTCTGGATATTGGAGAACGTCAGCAGCGTGACGTTGCCGAACACGTCGTGCAGTTCCATCGCTTCGAGATTGCCGTCGCGAAAGCCGATGCCGACGCTCTTGAACTGCGTGTCGTTCGATTTCGGAATCAGCTCCAGCCAGTCGATGCCGTTCTTCACGCCCGCGTCGCGCAGCGTGAAGTTCTTCTCCAGATCGTTGCTGCCGAACAGGATCGCGGCCGGGCTCGCGCCGAGCGCGCCGCCGAGCTTGCGCCGCGTGACCTGATTCAGGTCCTTGTCGTACACGTACAGCGTGTCGCCGTCCGCCTGCAGCAACTGCTGGTACGGCTTCTCGTACGACCAGACGAACTTGCCGGGCCGCGAGAACACGAACGTGCCGCTCGACGTCTTCGACTGCGCAGTGGCGATCGCGACGGCGTCGCTCGCGTCCTTCGCGTTCGGCTGCGCCTTCAGTTCGCGCTGCACGAACGTGCCGCGCGCCGAATGCACCTGCGCGACGAACTGCTTCAACTGCTCGGTGCCGCTCGCGAACGCGTGCGACGCGACGAACAACGTGGCGCCGAGCGCAATGCCGGCCGCGTGACGCGCGAAGCTGCGCAGGCGCGACGAGCCCGAGGAACGGGCGGACTGCCCGACGATGTGCTGCATGTGAGATTTCTCCATCAACAACGAAGCCGATGCGCTCGCGTGCCGACCCGCGTCGCGGGTCATTCCGCGTCGCGCGTCGGCACGAGGATTTCGCGGTTGCCGTTCGACGACATCGACGACACGAGCCCCGACTGCTCCATCTGCTCGAGCAGCCGCGCCGCGCGGTTGTAGCCGATGCGCAGATGCCGCTGCACGAGCGAGATCGACGCACGGCGATTCTTGATCACGACCTCGACGGCCTGGTCGTATAGCGGATCGGACTCGTCGCCGGTGCCGCTGGTTCCCGCGCCCGCCGATCCTTCGTCGCCGTCGCCGGCCGTGCCGCCTTCGAGGATGCCCTCGATATAGTTCGGCTCGCCCTGCTCCTTCAGCTTCTCGACGACGCGATGCACTTCGTCGTCGCCGACGAACGCGCCGTGCACGCGCACCGGCAGACCGCTGCCCGGCGGCAGATACAGCATGTCGCCCATGCCGAGCAGCGACTCCGCGCCCATCTGGTCGAGAATCGTGCGCGAGTCGATCTTCGACGACACCTGGAACGCGATCCGCGTCGGCACGTTCGCCTTGATGAGGCCGGTGATCACATCGACCGACGGCCGCTGCGTCGCGAGAATCAGGTGGATGCCGGCCGCGCGCGCCTTCTGCGCGATCCGCGCGATCAGCTCTTCGACCTTCTTGCCGACCACCATCATCAGGTCGGCCAGCTCGTCGATCACGACGACGATGTGCGGCAGCTTCGCAAGCGGCTCCGGATCGTCCGGCGTCAGGCTGAACGGATTCGGGATCTTTTCCTCGCGCTTGGCCGCGTCGTCGATCTTGTTGTTGTAGCCCGCGAGATTGCGCACGCCGAGCTTGCTCATCAGCTTGTAGCGGCGCTCCATCTCGGCGACGGTCCAGTTCAGCGCGTTGCCCGCCTGGCGCATGTCGGTCACGACCGGACACAGCAGGTGCGGAATGCCTTCGTAGACGCTCATTTCGAGCATCTTCGGATCGATCAGGATCATCCGCACCTGTTCGGCGCTCGCCTTGTACAGGAGCGACAGGATCATCGCGTTGATCCCGACCGATTTGCCGGAGCCGGTCGTGCCGGCCACCAGCAGGTGCGGCATTTTCGCGAGATCCGCGACCACCGGCTTGCCGCCGATGTCCTTGCCGAGGCCCATGGTCAGCGCGGACGGCGCGTCCGCGTACACCGCGGAGCCGAGAATCTCCGACAGGCGCACCGTCTGGCGGCGCTGGTTCGGCAGCTCCAGCGCCATGAAGTTCTTGCCCGGAATCGTCTCGACCACGCGGATCGACACGAGCGACAGCGAGCGCGCGAGATCCTTCGCGAGATTGACGATCTGGCTGCCCTTCACGCCGGTCGCCGGCTCGATTTCGTAGCGCGTGACGACCGGGCCCGGATACGCGGCGACCACCGCGACGTCGACGCCGAAGTCCTTCAGCTTCTTCTCGATCAGGCGCGACGTGAATTCGAGCGCGTCCGCGGAGATCGTCTCCTGCGCGGCCGCGGCCGGATCGAGCAGCGAGATCGGCGGCAGCGTCGAGTCGCCCGGCAGGTCGGTGAAGAGCGGCACCTGGCGCTCCTTCTCGACGCGTTCCGAGCGCTGCGGCGTGACGACCGGCGGCACGATCGTCACCGGCTCGTGCTCCTCGATCTTCACGCGGCCGCGCTCGACCTTGCCTTCGCGCGACACCGCGGCGGCCTCGCCGAGCTTGCGGTCGCGGCCCGCCTCGCGGCGCAGCTTCGCGAACGTGACGGCCGAGATGAGGCCGTCGCCGACCTTCTCGCACACCGACAGCCACGAAAAACGGAAATACAGCGACAGCCCGATCGCGAGCGCGATCAGCAATGCGAGCGTGCCGCCGGTGAAGCCGAGCGCATGCGACACGCCGCGCGCGACCGTCTCGCCCACGACGCCGCCCGGCGCGCGCGGCAACTGCACTTTCAGCGACCACATCCGGAGCGCCTCGATCCCGTTGCTCGCGAGCAGCACGAGCACGAAAGCGGCCGCTTCCGCGATCCAGCCGTGATCGCGCGGGCGCCCTTCTTCGGCGAGCGCGTCGGGGTTCGTCAGGCGCTTGTAGTTCGCGGAGATTCGCCGCGCGAGCAGCACGACCCACCAGTACGCGGACAGCCCGAACAGCAGCAGCAGGATGTCCGACGTCCACGCGCCGACGCGCCCCGCCCAGTTCGCGATGTGGTCGACCTGGGTCGCGTGCGTCCAGCTCGGGTCGTGGCGGTTGTAGCTGATGAGCGCCATCAGCAGGAACACGCAGAGCGCGACCTGCAGAATCCAGCGGATCTCGGTAAAGAGTCGCGACATGCGGTGAGGCAGCGCCTGCGCCTGTGCGGAATAGGTAGCTTTGGCCATTGAATCCTGGTGGTGCTGAAGGCCCCCGGCATCGGAGCGGGGCCGGCGACGTCCGATCCGACCTATTGTAAACGGGATGATTGCGCCCCGCTGTAAATGACGGTAACGGGCAACACCCGCGGCGCCTCGGCTATCGATCCGATCAGGAACCGCAATGAAGCGGCCCCCGCGCCCGGCCTTTATAATCGCAGCTTGATGCCCAACATGGGTCTGTGCCCCACCGCCCGTCCCGCTTTTCGGATTCGGGCGGCAGACCGCCGGCCGTACGCCGCGCCTTTCTACGGATTTCGATCATGCCTGCAACGAAACACGCCAAAGTCCTGATTCTCGGTTCCGGCCCGGCCGGCTACACCGCCGCGGTGTACGCGGCGCGCGCGAATCTGTCGCCGCTTCTGATCACCGGCCTCGCGCAGGGCGGCCAGCTGATGACGACGACCGACGTCGAGAACTGGCCGGCCGATCCGATGGGCGTGCAGGGCCCCGAACTGATGCAGCGTTTCCAGCAGCATGCCGAACGTTTCAACACCGAAATCGTGTTCGATCACATCCATACGGCAAAGCTGGACGAAAAGCCGATCCGCCTGATCGGCGACTCGGGCGAATACACGTGCGATTCGCTGATCATCGCGACCGGCGCGTCCGCGCAATACCTCGGACTGCCGAGCGAAGAACTGTTCATGGGGCGCGGCGTGTCCGCGTGCGCGACCTGCGACGGCTTCTTCTATCGCCAGCAGCACGTCGCGGTGATCGGCGGCGGCAACACGGCCGTCGAAGAGGCGCTGTATCTCGCCGGCATCGCGAACAAGGTCACGGTGATCCACCGCCGCGACAAGTTCCGCGCGGAGCCGATCCTGATCGACCGCCTGCTGGAGAAGGAAAAGGAAGGGATCGTCGACATCAAGTGGGACCACGTGCTCGACGAGGTGAAGGGCAACGACGGCGGGGTGAACGGCCTGCGCATCAAGAACGTGAAGACCGGCGCGACGACCGACCTCGACCTGCAGGGCATCTTCGTCGCGATCGGGCACAAGCCGAACACCGACATCTTCGAAGGCCAGCTGGAGATGAAGAACGGCTACATCATCACGAACGGCGGCCTCGCGGGCAATGCGACCGGCACCAGCGTGCCGGGCGTGTTCGCGGCCGGCGACGTGCAGGATCACGTGTATCGCCAGGCGATCACGAGCGCCGGCACGGGCTGCATGGCGGCGCTCGACGCGCAGCGCTACCTCGAAAGCATCCACGAACTCGCCGATGCACGCGTGATGAGCGCCGAAGCCGAACGCTAAAGCGCGGGCGGGCAAGACCGCGGGACTGCGCCGGCACGCGCATGCGCCGGTAAAATAGCGGGCAATTGCCTGTCGGCGTGCCCGCTACCCATGAAGAAACGGGCCGTGGCCAGCAAGCCGCGGCCCGTTTCTTTTGGATTGCGCTCGTTCGAGTCGCGCCGGCCGTGCCGCTTTGTCGATCACCGCAGATTTACCCGATGCCGAAGAACGTGCCCCATCCCGGCGAGCGCAAGCGCGCGCCGGCCGCCGCCAAACCCCGTGAAACGCGCGAGAGCGATGCTCAAGCGTCGGCGTCCGCGTCGCCCAACGGCGGTGTCGACCCGAACAAGCCGCTGTCCGGCTTCTCCGGCCTCGGCAACCTGCGCGCCGCGCTGAAAACGCAGACGCAGCAGCGCGAGCGCGCGCGCGCCGCCGCCGCGGCCGCGCGCGTCGAAGCCGCGGCGGACAGCGAACTCTTTCGCCGCGAGATCGGCGCGGTCGCGCCGCTCCACGCGCCGCCGCGCGCCTCGAAGCGTCGCGCGCAACCGGTGCCGCTGCCGCTGCAGACCCAGCGCGACGAACAGGCGGTGCTGCACGAAGCGATCTCCGACGACTTCGATCCCGAAGCGCTGCTCGACGCGGACGACTCGCTGTACTACCACCGTCCCGGCATCAGCGGCGAAGTCGTGCGCAAGCTGCGGCGCGGCACGTGGATCGTGCAGGCGCAACTCGACCTGCACGGGATGCGCCGCGACGAGGCGCGCGACGCGCTGCAGGCGTTCATCCGCGAGGCGGTGAAGCGCGGGCTGCGCTGCGTGCGCGTGATTCACGGCAAGGGGCTCGGGTCGATCGGCAAGGAGCCGGTGCTGAAGGGCAAGGTCCGCGCGTGGCTCGTGCAGAAAGAAGAAGTGATCGCATTCTGCCAGGCGCGTCCGCACGACGGCGGCGCCGGCGCGGTGCTCGTGCTGCTGCAGCCGCAGGCGCCGGGTCCGCATCGCAGCACCCTCGCGCCGCTTCGCTGACCTCACTTGCGTACTCCACGTGATCGAACATCCCCGTCTGATGATCGCGCTGTCGATCGCCGAGCGACTCGCGATCTTCGCGTACGCGATTTCCGGCTTCATCGAAGCGCGCAAGCGCCGGCTCGACCCGGTCGGCACGTTTCTCGTCGCGATGGCGACCGCGTTCGGCGGCGGCACCGTGCGCGACGTGCTGCTCGAGCGTCGCCCGTTCTACTGGGTCGAGCACCAGAACTACGCGGTCGCGATCTTCGTGCTGTCGTTCTTCGCGCCACACGTGCTGAAGCTCAGTTCGCGCGTGCTGTCCGATCGCGCGCTGCTCGTCGCCGATGCGATCGGCCTCGGGCTGTTCAGCATCACCGGCACGTCGCTCGCGGTCGATGCGCAGATGCCGTGGTTCACGTCGATCATCATGGGCGTCGCGACCGGCGTGTTCGGCGGCATTCTGCGCGACGTGCTGTGCAACGACGTGCCGCTGATCCTGCGCGACTCGCGTCCGTACGCGACGTGCGCGTTCGCCGGCTGCGGGCTCTATCTGCTGCTCGCGCAGACGCCGCTCGATCCGGTGTACAACCTGCTCGCGTCGACGACGTTCATCCTGCTTGCGCGAGTGCTCACGTACCGCTTCGACGTGCGGCTGCCGCATTGAGCGGCCCTGACCAACTTTCACGGCGCATATAAAAAACCCCGCGACACGCGCGGGGTTTTCATCGGGACGGACGCAAACGGCTTCGTCAGGCAATCCGCTCTTCGGTCTGCGGATCGAACAGCACCGCCTTCGACACGTCGAACAGCAGGTCCATATCCGTGTCCGGCTGCGGATTCGCGCCCGGGTGCACGCGGCTCACGATCCGCTTGCCGTTCACCTGCGCGAACACCAGCGTGTCCGGGCCGGTCGGCTCGATCACGTCGACGCGCACGCGGCGTGTCTGCATTTCCCCGCCGTGACCGTTGTGCGAGCTGCGCGCGTCGGTGATCCGCTCCGGACGCAGGCCGAGCACGACGTCGCGGCCGATATGCGCGCGCACCTTGCCCGCGTCGAACGGCAGGTTCAGCACGCTGCGCTCGATGCCCGTGTCGAGCTCGATGCCGACGCCCGCGCCCTGCTCGACGAGCTTGCCGCTGATGAAGTTCATCGGCGGCGCGCCGATGAAGCCCGCGACGAACAGGTTCGACGGCGAGTCGTAGATGTCCTGCGGCGCGCCGAACTGCTGGACGATGCCGTCCTTCATCACCGCGATGCGGTCGCCGAGCGTCATCGCCTCGATCTGGTCGTGCGTCACGTAGACGATCGTCGTGCCGACGCGCTGATGCAGCAGCTTGATCTCCGAGCGCATCTCGATGCGCAGCTTCGCGTCGAGATTCGACAGCGGCTCGTCGAACAGGAACATCACCGGATCGCGCGCGAGCGCGCGGCCCATCGCGACGCGCTGGCGCTGGCCGCCGGACAGCTGCCCCGGCTTGCGGTCGAGCAGATGCTGGATCTGCAGCATGTTCGACACGCGATCGACGATCTGCGTCTGTTCCGCCTTCGGCACCTTGCGGATGTTCAGGCCGAACGAGATGTTCTCGCGCACCGTCATCGACGGATACAGCGCGTACGACTGGAACACCATCGCGATGTCGCGATCCTTCGGCGACAGGTCGTTCACGACCTTGCCGTCGATCGCGATCTCGCCCTTCGTCACGGTCTCGAGGCCCGCGATCATGTTGAGCAGCGTGGACTTCCCGCAGCCCGAGCCGCCGACGAGGATCAGGAACTGGCCGTCCTCGATGTCGATGTTGACGCCCTTCAGGACCGGCACCCCGTTCGGGTAGGTCTTGTACACGTCGCGAATGGAAAGGCTTGCCATGCGGTGAATCCTTTTAATCTAGTGCGCGCGCTTCGCGCGTGGGACCCGGCGAGGCGCCGAAGAAAGCGCCAGCCCGGGTCGACAAATCAGCCCTTCACCGCGCCCGCCGTCAGGCCGCGCACGAAGTAGCGACCGGCGATCACGTAGACGAGCAGGGTGGGCAGCGCGGCGATGATCGCGCCGGCCATGTCGACGTTGTATTCCTTCACGCCCGTGGAGGTGTTCACGAGGTTGTTCAGCGCGACCGTGATCGGCATCGAATCGACGCCCGAGAACACGATCCCGAACAGGAAGTCATTCCAGATCTGCGTGAACTGCCAGATCAGGCACACCATGAAGATCGGCAGCGACAGCGGCATCATGATCCGCGTGAAGATCATGAAGAAACCGGCGCCGTCGATGCGCGCGGCCTTCACGAGTTCCGCCGGCACGCTCACGTAGAAGTTGCGGAAGAACATCGTCGTGAACGCGATCCCGTACACGACGTGCACGAGCACGAGGCCGCCGATCGTGTTCGACAGGCCGAAGTAGCCCTGCAGCCGCGCCATCGGCAGCAGGATCGCCTGGAACGGAATGAAGCAGCCGACGAGCAGCATCGTGAAGAGGCCATCCGCGCCGCGAAAACGCCAGTGCGTGAGCACATAGCCGTTGAACGCGCCGATGATCGACGAGATCAGCACCGCCGGAATCACCATCTTCACCGAGTTCATGAAGAACGGCTGCATGCCGTCGCAGCGCACGCCGGTGCAGGCTTCGCTCCACGCCTTTACCCACGGCGCGAAGCTCGGGTGCGTCGGCAGCGTCAGCATGTTGCCGCTGTGCAGCTGGTCGATGCCCTTGAACGACGTCGACAGCATCACGTACAGCGGGAACAGGAAGTACAGCGCGAACAGGATCAGCGCCGCATAGACGACCGCGCGGCTCACTTTCATCTTAGGCTGCATTGCGCGTGCTCCTCGATTCGAGATACATCAGCGGCACGAGCACGGCCACGACGGTCGCGAGCATCATGATCGACGACGCCGCGCCGACACCGAGCTGCCCACGGTTGAACGAGAACGTGTACATGAAGATCGCCGGCAGCGACGACGACGTGCCGGGGCCGCCCGCGGTCAGCGCGACGACGAGGTCGAACGTCTTGATCGTGATGTGGCACAGGATCAGCAGCACGGAGAAGAACACCGGGCGCATGCTCGGAATCACGATCTTGCGGTAGATGGTCGGCAGCGTCGCGCCGTCCACCTGCGCGGCCTTGAAGATCTCGCTGTCGACACCGCGCAGCCCCGCGAGGAAGAGCGCCATCACGAAGCCGGTCGACTGCCACACGGCCGCGATCACGATGCAGAAGATCGCGCGATCGGGATTGTCGAGCCAGTCGAACGTGAAGTTCGTGAAGCCCCAGTCGTGCAGCACGCGCTGCATGCCGAGGTCCGGATTCAGGATCCACTGCCACGCGGTGCCGGTGACGATGTACGACAGCGCCATCGGATACAGGAACACGGCGCGCAACGCGCCTTCGTTGCGGATCTGCTGGTCGAGCAGGATCGCGAGCAGAAGGCCGAGCGCGACGCAAATCCCGATGAACGGAATGCCGAACCAGCCGAGATTCGCGGCCGACGTCCACCACACGTCGTTCGCGAACAGCTCCCGGTAGCGGTCGAGGCCGGCGAAGTCGTAGCGCGGCATCAGCCGCGAGTTCGACACCGACAGCCAGCCGGTGATCAGAATGAAACCGTAGACGAAAACAAGGCTGATCAGAATGCTGGGCGACAGCACCAGCTTCGGAATCCAGCGGTCTGCGAGCGCCGCCATCGGCGACGCGCGGCGACGGGGCGCGGAGGTCGGCGAATTGGCCTTTCCGCTAACAGAAGCAGTCACTCTCGCAACTCCTGAAACTATGCGTGAAGCGGCAGGTCATCGTGTGCGCTTGCCACAGCGTCTTGTTCGCTGCGGCCTCGCACGGCCTGCGCTCGCGCGGGGTCCGGCTCTCGTCGAGCCGTGATGCACGGCGGGGCGCCGCGTGACGGCGCCCCGCCGCTTACTTCATTACTTCGTCTTCGCGGCGCGAGCGAGCGCTTCGACGGCGCTCTTCGAGTCCTGCGTCGAGTTCATGAACTTCGTCACGACGTCGGTGATCGCGCCGGCCGTGGCGTCGCCCTGCGCCATGCCGTGAGCGAGCGACGGCACATAGCCGCCCGCCTTGATCGCGATCTGCTCATCCGCGTACGAGCGCTTGCCGCACTCGTCGAACTTGTCCATCGGCACGCCGAGACGCACCGGGATCGAACCCTTGTACAGGCTGAACTGCTCCTGGAACGCCGGCGACATGATCGTCTTCGCGAGCGCGAGCTGGCCCGGCGTCGCCGCCTTCTGGCCCTTCTGCTGGAAGAACACGAACGAGTCGACGTTGAACGTGTACGCCTTTTCGGTCTGCGGGACCGGCTCGCACAGGTAGTCCTTGCCCGGCTGCTTGCCCGCGTTCGCGAACTCGCCTTTCGCCCAGTCGCCCATGAACTGCATCGCGGCCTTGCCGTTGATCACCATCGCGGTCGCGAGGTTCCAGTCGCGGCCCGTGCGTGCGTTGTCCATGTACGACTCGATCTTGCGGACCGTGTCGAACACGCCGACCATCTGCTGCGACGTCAGCGTCTTCTGGTCGAGGTCGACGATCGCCTTCTTGTAGAAGTCCGCGCCTTGCGACAGCACGACGTCTTCCCACAGCGTCAGGTCCTGCCACGGCTGGCCGCCCGCGGCGACCGGCTGGATGCCGGCGGCCTTCAGCTTGTCGGCGAGCGCGAAGAATTCCGTCCACGTGGTCGGGACCTTGCCGCCGACCTTGTCGAGCGCGGCCTTGTTGATCCACACCCAGTTCACGCGGTGCACCGAGAACGGCGCGGCGACGTAATGGCCGTCAGCCTGAATGATCTTGTCGATTTGCGGCGGCAGATTCGCCTTCCAGTCGCCGGCGACCGGATCGATCGGCACCAGCACGCCCTGCTGTGCCCATTCCTGGATCAGCGGGCCCTTGATCTGCGCGGCGGTCGGCGCGTTGCCCGAGATCACCTGCGTCTTCAGCGCGGTCATGGCCGCCGCGCCGGCACCGCCGGCCACTGCGAAGTCCTTCCAGACGTAGCCCTGCTTCGTCATGTCGTCCTTCAGCACGCCGACGGCCTTCGATTCGCCCCCCGACGTCCACCAGTGCAGCACCGACAACGATTCGGCCGCCTGCGCCGCCGCTGCACCGCACATCAGACCTGCGGCGCACAGTGCGCCCATGATCGCTCGGACTTTCATTGTTCGTCTCCTCCAGACACCTGAACAAAAAACAAAATGACCCTGATCCCCAGGGCAATGGTTATTCAACAGGCAGGGCATACGAGCGGCCGCTCGCGGGGACGGGCTTCGCGCACGTGGCGCTTGCACGTGGCGCTTGTCGCCGGCGTCACCGGTTATCGGCCGCCGCCGGACGCTCAACGGGTGAGTGGTTCGGAATGCAACTGGCTGTCTCCTCTTTTGCTTTTTACCGGTCCCGCCGCGATGGATGGCGCAGCGACAGGTCGAGGCGCCGCGCGTCGCGCGACGCGTCTTTCGCCGTGGCGGCTCCCGGCTCGCCCGAAGACATCGCCGGTTGTCCGCTAACATGCGAAGACGTACGCCCGGCTTGCGAAACGCCCGGGAGGCCTTGTTCTGCGGGCCCCGCCACGCTTTTTTCGACAAACGAGCGTTACCTCTTGATTTGGATTGTAGTTAAACTACAATTCAGTGTCAAAAAAATTTTTATCACACTACGGACCGCGCGAAGACCCCGGAGCGGCCTTCCAGTCCTGGATACCTGGCGGAGATACATGCAAACCGATTCGAGCTTCACGTTCGTTCTGTTCGGCGGCACCGGCGACCTGTCGATGCGCAAGATCCTGCCGGCCCTCTACGAAGCGCACCGAGCCGGCATGCTGGCCGGCTCGGGCAAGATCGTCGGCGTGTCGCGCCACGACGAAGGCCGGGACGGATATCTCGCGTGGATCGAGACGCATGTGAAACCGCACGTGTCGAAGAACGGCGTCGACGAGGTCGCATGGTCGAGCTTTCTCGAACGCATCGCGTACGTCGGCCTCGACCTGTCGCGCGCGGAAGACTTCACGAAGCTGCGCGACGCGATCGAGCCGCTGCCCGGCATCCGCGTGTTCTATCTCGCGACCGGGCCGTCGCTGTTCGTGCCGATCTGCCGCGCGCTCGCCGGCGTCGGGCTGAACAGCAACGCGCGCATCGTGCTCGAAAAGCCGCTCGGCTACGACCTGAAGTCGTCGAACGCGATCAACGATGCGGTCGGCCAGATCTTCGCGGAAGAGCAGATCTACCGGATCGACCACTATCTCGGCAAGGAGCCGGTGCAGAACCTGCTCGCGCTGCGCTTCGGCAACGCGCTCTTCGAGCCGCTGTGGCGCCGCGAGTGGGTCGACAGCATCCAGATCACGATCGCGGAGGAACTGGGCGTCGAAGGCCGCGGCGACTTCTACGACAACACCGGCGCGCTGCGCGACATGGTGCAGAATCACCTGCTTCAGCTGCTGTCGATCGTCGCGATGGAGCCGCCGCATTCGATGGACTCCGACTCGGTGCGCGACGAAAAGCTGCGCGTGCTGCGCGCGCTGAAACCGGTGGATCGGGCCGAGATCCCGAAAGTCGCGGTGCGCGGCCAGTATCATGCGGGGGTGATCCGCGGCCAGTCGGTGCCCGCGTACAGCGCCGAGCGCGGCGTGAAGCCGGAAAGCCGCACGGAAACGTTCGCCGCGCTGAAGGTCGAGATCGACAACTGGCGCTGGGCCGGCGTGCCGTTCTTCCTGCGCACCGGCAAGCGCCTCGCGGACCGCATCGCGGAGATCGTCGTGAATTTCCGGCCCGTTCCGCATTCGGCGCTCGGCGCGAGCGCGCTGCGGGCCGGCGCAAACCGCCTCGTGATCCGCCTGCAGCCGAACGAGACGATCCGCCTCTACTGTCTCGCGAAGCAGCCGGGCGAAGGGATGAACCTCGCGAGCGTGCACCTGAACCTCGCGTTCGACCAGTTCTTCCGCGAAGGCCAGATGGACGCGTATCAGCGTCTGTTGCTCGACGTGATCAACGGGCGGCTCGCGTTGTTCGTGCGGCGCGACGAGCAGGAAGCGGCATGGAAGTGGGTCGAGCCGATCCTGAACGAATGGGCGACGGCGCCGAGCGCGCCGAAGCCGTATGCGGCAGGCACGTGGGGACCGGCGGCGTCGAGCGCGATGCTCGCGCAGCACGGCACCTGCTGGCTCGAAGAAGAGAACTGACCCGAACGGACCGTGGGGTGGCGCGCGTGAACGTGCAAGTGCATGCGCATCTCGCGCCGGCCTCCGGTGGACTGCAATAGTGCAGCACTGAACAAAAGCACGATGGAGGAGAAGTGATCGAGCTTCACGCATTCGACGACCCGCGTGCCCAGATCGACGCGCTCGCGCGAGCCGTGGGCGACGCGCTCGCCGCGTCGCTTGCCGCGCAGGTGAGCCCCGACGTCGCCGCGCCGGCCGCCGCCGGCACCGCGGGCGCCGGCGCGCGCCGCGCGACGCTGGCCGTCTCGGGCGGCACGAGCCCGCGCCCGTTTCTCGCGGCGCTGTCCATCCGTCGTTTCGACTGGGCGCACGTGGACGTCACGCTGGTCGACGACCGCTGGGTTCCCGAAACGGACACCGCGAGCAACGCGCGCCTCGTGCGCGAGACCTTGCTGCAAAACGAAGCGGCCAACGCGCGCTTTTTGCCGCTCGTCGACACGTCGCGAGCGCTCGACGAACAGATCGCCGCGCTGAACGCGGACCCGCGCCGGCTGCTGCCGGACGTCGCGGTGCTCGGCATGGGCGAGGACGGCCACACCGCGTCGATCTTCGCGGACGCGCCCGAATGGCACGACGCGATCACGACGGCTCGTCCGTTCGTCGCGGTGCATCCGGCGAGCGCGCCGCACGCGCGCGTGTCGTGGTCGCTCGCGGCGCTGCGCCAGGTCGGGCGTCTCTTCCTGCTGATCGCGGGCGAACGCAAACTCGACGTGCTGCAGCAGGCCGCAGCCATCCCTCAGAAAAACGCCATCTCTAAACTGGCCAACGATAACGGAGTGAAACTCGATGTCTACTGGTGTGCAAACTAAGGCTGCCCCGAGTGCGGGCCAGCACGCCGACGGACCGAGGCTGCTCGCCGATATCGGCGGAACCAACGCGCGCTTCGCGCTCGAAACCGGGCCTGGCGAAATCGGCCAGGTGCGCGTGTATCCGTGCGCGGCCTACCCCGGCGTCGCCGACGTCATCGCGCAGTATCTGAAGGATTCGAAGGTCGCGCGCGTGAACCACGCGGCGATTGCGATCGCGAACCCGGTCGACGGCGACCAGGTGCGGATGACCAACCACGACTGGACGTTCTCGATCGAATCGACGCGCCGCGCGCTCGGCTTCGACACGCTGCTCGTCGTCAACGACTTCACCGCGCTCGCGATGGCGCTGCCCGGCCTCACCGACTCGCAGCGGCTGCAGGTCGGCGGCGGCCAGCGGCGGCAGAGCAGCGTGATCGGGCTGCTCGGGCCGGGCACCGGCCTCGGCGTGTCCGGCCTCATCCCGGCCGACGACCGCTGGATCGCGCTCGGCAGCGAAGGCGGCCACGCAAGCTTCTCGCCGCAGGACGAACGCGAAGACCTCGTGCTGCAGTTCGCGCGCAAGAAGTGGCCGCACGTGTCGTTCGAACGCGTGTGCGCGGGGCCCGGCATCGAACTCATCTATCGCGCGCTCGCCGCGCGCGACAAGAAGCGCGCCCCCGCCACGCTGAACACGCCGGAAGTCGTGAAGCGCGCGCACGAAGGCGACGCGCTCGCGATCGAGGCGGTCGACTGCTTCTGCGGAATTCTCGGCGGCTTCGCCGGCAACATCGCGATGACGCTCGGCTCGCTCGGCGGCATCTACATCGGCGGCGGCGTGGTGCCGAAGCTCGGCGAGCTGTTCGAGCGCTCGTCGTTTCGCGCGCGTTTCGAGGCGAAGGGCCGCTTCGAGCAGTATCTGTCGAACGTGCCGACCTACGTGATCACCGCCGAATATCCGGCGTTTCTCGGCGTGTCGGCGATCCTCGCCGAGCAGTTGACGAATCGCGCGGGCGGCGGTTCGTCGGCCGTGTTCGACCGCATCCGCCAGATGCGCGACGCGCTGACGCCGGCCGAGCGCCGCGTCGCCGACCTCGCGCTCAATCATCCGCGCTCGATCATCAACGATCCGATCGTCGACATCGCGCGCAAGGCGGACGTGAGCCAGCCGACGGTGATCCGTTTTTGCCGCTCGCTCGGCTGCCAGGGGCTGTCGGACTTCAAGCTGAAACTCGCAACCGGGCTCACCGGCACGATTCCGGTAAGCCACAGCCAGGTGCATCTCGGCGACACGGCGACCGACTTCGGCGCGAAGGTGCTCGACAACACGGTGTCCGCGATCCTGCAACTGCGCGAGCATCTGAACTTCGAGCACGTCGAAAAGGCGATCACGCTGCTGACGGGCGCGCGCCGCATCGAGTTCTACGGGCTCGGCAACTCGCACATCGTCGCGCAGGACGCGCACTACAAGTTCTTTCGTTTCGGGATCCCGACGATCGCGTACGGCGACCTGTACATGCAGGCCGCGTCGGCCGCGCTGCTCGGCAAGGGCGACGTGATCGTCGCCGTGTCGAAGTCGGGCCGCGCGCCGGAACTGCTGCGCGTGCTCGACGTCGCGATGCAGGCCGGCGCGAAGGTGATCGCGATCACGTCGAGCAACACGCAGCTCGCGAAGCGCGCGACCGTCGCGCTGGAGACCGATCACATCGAGATTCGCGAGTCGCAGCTGTCGATGATCTCGCGCATCCTGCACCTCACGATGATCGACATCCTCGCGGTTGGCGTGGCAATTCGCCGCGCGGTGCCGAGCGACGACGTCGCGGAGACGGTCGAGCGGGCGCGCGAAGGCGCGGACGACGACGCGAGCGCGGTGCTCGACTGGCTGAGCCACGGCGCGGCTTCGTCGGCGAGAGACTGACGCGGCGACGGGTTCTGCCCCGTTGGCGGCGAGTGAATAAACCCGCGCGGTGAGCTTCGAACGCGAAGCATACCGCGCGGGTTTTCTTTTATGTGCCGCAAAAATCGATCGATAATAGGTGCTTTGTCGCCCGACGCAATGCGCCCCGTCCCATGATCATCCGCCCGCATCTCAACTGGTTCCGCATGCTGCTCGCGTGGCGCGGCTCGGTGCTGCCGCAGTTGCTGCCGCGGCTCTTTCTGATCTTCGTCATCTCGATCATCGCGCTGGCCGCGCATGATCATCTTTTGCCCGTTAATCTGAACCTCAACACGACCGCGCCGTTCTCGCTGGTTGGTATCGCGCTAGCGGTGTTTCTCGGCTTTCGCAACAACGCGAGCTACGACCGTTGGTGGGAAGCACGCAAGCTATGGGGGCAATTGCTCAACGAGTCGCGCTCGCTCACGCGCCAGGTGCTGACGCTGCCGGCGCGCGAGTTGCCGGTGGAGGACGCCGCCGAATTTTTCGCGGTGCTGAGCGCGCTGCCGCATGCGCTGCGTCATCAGTTGCGCCAGACCGACCCGCGCGACGATCTCGCGGCGCGCGTGCCCGGGGCACTCTTCGAGCGCGTGATGGCCTCGCGCTACAAGCCGGCCGTGCTGATGCTCTGTCTCGGCGAATGGGTGAGGCGCCACGCGCGCGCGGGCACGCTTGATCCGATGGCGGTGCTCGCGTTCGACCGCAATCTGAATGGCTTGTCGGATGTGATCGGCGGTTGCGAGCGGATCGCGTCGACGCCGCTGCCGTTTGCATATTCGGTCATGATTCACCGCACCGTGTATTTCTTCTGCGCGTCGCTGCCGTTCGGTCTGGTCGACAGCATTGGCATCTTCACACCAGTGTTCTCGGTATTCGTCGCGTACACGTTCATGGCGCACGAAGCGATTGCATCGCAGCTCGAAGAGCCGTTCGGCACCGACGACAATGACCTCGCGCTCAATATGATGTCGTCGACGATCGAAGATGCGATGCGCGATCTGCGCGGTGAACCGGCGCTGACGCCGGCCGAGCCGCGCGGCGAAAGTTATCTGCTGGATTGACGGCGTAAGCGGCGCGGGTGGCGCCGGTGGGATTGGCAGCCTAGTCGTTGCCGACCGTTTCGGAGAGCCGCTTGATCGTCGCGACGCGCGCACCGATGATGTCGATGCGCCCACGTTCATCAACGAGCGGCGTCGATGCCGTCAGATATTCGCTCCACGCGCGTTGCGCGCGCACGAGTATCGGCCGCGAGCGCGACGGCATCTTCGTATGAAGTACACGGTAGTAGCGGTTCAGATCGAACATCGCGTGTTCGCAGTGCGCATCCGCTCTGCATGCACGCGGCCGACGCGGCGCCGGCCCGCTCGCATTGGCGAGCGCGCTGCGCAGCACGAGCGCGCGATCGCGCACTGGCTGCAACTGCATATCCGCCTCGGAGAGCACGTACATCGAACCTTGGGTCGTCGCAAATACCGCCGCGAGCAACTGCTGCTCGGCATCGCGCGATGTGAGCCAGCTCGATTGGCTCTGCTGCCATAACCTGCGCCGCGCGGGCGGCAGCTTCGACAGCAACTGCTGATACGCGCTATCGACCGCCGCCTTCCAGCCGATCCGCGCGTTATCCATGCACTGCACCTGCCCCATCGTCGTCGACATGTCCGCGCGCGCGAGACACGCGCGCATCGACGCGTCGATCGGATCGGCGGCGGCGACTTCGGCATGCGCCGTAGGGCTAACCGCGCCGCCGAGCGCCGCGACGCCGGCCGTCAGCGCGAAGGCCCACGCACCGGCTCCGCGCCGCCAGCGACCAACACCTGACAGGAACTTCACCCGCTGCATCGTCAAACGCGAACGCAATCGACGAAATATTCGATGCGCCCGTTGATCATTTCGCCGACGAGCCCGTGGATGTCCGTATGGAAGCCCGGGAAACGCTCGTTGAACTCGCGCGCGAAACGCAGATAGTTGACGATGGTCTTGTTGAAACGCTCTCCCGGAATCAGCAGCGGAATGCCCGGTGGATACGGCGTCAGCAGGATCGACGTGACGCGGCCTTCGAGTTCGTCGATCGGTACCCGGTCGATCTCGCGGTGCGCGAGCTTCGCGAATGCGTCGGAGGGCTTCATCGCCGGCTCCATGCTCGACAAGTACATCTCGGTCGTCAGGCGCGCGATGTCGTTCGCGCGATAGACGCTGTGGATCTGCTGGCACAGATCACGCAGGCCGACCCGCTCGTACATCGGATGATGCTGGACGAACTCGGGCAGCACGCGCCACAGCGGCTGGTTGTTGTCGTAGTCGTCCTTGAACTGCTGCAGCTCGGTCACCATCGAGTTCCAGCGGCCCTTCGTGATGCCGATCGTGAACATGATGAAAAACGAGTACAGGCCGGTCTTCTCGACGATGATGCCGTGTTCGGCCAGGTACTTCGTGACGATGGCGGCCGGAATGCCGGTTTCGCCGAAGCCGCCGTCCATGTCGAGACCCGGCGTGACGATCGTCGCCTTGATCGGGTCGAGCATGTTGAAGCCTTCGGCGAGCGGGCCGAAGCCGTGCCATGCGTCGTTCGGGCGCAGCATCCAGTCCTCGCGCGAGCCGATGCCCTCTTCGGCGAACTGGTCGGGGCCCCACACCTTGAAGAACCAGTCGTCACCGTACTCGGTGTCGACCTTGGTCATCGCGCGGCGGAAGTCGAGCGCTTCCGCAATCGATTCCTCGACGAGCGCGGTGCCGCCCGGTGCTTCCATCATCGCGGCGGCCACGTCGCACGACGCGATGATCGCGTACTGCGGGCTCGTCGACGTATGCATCAGATACGCTTCGTTGAAGCGATGCCTGTCGAAGCGGCTGTTCTTCGAATCCTGCACGACGATCTGCGACGCCTGCGAGATGCCGGCCAGCAGCTTGTGCGTGGAATGCGTCGCGTACACCATCGCGCCGATGCGCGGACGGCCCGCGCCGATCGCGTGCATGTCCTGGTAGAACTCGTGGAACTCGGCGTGCGGCAGCCACGCTTCGTCGAAATGCAGCGTGTCGAGCCATTCGCCCAGCATCTCCTTGATCATCTCGACGTTGTAGATCACACCGTCGTACGTGCTTTGCGTGATCGTCAGGATGCGCGGTTTGAGCTGCGGGTTGTTCGCGAGCGCTTCACGCGCGAACGGATTCGCTTCGATCTTCTTGCGGATGTTTTCCGGTTCGAACTCGCTGCGCGGGATCGGGCCGATGATGCCGAAGTTGTTGCGCGTCGGTGTGAGGAACACCGGAATCGCGCCGGTCATCGTGATCGCATGAAGGATCGACTTGTGGCAGTTGCGGTCGACCAGCACGATGTCGCCCGGCGCGACCGTGCCGTGCCAGACGATCTTGTTCGAGGTCGATGTGCCGTTGGTCACGAAGAACACATGGTCGGCGCTGAAGATGCGCGCGGCGTTGCGCTCCGAGGCCGCCACCGGGCCGGTGTGGTCGAGCAGCTGGCCGAGTTCGTCGACCGCGTTGCAGACGTCGGCGCGCAGCATGTTCTCGCCGAAGAACTGGTGGAACATCTGGCCGAGCGGGCTCTTCAGGAACGCGACGCCACCCGAGTGGCCGGGGCAGTGCCACGAGTACGAACCCTCTTCCGCGTACTGCACCAGTTCCTTGAAAAACGGCGGCGCAAGCGAGTCGAGATAAACCTTCGCCTCGCGGATGATGTGGCGCGCGACGAATTCCGGCGTGTCCTCGAACATGTGGATGAAGCCGTGCAGCTCGCGCAGGATGTCGTTGGGCAGATGGCGCGACGTACGCGTCTCGCCGTACAGGAAGATCGGGATATCGGCGTTGCGGCGGCGCACTTCGGTCACGAACGCGCGCAGCGCGACGATCGCGGCCGCGAGTTCCGGCGTCTCGCCTTCGACCACCACGTTATCGACGTACGGCAGCAGCTCGTCGTCGTCGATCGACAGGATGAAGCACGATGCGCGGCTCGACTGCTGCGCGAACGAAGTCAGATCGCCGTAGCTCGTCAACCCGAGCACTTCCGCGCCTTCTTTCTCGATGGCTTCGGCCAGCGCCCGGATGCCGGAACCCGAGATGTTCTCGGAGCGGAAATCTTCATCGATGATGACGACGGGAAAACGAAACTTCATGGGCGATTCTCCAAAAAGAAAACGACCGCTGCGTCATGTCGTAAACGCAGCGGTCACCGCGAGGGTCAAGACGCTGCCGAGCTCACGTTTTCGGCAACGTGACGCCGTGCTGACCTTGATATTTGCCGCCGCGATCCGCGTACGACGTTTCACAAATCTCGTCGCTTTCGAAAAACAGCACCTGGGCGACGCCTTCGTTCGCGTAGATTTTCGCAGGCAAAGGTGTCGTATTCGAGAATTCGAGCGTGACGTGCCCTTCCCATTCCGGCTCGAACGGCGTCACGTTGACG
>DATJJN010000012.1:0-2923 GCA_035492135.1 Paraburkholderia sp. | reverse complement strand
AAAACGGTGCTCTAGAATCCGCTGCATTGGTTGCAAGGCTTGATAGTTTTTACCACCGTCCCCCAGTCCTTCAGACGCAACGCGTCGCTTTTGCCGCCCCTTGCACGGCATTGACGGTTTAGTTGTCCTCGCCAGCGCAATTCGCCGCTGGTTTTTTCGTGTGGGAGCCGCCGTGTGCATGCTTTACAGCATGCCGCCGGACTGTTTTCGAAATTTGGGCTCCCCGAACGGTAATTTTTGCCGTTCTGTGCTGTTTCCCGGCGTCGCGGCCGCCTTAACCAGAGCGCGCGGCGTCTTGATTCTGCGGACAGGTGTCCGAAGCCGGTTCATCGGCGGGGTGCGCGGAGTCATGCAACATGGGAGATCTGAATGAACGCCTGGTTAACGTGGCGTCCCGACGAGCGAGCTGCACAAGCTGTACGCGCTGTTTTACGTCGCGGGACGCGTCTGAGTCATCATCTGTTTAGCGTCGTGGGCGGTATCGCCGTAGTGCTCGCGCTTGCGTTGTGGCTGATGCCGACGTGGCGCGGCACCCTTGCGGCAAAGCTGATGCCGGTGCTGTCGAAGGCCGTCGAGGCGGGCCCCGTGCGTCTGCTGCAGGGCAATCCGCTGCCGTCGTTCGCACCGCCCGGCGCGCGCAAGGCCTCGTCCGACAACACGCTGTCGAGCAACAACGGCGGCAGCGAGTCGCAAGCCGTCGCGCTGACGGGCGTCAACGGCTTCGACAACCCGCTCGATCTGGGCACCGGTCTGAACAACAGCGCGAACAGCGGTAGCGCCGCGTCTTCGTCGGCGCTCAATGGCCTCGATCCGCGCACGCTGCCGAGCGTCGCGTCGATCGCCAATATGATCCCGTCGCAACGCGTCAGCGCCGACGCGCGTGACGACCGCGTGCTCGTGTCGTCGCGTGAACAGGACCTCGTCGCGACGTTCATCGCACGCCGTTATCGCGTCGCGCAGGAACCGGTCAGCGAGCTCGTCAAGGCTGCCTTCGATACGGGGCACGAGGTCGGTCTCGACCCGCTGCTGCTGCTCGCCGTGATGGCGATCGAATCAGGCTTCAATCCTTACGCGGAAAGCGGCGTTGGGGCGAAGGGCCTGATGCAGGTGATGTCGACGGTTCACTCGGACAAATTCCGCTACTTCGGCGGCCAGAGCGCGGCGCTCGAGCCGCTCGCCAACATCAAGGTCGGCGCGCTGGTGCTGAAGGACTGCATTGCGCGCGGCGGTTCGCTGCCGGGCGGCCTGCGTCTGTACGTCGGCTCGTCGACGCAGGATGACGGCGGTTACGGCGCGAAGGTGATGGCGGAGCGCTCGCGTCTGCGTGACGTCGCTCGCGGCCGCAAGGTGCCGATCAACGCGCCGCAAGCGCCCGCGACGGTGACGGCGTCCACGCAGCAGCAGGCTGCCGCGAACGGCAGCACCGGCAAGCGCGTGCAGGTGACGCTCGACGGCGGTCACGCGATCGCCGCAGCGAAGCCGACCAGCTCGACGAGCGGCACATCCGAGCAGGACGATGCGAGCGCCGCCTCGCAAAAGCAGCATGGTGCGACGTCGGAGCAACTCGGCGCCTGATCCCGGCTGCGCTGCGCGAAACACGCTGAATAAACAGAGCCCCTGTCGGTCACTCACCGACGGGGGCTTTTTCATGCCGTATCGGGCCAGCCGGGTCAGCTCGCGTCCGCGTGAGCGGGCGACCCGCGAAGGCCGCTCAAACCTGCGCCAGTGGCAAGGTCGCGAGCCTTTCGCGCACGATGTCTTTCATCGCTGGCGGCGCGGGAAGCCGATCGAGCAGTTGAGGCCATGTCGCGCGCGCCGCGAACACGGCCGATTTCACGGCAGCGGTTGCGATGCGCTCGGCGATGCCGCTCGCGCGCGCCATCGTTTTGTAGTCGTCGAGCGTTTGCGCGCGTTGCATCCCGTCGATTGCGACATTGGTGCCATATCCGGCGAAGCCTGGCAGCGCCGCGACGCACACGATGTCGTACGCGGGCGTCAGCTGCGGACGCGCGCGGTCGGCGTAGAGCACGGAGAAGTTCTTCAGGTGCGCGTCGCTGTTTCCGATCAGCGTATTGACGGCCTGCCGGATAAAGAACTGTCGAATATCTTCGACACCCTTCGGGCTCAGCCGGTCGAGTACCGCGACGAGATTCTGGAACTGCTCGATTTTTCCGTATTTCGCGCGCGGCATACGCCCGAGCACCTGACACGCATCCTCCGCATGCACGGGGACGTTGTCCACCCGGTCGTAGCGCTGAACAGCCAGGAACGACTGCGCGGAACCGGCCGCTTCGCCTATGCCCGGAACATCCAGAGCGGCCATGGGAATCGGCTCGCAGTCGGCGACATCGACGCCGGCCGCTTTCGCGAGCTGCATTGATGCGTACTCGTTGAAGATCTGCGCATCGTCGTTGCGCGCGGGCAGCTTCGCGATCACGTCGGACAGCCTCCCATGGCCCGGCATCGTGTACCGCTTGCCCTTTTGGATGGTCGACAGCGCGAGCTTGTTCTGCACGTCCGACACCGATGCGGCGCCTTCCGCGGCGCCCTCGATCACCGCCGATTCGAGGTTGTTGGCACCGCCGGTTACGCCGAACGTGCGCGCGTACTCCGGGATGCCGTGCGGGTCCGCGGGCGGCGCGACGACGACCGCGCCGGGAAGGTCCGCGCCTGCGGCGGCGAGCACACCGAAGTCGTCGCGGTCTTCGGGGTTGTGCCGCGTGTGCTCGAGGCGCAGCCGAAGCTCGCTCTCGGGGAGGAGCCCGGCGAAGAACGGCGGCAGCTGTCCGCCCGTATTGAAGAGCGCGGGATGGAACGGATTGGCGAAGATCGTGGCGGCAATTGCCGGCGTGCCCGGAATCGACATCGACAGGCTTAAGGTTGGCTGCCCCGAAGCGGCTTTGAACCGCTCCGACGGCACGAA
>DATJJN010000011.1:0-43937 GCA_035492135.1 Paraburkholderia sp. | reverse complement strand
CTGGATCGGCCTGTTGTCGCGCTCGCCGACGGGCGGCGCGATCGGCACGCGGCTCACGTGGGCCGCCGTGCTGATGGGCTTCGTCGGGATGATGGTGCGCTGGTACGAGTCGTACCTGATCGGCGCGGACGTCGGCCATATTCCGATCTCGAACCTGTACGAAGTGTTCGTGCTGTTCAGCCTGATCACCGCGCTTTTTTACCTGTTCTACGAGAAGCACTACGGCACGCGCGCGCTCGGCGCGTTCGTGCTGCTCGTGATCAGCGCGGCGGTCGGCTTCCTGATGTGGTACTCGATTTCGCGCGACGCGCAGCAGATCCAGCCGCTCGTCCCCGCGCTGCAGAGCTGGTGGATGAAGATCCACGTGCCGGCGAACTTCATCGGGTACGGCAGCTTTGCGCTGTCGGCGATGGTCGGCGTCGCGTACCTGGTGAAAGAGCGCGGCGTGCTCGCGGACCGTCTGCCCGAGCTCGAGGTGCTCGACGACGTGATGTACAAGTCGATCGCCGTCGGCTTCGCGTTCTTCACGATCGCGACGATTCTCGGCGCACTGTGGGCCGCCCAGGCGTGGGGTGGCTACTGGAGCTGGGACCCGAAGGAAACGTGGGCGCTGATCGTCTGGCTGAATTACGCCGCCTGGCTGCACATGCGGCTGATGAAGGGGCTGCGCGGCACCGTCGCCGCGTGGTGGGCGCTGACGGGCCTGCTCGTCACGACGTTCGCGTTCCTCGGCGTGAACATGTTCCTGTCCGGACTGCATAGCTACGGGAAGCTGTAACGACCGCTGTAACCTTTCTGGCCGCACGAACGAACTAACCGTCGGATGCCTCGCACCGACGGTTTTTTTACGTCGATGGAAGGTTTGGGCGCCCGATGCGTTTGCATACGGCGTGGCGTTCGTTCGAACGGGCGGACGCCGGCGCGAGTCGAAGGGGGATGAAGGTCGTCCGCCACGCACGGCAAAACCGGCAGCAGTCAGGAGCGGCAAATCATGTGGATCAAGCGAAGCGGCAGGATCGGACTCTACGGCGACGACATCGCCGCCTCCGATATCACGCCGCAGCAGATATTCGAGCAGCGCAGACGGCTCTTGCAGACGGCCGGTGCGGCGGCGCTCGGCGGCATTGTGGGCACGATCGGCACGTTCGGCGCGAGCGATGCGTTCGCGGCCTATGCGTCGCCGGACCCGAAGGCGCAGAAGCTGGCAGCGAAGACGAATTCGAAGTTCGTCGTGATGGACAAGGTCACGCCGTACAAGGACATCACGACGTACAACAACTTCTACGAATTCGGCACCGACAAGAGCGACCCGTCGGCCAACGCGCATACGCTGCGTCCGCGTCCGTGGCGAGTGAGCGTCGAAGGCGAGGTCAGGAATCCGAAGGTCTACGACATCGACGAGATCCTGAAGCTCGCGCCGCTCGAAGAGCGCGTGTACCGGCACCGATGCGTGGAGGGCTGGTCGATGGTGATCCCGTGGATCGGCATTCGGTTATCCGAACTGATTCGCCGCGCGGAGCCGACCGGCAACGCGCATTACGTGCAGTTCATCACGCTGGCGGATCCGTCGCAGATGCCGGGCATCGCGCAGCCGATTCTCGACTGGCCGTATTCCGAAGGTCTGCGCATGGACGAGGCGATGAACCCGCTGACGCTGTTGACGGTCGGCGTCTACGGGCAGGTGCTGCCGAACCAGAACGGTGCGCCGGTGCGCGTCGTCGTGCCGTGGAAGTACGGCTTCAAGAGCGCAAAATCGATCGTGAAGATCCGCTTCGTCGAGAAGCAGCCGCCGACGAGCTGGAACACCGAGGCATCGAACGAATACGGCTTCTATTCGAACGTGAATCCGAACGTCGATCACCCGCGCTGGAGTCAGGCGACCGAGCGGCGCATCGGCGAGGACGGTTTCTTCACGCCCAAGCGCAAGACGCTGATGTTCAACGGCTACGGCGATCTGGTCGCGTCGATGTATCAGGGCATGGATCTGCGCAAGAATTTCTGAGCGGGCTGAGAGCGATGGAGCGACCGATGGAAACGACGGCAGTACGTCCCGATGCGCGGGCCGCGACGGCTCCGCGACGGAGCGCGTCGCGCGGCGCGCTCGCGGGTTCCGCGACGGCCGGCGGCCGGTGGCTGCCGTGGGCGAAGGCGGCGGTGTTCGTCGCCGCGTGGTATCCGCTCGCGCGGCTCGTTTTGTTCGGCGTCACCGATCGCCTCGGCGCGAATCCGATCGAATTCATCACCCGCTCCACCGGCCTGTGGACGCTCGTGTTCCTGTGCATCACGCTCGCCGTCACACCGCTGCGGCGGCTCACCGGCTGGAACGTGCTGATCCGTTTTCGCCGGATGCTCGGCCTGTACGCGTTCTTCTACGCCGTGTTGCACTTCGCGACCTACGTGTGGTTCGACAAGTGGTTCGACGTTGGCGAGATGCTGAAGGACATCGGCAAGCGGCCGTTCATCACGGTCGGCTTCGCGGCGTTCGTGCTGCTCATCCCGCTCGCGGTGACGTCGACGCGCGCGATGGCGCGCCGGCTCGGCCGCCGCTGGCAGACGCTGCATCGCGCGATCTACGTGATCGGTTCGCTCGCGATCCTGCACTTCTGGTGGATGAAGGCCGGCAAGCACGATCTCGCGCTGCCGAAGCTGTACGGCGCGATCATGGTCTTGCTGCTCGGCTGGCGACTGGTCGCGTGGCTGGTCGCGCGTTCGCGTTCGAAGGCGGCGGCCGCGTCGTGAAAAAAAACGGCGCTCCGGTGAGGAGCGCCGCCTTCGCATTCGTCTTCACGCAACGACGGATGCGCGTCGCCGCCGGTCAGTCCGGCAGCAACCGCTCGCCGGCGAACAGCTGCGCGACGGTTTCGCGCTCGCGCGCGACATGCACGCGATCGCCGTCGACCATCACTTCCGCCGCGCGCGGACGCGTGTTGTAGTTCGAACTCATCGTGAACCCGTACGCGCCCGCCGAGCGGATCGCGAGCAGGTCGCCCGGCTGGATCGCGAGCGAGCGTGCGCGGCCGAGCCAGTCGCCGCTTTCGCACACCGGACCGACGACGTCGTACACATGCGGCGCATCCGCGCGTTCGACGACCGGCTCGATGCCGTGATACGCGTCGTACATCGCCGGACGCGCGAGATCGTTCATCGCCGCATCGACGATCGCGAAGCTCTTCTCTTCGCCCGGCTTCAGGAATTCGACGCGCGTGAGCAGGATGCCCGCGTTGCCGACGAGCGAGCGGCCCGGCTCGAAGAACACTTCGCGCTGACCGTGGCCGCGCTCCGCGATCCGGTCGAGCACCGTGCGCACGAAGAGGCCGATGTCGGGCGGCGTCTCGTCGTCGTAACGGATGCCGAGGCCGCCGCCGACGTCGACGTGATGGATCGTCGCGCCATCTGCCTCGATCTGTTCGACGAGTTCGAGCACCTTGTCGATCGCGTCGACGTACGGCGAGATTTCGGTGATCTGCGAGCCGATATGGCAGTCGATGCCGACGACCGCGAGATTCGGCATCGCCGAGGCGGCGCGGTAGGCAGAGCGCGCTTCGTCGAACGCGACGCCGAACTTGTTCGCCTTGAGCCCGGTCGAGATGTACGGGTGCGTCTTCGGATCGACGTCCGGATTCACGCGCAGCGACACCGGCGCCTTCTTGCCGGCTTCGCCCGCGACCGCATTCAGCCGGTCGAGCTCCGGAATCGATTCGACGTTGAAGCACTTCACGCCGGCTTCGAGCGCGAAGCGCATTTCGTCCGCGCTCTTGCCGACGCCGGAAAACACGACGTTTTCCGCGTTGCCGCCAGCCGCGAGCACGCGAGCGAGTTCGCCGCCGGACACGATGTCGAAGCCCGCGCCAAGACGCGCGAACACGTTCAGCACGGCGAGGTTGCTGTTCGCCTTGACCGCGACGTGCACCGACGCGCGCCGGCCTGCGCACGCATCCGCATACGCGTGCCACGCGGCCGTGAGCGCGGCGCGCGAGTACACGTAGAGCGGGGTGCCGAACTGTGCGGCGAGATCGGCGGCGGACACGCGCTCGACGTGCAGCACGCCATCGACGCGGTGAAATACGGGTTGGGTCATGCGAAAGACGGTTTTATTCGGTTGGCTTCGTGTCCGATGCCGGTTCCGGCGAGGCGGGGGAAGCAGGCGATGACGGCGGCGTGGTCAGCGAGTCGTCGGGTGTCAGCGACAGCGGCGTGCCGGACGTGTCCGGCACCGAACCCTGCGGACCGGACGCCGTTTCGGGCGACGGCTTCACGTCGCCGGGCTGCGGTTGCTGCGGTTCGGTCTGCATGTTGGGTTTCGGCGGCAGCGGCGGAACCGTCGGCATGTACAGCGGACCGCGCTGGCCGCAGCCCGCGAGTGCGCCGGCTGCGACAATCGCTAAAGCCGCTACAATCGCGCTCATCCTGAAAATGACACGCATGATTGTCCCTGAATGAATAACCGGTGGAGTTTAGCATGAGCGACAGTGATTACCTGAGCCGCGCGGAGGCCGTGCTGGCGGCCGTCGAGCGCTGCGTCGACGACGCGGATGCCGACATCGAACTCGAGCGCAGCGGCAACGTGCTGACGCTCGAATTCGAGAACGGCACGAAGATCATCGTCAACCTGCAGCCGCCGATGAGCGAGATCTGGATCGCCGCGAAGGCGGGCGGTTTTCACTATCGGTTCGTCGATGGCGAGTGGCGCGATACGCGCAGCGGCACCGAGTTCTTCGCGTCGCTGTCGCAGTACGCGACGGAGCAGGCGGGCGAGCCGGTCACGTTCGCGCTCTGACGCGCGCCCTTGCTCTCTTCGCGCGGCTTCCCCCTACCGCTAGTGGCCGCGGAAGAGATTCATGATGTCCTCCTTCTCCTGCGCGTTCACCTCGGCGGGCGGCGTGGCCGATGCGCCGCTTGCCGCCGCGTCGAGCGACGCCTGACTCACGCCGACCGTCGACACGAACCCGTGCCCCGGCGTCAGGTCTTCGAGATACAGCTCGCCGCCGAGCGTCACGACGCCGTCCGGCATCGGCATCCTGTACTCGGGCACGCCGTTCAGCGCCTTCGCCATATAAGCCATCCAGACCGGTAGCGCGAGTCCGCCGCCTGTCTCCCGATCGCCGAGGCTGCGCGGATTGTCGTAGCCGATCCATGCGATCGCGGCGAGCGTGCGCTGGTAGCCGGCGAACCATGCGTCGCGCGAATCGTTGGTCGTGCCGGTCTTGCCGGCGAGGTCGGTGCGCTTCAGCTCGTTCGACTTCGCGCCGGTGCCGTGTTGCGCGACGCTCTGCAACAGGCTGTTCATGATGTACGCGTTGCGCGGCTCGATCGCGTACGGCGCGTTCGCGCCGGCGACGAGCGGCTGCGCCTGCGCCACGGCGATGCCGCGCAGGTCGGTGACCTCCGCGATCAGGTACGGATTGATCCGGTATCCGCCGTTCGCGAACACCGAATACGCGCCCGCCATCTGTAGCGGCGTGACGAGCCCCGCGCCGAGCGCCATCGGCAAATAAGCCGGATGGCGGTCCGCGTCGAACCCGAAACGCGTGATGTACTGCTGCGCGTACTTCGCGCCGATTTGATTGAGGATGCGGATCGACACGAGGTTCTTCGACTTCTGCAGCGCGGTGCGCATCGTCATCGGACCGTCGAAGCCGCCGCCGTAGTTCTTTGGCTCCCACGCCTGCCCGCCGGTTTCGGCCGCGCTGAAAAAGAGCGGCGCGTCGTTGATGATCGTCGCCGGCCCGAGCCCCTTTTCGAGCGACGCCGAATAGATGAACGGCTTGAAGCTCGACCCCGGTTGACGCCACGCCTGCGTCACGTGGTTGAACTTGTTCTTGTTGAAATCGAACCCGCCGACGAGCGCGCGGATCGCGCCGTCCTGCGGCACGACCGAAATGAACGCGCCTTCGATCTGCGGCAGTTGCGTGATCTGCCAGTCGTCGTTCGCGTCGCGCACGAGCCGGATGATCGCGCCCGGCCGGATCCGCTGATTGGGCTGCGCGCGCGGCCCGAGCGCGTACTGCGCGAAACGCAGCCCGCTGCCTTCGACCGTCGCGACGTTGCCGTCGATGAACGCCGCCTGCACTTCCTTCGGATTCGCCGACGTGACGACCGCCGCGACGATTTCGCCGTTGTCCGGATGCTCGGCGAGCGCGTCGTCGATCGCCTGCTCGCGTTCGTCGCCGGCCGGCGGCAACTCGATGAACGCCTCCGGCCCGCGATAGCCGTGGCGCCGTTCGTAGTCCATCAGCCCGGCGCGCAGCGCGCGATACGCGACGTCCTGGTCTGCCGAATCGATCGTCGTGATCACGTTCAGACCGAGCGTGTAGGCCTCGTCGTGGTACTGCGCGTACATCATCTGCCGCACCATCTCCGCGACGTACTCCGCATGCACGCTGAACTCGCGCCCCAGCCCCTTGACGGCGAGCGGCTCGTGCACGGCCTGTTCGTATTGTTCCTGCGTGATGAAGTTCAGCTCGCGCATCCGCTGCAGGATGTACGCCTGGCGCACCTTCGCGCGCCGCGGATTGACGATCGGGTTGTACGCGGAAGGCGCCTTCGGCAGCCCGGCCAGCATCGCGGATTCGGCGAGTGTCAGGTCCTTCAGGTCTTTGCCGAAGTACACCCGAGCGGCGCTCGCGAAGCCATACGCGCGCTGGCCGAGATAGATCTGGTTCATGTAGACCTCCAGAATCTGATCCTTGGTCAGCTTCGACTCGATCTTGTACGCGAGCAGCATCTCGTAGATCTTGCGCGTGTACGTCCGCTCGCTCGACAGGAAGAAGTTGCGCGCGACCTGCATCGTGATCGTGCTCGCGCCTTGCGTGGCGCGGCCGTTCGTCAGCGCGACGACGCTCGCCCGCGCGATGCCGGTCAGGTCGACGCCGCCGTGATCGTAGAAACGCGCGTCCTCGATCGCGAGCACCGCTTTCTTCAGATTGTCCGGCACGTCCTGGATGCGCACGATGTCGCGGCGCTCCACGCCGAATTCGCCGATCAGCACGTGGTCGCGCGTGTAGATCCGCAGCGGGATTTTCGGCCGGTAATCGGTTAGCGCGTCGAGCGACGGCAGGCTCGGCGTGGCGACGATCAGCGCGTAGCCGAGCAGGAGCGCGACGCAGACGACGCCCGCGACGACGAGCCCGACGAAGCCGAGCAGCAAGGTGACCCACCACGCGCGCTTGCGTTTCGGCGTGGGGGACGGCGGCACGGACGTAGGGGTGGGAGCTTGCATACGAACACCAGAAAAACAGTCCCGGGATTATAGCTGCCCGCTTTCGATTGCTTTCTGTCTGCTTACGGTGCGCAGGGCCCGCTTCGGCACCCCTTGCGCCTGTTCAAACTGTAGCCGCATGACCGGCGCGCGAACAGCGGCGGACGTGCAGACCGGCCGTCCGGCCGAGTGTTCGCCGCGTTTGCCGGTTCGCACAATGGGACCCTGCGAACGCGTCCGAACGGGTCGGCGCGCGGTATCGCGAAACGGAGGAACGCAATGGGGCCTCGTGGATCGATATGGCCGGAAATGCGCCGCTTTACCGCTGGCGTCGACGTGACGGCGGCCGGCGTCACGCTGGTGGTGCTGAGCCGGCGCGCGCGGGCGGCCGCGCCGGTGCGGATCGAATGGCTCGCGCACGCGCCGCTGCCGCGCGACGCGATGCTCGGCGCGGAGATCGTCGATCGCGCGGCACTCGTCGCGGCATTGCGCGACGTATTCGGCCGGCTGCCGCGCCGGTGCGACGCGGCGACGCTGCGTTGCGCGATGGCATTGCCGGTTGGCGCGACGGTCGTCGCGTCGGTGCCGCTCGCGCGCTTTCCGGTCGAACACTGCATCGACGGCGACTCGCAAACGCTCGCCGCGCTGGAGCCCGCCGTGCTCGCGGAAGCCGAGCGGATCACGGGCGTCGAGCGGCACGAGCTGGCGGTGGACTGGTGTCTCGACGCGGCGTCGGAGGGGCCGGACGAGCGGCGCGCTCGGCAGTCGTGTCGCGTGACGATCACGTCCGCGCCGCGTCAGCATCTCGAAGCCCGCATCGAATGCGCGGCGATGGCCGGCATCGCGCTGTGCGCGATCGACGGCGACGCACATGCGGCGCTGCGCGCGATGCGTCACGCGGCGGCGCTCGAACTGCCGCCCGAAGACGCGTATGTCGCGTTGTGGGTCGGGCCGGAGGGCGTGCACGGCTGGCATCTCGCCGACGACGAAATCGTGCGCGAGATGCGCTATCCGGCGCTCGAACACGCGGATCTCGTCGACGCGCTGCGTTGTCTGCATGGCGGCGAACCGCCAGGTTGCGGGCTGGTGGCGGGCAACGTCGGCATGCTGGACGACACGCACTTGTCGCTCGCGGATCTCGCGCACGTGCTTGGCTGCCCGGTCCTGCCGTTCGAATGCGCGACGTTCGCGCTCGCCGGGGAGTCGCTCGACGCGGCCCTGCTGCGCGAACCGGCTTGCGCGGTCGCGTTTGGCCTCGCGCTGCGCGGGGTGAGCGAATGATGCCGCCGCTATCACCCGCGCGCCGCGGGATCGGCGGGTTCAATCTGATGCCGTGGCGTCGTCGCGACGCGCGGGAGCGGCGTCGGCGCGTTGTGCTCGAATGGCTGGCCGCGGCGCTGGTGGGCTGCGTGTGCGCGGCGCCGTTCGCCGGCTGGCGTGTGTGGCAGCGCGCGCAGCTCGACAGCGAACGCCGCGTGCTGGATGCGTCGCTCGCACCGCTTCGCGCGCCGCTCGCGCAACAGCGCCGGCTGCTGCGCGAGGCCGACGAGCGGCGGCAGCGCGAGTCAGTCGCGCGGCAGAAGGCGGAGCCGCTCACGCGTCTTTTTACGCTGCTCGATGGGCTTGCCGCGACGAATGCCGAAGGGGTGTCGCTCGATCAGGTCGTTTATCGCGCGCAGCAGACGGAATTGCACGCGACGGTCGAAGGCGAGACGGCCACGGCTGCGTGGCTCGCGCGGTTGCGTACCTGGCCGGAACTGGAAGCGGTCGCGGTGCGCGAAATAAAGCGCGCGACGGGCAGCGGTGTTCGGTCTGACGAGCGTCAGCGGCGCGGGCCGCTGCAGGTAACTGTGCAACTCGGATGGAAGGGCGAGGCAAACGCGCCCGCGTCGCATCCGCCTGCCGGCAAGCAACCACGCAAGCGGAGCGGCGAATGAGTTCGATATCCATCGATCGGTGGGGCAGCGCAGGCGTGCGGGCGTTGCTGCACGGCTGGTTGCCGTTGCATGCGTGGAGTCGGCTGCGGCGTGTGGCTGTCGCGGCCGTCGTTGCGGCGCTGGCCTGCATGGTGACGGTGTTCGCCTGCGTGGCGAGCGACGTCGCGGGCTCGACAACGGCCCAAGCGGCGCTGGCGGCCGCGCGCCGCGACCTCGCGGATGCGCAGCACGCACAACGCGCGCTGCCTGCGCTGAAGCAGGCTACCGCGTCGGAGACGCTTCGAGACCCACCGAAGCGCCACGATTCCGCCGACGCTGCGCACAGCGTGTCCGAGCTTGCTGCCGCGTCGGGACTCTCGCTGGTCTCGCTGGAGCCCGGCGCGCGCAGCGGGCAGGGTGCCGAATCGTCAAGCGTACTGAAGGTGGCCGCGCAAGGCGGCTTCGCGCAGTGGCGCTCATTCCTGCAGGAACTCGCGCACGCGCCGGCGCTGATCGTGCCAGGCGAAGTGACGATCAGGCGCGGCACCGGCTCGTCGCTTTCGCTCGCGGCCACATTGTCGGTGTTTGAAGCGTTGCCGTCCGTGCCGGCCACAGTGGCGAACGACGATGCGGCCGCACGGCACGACCCGTTCGCGCGCAGCGGTGTAGACGGCGCGGGATCATCCGCCGACCTGAGACTCGCCGGGTTGATCCAGGACTCGAAGCACGCGGTCGTCCTGATCGAATCGCCGCGCGGGACCGACGCGGTCGAGCGGGGAGGCCGGATAGACGGCGAACGCGTCGTGCGCATCGCAATGCCCGGAGTGACGCTGGCCGCCGGTGGCAGGACGCGCATGCTCGGATGGACGGAGGACCGACGGTGAAGGACGCACCTCTGCCAATCATCGTCGCGCTGTGCACTCTGACGATCGCACCGCCGGCCGGCGCGGCGGTGCCGCCGCTGCCCGCGTGGAACATCGGGAACGCCGCGGACGTGCGACACTACGCGCCGCCGTTGCCGGGCGCGGGCGTGCCGGCATCGAACGGCTGGGCGGCGAATCCGTTCGATGCCGGCGCCGCGGAAACGGCGGCGGATTCGCAGGCGAGCCCGGACCCGGTCGCCGGGCCGTCCGGCTCGCAGGCAGGCTCGCTTCCCGAACCGTCCGACGATATGGCGCAAGACGCGCCCGCAATCGACGCGGCCGACCCGCCTGCTGAAAATACCCGGCACGGCGCCCCGAAACCCGCGCTGGCCGGCGTGCGCGAGCCGCTGGAAGGGCCGCCCGTGCCGCTTCGCGCGTCGCCACGTCTCGCCGATTCGGCAACCGGCGACGACCTGCCGCCCGATCGCCCGATCACGCTGAACTTCCAGCGCGCCAATCTGGCGTCCGTATTGCATGCGTTCGCGCAGTTCACGAAGCTGAACATCGTCGCGAGCGACCGCGTGCGCGGTGAAGTGACCTTGCGGCTCGACCGCGTACCGTGGCGCACCGCATTCGACCTGCTGCTCGAAGTGAACGGCCTCGCGATGGAACGGCACGGCGCGGTGATCTGGGTGACGCCCGCGGCCGATCTCGCGAACCGCGAGCGTCAGCGTTTCGAAGCGCACGCGCGCACTGCCGACCTCGAGCCGCTCGCAAGCCGGGCGTTCGAGCTTCACTATGCGCGCGCGGACGACCTGCGGCGCGTGCTGGTCGGCTCCGGCAATCAGCGTGCGCTGTCGAAGCGCGGCGGGGCGGTCGCGGATACGCGCACGAACCTGCTGTTCGTCACCGATTTGCCAGCGCGCCTGGACGAGATCGCGAAGCTCGTCGGCAGACTCGACCGGCCGGCACGTCAGGTGCTGATCGAGGCGCGCATCGTCGAGGGCGAGCGCGGGCTGTCGCAGGAGCTGGGCGTGCGGCTAGGCGTGTCGTCGACCGGCGACGGTGGCTCGCGCGGTGCTCATGGCGGCACGGACGGCACCGTCTACGATCTGTCGGCCGGGCCGCTTTCCGGCTTCAACCCGGCGCAACTCGGCCTGTCACTGCTGGCGGCGCGCGCGACCCGCCTGCTCGACATCGAATTGAGCGCGCTGGAGGCGGACGGGCGTGGCCGGGTCGTGTCGAGTCCGCGCGTGGTCACCGCGGAGCGTACGAAAGCGATCGTCGAACAGGGCACCGAGTTGCCGTATCAGGCGAAGGTATCGCAGGGCGTGTCGGGCGTGCAGTTCCGTCGCGCGAGCCTCAAGCTGGAAGTCGAACCGCAGATCACGCCGGACGGTCGGGTGATCCTCGACCTCGACGTCGCGAAGGACAGCGTGGGCGAACAAACGGCGGCGGGGCCGGCGATCAACACGAAACACGTGCAGACGCGCGTCGAGATCGAGGACGGCGGCACGGTGTCGATCGGCGGGATCGATGCGACCGATGACCGTGATGATGTGACGCGCGTGCCGCTCCTGGGCAAAATACCGGTTCTCGGCGCGCTTTTTTCGCATCGCACGCATCGGGACCAGCGCAGCGAACTGGTGGTGTTCATTACGCCGCGCGTCGTGGCCGCAAACTGACCCCATTGCGCGCGCACCCGCCGCAGCGCCCGAGAACGGGGAGCAAAGCGGCGGTAAGCGGCCTAAGCGGCAGCAGGCGGCAGCTAGCGGCACAGAGCGGCAGCTAGCGGCACAGAGCGGCCCAGAGCAGCCGAAATCGGCCCAAAGCAACGCAAACCGCGCGCCCCGCGAGAGGCAAGCTCGACAAGCGCGCGGCTTTGCCAGTAAGCTGCGGCACGAACGACAGCGGGATTATTCAGAGGAAAGGCAGCAGGTGCGGGACGCTAAGGCTACAAACGCTACAAACGCCAATGTTTTCTTCGTAGGGCTCATGGGCGCCGGCAAGACGACCGTGGGCCGGGCGATCGCGCGCCGGCTTGAGCGTCCGTTCTTCGATTCGGACCACGAGATCGAGGCGCGCACCGGCGCACGCATTCCGGTGATCTTCGAACTCGAAGGCGAGGAAGGCTTTCGCGAGCGCGAAGCGCAAGTGATCGACGAACTCACCGCCCGCGAAGGCATCGTGCTCGCGACGGGCGGCGGCGCGATCCTGCGTCCCGAGAACCGCGCCGCGCTGAAGGAGCGCGGTTTCGTCGTCTATCTGCGCGCGAATCCGCACGATCTGTGGCTGCGCACGCGCCGCGACAAGAACCGGCCGCTGCTCCAGACCGAAGACCCGAAAGCGCGGCTCGAAGCGCTGTACGCGGTGCGCGATCCGCTGTATCGGGAGATCGCGGATTTCGTCATCGAAACCGGAAGGCCATCGGTCAACGGGCTCGTCAACATGGTGTTGATGCAGCTCGACATGAACGGCGTCGCTCGGGCAGCGGCGCGTTGAACCTCCGTCAGTCATAATGCCGGGCATGATTACCGTCAACGTCGACCTGGGCGAACGCGCCTACCCCATTCACATCGGCTCCGGCCTGATCGATCAGACGGCGCTGTTCGCGCCGCATATCGCAGGCAAGTCGGTCACGATCGTCACGAATACCGTCGTCGAGCCGCTGTACGGCGACGCGCTGCGCCGCGCGCTCGCGCCGCTCGGCAAGGACGTGCACACCGTCGTGCTGCCGGACGGCGAGGCGCACAAGAACTGGGAAACGTTGAATCAGATCTTCGACGCGCTGCTCGGCTCGCGCGCCGACCGCAAGACCACGCTGATCGCACTCGGCGGCGGCGTGACCGGCGACATGACCGGCTTTGCGGCGGCCTGCTACATGCGCGGCGTGCCGTTCATCCAGGTGCCGACGACGCTGCTGTCGCAGGTCGATTCGTCGGTGGGCGGCAAGACGGGCATCAACCATCCGCTCGGCAAGAACATGATCGGCGCGTTCTACCAGCCGCAGGCCGTGATCGCGGACATCGGCACGCTGCGCACGCTGCCGCCGCGCGAGCTGGCGGCGGGCATCGCCGAAGTGATCAAGACCGGCGCGATCGCGGACGACGCATTCTTCTCGTGGATCGAGGCGAACATCGACGCGCTGAACCGCTGCGACGCAGACGCCCTCGCGCACGCGGTCAAGCGCTCGTGCGAGATCAAGGCGTCGGTGGTGGCCGCCGACGAGCGCGAGGGCGGTCTGCGCGCCATCCTCAATTTCGGCCATACGTTCGGCCACGCGATCGAGGCCGGGCTCGGCTACGGCGAATGGCTGCACGGCGAGGCGGTCGGCTGCGGGATGGTGATGGCGGCCGATCTGTCGGTGCGGCTCGGCCATCTGGACGAGCCGTCGCGCCGCCGTCTCGTCGACGTGGTGGCCGCGGCCAAGCTGCCGGTGCGCGCGCCGGCGCTCGGCGCAAAGCGCTACGTCGAGCTGATGCAGGTCGACAAGAAGGCGGAAGGCGGCGCGATCAAGTTCATCCTGCTGACGCGTTTCGGCGACACGCTGATCACCCGCGCACCCGACGAAGCCGTGCAGGCCACGCTCGCGGCCACCACGCAGCCGTAACGCGCGCCGCCGGCCGGCGCGCGACACACGACGGGAGGAAGCCGTGAGCGACAGGCGCAGCGGTCTGGAACACGCGGAAAAAACGGGCAACGCAGAGCAGGCCGCCAGCGATCTCGAGCGGCTCGCGCAACGCGCGTCGCCGGTCGTGTTGCAGGAGGCGGCGCTCGCGCCGTACGCGGCGCACTCGTCGCAATCTCGCGGGCGGCGCTACCCCGAGCCGCCGCCGGCCGCCCGTACCGAATTCCAGCGCGACCGCGACCGCATCGTCCATTCGACCGCGTTCAGGCGGCTCGAGTACAAGACTCAGGTATTCGTGAATCACGAAGGCGATCTCTTTCGCACCCGGCTCACGCACAGCCTTGAAGTCGCGCAGATCGCGCGTTCGGTCGCGCGCAACCTGCGCGTGAACGAGGATCTCGTCGAAGCGATTTCCCTTGCGCACGATCTCGGCCATACGCCGTTCGGCCATGCGGGGCAGGACGCGCTGAACGAATGCATGCGCGAGCACGGCGGCTTCGAGCACAATCTGCAGAGCCTCGCGGTCGTCGACGAACTCGAAGAACACTACGGCGCGTTCAACGGACTGAACCTGTGCTTCGAGACGCGCGAAGGCATCCTCAAGCACTGCTCGCGCGAGCACGCACGGCGTCTTGGCGAACTCGGCGAGCGCTTTCTGTCGGCGCGGCAGCCGTCGATTGAAGCACAGATCGCGAACGTCGCCGACGAGATCGCGTACAACAACCACGATGTCGACGACGGTCTGCGTTCCGGTCTGCTAAGCATCGACCAGCTTGCCGAAGTCGAGTTGTGGCGCACGCACCATGACGCGGCGCGCCGCGATTTCCCGGCGATCGAAGGCCGGCGCGCGGTGCACGAGACGGTGCGCCGGATCATCAATACGCTGATCGTCGATCTGATCGACACCACGCGGGAGCAGCTCGCGATTCACGCGCCGGGGTCGCTCGACGACGTGCGCACCGCGCCGCCGCTCGTCACGCACAGCGAGCCGGTGGCCGCGCAGGCGGCGGCGCTCAAGCGTTTTCTGTATCGCAACCTGTATCGCCATTACCGCGTGATGCGCATGGCGAACAAGGCGCGGCGCGTCGTCAAGGGGCTGTTCGACGCGTTCAGCAGCGATCCGCGGCTGTTGCCGCCCGCCTACCAGTCGCCCGAGGCGAGCGCGCAGCCGCGGCTGATTGCGCATTACATCGCGGGCATGACCGATCGTTACGCGCTGAAGGAATATCGGCGCCTTTTCGTCGTCGACGACGACTGACCGGCGCGGCGGTCGGCATTGGCGAGTGCCGCCGACGAAGCCACGTCGGCGTCGGCAAGACTGCCAGGGGGACTCCGCCGACGAAGCCGGCCGAGTCCCGTAACTCGCCCGAACCTCAGCAGCGCCGCCGCGCGGCGCTCAACGGCTGCGCGAGAGCAGCGCGCCCGCGATCAACGCGACGCCGCCGACGATCGCGATCGCCTGCCACGGATTCGTGTGCACGTAATCGTCGGCGCTCGACAGCGCTTCGCTCGCGCGGTCGCGCGCCGCGGCGCGGGTTTCGTCGAGGCGCGCGCGAGCGGCGTCGAGGCGCTTGCGGACGTCTTCGCGCAGCGCGGTCGCGTCGGCCTGCGTGCCTTCGCCGATCGCCGTTTCGAGTTCGGCGAGCAGGTCCCTCAGTTCGCCGGCAATGTCCTCCGCCGCGTGCCGGCTATGGCGCGCGATTCGCCTCGCGTGGCGGCCGGTCTTTGTCCAGGATTCTCCGATGGCTTCGCGGGTGTTTGGAAATGCGCTCATGGTCGCTCCGTCGTTTGGGAAAGAGGAATGGAGTCTGCCTGCCGCGCCTTCAGGCGGCGCGGCATGAGTGTCAGTATTGCGCAAATTCGGTACCCGCCGCGGCACCCAATGCGCGGTCGAGCGCACGGCGCGAGTGACGTGCGGCCCGGTCGCCGGGACCGGCGTGACGGCACTCCCGCGTGAAGTGATTACGGGGACGGCACCGTTTTCCCGGGAAGCATAGAATCAGAAGAACCGCGCGATTTGCGGCGCAACCGCGAGGCGCGCGGGCGGCGTGGCCGCGGTCAGAACATGTAGCCGACCTTCAGGTACGTGACGATCGGGTCGAGGCGGATTTTCGCTTCGGACTCCTGCTGCAGCGGTCCGACCTGCGACGGCACGGTGGTGCTGAGCTTGGCGGTCACGCCGATCGGGATGTACGACACCGAGAAGCCGGCGAACCAGTGCTTGGTGAACGCGTAGTTGAAGCCGACGTTAAATACCGGCGCCCAGGAACGATCTGTCGAAACGCTGGTCGGACCCCTCAACTGCTGTTGTTCGAACGCGCCGTTGGTGATCTTGGCGTCCGTGAACCAGGCGTAGGTCACGCCGATGCCGGCGTAAGGCCGGAATTTTGCGTCAGGCTGGTTGAAATAGTATTTGAACAGCAGGGCGGGCGCCCACAGGCGCGCGGAACCGAGCTTGCCGTACTGGGCATACGACCCTTGGCCGTTGAGGTTGAACTGCGGCGGAATGCCAAGTTCGAGTTCGGTCGCGATGTGGTCGGTGATGAAGTAGCCGCCGCTGATGCCGAGCGTGTCGGCCGAATCGATGCCGGTTCCGGTGTTCGGGACCGACATGTTGATGGGCGTGCCGGCCACGCTGTCCAGCGTCAGGGGATCGCTGCTGTCCTGCGGCATGAAGCGGAACCAGCCGGTGGTGACGTAGAAAGTGTGCGCGGATTGCGCGTGGGCTGACGACAGAGCAGCAATTGCGGCGACCCCCGCCAGTGCCTGTTTATATTTCATGTAAGAGCTCCTCCTTGATAGGCCCGCTAATTATGAACAGAACGTTTGCAACAAACCATAGACGGTTGTTAGAGCTTTCTCCCTAAGCGCCGCGGGGGTTCCGCCAAAGCCCCGCTGGCGCGAAAGCCGCGTCGGCGCGGGCTTGCGGGTCTGCGGGTATTCACCAACGGACTAATGGAAAATCGAGCATGGCACGGCTTGCACGTCTTTATGTCCCTGATCAGCCGCAGCACGTGATCCTGCGCGGGCTCGACCAGCAGCCAGCGTTCGTCGACGACCAGGACTACGAGCTCTTCATCGATTGCCTGAAGGCAGCGGCGCGCGATCATCATCTGGCGGTTCATGCGTGGGTGCTGATGCCCGGCGCGGTGCAACTGCTCGCGACTCCGTCCGACGATTCGAGCCTGCCGAAGGCGATGCAGGCCGTCGGCAGGCGCTACGTGGCGCACTTCAACCGCCGCTACGCACGGCGCGGCACGCTCTGGGAAGGCCGCTACCGCGCGACGGTGATCGAGGGCGACCGCTATTTCCTGCTGGCGAGTCGCGTCGTCGAGCTGGCGCCGGTGCGCAACCGCCTCGTCGGCACGGCCGAGGACTACCGGTGGTCGAGCTACCGGCATCACATCGGGCTCACGGTCGACAGCCTGATCACCGACCATCCGCTCTATTGGGCGCTCGGCAATACGCCGTTCGAGCGACAGCGGGCATATCGAGAGCTGTGCGAGCAGCCGCTCGACGAGCGCGAAACCACTCAGCTGATGCAGGCAACGTTAAAGGGCTGGGTGCTCGGCAGCGAGTCGTATCGCGAATGGGCGTCGCGTAGCGCGAACCGACGGGTGTCGCCGCTGCCGCGCGGCCGGCCGCGCAAGGTGCGGGAGGCGCCAGTGTCGCAGGCTCCGGGGCAGCCGGCGCCTCAATCGGCGCCACAGGGCGTGCCCCAGGCGGGTTCGTCGGACCACGAAACGAGCAAGCCCGGGCAGGGTTCTCACTAGAAAACATCTTGAAAATCAACGGCCGGTGACAGGCGGCGCGGGACACGCGCCGCCTCTCTTTGGCCGTCGATTGATATGGAACCATTTTATTCGGAGATAGGTTCGCGGCTGGATTAATAGGGGACAGATAATGATGTTTTATTTGCCATCCTATTGATTCGTCGCGTATATTCGCTTTTCGGCTCTCCTTGACGCTCGGCGCGGAAAGCACGTAACGCCCGCGCGATGCCGCATTCCGGTCAAGCAGGCGGCAGGAACAACAAGATGGTTTGAACGGCCGGCCACGGCCTTTTTTCTGACGGTGTCCCCATGAACGATCACCAGCACCGCGCCGGGCTTCCCGCCGCGCAAGGTCTGTATGACCCGCAAAACGAACACGACGCCTGCGGCGTCGGCTTCGTCGCCCATATCAAGGGCAAGAAGAGCCATGAAATCATTCAGCAAGGCCTGAAGATCCTCGAGAACCTCGACCACCGGGGCGCCGTCGGCGCCGATCCGCTGATGGGCGACGGCGCGGGCATCCTGATCCAGATTCCGGACGCGTTCTATCGCGAGGAAATGGCCAGACAAGGCGTGACGCTGCCGCCGAACGGCGAATACGGCGTCGGCATGATCTTCCTGCCGAAGGAACACGCATCGCGTCTCGCGTGCGAACAGGAACTGGAGCGCACGGTGCGCGCCGAAGGCCAGGTCGTGCTCGGCTGGCGCGACGTGCCGGTCGACCACACGATGCCGATCTCGCCGACCGTGAAGGCGAGCGAGCCGCTGATCCGCCAGATCTTCATCGGCCGCGGCAAGGACGTGATGGTCACCGACGCGCTTGAGCGCAAGCTGTACGTGATCCGCAAGACCGCGAGCCACCGCATCCAGGCGCTGAAGCTCAAGCACGGCAAGGAATACTTCGTGCCGTCGATGTCGGCGCGCACGGTCGTCTACAAGGGTCTGCTGCTCGCCGGCCAGGTGGGCGTGTATTACCGCGACCTTCAGGACGAGCGCGTCGTATCGGCGCTGGCATTGGTGCACCAGCGCTTCTCGACGAACACGTTCCCGGCGTGGGAACTCGCTCACCCGTACCGGATGATTGCGCACAACGGCGAAATCAACACGGTCAAGGGCAACGTGAACTGGCTGAACGCGCGGACCGGCGCGATCGCGTCGCACGTGCTCGGCGACGACCTGCCGAAACTGTGGCCGCTGATCTACCCGGGCCAGTCGGACACCGCATCGTTCGACAACTGCCTCGAACTGCTCGTGATGGCAGGCTATCCGCTCGTCCACGCGATGATGATGATGATCCCGGAAGCGTGGGAGCAGCACACGCTGATGGACGACAACCGCCGCGCGTTCTACGAGTACCACGCCGCGATGATGGAGCCGTGGGACGGCCCCGCGGCGATCGCGTTCACCGACGGCCGCCAGATCGGCGCGACGCTCGACCGTAACGGTCTGCGTCCGGCGCGCTACATCGTCACCGAGGACGACCTCGTGATCATGGCGTCGGAAGCGGGCACGCTGCCGATCCCCGAGTCGAAGATCGTGAAGAAGTGGCGTCTGCAGCCGGGCAAGATGTTCCTGATCGACATGGAACACGGCCGCATCATCGACGACAAGGAGCTGAAGGACAACCTGTCGAACGCGAAGCCGTACAAGAGCTGGATCGACGCCGTGCGCATCAAGCTCGACGAAATCGAGCCGAACGCCGAGGACGTCGCCACCGCGCGCGCGGAGGCGGCGGCGCTGCTCGACCGCCAGCAGGCGTTCGGCTACACGCAGGAAGACCTGAAGTTCCTGATGGCGCCGATGGCGGCGTCGGGCGAGGAAGCGGTCGGCTCGATGGGCAACGACTCGCCGCTCGCGGTGATGTCGAACAAGAACAAGACGCTGTTCAACTACTTCAAGCAGCTGTTCGCGCAGGTCACGAACCCGCCGATTGACCCGATCCGCGAGAACATGGTGATGTCGCTCGTGTCGTTCATCGGCCCGAAGCCGAACCTGCTCGACACGAACAACATCAACCCGCCGATGCGGCTCGAAGTGTCGCAGCCGGTGCTCGACTTCAAGGACATCGCGAAGATCCGCGCGATCGAGCAGTACACGGGCGGCAAGTTCAGCTCGTACGAGCTGAACATCTGCTATCCGGTGTCGTGGGGCAAGGAAGGCATCGAGGCGCGCCTCGCGTCGCTGTGCGCGGAAGCCGTCGACGCGGTGAAGTCGGGCTACAACATCCTGATCGTGTCGGACCGCCGCGCGGACCGCGACAACGTCGCGATTCCGGTGCTGCTCGCCACGTCGGCGATCCACACGCACCTCGTGCAGCAGGGTCTGCGCACGAGCACGGGCCTCGTCGTCGAGACGGGCGCCGCGCGCGAGACGCACCACTTCGCGCTGCTCGCGGGCTATGGCGCGGAAGCCGTTCACCCGTACCTCGCGATGGAAACGCTCGCGCAGATGGCGTCCGGCCTGAAGGCCGACCTGTCGGCGGACAAGGCGATCTACAACTTCACGAAGGCGGTCGGCAAGGGCCTGCAGAAGGTCATGTCGAAGATGGGCATCTCGACGTACATGTCGTACACGGGTGCGCAGATCTTCGAAGCGGTCGGCCTGTCCGAGGAACTCGTCAACAAGTACTTCAAGGGCACGGCGTCGAAGGTCGGCGGCATCGGCCTGTTCGACGTGGCGGAAGAGGCGATCCGTCTGCACCGCGACGCGTTCGGCGACAACCCGGTGCTCGCCGGCATGCTCGACGCGGGCGGCGAGTACGCGTACCGCGTGCGCGGCGAAGACCACATGTGGACGCCCGACGCGGTCGCGAAGCTGCAGCACTCGGCGCGCAGCAACTCGTACCAGACGTACAAGGAATACGCGCATCTGATCAACGATCAGACGAAGCGTCACATGACGTTCCGCGGCCTGTTCGAGTTCCGTCTCGACCCGGCGCGCGCGATTTCGATCGACGAAGTCGAACCGGCGAAGGAAATCGTGAAGCGTTTCGCGACCGGCGCGATGTCGCTCGGCTCGATCAGCACGGAAGCGCACGCGTCGCTCGCGATCGCGATGAACCGGATCGGCGGCAAGTCGAACACCGGCGAAGGCGGCGAAGACGAGAAGCGCTACCGCAACGAACTGCGCGGCATTCCGATCAAGACGGGCGACACGCTCGCGTCGGTGATCGGCAGCGAAGTCGTGCGCGACATTCCGCTGAAGGAAGGCGATTCGCTGCGCTCGAAGATCAAGCAGGTCGCGTCGGGCCGTTTCGGCGTGTCGGCGGAGTACCTCGCGTCGGCCGACCAGATCCAGATCAAGATGGCGCAGGGCGCGAAGCCGGGCGAAGGCGGCCAGCTGCCGGGTCACAAGGTGTCCGAGTACATCGGCAAGCTGCGTTACTCGGTGCCGGGCGTCGGCCTGATCTCGCCGCCGCCGCACCACGACATCTACTCGATCGAAGACCTCGCGCAGCTGATTCACGATCTGAAGAACGTGAACCCGTCGTCGTCGGTGTCGGTGAAGCTCGTGTCGGAAGTGGGCGTCGGCACGGTGGCCGCGGGCGTCGCGAAGGCGAAGGCCGATCACGTCGTGATCGCCGGCCATGACGGCGGCACCGGCGCGTCGCCGCTGTCGTCGCTGAAGCACGCGGGCACGCCGTGGGAACTGGGCCTCGCCGAAACGCAGCAGACGCTCGTGCTGAACAAGCTGCGCGGACGCATCCGCGTGCAGGCCGACGGCCAGATGAAGACCGGCCGCGACGTCGTGATCGGCGCGCTGCTCGGCGCGGACGAGTTCGGCTTCGCGACGGCGCCGCTCGTCACGCAGGGCTGCATCATGATGCGCAAGTGCCATCTGAACACCTGCCCGGTCGGCGTCGCGACGCAAGATCCGGTGCTGCGTGCGAAGTTCACCGGCCAGCCGGAGCACGTCGTCAACTTCTTCTTCTTCATCGCCGAGGAAGTGCGCGAGATCATGGCGCAACTGGGCATCCGCAAGTTCGACGACCTCGTCGGCCGTCCGGACCTGCTCGACACGAAGAAGGGCATCGAGCACTGGAAGGCGAAGGGTCTCGACTTCTCGCGCGTGTTCTACCAGCCGGAAGTCGAAGCGGACGTCGCGCGCCTGCACGTCGAGTCGCAGGATCACGGCCTCGAGCGCGCGCTCGACCACACGCTGATCGAGAAGGCGAAGGCCGCGATCGACAACGGCGAGCACGTGTCGTTCATCCAGCCGGTGCGCAACGTGAACCGCACGGTCGGCGCGATGCTGTCCGGCGAGATCGCGAAGAAGTACGGTCACGACGGCCTGCCCGACGACACGATTCACATCCAGTTGAAGGGCACCGCGGGCCAGAGCTTCGGCGCGTTCCTCGCGAAGGGCGTGACGCTCGACCTCGTCGGCGACGGCAACGACTACGTCGGCAAGGGGCTGTCGGGCGGGCGGATCATCATTCGTCCGACCAACGACTTCCGCGGCAAGTCCGAAGAAAACATCATCTGCGGCAACACGGTGATGTACGGCGCGCTCGAAGGCGAAGCGTTCTTCCGCGGCGTGGCGGGCGAGCGTTTCTGCGTGCGTAACTCGGGCGCGACGGCGGTTGTCGAAGGCACGGGCGACCACGGCTGCGAATACATGACGGGCGGCACGGTCGTCGTGCTCGGCGAGACGGGGCGCAACTTCGCGGCCGGCATGTCGGGTGGCGTCGCGTTCGTGTTCGATCCGGAAGGCACGTTCGCGAACAAGTGCAACAAGGCGATGGTCACGCTCGAGCCGGTGCTGCAGCAGGTCGAGCAGGAACGCACGGTCGACCGCGCGCTGTGGCACACCGGCCAGACCGACGAAGCGCTGCTGAAGGGCATCGTCGAACGCCACTTCCAGTTCACCGGCTCGCCGCGTGCGAAGGCGCTGCTCGAAAACTGGGACACGGCGCGCCGCCAGTTCGTGAAGGTGTTCCCGACGGAATACAAGCGCGCGCTGGGCGAGCTCGGTGCGAAGAAGGCGAAGCAGGAAGAACTGGCCGCCTGATTGGGCAACTGAGCGCACCCCGACCAACGACGACGAAGCGCCCGCCGCGCCGCACGATGCGCGCGACGGCGGGCGCCGATCCCCTCACCGAATACACGGATAGACGAGAGCCACATGGGTAAGGCAACCGGTTTTCTCGAGTTCGAACGCCGCCACGAGGCGTACGAAGCACCGCTCACGCGGGTCAAGCACTACAAGGAATTCGTCGCGGCGCTGACCGACGACGACGCGAAGATCCAGGGCGCACGCTGCATGGACTGCGGCATCCCGTTCTGCAACAACGGCTGCCCGGTGAACAACATCATCCCGGACTTCAACGACCTGGTGTATCGCCAGGACTGGAAGACCGCGATCGACGTGCTGCACTCGACCAACAATTTCCCCGAGTTCACGGGCCGCATCTGCCCGGCGCCGTGCGAAGCGGCGTGCACGCTCGGCATCAATGAAGACCCGGTCGGCATCAAGTCGATCGAGCACGCGATCATCGACAAGGCGTGGTCCGAAGGCTGGGTCGAACCGCAGCCGCCGAAGCACAAGACCGGCAAGAAGGTCGCGGTCGTCGGTTCGGGCCCCGCGGGGCTCGCCGCCGCGCAACAGCTCGCGCGCGCCGGTCACGACGTGACCGTGTTCGAGAAGAACGACCGCGTGGGCGGCCTGCTGCGCTACGGCATCCCCGACTTCAAGCTCGAAAAGTGGCTGATCGACCGCCGCATGCGCCAGATGGAAGCCGAAGGCGTGAGCTTCCGCACGAACGTGTTCATCGGCAACGGCGAGATGCCCGCGTACATCGGCAACACCGCGAAGGAGACGATCTCGCCGCAGGCGCTCAAGGAGCAGTTCGACGCGGTCGTGATCGCGGGCGGCTCGGAGACGCCGCGCGACCTGCCGGTGCCGGGCCGCGAACTCGCGGGCATCCACTACGCGATGGAATTCCTGCCGCAGCAGAACAAGGTCAACGCGGGCGACAAGGTCGCGGACCAGCTGCTCGCGAAGGGCAAGCACGTCGTCGTGATCGGCGGCGGCGATACGGGCTCGGACTGCGTCGGCACGTCGAACCGTCACGGCGCGAAGGACGTCACGCAGTTCGAACTGCTGCCGCAGCCGCCGGAAGAAGAGAACAAGCCGCTCGTGTGGCCGTACTGGCCGATCAAGCTGCGCACGTCGTCGTCGCACGAGGAAGGCTGCGAGCGCGACTGGTCGGTCGCGACGAAGCGCTTCGAAGGCAAGAACGGCAAGGTCGAGAAGCTGATCGCGGCGCGCGTCGAGTGGAAGGACGGCAAGATGGTCGAAGTGCCGGGCTCCGAGTTCGAAATGAAGGCCGACCTCGTGCTGCTCGCGATGGGCTTCACGCAGCCGGTCGCGTCGGTGCTCGAAGCGTTCGGCGTCGACAAGGACGCGCGCGGCAACGTGCGCGCATCGACCGAGGGCGACAAGTCGTACTACACGTCGGTCGACAAGGTGTTTGCAGCCGGCGACATGCGCCGCGGCCAGTCGCTCGTCGTGTGGGCCATCCGCGAAGGCCGTCAGTGTGCGCGTTCGGTCGACGCGTATCTGATGGGCAGCTCGGAACTGCCGCGCTAACGGCGCACGACCCGACAGCCGTACCCGTCAACAGCGGGGGAGGCAGGAGACGACAGCAGTACCGCCGCACGAAGCCGGGCACCCGCAAGGGTGACCCGGCTTTTTTCATGCGCGCGGCGGCGTGGGCGCGCATCGGGCTAACATGGCGGCTCGTGACAGGAGACGCCGATCATGCAGCAACCCTCGTCCGATGCATGGCAACGCTGCTTCGTCGCGCTCGCGCCGGACGACGCGTCGCGCGACGCGCTGATGTCGCCGGCGCTCGGCGTGCCCGACAACGCGCGGCGCGTGCCGCACGCGCAATTGCATCTGACGGTCGCGTTCATCGGCGCGCTGCCGTACGCCGACGGCGACGCGCTCGCCGGGAGGCTGCGGCAACGCGCGTTGCCGCTCGCGCCTGCGCCGGTCACGCGCATCGAATGCTGGCCCGGCAACGCGCGGCCGAGGCTCATGGTGGCTGTGCTCGCGATGACCGACGATCTGGTCGCGATCGACTGGCACGTGCGCTCGTCGATGATCGAAACCGGCCTGCCGGTCGATGCGCGCGCGTTCCGGCCGCACATCACGCTCGCGCGCTTCGCCCGCGACGCGTCGGCCGTCACGCTCGCGTGCGACGCCGCCCTGCTGCCGCCGATGCGCTTCACGTCGCTCGTGCTGTATTCGAGCACGCTCGCGAAGCAGGGCGCACGCTACCAGGCGCTGGCGAGCGTGCCGCTCGCGTCCGCGTGAACGCCGTGCTCAGAGCCGGTAGCGCGCGAGCGTGAGGCCGTCGAGATCGATCTCCGGCGCGCGGCGCGTGACGAGGTCGGCCACCGCGCGCCCGGAACCCATCGCCATCGCCCAGCCGGTCGATCCGTGTCCGACGTTCAGCCACAGCCCGTCGACGCCGCTCGGACCCAGCAGCGGCGCACCGTCGGGCAGCATCGGCCGGCGCCCGACCCAGAACTGCGCGGACGACGCCGTCGCCGCATGCGGGAACCAGTCGTCGAGCACTTTCATCAGCGTCTGCAGCGCCTGCTCGCGCAGCGTCGCAAAGCGGTTGCCGAATTCGGCAGTGCCGGCGACGCGCACCTGCGAATCGAAGCGCGTGATCGCCGTCTTCAGCGATTCGTCCGTCAGCGCGGCGCGCGGCGCCTTCTGCTCGTCGATGACCGGCAGCGTCGCCGAATAGCCCTTCACCGGATAAAGCGGCAGCCGCACGCCGAACGGCTCGACGAGCGCCGCGCTTTCGACGCCGAGCGCGATCACGACCGCGTCCGCGGCGAGCACGCGCGGCGGCGCCTGACGGCGGGACGCGGGTGCGCCGTCCGGCGGTCGCGGCGGCGCGGGCAGCGCCTCTTTCGGCGAGCGCCGGTTGCGTCGCCGCGGCAGCTCGCGCACGCGCACGCCGCGCACCTGTCCGCGTTCGACGTCGACGCCGACCGCTTCCGTATCGAACAGGAACGACACGCCGTTGCCTTCGCAGACGGCGCGCAGCTCGCGCGTGAAGCGCGCGCAGTCGCCGGCTTCGTCGTCCGGCAGATAGACGCCCGCGACCGGCTTCACGCGCGCCCATCGCAGACCGGGTTCGATGCGCGCGCATTCGTCGGCGTCGGCTTCGCGATACGCGATGCCCGCGTCGCGCAGCAGCGCGAGCGCGGGCTGGGCCAGCTCGACGTCGTGGTCCGTGCGAAAGAGTTGCAGGTGGCCCTGACTGCGTCCGTAGTCGAATCCGTGCGTCGCGTGGAACGCACGCAGACAGTCGCGGCTGTAGTACGCGATCCGCTGCATCCGCTGCTTGTTCACGCGAAAGCGCGCGACGTCGCATTCGTGCAGCCAGCTGGCGAGCCAGCGCCACTGCGCGGGATCGAGCGTCGGCCGGAAGATCAGCGGCGAGCCGGGCTTCAGCAGGCATTTGAGCAGCCGAAGCGGCATGCCCGGCGCGGCCCACGGCGTGATCCACGCGGGCGCGATCACGCCGGCGTTGCCGAAACTCGTGCCGAGCGCGACGCCGGGTTCGCGCTCGATCACGGTGACGTCGCAGCCGCGCTCGCTCAGGTAGTACGCGGTGGCGACGCCGATCACGCCGGCGCCGAGGACGATCGTTTTCATGCGGGTCGCGCCGTGGTGAGCGAATCGTGATGGAGCGGAGCCGACGTGGCGGTCATTGCGCGATCATCCATTGCCGTGCGCGAGCGCGACGGCGGGCGGCGAGGTTGGCAACGACATCGGCGACGACATCGGCGAGATTGCGGTGAACCATCGGAACGATTGCATTGCGGCTCCATTCCTGTGTTCGTTGTAGTGCGGATGGGGCAACGGACGAGCGGCGCCGTCAGCCTTGCGGCACAGGCACGGCGCGCATCATTCTACGGTGCGATATCGCGCGATGGCCACTCTTGTGATGAATCGAGGGCGCGGCGGCGCACATGTTGTGCGCGCAAGGATTGTGCGCTGGGGCACAGACGCAGGCGGAGAGAGCCGGTACAGAGAACAGCGGCGGATTGGTCGGACACGATTGCGGTGGCGTGCGCGCCAGGCCCGCGCGCTGCGATCCGCGCGCGGCGCCGGCGACCGTCGGCCGGCGCGGCGGGCGGGAGCGAAGTGCTTACGCAGCGACGCTGGCTTCGGGCGCGCGCTCCATGTCGAGCGTCTCGTCGTGGAACGCGGCAAGCGACTCGCGATGCGCGACGCTGACGATCGCTGCCTTCGGCAGCCGCTCGTTGAAGAGCCGATAGAGGCGCGCTTCGTTGTCGGGGTCGAGCGCGCTCGTCGCTTCGTCGAGGAACAGGAAGTCGGGCTTGTGCAGCAGCACGCGCGCGCCGGCGAGGCGCTGCTGCTCGCCCGGAGACAGCACGCGAGTCCAGTGCGCGGATTCCTGCAGACGGTCCGTGTAGTCGTCGAGCCGGCACGCGCGCAGCGCGTCGCGGCACTCGTCGTCGGTGTAGTTGTCCTGCGGCGCCGGATACGTGAGCGCCGCCTTCAACGTGCCGATCGGCAAGTAGCTCTGCTGCGGAATGAACATCATCCGCGCGTCGACCGGCGCGTCGATCGACCCTTCGCCGAACGGCCACAGGCCCGCGAGCGAGCGCATCAGCGTGCTCTTGCCCGCGCCGGACGGCCCGCGCACGAGCCAGCGCGCGCCGGGTTCGATCGTGATGTCCGGCACGTCGGACAGCGGCGTGCCGTTGGGCAGCGCGAGTTTCAGGTCGCGCGTCGTCAGACGGTTCGCGTCGACGAAGTGCAGATTGATGCCGCCGTGCTCGGTCGCGGGCGACACCGACTCCTTCAGACGCGGCGCTTTGACGACGCGGCGGAATTCGCGCAGACGATTGACCGTGGCGCGCCATTCGACCAGCGTCGAATAACTGTTGATGAACCACGAGAACGAGTCGCTGACGGTGCCGAACGCCTGGGCGATTTTCATCAGCACCCCGAACGTGAACGCGCCCGCGAAGTAGCGCGGCGCCGCGACGACGAGCGGGAAGATGATCGCGATCTGCCCGTAGAAAGCGGTCACGAACGTCAGGCGCTTCGTGTACTTCATCACGCGCCACCAGTTGTCGCGGATGTGCGCGAAGAGGCCTTGCGCGTTCGAGCGCTCGGTGTCCATGCCGTCGTAGAACGCGATCTGCTCGGCGTTCTCGCGCAGACGGATGAGGCCGAAGCGGAAGTCCGCCTCGACGCGCTGCATCTGATAGTTGATCGACACGAGCGGCCGGCCGACCTTCTGGATCACGAACGAGCCGAACACCGCGTACAGCGCCGCGGCCCACACCATATAGCCGGGAATCGTGAGCGGCTGGCTGCCGAGCGTGACGGTCAGCGCGCCCGCGAGCGTCCACAGGATCGTGATGAACGACACGAGCGTGACGACCGTCGACAAGAGATCGAGCGTGAGCGAGAGCGTCGTGGTCGCGAACGATTGCAGGTCGTCGCTGATCCGCTGGTCGGGGTTGTCGGCGAGGCGGTCGCGCTCGATCCGGTAGAACGTGCCGTTGCCGAGCCAGTCGCTCAGAAAGTGCGTCGTGAGCCACTGGCGCCAGCGAAAGCCGAGCATCTGCCGCAGATACCGCCCATACACCGCGAGGATGATGAAACTGAACGCGAGCCCGGTGAAGACCATCAGCAGATGCGGGAACTGCTTCACGTTCTTCGATTGCAGCGCGTCGTAGAAGTCGCCGCTCCACGAGTTGAGCCGCACGTTGATCGCGACGACGAGCAGGTTCATCACGATGATCGCGGCAAGCATTCCCCACGCGACCAGGCGTTCCTCGGAGACCCAATAGGGCTTGATCAGGCTCCAGGCCGAGATCTTCTGGTCCTGCTCGGCCGTGGGGCCGGAAGAGAGTGTGGTCATGAGCATCCTGATGGTGACCGGCGTGTGGCCGGAGGAGCGGTGCATCGCCAGCGCGCGACGGCGTCGCGAGGCGGCGCGGCGACCGCTGCATTCTGGCCAGAACCGCTTAAACGAAGCTTAATGGCGCGACCCGGTGGCGCAGGGCCTTTGCGAGGCATTGTGCCAGAGCGCTGCGACGCGCGCGGCATTCCATTCGGCCGGCAGGCGCGGAATCCCTTGTGCCGTCGTGGTTTGCGGGGGGCTTGCGTTTTGTGGTCTAATGGCCGCTGACGAAACAGGGGTGCTTCGCGCGTATGTTCGGCGTACCGCGGCGAGGCTGAGAGAGACCCTTCGCACCCGATCCGGGTAATACCGGCGCGGGAAGTTTCTGGTCAGTCTTTGGACTTACAAGCCCGTCCAGTTTCCCGCCGGGCAGCGTGCGCCGCCATCATCGTTCGAGCGTGTCTTCAGCGAACGACCGTCAGCGAGTCGCACGGCTGCGCGGTCGGCCTTGCCAGCCGGTTTCGTCCTTGGGTACGTGTGCTTCTACCGTACGGAAAGGATACGATGACCGCTTTTTTCTCCGCTTATTCCTCAGTTGAATCGATCGACCCGGCGCTGTGCGTCTGCGGGTTCGCGCGCGCGCGTGCGGGAGCGCCATCATGAGCGCGTCCGTGCAACAGCCCGATTTCGCGGTGCTCGGCGGCGGTCTGTGCGGGCGCCTCGTCGCGTGGCGGCTCGCGGGCGAAGGCCATCGCGTCGCGCTTTACGAGCGCGGCCCGGCCGACGGCTCGCAGGCGGCCGCGTGGGTCGCGGCCGCGATGCTCGCGCCGCTCGCCGAGGCAGCTGTCGCCGAGTTGCTGATTACGCAGCTCGGCGTCGCGTCGCTCGACACCTGGCCGCGCATCCTCGCGGAACTGCCCGAGCCGGTGTTCTTCCAGCGCAACGGCACGCTCGTCGTCTGGCATCACGCGGATCGCACCGAAGCGCCGTTGTTCGAGCGCCGCGTGCGCGCGAACGCGCCGCGCGAGCTGGCCGACGAAGGCTTCGTCGCGCTCGCGGGCGCGCAGATCGACGCGGCCGAGCCCGCGCTCGCCGGCCGCTTCGCGCGCGGCTGGCTGCTCGCCGGCGAAGGCCAGCTCGACAACCGTCAGGTGCTGCGCGCGCTCGCGGCGGGGCTCGCGCAACGCGGCGTGGAAACTCACTGGAACACGCCGGTCGACGACGCGCATCTGCCGGCGGCGCGCGTGACGATCGACTGCCGCGGGCTCGGCGCGAAGCCCGCGCTGCCGGCGCTGCGCGGCATCCGCGGCGAGGTCGCGCGCGTGCACGCGCCGGGCATCGGTCTCACGCGGCCGGTGCGGCTCCTGCATCCGCGCTATCCGCTGTACATCGCGCCGAAGCAAAGCGACGTGTACGTGATCGGCGCGACCGAGATCGAAGGCGAGGACATGTCGCCGGTCAGCGTGCGCTCGGCGCTCGAACTGTTGAGCGCGCTGTTCGCGGTGCATCCGGCGTTCGGCGAGGCGCGCATTCTGGAGCTGTGTTCGCAGTGCCGTCCGACGCTGCCCGACCATCGGCCCGCGCTCGTGTGGGACGGCTCGCGCACGCTGCGCGTGAACGGCCTGTACCGGCACGGTTTCATGATCGCGCCCGAGGTGGCCGACGAGGCGGTGCGCGTCGCGCAGCGGCTCCTCGACGGCCGGCTCGCCAATGCGGATGGGTTCGACGCGCTGCGCCACGAGTCGCGCTGGGGCGAGATGCTGCGCCTCGACGACGCGCGGCAGCTCGCGTGACATTGCCCGGTCCGAAAGCGAAAACCTCTACCTCTACGTTTGACATGGACATCCAGATCAACCAGAAGCCGCTGTCGCTGCCCGAGGGCGCGACGCTCGCCGATGCGCTCGCCGCATACGGCGCGCGTCCGCCGTATGCGGTCGCGTTGAACGGCGATTTCGTCGCGCGTGCGCAGCATGCAAAGCGCGCGCTCAAGAGCGGCGACCGGCTCGACGTCGTGAGCCCGGTTGCCGGCGGCTGAGCCCGCCGATGCCGGTTCGCAGCCCATCGCGCCCACGCACCTCATCGCGAGATTTCCCGTCATGACTACGAAAAAATCCCCCGCCGACGCGCTGACGCTGTACGGCGAAACGTTCGCGAGCCGCGTGCTGCTCGGCACGTCGCGTTATCCGTCGCTGCAGTCGCTGTCCGATTCGATCGACGCCGCGCGCCCCGGCATGGTGACCGTCGCGCTGCGCCGGCAGATGAACGAAGGCGGCGCCGAGGCCGGCTTCTTCGATCTGCTGAAGCGCCACGGCGTGCCGCTGCTGCCGAACACGGCGGGCTGCCTGACCGTCAACGAGGCGGTGACCACCGCGCACATGGCGCGCGAGGTCTTCGAAACCGACTGGATCAAGCTCGAACTGATCGGCGACGATTACACGCTGCAGCCGGATCCGGTCGGGCTGATCGACGCCGCCGCGCGGCTCGTGAAGGACGGCTTCAAGGTGCTGCCGTACTGCACCGAGGATCTCGTGATCGGCCGCCGTCTGCTCGACGCCGGCTGCGAGGCGCTGATGCCGTGGGGCGCGCCGATCGGCACCGGCAAGGGCGTCGTGAATCCGTACGGCTTGCGCGTGCTGCGCGAGCGTCTGCCGGATGTGCCGCTGATCGTCGACGCCGGGCTCGGCGTGCCGTCGCACGCGTGCCAGGTGATGGAATGGGGCTTCGACGGCGTGCTGCTGAACACGGCGGTGTCGCAGGCGACGCATCCGGACGCGATGGCCCGCGCGTTCGCGGCGGGCGTCGAAGCGGGGCGCGCCGCGTATCTGGCGGGGCCGATGATGGAGCGCGAGACGGCGCACGCGAGCACGCCGGTCGTCGGCATGCCGTTCTGGCATCAGGATGGGAGCAACACATGACCGCAAAGCTGAACTTGAAGGACCGCGAGCTGTTCTGGCCGCCGGCGGACGAACTGACCGAAGCGGCGGAGCGCATCCGCGCGCGTCTCGGCGACTGGCAGCCGACGCACGCGCCGTGGCGCCTGTGCCTCACGCCGCCTGACGAGCCGAACGGCGGCGACCTGATCGTCGTGACCGACGCCGGTCCGCACCTCGCGAACATCGCGCGGTGGATGACGGCTGGCGCCGGCGTCATCGAGGCGGCCGACGCGGGCGGCGGGCGCGCGACGCTGCATCTGGGCGGCGAGCGCTATGCGCTCGAAGGCGAGCTGGCGGAAGACTGGATCGCGGCGCTCGCCGCGTTCCTCGACTGCGGATTCGCGCCGCACGACGCGCTGGTGCTCGCGCTCGCATGGCGCGACGGCGACGAGAAGCGGGGTGACGACGCGTGGCCCGTCGATTTCGCGCGCTTTCCGCGCGTGGTCGGGCTGCCGGCGGCGCCCGCGCAGCCGTTCGCGCCGTGCCCGGCGAAGCTCGGTTTGTACCCGGTGCTGCCGAGCGCGGAATGGGTCGAGCGCGTGCTCGGCTTCGGCGTGAAGACCGTGCAGCTGCGCAGCAAGCAGCCGAAGTCGCCGGCGTTGATCGAGGAGATCGAGCGCTGCGTGGCGGCCGGACGTCGGCACGACGCACGGGTGTTCATCAACGACCACTGGCGCGAGGCGCTCGATGCGGGCGCGTACGGCGTGCATCTCGGCCAGGAAGACCTGCGCGACGCGGATCTCGCGGCGATCGCGGCGGCCGGCGTGCGCCTCGGCCTGTCGACGCACGGCTACTACGAGATGCTGACCGCGCTGCACTTCCGTCCGAGCTATCTCGCGCTCGGCGCCGTGTTCGCGACCACGACGAAGGTGATGCCCACCGCGCCGCAAGGCCTCGCGCGGCTCGCGCGCTACGCGAAGCTGCTCGACGGCGTGGTGCCGACCGTCGCGATCGGCGGGATCGACGGCGGCGTGCTGCCCGACGTGATCGCGACCGGCGTCGGCTCCGCAGCCGTCGTGCGCGCGGTGACCGAGGCCGCCGATCCAGCCGCAGCCGTTGCTGCGTTGCAATGCGGGTTTACGCAATAATGGTCGGCCTGCGTCCGGTGCCCGGCGGCGCCCGACGCAGGCAAGCAGTATTTACAAAGGACCGGGCGCGTCACTGAAGCATTTTCACGATGGCCCTATAATTCCGCCTTCGTGTAAATGGACTGTCAGCCTGGTGCCCTCTTCAACTGAGACCCTTCTCGAGCTGCGCGACGTCGATTTCGGCTATAGCGACCGGCTCGTCCTGTCCGGACTGAACATGCGCTTCCCGCGCGGTCAGGTGATCGCGGTGATGGGCGGTTCCGGCGGCGGCAAGACGACGGTGCTGCGCCTGATCGGCGGCCTCGTGCGCGCGAGCCGCGGGCAGGTGCTGTTCGGCGGCGAAGACGTCGGCGCGCAAAGCCGCTCCGGCCTTTACGCGCTGCGCCGGAAGATGGGCATGCTGTTCCAGTTCGGCGCGCTCTTTACCGACATGTCGGTATTCGAGAATGTCGCGTTCGCGCTGCGCGAGCACACCGACCTCCCCGAGGAACTGATCCGCGATCTCGTGCTGATGAAGCTGAACGCCGTCGGCCTGCGCGGCGCGCGCGACCTCGCGCCGTCGGAAGTGTCCGGCGGCATGGCGCGACGCGTGGCGCTGGCGCGCGCGATCGCCCTCGACCCGGAACTGATGATGTACGACGAGCCGTTCGCCGGACTCGATCCGATTTCCCTCGGCATCACCGCGAACCTGATCCGCACGCTGAACGACGCGCTCGGCGCGACGTCGATCCTCGTCACGCACGACGTGCCCGAATCGTTCGCGATTGCCGACTACGTGTACTTCCTCGCGAACGGCCGCGTGCACGCACAAGGCACGCCGGACGAACTGCGCGCGTCGACGGACCCGACGCTGCGCCAGTTCATCGACGGCGCGCCGGACGGCCCGTTCCGCTTCCACTATCCGGCTCAGCACCCGCTCGACGCGGACTTCGGCATCGGCGGGGGGCGGGCATGATCAGCGCGATCGGACGCGGCGTCATCGGGAGCATCACGAACGCGGGCCACGCCGCCCGCTTTTTCGCACGGCTCGTGCTCGAATTCTTCCCGCTGTTGCGTCGGCCGCGGCTTGTCACGAAGCAGATCCACTTCGTCGGTAATTATTCGCTGCTGATCATCGCGGTGTCGGGGTTGTTCGTCGGCTTCGTGCTCGGGCTGCAGGGCTATTACACGCTGAACCGCTACGGCTCCGAGCAGGCGCTCGGGCTGCTCGTCGCGCTGTCGCTCGTGCGGGAGCTGGGGCCGGTCGTCACCGCGCTCCTGTTCGCGGGTCGCGCGGGCACGTCGCTGACCGCAGAAATCGGCCTGATGAAAGCCGGCGAACAGCTGACCGCCATGGAAATGATGGCCGTCGACCCGGTGCGCGTCGTCGTCGCGCCGCGCATGTGGGCCGGCGTGATCGCGATGCCGATTCTCGCGGCGATCTTCAGCGCGGTCGGCATTCTCGGCGGCTATGTGGTCGGCGTGATCCTGATCGGCGTCGACCCGGGTGCGTTCTGGTCGCAGATGCAGGGCGGCGTCGACGTGTGGGCGGACGTCGGCAACGGCGTGATCAAGAGCATCGTGTTCGGCTTCGCGGTGACGTTCACCGCGCTGTATCAGGGCTACGAGGCGAAACCGACGCCGGAAGGCGTGTCGCGCGCGACGACGAAAACGGTCGTGTACGCGTCGCTCGCGGTGCTCGGCCTCGACTTCCTGCTGACCGCGCTGATGTTCAGCTGACGGTCTTCACGCGCAGCGCTCGTCGCACGCGAGAACGCGAAAACGCGCACGGCCGGTGACGCACCGTCGCCGGCGCAACGGATTCTGATGGGATGACGATGAAAAAGACTGCTCTCGACTTCTGGGTCGGCCTGTTCGTGGTGCTCGGCTTCATTGCGCTGCTGTTTCTCGCGCTGAAGGCCGGCAACATGAGCTCGCTGTCGTTCCAGTCCACCTACGCGGTGAAGATGAAGTTCGACAATGTCGGCGGCCTGAAGCCGCGCGCTCCGGTGAAGAGCGCGGGCGTGACGGTCGGCCGCGTCGCGTCGATCGGCTTCGATCCGAACACGTTCCAGGCGCTGGTGACGATCAACATCGACGAGCCGTACCAGTTCCCGCGCGACACGTCCGCGAAGATCCTGACGTCCGGCCTGCTCGGCGAGCAGTACATCGGCCTCGAGCCGGGCGGCGACACCGAGATGCTGAAGCCGGGCGACACGATCACGATGACGCAGTCCGCGATCGTGCTCGAAAACCTGATCGGCCAGTTCCTGTACAGCAAGGCGGCCGATTCGGGCGCGGCGAAACCGGCGGCGGGCGCGCCGTCCGCTGCTCCCGCGCCGGCGGCTCCGGCGTCGCCGGCTGCGGCGGCTCAATAACGATAAGGAGAACGACGATGCAGACCCAACGCATGCGCGTGATGTCGGTCGCCGTGGCGGTGCTGGCCATGTCTGGGTGCGCGACGGTCCAGACGCCGTCGAAGGAAGACCCTTGGGAAGGGTTCAACCGCACGATGTTCACGGTCAACGACAAGCTCGACCAGTACGCGCTGAAGCCGGTCGCCCAGGGCTACCAGAAGGTCACGCCGAAGCCGGTGCGCGACAGCGTGACGAACTTCTTCTCGAACATCGGCGACGTGTACAACGTCGCGAACAACCTGCTGCAGCTGAAGATCGCCGACGGCGTGAGCGACCTGATGCGGATCGTGATCAACACGGTGTTCGGCGTCGGCGGCCTGTTCGACGTCGCGACACTCGCGAAGCTGCCGAAGCACAACCAGGACCTCGGGCTCACGCTCGGCCACTACGGCGTGCCGGCCGGTCCGTATCTAGTGCTGCCGGTGTTCGGTCCGAGCACGGTGCGCGATGCGGTCGGCACGGCGGGCGACACCTTCGTCAATCCGATTACCTACGTGAATCCGGCCGGCCTGAGCTGGGGGCTGTACGGGCTGAATCTCATCAGCACGCGTGCGAACCTGCTCGGCGCGACCGATCTGATCGAAGGCGCGGCGCTCGACCGCTATTCGTTCCTGCGTAACGCGTACCTGCAGCGGCGGCGTTATCTGCTCGGCGGCGGCGCGGCGGCGCCCGACTACGGCGACCAGGGTGCGCCGCTGCCGAAGTACGACGAGGAAGGTCTGGAGCCGGCGGGCGCGCCGGCTGCTGCATCGGGTGCGGCCGCGCCTGCCACGCCCGCGTCCGCGCCTGCGGCACCGGCTGCCGCGAGCGAGGTGCCCGCGACGCCGTCGGCGGCATCGGCGCCGGAGGGCGCCTCGGCCCCGGGCGAAGTGACCGTGCCGGCCGTGCCGGCCGGGCAAATGGTCCCGCCGACACGCTTTAACTACCCGACGCTGCGGTTGCGTTGACATCGTTGGCCCGGATCGAGGTTGCGTAACACCCGGAAACGCTTGTCGCAGTTTTCTCGCAGTTTTCGGGTGGAGCGCGGTCAAACCCGCGTGATATCGTGGGTGCCCACTGGGGCTTTGTTCCCCGCCAGCAGGAATCCGATATGAAAAAGTTCTTCCTTATTCCGTTTTTCGCCCTGTTTTTTGCGTTCAGCGGCGCAGCCTCCGCGCAGAGCGTGGACACGAGCAATCCCGACACGCTGATCAAGACCGTCACCCAGCAGGTGATGGACCAGATCCGCGGTGACAAGTCGATCCAGTCCGGCGACATCACGCGCATCACGCAGCTCGTGAACGACAAGATCCTGCCGTACACGGACTTCCGCCGCACGACGCAGCTCGCGATGGGCCGCAACTGGCGCAATGCGACGCCGGACCAGCAGGCGCAGATCATCGAGCAGTTCAAGATGCTGCTGATCCGCACGTATTCGGGCGCGCTCGCGCAGGTTCGCGACCAGCAGATCCAGTACAAGCCGTTCCGCGCGAGCCCGGACGACACCGATGTCGTGGTCCGTTCGACGGTGCTGAACAACGGTCAGCCGATCGAGCTCGACTACCGTCTGTACAAGACCGCGCAAGGCTGGCGCGTGTATGACATCAACGTGCTCGGCGCATGGCTGATCCAGGCGTACCAGCAGCAGTTCCAGGAAAAGATCCAGCAGGGCGGCGTCGATGGCCTGCTGCAATTCCTCACGCAGCGCAATCAGCAACTCGCGGCGGGCAAGGCGTCGTGAGCCGCTTCGAAACCACCGACACGCTGACCCACGCGAGCGCGAAGGCCGCGCTCGCCGCGGGGCTCGCGCGCATCGCGGGCGGCGCGACCGGCGTCGACTGCACGAAGCTCAAGCAGTTCGATTCGTCGGCGCTCGCCGTGCTGATCGCGTGGCAACGGGCCGCGCGCGCACGCGGCCAGGCGCTCGACGTCGTCAATCTCCCTCCCGCGCTCGCGAGCCTCGCGCGCGCGTACGGCGTCGATTCGCTCCTCGGCGAGCGACATTGACCCGCGGCGCGAGCCGCCCCGCTTGCACGCGAGCGCGGGCCGCGCCGCCGCCCTTCGGCGCCTGACGGGCGACTCGGCCGTGCCGGGTTTCGCCCGGGGTTTTGCCCTATAATCAAACGTTTTTTGGGCCTTCCCGCCAGCGCATCGGCGCGGCGCGAGTTGTCCCTCAATTTCCGGTATCCCCACCGTTTCACGCATTTTTTCAGCCGTCTCCCGTTCGCTGCCGGTTCGCAACCGGTCTGGAAACGGGGCGGCGCAGAGTCATGCCAGCGATAGAAATCCGTAACGTCAAGAAACGCTACAAGGACCTGCAGGCGCTCAAAGGCGTCAGCCTCACGGTCGAAGAAGGGGAGTTTTTCGGGCTGCTCGGCCCGAACGGCGCAGGCAAGACGACGCTGATCAGCATTCTCGCCGGCCTCGCCCGCGCCGACGAAGGCACGATCGAAGTGCGCGGCCACGACGTCGTCCACGACTTCCGCAACGCGCGCCGCGCGCTCGGCGTGGTGCCGCAGGAACTGGTGTTCGATCCTTTTTTCACGGTGCGCGAGACGCTGCGTCTGCAGTCGGGCTATTACGGGCTGCACAGGAACGACGACTGGATCGACGAGGTGATGGCGAATCTCGACCTCACCGAGAAGGCCGACGCGAACATGCGCGCGCTGTCCGGCGGAATGAAGCGCCGTGTGCTGGTCGCGCAGGCGCTGGTGCATCGCCCGCCGGTGATCGTCCTCGACGAGCCGACAGCGGGGGTGGACGTCGAATTGCGGCAGACGTTGTGGAAGTTCATCTCGCGGCTGAACCGCGACGGCCACACGATCGTGCTGACGACCCACTACCTCGAAGAGGCAGAATCGCTGTGCGACCGCATCGCGATGCTGCGGCGCGGCGAAGTCGTCGCGCTCGAGCGCACGAGCGCGCTGCTGCAACGCTTCGCCGGCATGCAGCTCTTCCTGCGCTTCGCCGACGGCGTGCTGCCGGCCGAGCTGCGCGCGCTCGAAGTCGATCCGGCCAACGCGGGCGGCCGTCAGCATCTGCTGCGTCTCACGAACTATGACGAAGTCGAGCCGATTCTCGCGCAGTGCCGCGCGGCCGGCTGCCGTTTCGATGAAATCGAGGTCCGCAAGGCCGATCTGGAGGATGTATTCGTGCAGGTGATGAGTGGTCCTGAAGTGGTGGAGGGGCTGGCATGAGCGGCGATAGCGGATTCAGGACACTGTTCTACAAGGAAGTGCTGCGCTTCTGGAAGGTCGCGTTCCAGACGGTGCTCGCGCCGATCGTCACCGCGCTGCTGTATCTGACGATCTTCGGCCACGCGCTGCGCGACCACGTGCAGGTGTATTCGGGCGTCGAGTACACGAGCTTCCTCGTGCCGGGCCTCGTGATGATGAGCGTGCTGCAGAACGCGTTCGCGAACAGCTCGTCGTCGCTGATCCAGTCGAAGATCACCGGCAACCTCGTGTTCGTGCTGCTGCCGCCGCTCGCGTCGTGGGAGATGTTCGGCGCGTACGTGCTCGCGTCGATCGTGCGCGGCCTCGTGGTCGGCGCCGGCGTGTTCGTCGTGACCGTCTGGTTCGTGCCGATGAGTTTCGCCGCGCCGTTCTACATCCTCGTGTTCGCGGCGCTCGGCTCGGCGATTCTCGGCACGCTCGGGCTGATCGCCGGGATCGTCGCCGAGAAGTTCGACCAGCTCGCCGCGTTCCAGAACTTCCTGATCATGCCGCTCACGTTCCTGTCCGGCGTGTTCTACTCGACGCACACGCTGCCGCCCGTGTGGCGCGCGGTGTCGAAGCTCAACCCGTTTTTCTACATGATCGACGGCTTTCGCTACGGCTTCTTCGGCTTGTCGGACATCGAGCCGCTCGTGAGCCTCGCGATCGTCTTCGGATTTTTCGTGGTGATCGCCGCGATCGCGATGCGCATGCTCGCGACCGGCTACAAGCTGCGCCACTAGGAGTACACGCATGTTGCCCACCCCCGAACAGGTCAGGCAGTACATCTCGGCCGGGCTGGACTGCCAGCACATCGACGTCGAAGGCGATGGCCAGCACTTCTTTGCGACGATCGTGTCGCCGGCCTTCGAAGGCAAGCGAGCGATCCAGCGGCATCAGCTCGTCTATGCGGCGCTCGGCGAGCGCATGCGCGAGGAAATCCACGCGCTCAGCATGAAAACCCTGACGCCCGCCGAATGGCAGAACGGCTAATCTCTGGAACATCAGTGCGAAACACCCAGGACAACGACGCCGCAGCCAGCGGCGCACACAACGCAAGACAGGCGGCGCCGGTTTCCAGCCGCTTAAGCGAGGACTCGAACGGCATGGACAAACTCGTGATCACCGGCGGGCGCAAGCTCGCCGGAGAAGTCGCGGTGTCGGGCGCGAAGAACGCGGCACTGCCGATTCTCTGCGCGGGCCTTTTGACCGCGGAACCGCTGCATCTGGACAACGTCCCCAATCTGCAGGACGTGCGCACCACGCTCAAGCTGCTCGGCCAGATCGGCGTGCGCACCGAGCAGTCGGGCAGCCGCGTGCAGCTCGACGCGTCGAAGGTCGACAACCTCGTCGCGCCGTACGAGCTGGTGAAGACGATGCGCGCGTCGATCCTCGTGCTCGGGCCGCTCGTCGCGCGCTTCGGCGAGGCGAAGGTGTCGCTGCCGGGCGGCTGCGCGATCGGCGCGCGGCCGGTCGACCAGCACATCAAGGGCCTGCAGGCGATGGGCGCCGAGATCAACATCGAGCACGGCTTCATCGAGGCGCGCGCGAAGCGTCTGAAAGGCGCGCGCATCGTGACCGACATGATCACGGTCACCGGCACCGAGAATCTGCTGATGGCGGCGGTGCTCGCCGACGGCGAGACGGTGATCGAAAACGCCGCGCGCGAGCCGGAAGTCGGCGACCTCGCGCACCTGCTGGTGGCGATGGGCGCGAAGATCGACGGGATCGGCACGGACCGGCTCGTGATCCAGGGCGTCGAGCGCCTGCACGGCGCGCGCCACACGGTGATTCCGGACCGCATCGAGGCCGGCACGTTCCTGTGCGCGGTCGCGGCGGCGGGCGGCGACGTCACGCTGCGTCACGTGCGCCAGCACATCCTCGATGCGGTGATCGACAAGCTGCGCGAAGCGGGCGTGTCGATCGAAGAGGGCGACGACTGGATTCGCGTGCGGATGAACCAGCGCCCGCGCGCGGTGAACGTGCGCACGTCCGAGTACCCGGCGTTCCCGACCGACATGCAGGCGCAGTTCATGGCGCTGAACGCGCTGGCGGACGGCACGTCGCAGGTCGTCGAGACGATCTTCGAGAACCGCTTCATGCACGTGCAGGAACTGAACCGCCTCGGCGCGCGCATCACGACCGACGGCAACACCGCGCTCGTCACGGGCGTGCACGCGCTGTCGGGCGCGAAGGTGATGGCGACCGACCTGCGCGCGTCGGCGAGCCTCGTGATCGCCGGGCTGTGCGCGGAAGGCGAGACGCTGATCGACCGGATCTACCACCTCGATCGCGGCTACGACCGGATGGAAGCGAAATTGACCTCGATCGGCGCGAACGCGCAGCGCATCAACGGGAGCGCGGCATGAGCGCACCCGCACCGACGCCCACGCCGGCCGCGCTCGCGCGGGCGCCGCTGACGCTCGCGCTGTCGAAGGGGCGTATCTTCGAGGAAACCATGCCGCTGCTCGCGGCAGCCGGCGTGCGGGTCGCGGAAGACCCCGAGACGTCGCGCAAGCTGATCCTGCCGACGACCGATCCGAACCTGCGCGTGATCATCGTGCGCGCGACCGACGTGCCGACCTACGTCGAATACGGCGCGGCCGACTTCGGCGTCGCGGGCAAGGATGTGCTGCTCGAGCATGGCGGCAGCGGACTGTATCAGCCGATCGATCTCGACATCGCGCGCTGCCGGATGTCGGTCGCCGTGGCGGCGGGCTTCGATTACGCGAATGCGGTGCGGCAGGGCGCGCGGCTGCGCGTCGCGACGAAGTACGTGGAGACGGCGCGCGAGCACTTCGCCGCGAAGGGCGTGCACGTCGACCTGATCAAGCTGTACGGCTCGATGGAACTCGCACCGCTCGTCGGCCTCGCGGATGCGATCGTCGACCTCGTCAGCTCGGGCGGCACGCTGCGCGCGAACAATCTGGTCGAGGTGGAAGAGATCATGCAGATCTCGTCGCGCCTCGTCGTGAACCAGGCTGCGTTGAAGCTCAAGCGCGCGGCGCTGCGGCCGTTCCTCGATGCGTTCGAACGCGCGTCGCAGCAGGCCGCCGCGATTTGAAGTGGCTTGCTTGGGCTTGACGCTTTGACACGAAGTACGGCCGCATCGAGTGGCATGCGAAGTGGCATCGAGCAGTATCAAGCAGTATCAAGCGGCCTGGAGCGGCCGCACCGCAGTGAACGTGCATCGAGCCGGACGGGCGATGCAAGACGCGCAGAGCGCAGCCCGACGAGGCGTTGCAGCTCCGCGCGTTCTACCGAAACGGATATCAGCATGGCTATCAAGATTCGCAAACTCGACTCCACCGCAGCAGGGTTCCAGAAGGCGCTGCACGCGGTGCTCGCGTTCGAGGCGAGCGAGGACGAGGCGATCGAACGCTCGGTTGCGCAGATTCTGGCCGATGTGAAAGCGCGCGGCGACGCCGCGGTACTCGAATACACGAACCGCTTCGACCGGCTCGACGCCGAGCATGTAGCAGCGCTCGAATTGCCGATGACGGAGCTGGAAGCCGCGCTCGAAGGGCTCGAACCGAAGCGCCGCGCGGCGCTTGAAGCCGCGGCGGCGCGCGTGCGGGGCTATCACGAGAAGCAGAAGATCGAATGCGGCAGTCATAGCTGGCAGTACACCGAAGCCGACGGCACAGTGCTCGGCCAGAAGGTGACGCCGCTCGACCGTGCCGGCATCTACGTGCCGGGCGGCAAGGCCGCGTATCCGTCGTCGGTGTTGATGAACGCAATTCCGGCGCGGGTCGCCGGCGTGCGCGAGATCGTGATGGTCGTGCCGACGCCGGACGGCGTGAAGAACCCGCTGGTGCTGGCGGCGGCGCTGCTGGGCGGCGTCGATCGGGTATTTACGATCGGCGGCGCGCAGGCGGTCGGCGCACTCGCGTACGGTACCGAAACGGTGCCGGCGGTCGACAAGATCTGCGGCCCGGGCAATGCGTATGTGGCGTCCGCGAAGCGGCGCGTGTACGGCACCGTCGGTATCGACATGATCGCGGGGCCGTCGGAGATTCTGGTGCTGTGCGACGGCACCACGGATCCGCGCTGGGTGGCGATGGACCTGTTTTCGCAGGCCGAGCATGACGAACTCGCGCAATCGATCCTGTTGTGCCCGGACGAAGCGTTCATCGCGCGCGTCGAAGATGCGATCGCCGAACTGCTGCCGGCGATGCCGCGCCGCGACGTGATCCAGCAGTCGCTCGAAGGCCGCGGCGCGCTGATCAAGGTGCGCGACATGGCCGAAGCCTGCGCGATCGTCAATGACATCGCACCCGAACACCTCGAAATTTCGGCGCTGGAGCCGCACCAGTGGGCGCAACAGATCCGCCACGCCGGCGCGATCTTCCTTGGCCGCTACACGAGCGAGAGCCTCGGCGACTATTGCGCGGGTCCGAATCACGTGCTGCCGACCTCGCGTACCGCGCGTTTTTCGTCGCCGCTCGGCGTCTATGATTTCTTCAAGCGTTCGAGCCTGATCGAAGTCAGCGCGGAAGGCGCGCAGACGCTCGGCGAGATCGCCGCCGAACTCGCGTATGGCGAAGGCCTGCAGGCGCATGCGCGCAGCGCCGAATACCGGATGCGGCAGAACAACAACGAACGGGGCTGAAGCGGATCACGGACAACAGCGGCGCGCGCGGCAGAGTGGAGCCGGGAGCGACGAAGCGGCGAACGGAAGCGGTGTAGCTGGGCTGAACAGGCGGGAAGCGTGGCAGACCGGGGACAACCCGGCTTCAGCGGGTTGCGCGGTTTTCCGCCGAAGCAACGGTTCCCACGCCTTCGCCACGTTCGTGCGCGCTAGCTGCAGATCAGATCCACCCGCCCGTTCATAACGACAACAGAGACCAACCAGCGCGGCCATTGGCCGACGACACCAGGCCGGCTTTCGCGCATGGCCCGTGCCCACGAACTTATGACGACACCTCAAGACATCATCCGCCGCGACGTGCTCGCAATGACGAGCTATCCGGTGCCGGACGCGACGGGCTTCATCAAGCTCGACGCAATGGAAAACCCGTTTCCGCTGCCGCCGGAACTGGCCGCGCAGCTCGGCGAGCGGCTGGCCGGTGTCGCATTGAACCGCTATCCGGCGCCGCGCCCCGAAGCGTTGATCGAGCGGATCCGGCAGGTCATGGGTGTGCCCGCCGGCTGCGACGTGCTGCTCGGCAACGGCTCGGATGAAATCATCAGCATCATGTCGGTCGCGTGCGCGAAGCCGGGTGCGAAAGTGCTCGCGCCGGTGCCGGGTTTCGTCATGTATCAGGTGTCCGCGCAGCTGGCGAATCTCGAATTCGTCGGCGTGCCGCTGAAAGCCGATTTCACGCTCGATACCGAAGCGATGCTCGCGGCGATCGCCGAGCACGAACCGGCGATCGTTTATCTCGCGTATCCGAACAACCCGACCGGCACGCTGTACGACGACGCCGACATCGAGCGCATCATCGCCGCGGCGAGCCGCAGCTTGATCGTGATCGACGAGGCGTATCAGCCGTTCGCGCAGAAGAGCTGGCTGCCGCGCGCCGACCAGTTCGACAACGTCGTCGTGATGCGCACGGTCTCGAAGCTGGGCCTCGCCGGCATCCGCCTCGGCTATCTGGTCGGCAAGCCCGCGTGGCTCACGGAATTCGACAAGGTGCGCCCGCCCTACAACACCAACGTGCTGACCCAGGCCACCGCCGATTTCCTGCTCGATCATGTCGGCGTGCTCGACGCGCAGGCCGCGCAACTGCGCGACGAGCGCACGAAACTCGCGCAGGCCGTCGCCGCGCTGCCGGGCACCGAAGTGATCCCGAGCGCCGGCAACTTCCTGCTGGTGCGCGTGCCCGATGCGTCCGTGCTGTTCGAAACCCTGCTAACCGCGCGGGTTCTGATCAAAAACGTGAGTAAAATGCATCCATTGCTGGCCAATTGCGTGCGTTTGACCGTCGGTTCGCCTGAAGAAAACGCGCAATTGCTCGCCGGGCTGAAACTGGTGCTGCGCTGATTTTGGGCGCTGATTTGCAACACTGATCCGACGCACCGAGCGGCCCGCCG
>DATJJN010000010.1:0-2974 GCA_035492135.1 Paraburkholderia sp. | reverse complement strand
GTCGTCAGCAGATCCTTGCGGCGCGCACGCGCGATCATGTCGACTTCGAGCGCGTAGCTCATACCGGTTTCTTCGAGGTTCTGCCGGAACACGCCGTCGATCAGGCCGACCGTCGGGAAGTTCTGCACGCCGGAAAACCCGAGCCGCGCGAGTTCGTCGAGCAGCACGTCCATGTCGGCGAACGGATCGGTACCGTTCACGCCCGCGAGCACCGGCGTTTTCCTGACGACCGGCAACACCTCGCGCGCCATGTCCTTGACGATGTCGTTCGCGTTGCCATACGCGAGCAGGCCCGCGAGCGACCCCCGCCCCGCCATCCGGTAGCGGCCCGAGTTGTAGATCACGATCAGGTCGATGCCGCCCGCTTCCTCGCATTTCGCGGACAGCCCCGTACCCGCACCGCCGCCGACGATCGGCTCGTGCCGCGCGATCATCGCGCGATAGCGCGCCAACAGTTCGCTACGCTCGAAACGTGGCATCTCCCGTTACCTCCTGTTTGCTGGCGAGGCCGCCGTCGCTTCGGCATACGCGCTCACTAGCGCATCGGCGAAAGCGGGCTCGTTGATATGTAGCGGCAGACGTATCACGCGCCGGCTTGCGGTCTGCGCAATACCCGTTTCGAGCGCATCGAACAACGCGCGGTCAGCGGCCGGATCGCGAAACGGCATCCCTTCGTCGTCGATCGCGGATACGCCCCGCCCGGGAATCAGCACGCGCACCTCGCCGTCGCAGCGGTTCAGCCGCCCGGCGATCCACGCGCCGATCGCGCGGCACTCGTCCTGCGACGTGCGCATCAGCGTGACCTGCGGGTTATGGTGGTAAAAGAGCCGCTCCGCGTAGCGCGGCGGCACGGTGTCGGGCGCACCGAAATTGACCATGTCGAGCGCGCCGCACGACATCACGTAGGGCACGCGCGTGCGCGCGATCGCGCCAAAGCGGTCGTCGTTGCACGGAAACACGCCGCCTGCCAGATAGTCCGGCACCTCAGTCGTCGTCAGATCGATCGCGCCATCGATCATCCCGCTGTCGATCAGCTTTTCCATCGACTGCCCGCCGGTGCCGGTCGCATGGAACACCAGGCATTCGTGGCGCGCGCCGAGCCGTTCGCGCAGCAGATCGACGCAGCGCGTGGTAACGCCGAACATCGTGATACCGAGCGTTGGCTTGTCTTCGGCCGTCTCTCTCGCGCGCTCGTCGAGGCCGCGCGCCATACCACCGATCGCATCGGCCGCATTGGCGAGCACCACGCGGCTGATCCGGTTCAGCCCCGCGATGTCGACCACCGAATACATCAGCGCGATGTCGTTCGCGCCCACGTACGGCGCGACGTTGCTCGATGCGACCGTCGACACCATCAGCTTCGGCACGCCGACCGGCAGCGCCCGCATCGCGTGCGTGACGAGCGCGGTATTGCCCGAACCGCCCAGGCCGATCACACCGCCGATGTCGTCGCGCGTGGCGAAGAACGCGCTCAGCGCCTGCGCCATCGCGAGAATCGCCGCGCCGCGCTCGCCGGCATTGCGGATCGCCGCGAGCCCGGCCGGGTGACACGCGCCGAGCGCATCGGCGCTCACATCGGGTGTCACCGTCGCGCGCGCATCGCCGAGCGTACCGACGTCGACCAGACAGACGGCCAGTCCGCGCTCGCGCAGCCGCTCACGCACGAAGCCAAGCTCCGCGCCCTTGGTATCGCAGGTTCCGACGACATACACGGTTCGCATGATGTCCTCGCCTCGCGGCATGTCACGCCGCACGTTATACGCTGCGTCGGATCGTTCAGATCGTCAGCACGCCGCCGTTCACGTCGATCGTCGCGCCGGTGATGTAACGCGCGCGGTCGGACAACAGAAACACCGCGGTATCCGCCAGGTCCTCGGCGGTGGTGAAGCGGCCGAGCGGAATCCCCGCGAGTTGACGCTCGCGGTCCTCCGGTGTCAGCAGCCCCGCGACGCGCTCGCCCTCGGTCGTGCCCGGCGCGACCGCGTTCACGCGCACGCCGCCCGCGCCGAACTCCTTCGCGAGATGGCGGGTGAGACCGAGCACGCCCGCCTTCGCCGACGTATACGGTGAGCCGAGCGCGGGGCTGGTCTGGCGTCCGGCGAGCGAGCTGAAGTTGAGGATCGCACCGGCCTTCTTCTTCAGCATCTGTGCAATGGCCGCCTGGCAGCACAGAAACGTGCCCTTCAGGTTCGAGTCCATCACCATGTCGTACTCTTCTTCGGTGATCTTCAGCGTCGGCACGAGCGGCGCATAACCGCCCGCGCAATTGACGAGCAGATCCGCACCGCCCGCTTCTTCGTCGACTTGCGCGAAAAACGCCCTGACCTGGCCCGCGTCGCGCACGTCGAGCGACGCGGGCCGCGCGGCGGCGCCAAGCTCTTTCGCCGCGTGCTGCGAGCGCTCGCCGTCGAGGTCCGGCACGTACACCGTCGCGCCTTCGTCGAGCAGATGACGCGCGATGACGAAGCCGATGCCGCGCCCCGCGCCGGTGACAACCGCGATTTTTCCGTCGAAGAGTTTCATGCGTTGCTGCTCCCGTGAAAAATGTCCAAAGGCGCGATACTTCGCGCTAGTCGAGCACGACGCCGCCGTCGACCATCAGCGTCTCGCCGTAGACGAAAGACGCTTCATCCGACAGCAGAAACAGCACGCCCGCGGCGATTTCCTCGGGTCGCGCGAAGCGGCCTATCAGTACCGATTTCTCGACGGTCGCGCGCTCGTCGGCCGTCATACCGTCGTGCATGTCGGTCCAGATCGGGCCGGGGCACAGGCAGTTCACACGGATCTCGCCGTGATGGCTCGCCAGTTCGCGCGCGAGCGAACGGGTCAGCGTGACGACACCGCCTTTGGACGCGCCATACGCGGATGTCGACAGGCGGCCCGCGCCGCGTTTGGCGGTATCCGACGCAATCGTGACGATCCGGCCGCGCCCGCGCGGCACCATCGTGCGCAACGCGTGCTGCACGCACAGGAA
>DATJJN010000009.1:0-62106 GCA_035492135.1 Paraburkholderia sp. | reverse complement strand
TGACGCGGCTCGCAAGCCGCCTTCAGATACCGCTTAGAACTTGAAACGCGCCGGCTGCACCGCGTTGGCGAGCGGCTCGACATAGGTTTCGAACACGTCGGCGATGCGGTACTGCTTCTCGTCGATACGCGTGATGATCTGCGCCTTCATCACCGGCGCGGCGCCGACGAATGCCGCGAGACGGCCGCCGACCTTCAACTGTTCGAGGATTTCCTGCGGCAGCACCGGCAGACCGCCCGACACACAGATCACGTCGTAAGGTGCCGCGCCCGTCCAGCCGCGCGATGCGTCGCCGGTCGCGACTTCGACGTTCAGCACGCCATTGGCGATCAGGTTGCTCTTCGCGAGTTCGGCCAGTTCCGGCTCGATGTCGACGGTGAGCACGTGTTGTGCGCGGTGCGCGAGCAGCGCCGCCATGTAACCCGAGCCCGCGCCGATTTCGAGCACGCTTTCGTGCTTCTTCACCGCCAGTTCCTGCAGCGTGCGCGCCTCGACGCGCGGCGCCAGCATATGCTGGCCGGCCGGCAGCGGCACTTCGAAGTCGGCGAAAGCGAGATCACGGTAGGCGGCGGGGACGAAATTCTCACGCTTGACGATCGACAGCAGATTCAGCACGTCCTGGTCGAGCACTTCCCAGGGCCGGATTTGCTGTTCGATCATGTTGAAACGCGCTTGTTCGATGTTCATGGTGACTCGGCGTTATGGTTCGGATTCGGGTCGAGGCGTCGCTCGCGCAACCTTGCGATTGTATCAAAGCGGTTCCGGATGCCGCGCCGCGGTCGGCGGCCGCAATGCGAGCCTTCGGATCAGTGTTTGTCCTGACGTCGGCGACCTTGCAGTTTGCCGCGAGCCGGACTGTAATCGATTACATCCCGAACGCTCCGCTTGATCCGCTCGCTCGCCATGTCGCTGCCGCCGACCGATCGAAAATCTGCCGCGCCGCCGCCCGCAACGGGTGCGGCGAGCGCGCGCGGCAGTTCGATTACCGGCGTCGCGAAGCGCGTCGGCGTGTCGGTGGCGACGGTGTCGCGCGTGCTGAACGGTCACGCGAACGTGCGGCCCGAGACGCGCAGGCGCGTGCTCGCCGAGATCGAGGCGAGCGGCTATCGCGTGAACGAACTCGCGCGCAACCTGCGCACGGCCGAGAGCCGCCTCTTGCTGACGATGGTGCCGGACTTCGGCAACCCGTTCTATGCGGAGATCGTCCGCGGAATCGACGCGCTCGCGCGCCAGCACGGCTACTTCATGCTGCTGTGCGACACCGGCGCGGACGAGGGCCGCGAGCGCAGCTACTTCGACCTGCTGCGGCGGCGTCGCGCGGACGGCGCGATCTGCCTCGACCCGGCGACGGTGCAGCACGCGCTCGTCACCGGACTGGCGGCCGAATCGGCGGCGCTGCCGTGGGTTGCGTGCTGCGAGTTCGATCCGTCGGCCGGCGTGCCGTACGTCGGCATCGACAACTATCGCGCGGCGGGCGACGCGGTGCGCCACCTGATCGCGCGCGGCCGCCGCCGGATCGCGCTGATCAACTCGGACGAGCAGTACCTGTATGCGCGGCAGCGGCGCGACGGCTATTGCGACGCGCTCGCGCAAGCGGGCGTCGACGCGCGCGACGCGTGGCGCGTGAACGTGCACTGCCTCGACTACGACGCGGGCGCGCGCGCCGGCGCCGCGCTGATGCAGCCCGCGAGCGGCGCCGCCGCCGACGCGCCGGACGCGATCTTCGCGGTGTCGGACACGCTCGCGATCGGCGTGATCAACGGTCTGCGCAGCGTCGGGCGGCGCGTGCCGGAAGACGTCGCGGTGGTCGGCTTCGACGACCTCGCGCTGTCCGCGCAGGTCTATCCGCCACTCACGACGATCGCGCAGCCGATGCGCGAACTCGGCGAGACCGCGGCGCGGCTGCTGTTGCAGCGTCTTGCCGATCCGCGCGCGCAGGTGCCGGGCGTGCTGCTGCCGCATCGGCTGGTGGTGAGGGGCAGTGCGTGAGCGGCGGGCGCGCTTTCGCAGTCAGCAAACAACGAGCGAGGAGGTACGGCCGCCGATGAGCGTCGCCGTCGGTTTCAACGAGATCCGCAAGGACTTCGGCCCGGTGCGGGTGCTGCACGGCGTCAGCTTCGAGCTGGCGCCGGCGCGCATTCATGGGCTCGTCGGCGAGAACGGCGCGGGCAAGTCCACGCTGATGAAGATCCTCGCGGGCTACGAGGCGCCCACCGGCGGCGAGCTGATCGTCGACGGCCATGCGTGCCGCTTCGTCGGCTCGCGCGACGCGGAGCGCGCCGGCATCGTGCTGATCCACCAGGAATTCAATCTCGCCGAGCATCTGACGATCGCGCAGAACATCTTTCTCGGCCACGAGCGTCGGCGCGGACTGCTGCTCGACGACGCTGCGATGCGCCGCGACGCGCGCCAACTGCTGGCCGAGGTCGGCCTCGCGCGCGACCCGGATACGAAGGTGCGCGACCTGATCGTCGCGGAGAAGCAGCTCGTCGAGATCGCGAAGGCGCTGTCGCGCCGCGCGCGGCTGTTGATCATGGACGAGCCGACCGCGACGCTCACGCCGACCGAGACGGAGCGCCTCTTCGCGCTGATGGCGAGACTGCGCGCCGACGGCGTGACGATCGTGTACATCTCGCACAAGCTCGACGAGGTCGAGCGGATCACCGACGACGTCGTCGTGATGCGCGACGGCCGCTTCGTCGCCGCGAGTCCGACGGCCGCGCTCACGCGTTTGCAGATGGCGAACCTGATGGTGGGGCGCGACGTGTCGGACATGTTCCCCGAGAAGGGCGACGCGCCGCAAAACGCGCCGGTCGCGCTGAAAGTGACCGGCCTCACGGTGCCGGGCTGGGTCGAGAACCTGAGCTTCGAGGTGCGCGCGGGCGAGGTGCTCGGCTTCGCGGGGCTCGTCGGCGCGGGGCGCACCGAGGCGTTCGAGGCGATCCTCGGGCTGCGCCGGCACACCGCGGGGACGATCGAGATCGGCGGGCGGCAAGTGCATCTGAAGCACCCGCGCGACGCGATGCGCGAAGGCCTCACGTATCTGAGCGAGGATCGCAAGGGCAAGGGGCTGCACATGAACCTGAATCTGCAGGACAACTTGACGCTGATGACGCTGGAGCGCTACGGCTCGCCGCTGATCGACCTGAAAGCCGCGCGCCGCGCGCTCGAAAACGCGGTGCACGAATACGGCATTCGCACCGGCGACCTCGCGGGCCGCGCGCGGATGCTGTCCGGCGGCAACCAGCAGAAGCTCGCGCTCGCGAAGTTCCTGCAGCCGGACCCGCGCGTGATCGTGCTCGACGAGCCGACGCGCGGCGTCGATGTCGGCGCGAAACGCGATATCTATTTTCTGATCCAGCGGCTCGCGGCGTCGGGACGCGCGGTCATCGTGATTTCGTCGGAGCTGATCGAGCTGATCGGGCTCGCGCATCGCGTCGCGGTGATGCGCGCCGGACGGCTCGTCGCGACGCTCGGACGCGACCAACTGAGCGAAGAGGAGCTGATCGCCCATGCAACCGGTACCCACTGAAGCGGGCGGCGGCGCGCGTCGCCGCGCGAGTTCGCTTGCGAGCCTGCTCGGCAGCGTCGGTCCGCTCGCCGGATTGATCCTGCTCTGCGTGCTCGGCACGCTGCTGAACCGCGACTTCGCAACCGCCGACAACCTGCTGAACGTGCTCACGCGCACGTCGTTCATCGGGATCATCTCGGTCGGAATGACGTTCGTGATCATCTCGGGCGGCATCGACCTGTCGGTCGGCTCGATGGCCGCGCTGATCGCCGGCGCGATGATCTGGACGATGAACGGGATGGCGAACGGCGTCGGTGGCCATGCGTTCGCGCCGCTTGCGATCGTCGCGACCGGCATCGCGCTCGCGCTCGTGCTCGGCGCGGCGTTCGGGCTCGCGCACGGTCTGTTGATCACGAAGGGTCGCATCGAGCCGTTCATCGTGACGCTCGGCACGCTCGGCATCTTCCGCTCGGTGCTCACGTGGCTCGCGGACGGCGGCGCGCTGACGCTGCAGAACAACCTGTCCGATCTTTACGGACCCGTCTATTACGCGAGTCTCTTCGGCGTGCCGGTGCCCGTGTGGGTGTTCGCAGCGGTCGCGGCCGGCGGCGCGCTGATCCTGAACCGCACTGCGTTCGGCCGCCACGTGCAGGCGATCGGCTCGAACGAGCAGGTCGCGCGTTATGCGGCGATCCGCGTCGATCGCGTGAAGGCCGCGACTTACGTGCTGCTCGGCATGTGCGTCGGCGTGGCGACGGTGCTGTACGTGCCGCGCCTCGGGTCCGCGACGCCGACCACCGGCCTGTTGTGGGAACTCGAAGCGATCGCGGCGGTGGTCGTCGGCGGCACGGCGCTCAAGGGCGGCGAAGGGCGCGTGTCGGGCACCGTCGTCGGCGCGGTGCTGCTGTCGGTGATCGCGAACATCCTCAATCTCACCAGCATCATCAGCGTGTATCTGAACGCAGCGGTGCAGGGCGTCGCGATCATCGCGGTCGCGTTTCTGCAGCGCGGGCGGCGGTAGCGGCAGGCGGTCGGGCAGCAACGCAGTGCGAAGGGGCGGCAGCCGGCATCGGGCAGCCAGCGGAAGGTGAAGAACGAAGGCGAAGAACCAGGCGGCGAACTATCCACATCGACGGGCGCGCGGCGTCCGCAACCAGGAGACAGCATCATGCAGAACCACACGCAAACCGACGGCGGAAGATGGATCAAGCGGCTCGGCCTGTGCGCGCTCGCGCTCGGCGTCGCGGCGACGCTCGGCGCGGGCGTCGCGCGGGCCGAAGACAAGGTGACGCTCGGCGTCGCGATTCCGACCGCCGACCACGGTTTCACGGGCGGCATCGTCTGGTGGGCGAACAAGGCGAAGACCGACCTCGAGAAAGCGCATCCCGACCTGAAGGTGATCGTGAAGACCGCCGCGAATGCATCGGATCAGGCGAACCAGCTGCAGGACCTCGTGAGCGTCAATCACATCAACGCGCTCGTGATCTTCCCGTACGAATCGGCGTCGCTCACGCAGCCGGTCGCGCAGGTGAAGAAGAAAGGCGTGTACGTGACGGTCGTCGATCGCGGCCTCACCGATACGAGTGCGCAGGACGCGTACGTCGCCGGCGACAACACCGCGTTCGGCCGGATTCCCGCCGAGTATCTGGTGAAGGCGCTGAACGGCAAAGGCGACATCGTCGCGCTGCGCGGCATTCCGACGACGCTCGACAACGAACGCTGGACCGCGTTCACCGGCGTGCTGAAGGCGCATCCGGACATCAGGATTCTCGATGCGAAATACGCGAACTGGAACCGCGACGACGCGTTCCGCACGATGCAGGACTACCTGACGCGCTTCAAGCACATCGACGCGGTGTGGGCCGCCGACGACGACATGGCCGTCGGCGTGCTGAAGGCGATCGATCAGGCGAAGCGCAACGACATCAAGGTGGTGTTCGGCGGCGCGGGCTCGAAGGACATGGTCAAGCGCGTGATGGACGGCGACGCGCGGATCCAGGCGGACGTGTCGTACTCGCCGAAGTTCATCTACGACGCGGTGAAGCTGACCGCCGAGTCGCGTCTGAAGGGCGAGGCGCTGCCGCCGACGACGATCATCCCGTCGATGCTGATCACGAGAGAAAACGCGAGGCAGTTCTACTTCCCCGACTCTCCGTTCTGACTTCGTTCCGAGCCGGGTAGACGGGTAGACGGTCGCGGCGCGCGAAGCGGCAAGTGCGCCGTGCGTGCACAGCGCCCGCGTCGCGATGCGCGCGGGCGCAAAAAACGGAGGACTTTCGTGCGATGAAAACCATCAAGGGACCCGCGATCTTTCTCGCGCAGTTCGTCGGCGACGATGCGCCGTTCGACGACTTCGCGCACCTCGCGACATGGGCCGGGCAGCTCGGCTACACCGGCGTGCAGCTGCCGGCCGATCCGCGGCTGATCGATCTCGAACAGGCGGCGTCGAGCCAGACTTACTGCGACGAGCTGCGCCGCGTCGCGGACGACGCGGGCGTCGCGATCACCGAACTCGCGACGCATCTGCAGGGCCAGCTGGTCGCCGTGCATCCGGCGTACGACGCGCTGTTCGACGGCTTCGCCGCGCCGCACGTGCGCGGCGACCGCGACGCGCGCACCGCGTGGGCGATCGGGCAGATGAAGCTCGCGGCGCGCGCGTCGGAGCGGCTCGGGCTCACGACGCACGCGACGTTTTCCGGCGCGCTGCTGTGGCCGTATCTGTATCCGTGGCCGCAGCGTCCGGCGGGTCTCGTCGAAGCGGGATTCGAGGAACTCGCGCGACGCTGGCGGCCGATTCTCGACGCATTCGGTGCGGCCGGCGTCGATGTCTGCTACGAATTGCATCCGGGCGAGGACCTGCACGACGGCGTCACGTTCGAGCGTTTTCTCGCGGCCGTCGACGACCATCCGCGCGCGAACATCCTGTACGACCCGAGTCACTTCGTCCTGCAGCAGCTCGACTACCTCGCATTCGTCGACCGCTATCACGCGCGCATCAAGGCGTTCCACGTCAAGGACGCCGAATTCCGGCCCGACGGCCGGCAGGGCGTCTACGGCGGCTATGGCGGATGGGTCGAACGCGCGGGGCGCTTTCGCTCGCTCGGCGACGGGCAGGTCGACTTCGGCGCGATCTTCTCGAAGCTAGCGCAGTACGACTATGCGGGCTGGGCGGTGCTCGAATGGGAATGCGCGCTGAAGCATCCGCTGGACGGCGCGCGCGAGGGGGTCGATTTCATCCGGCGGCACATCATCCGCGTCGCGGACCGTGCGTTCGACGACTTCGCGGGCAGCGGCGTCGATCGCGCGCGGCTGCGCGGGGTGCTCGGCATCTGAGCGCCGCGTCAGGACGGGCGGCGTATCGCTGGACAACAGGAGCGAGCTATGACACGGAAGCTGAAGCTCGGGATGGTCGGCGGCGGGCAGGGCGCGTTCATCGGCGCCGTGCACCGGATCGCCGCACGGCTCGACGACTGTTTCGACCTCGTCGCGGGCGTGCTGTCGTCGGATGCCGCGCGCGGGCAGGCGAGCGCGGAAGCGATCGGCCTGGCTCGCAGCTACGCCGACTGGCGCGAGATGGCGCGCGTCGAGGGCTCGCGCGACGACGGCATCGACGCGGTGGCGATCGTCACGCCGAACCATCTGCACGCGCCGGTCGCGCATGCGTTTCTCGACGCAGGGATCCACGTGATCTGCGACAAGCCGCTTGCGGTGTCGCTCGAAGAGGGCGAGGCGCTCGCGAAGCACGCTCGCGAGGCCGGGCGCCTGTTCGCGCTCACGCATACGTATTCCGGCTATCCGCTCGTGCGGCACGCGCGGCAGATGATCGAGACGGGCGCGATCGGCGACGTGCGCATCGTGCAGGTGGAGTACGCGCAGGACTGGCTCGGCCGGCCGATCGAACAGGAAGGGGCGAACCGGCAGGCCGCGTGGCGCACCGATCCGGCGCTCGCCGGGCCGGCCGGATGTCTCGGCGACATCGGCACGCACGCGTACCAGCTGGCGGCGTTCGTCAGCGGGCTCGTGCCGGCGGCGGTGTCGGCGGACGTGCATACGTTCGTCGCGGGGCGGCGTCTGGACGATCACGTGCAGGCGATGCTGCGCTACGAGGACGGCGCGCGCGGGATGCTGTGGGCAAGCCAGGTGGCGAGCGGCGCGGAGAACGCGCTGCGCCTGAGGGTGTTCGGCACGAAGGCGAGCCTCGCGTTCGACCAGGAGGATCCGAACGAGCTGTGGTTCACGCCGCAAGGCGGGGCGTCGGTGCGGCTCACGCGCGCGCGCGTTGCGGGCGCGGCCGCGCAGCACGCGACGCGGGTGCCGGCGGGGCATCCGGAGGGGTATCTGGAGGCGTTCGCGCAGCTGTATCGCGATGCAGCGCTGCAGATCTGCGCGATCGAGGCGGGCGAGCCGCCGCCGCCCGAGAGCCGGCTCCTGACGACGGTCGACGACGGCGTCGACGGCCTGCGCTTCATTTCGGCGGTGCTCGCGAGCAGCGCGGCCGACGGTGCGTGGCAGCCGCTTCGTTAGCCGGACGGACGACTGAACAACGCGCATTGCCCCGGGCACACTTCAGGTATCCCCATCAACTTTCCCGAGGGCAAACCGTGCAAAACGTCATGCAGTTGAATTACGATATCGCCTCATCCACGCATAAACACAGGAGCATGGTCATGACGGCGAGCGCATTGGTCCAGGTACGAATCGATCCGGCATTGAAGGAGCGCGCGGCGGCCGTGCTCGACCACATGGGGCTGACGGTGTCCGACGCGGTGCGGATCCTGCTCACACGGATCGCGAACGAGGGTGCGCTGCCGTTCGACTTCACCGTCGATCCGGAGGTGTACGACGCATGGTTTCGCGCAAAGGTGCGCGAAGCGCTGGAGGACCCGCGGCCCGCGATCGCGGCGGACGAAGTCGAAGCGCGCTTCGCCGCGCGGCGCGCGGCGGCGCGGCGGGCCGCCGGTGGGAGCGACGGGGGCACTGGCGGCACCGGCGGCACCGGCGGCGGGACAAAAGCTTGAAGGTCGAGTGGTCCGCACGCGCCGTTGCCGAGCGCGATGCGATCTTCGACTTCGCCGAGGCAGAGAACCCGCGTGCCGCCGAATTGATCGACGGTCGCATCGCCGAGCAGGTTCAGTTGCTGGGCCGGTTTCCGCAACTCGGCCGGCTCGGGCGGGTGGCGGGCACGCGGGAACTGGTGATCAGCGAGACGCCGTTCGTCGTTGTCTACGCAATTCTGGCCGACCGGTTGCGCGTATTGCGCGTGCTGCACGGCGCGCAGCGCTGGCCCCGGGACTGAGCGCCGAAGCCCGCGGCCCGCGCCGCTTCCCCGCTACTGGCCCAAATAAACGAACTTCCCGCCGCGCACCACGCCCATCACGCTCGCGCGCTGGTCGAGCCCGACGTGGTCCTTCGCGGTCGTGTTGACCACGCCGTTCGGCACCACGAGTTCGTGCGCGTGTTCCAGTTCGTCGCGCAGCGCGATGCGAAACGCGTCGGTGCCCGGCTGCGCGGTCTTCAGCGCGCGGCCCACCGCGTCCTGCAGCCGCGGGTACACGCCGGCCGCGTCGCCGGCGAATTGCGTGACCGAGCCCGGGCCGTATTTCGCCTCGTACGCGTCGACGAACGACAGCGCCGCGCGCTTCGACGGATGGTCGGCGGGCAGCGTGCGCGCGACGACCACCGGCTGCGTCGGGAACAGCGTGCCTTCCACGTCCTTGCCGCCAAGCTTGATGAACTCCGGCGTCGCGATGCCGTGCGTCTGGTAGATCGGGCCCTTGAAGCCGCGTTCGACCAGCGTGCGCTGCGGCAGCACCGTCGGCGTGCCGGCGCCCGCGATCAGCACCGCATCGGGCTTCGCGGCCATCACCTTCAGCACCTGGCCGGTCACGCTCGCGTCGGTGCGGTTGAAGCGCTCGGTCGAGACCACCTGGATGTGCCGAAGCGCGGCGAACGTCGTGAACGCGTTGAGCCAGCTGTCGCCGTAGCTGTCCGCGAAGCCGATGAAGCCCACCGTCTTCACGTTGTGATTCGCCATGTAGCGAGTCATCACTTCGGCCATCGCGCTGTCGGTCTGCGCCATCTTGTACGCCCACACGCGCGGCCCCTGCTGCGGCTCGACCACGGACGCCGAGCCGATCAGCGTGATCATCGGCGTCCTGCTCTGCGCGACCGGATCGAGCGCCGCGAGCGCGGCCGGCGTGATGTTCGGACCGACGATCACGTCCACGTGGTCCTCGTCGATCAGCTTGCGGATGTTGCGCACGGCCGCGCCCGGGTCCGAGCCGTCGTCGAGCACGATGTAGTCGGCCTTCTGGCCGGCGATCGTGTTCGGCCACATCAGCATCGCGTTCTTGCTCGTGATCCCGATCGCGGCGGCGGGCCCGGTGCTCGACAGGTCGATGCCGACCTTCAGGTCGGCGTGCGCGACGCCGGCGACGCCGAGGCAGGCGAGCGCCGCCGCCGCAACGAGCGGGCGCAGGAACGGGGGGTGCATCATCGATGGTCTCCAGCAGGAATGAACAGGGTTTGTTGTCGGTACAAAGCCGCGGCGGCCCCGGTGAGAGAAGGCTGCGAGGGCGCACTCAAAGCTCGTAGCTTTCGTGGTCGCCCTTGAGCGCCTGTTCGATCAGCTTGCGGTTCAGGCTCGGCGACAGCAGCTCGACGAGCGTATACACATAGCTGCGCAGGTACGCGCCCTGCTTGAGCGCGACGCGCGTCACGTTGCTGCCGAACAGATGGCCGACCGGCACCGCGCGCAGATGGCGATCGCGCTCGGCGTTGAATGCGATGTCGGCGAGCAGCCCCACGCCCATCCCGAGTTCGACGTAGGTCTTGATCACGTCGGCGTCGATCGCTTCGAGCACGATGTCCGGCGACAGGCCGCGCAGCCGGAACGCCTCGTTGATCTTCGTGCGGCCCGCGAACGCGTTGTCATAGGTGATCAGCGGATACTGCGCGAGATCGTCGAGCGACAGCGGCTTGCGCTCGGCGAGCGGGTGGTCGGCCGGCGTCACCGCGACATGGTGCCAGGTGAAGCACGGCAGCGACACCAGTTCCTTGTACGTAGAGATCGCCTCGGTCGCGATCGCGAGGTCCGCCTGATCGTGCAGCACCATCTCGGCGACCTGGGTCGGGCTGCCCTGCAGGATCGAAAGATGCACTTTCGGGAAACGCCGCTTGAATTCCGCGATGGCGCCCGGCAGCGAGTACCGCGCCTGCGTGTGCGTGGCGGCGATCGTCAGGTTGCCCTGGTCCTGGGCGGCGTAGTCCTTGCCGACGCGCTTCAGGCTCTCGACTTCCTGCAGGATCCGCTCGACCGATGACAGAATGAGGCGGCCGGGCTCCGTCAGCGAGCGCACGCGCTTGCCGTGGCGGGTAAAGATTTCGACCCCAAGCTCGTCTTCCAGCTCGATGATCGCTTTCGAAACGCCCGGCTGACTGGTATACAGCGCCTTGGCCGCTTCTGTCAGATTGAAGTTCTGCCGGACGGCCTCGCGCACGAACCGAAACTGGTGGAGGTTCATTTATAACCCATTTGCATATTAAAAGAATTTTTTAGTCGTTTGAGATCTAAGGGGAGTTTATTACGATTCCCCCAACTTTTCCAATATGGATATCTGTATTTGTCATTAGCAAATGACGGCCGGGCGAAAGCTGCCCAGCCGGCGATGCGCGGTGGCAAATCCGCTCGGAGCGCGGCGCAGCCGGAACGTCGCAAGTGATACAACCTGGGGTCCCCGAATGTACCAATACGATCAGTACGACCAGACCATCGTCGACGAACGCGTCGCGCAATACCGCGACCAGGTCCGCCGCCGGCTGTCGGGCGAATTGAGCGAAGAAGAGTTCCGCCCGCTGCGCCTGCAGAACGGCTTGTACATGCAGCGTCACGCGTACATGCACCGCATCGCGATTCCGTACGGCAACCTGCGCAGCGACCAGCTGCGGATGCTCGGCCGCATCGCGCGCGAGCACGATCGCGGCTACGGCCACTTCTCGACGCGCTCGAACATCCAGTACAACTGGATCAAGCTCGAAGAGACGCCCGAGCTCCTCGCGAAGCTCGCGTCGGTGCAGATGCACGGCATCCAGACGTCGGGCAACTGCATCCGCAACATCACCGCCGACCAGTTCGCGGGCGTCGCGCCCGACGAGATCGTCGATCCGCGTCCGTGGGCCGAGATCCTGCGTCAGTGGTCGACGTTCCACCCCGAATTCGCGTGGCTGCCGCGCAAGTTCAAGATCGCCGTGTCCGGCTCGAAGCAGGACCGCGCGGCCGTGCAGATCCACGACCTCGGCGTGTATCTCGATCGCAACGAGCGCGGCGAAGTGGTTGCGTCGATCCTCGCGGGCGGCGGTCTCGGCCGCACGCCGCTGATCGGCGCGATCATCAAGCGCGATCTGCCGTGGCAGCACCTGCTCACCTACTGCGAGGCCGTGCTGCGCGTGTACAACCGCTACGGCCGTCGCGACAACCTGTACAAGGCGCGGATCAAGATTCTCGTGAAGGCGCTGTCGCCGGAGAAGTTCGCGCAGCAGGTCGAAGAGGAATGGCAGCACCTGAAGGACGGTCCGTCGACGCTCACGCAAGCCGAAGTCGACCGCGTGACGCAGTGCTTCGCGCCGCCCGCTTACGACAGGCTGCCGGACACCGACGCGTCGTACGAAAAGCATCTGCTCGAAAACCGCGCGTTCGCGCGCTGGGTCGAGCGCAACGTGCGCCCGCACCGCGTCGCGGGCTATGCGTCGGTCACGCTGTCGCTGAAGCCGAACGGCGTCGCGCCCGGCGACGCGACCGACCAGCAGATGGAAGCCGTCGCCGACTGGGCGGACCGCTATTCGTTCGGCCAGATCCGCGTGTCGCACGAGCAGAACCTGATTCTCGCCGACGTGAAAAAGCGCGACCTGTACGAGCTGTGGGAAGCGGCGAAGGCCCAAGGCTTCGGCACCGCGAACATCGGCTTGCTGACCGACATCATCGCGTGCCCGGGCGGCGACTTCTGCTCGCTCGCGAATGCGAAGTCGATCCCGATCGCGCAGGCAATCCAGGAGCGCTTCGACAACCTCGACTACGTGTACGACCTCGGCGACGTGTCGCTGAACATCTCGGGCTGCATGAACTCGTGCGGTCACCATCACGTCGGCAACATCGGCGTGCTCGGCGTCGACAAGGACGGCTCGGAGTGGTACCAGGTGTCGCTCGGCGGCGAGCAGGGCACGGGCGCCAACGGCGCGCGTCTTGGCCGCGTGATCGGACCGTCGTTCTCCGCGGATGAAATGCCGGACGTCGTGCAGAAGGTGATCGACACGTTCGTCGAGCACCGCATCGACGGCGAGCGCTTCATCGACACGTACGACCGCATCGGCCTCGCGCCGTTCAAGGAGCGCGTGTACGCGTCGCGCCAGCCGGCCCACGCGTAAAGCACGACAACGAGGATTCTGGAACATGACGTTGATTATCAAAAACCGCGCTGTCGTCGAAGATTCGTGGACCGTCGTGCGGCCCGCCGAAGACGGCGCGCTGCCGGATGTCGCCGCGCTGCCCGCGGGCAACGTGATCGTGCCGCTCGCGCTGTGGCAGGCTTCGCGCGACGCGCTCGTCGCCGCGAAGGGGCGCGACGCGATCGGCGTGTGGCTCGCGCCGGACAGCGAGCCGGCCGACCTCGCGAACGACTTCGAACGCATCGCGCTGATCGCGGTGGACTTCCCGGTGTTTCGCGACGGCCGCGGCTATTCGATCGCGCGGCTGCTGCGCGAGCGCTACGGCTACCACGGCGAATTGCGCGCGATCGGCGACGTGCTGCGCGATCAGTTGCGCTTTTACGGACGCTGCGGCTTCGACGCGTACGCGGTGCGCGCGGACAAGGACATCCACGACGCGCTGAAGGCGTTCACCGAGTTCACCGTGCAGTACCAGGGTGCGTTCGACGAACCGGATCCGCTGTTCCGCCGCCGGGTTGCAGCATGAGCAGCACGCAGCCGTTGACGCCCGGATTCGCGGCGAAGATCGAGCGTCTCGATGCGCTGCTCGATTCGATCGCCGCGCGCCATTCGAACGTGAAGCTCGCGAGCAGCCTCGCGGCCGAGGACATGGTGCTCACGCATGCGATCCTGTCGCGCGGTGTGAAGATCGGCATTTTCTCGCTGAACACCGGCCGGCTGCACGCGGAAACGCTCGGCATGCTCGACCGCGTGCGCGAGCGCTATGGCTACGAGATCGAGCAGTTTCATCCTCAGGCGGCCGCCGTCGACGAATACGTGGGCACGCACGGGCTGAACGCGTTCTACGAGAGCATCGATCTGCGCAAGCGCTGCTGCGAGATCCGCAAGGTCGAGCCGTTGAACCGCGCGCTCGCCGACGTGAGCGCGTGGGTGACCGGCCAGCGCCGCGAGCAGTCGGTGACGCGCGCGGAACTGCACGAGGAAGAGCGCGACGGCGCGCGCGACATCGCGAAGTTCAATCCGCTCGCGGACTGGACCGAGGCCGACGTGTGGGCGTATCTGCGTGCGTTCGACGTGCCGGTGAATCCGCTGCATGCGCGCGGCTATCCGAGCATCGGCTGCGAGCCGTGTACGCGCGCGGTGCGCCCCGGCGAGGACAGCCGCGCCGGACGCTGGTGGTGGGAGTCCCGCGATACGAAGGAATGCGGGCTGCACATCACGGCGATTTCGGCGATTCCGGTCGTGGTCGAGACCGGCGGCGCCGATGCCGAAGCCGACACCGCCCAGCCGGCAAACTGAATCCGCAATCGATGCGCGCGCGTTTCGCGCGCATCTTCGAAAGCCAGTATTCTGTTCCGCTCAATCCGCGGCACAGATTCAGACGAAGGACCCGAACATGAGCTCGACGCTCGAATCCGTTGAAAATGTGCCGCTTCACGTGAGCGCGAACCAGATGGACCACCTGGACTGGCTCGAAGCCGAGTCGATTCACATCCTGCGCGAACTCGTTGCCGAGTGCAGCAAGCCCGCGCTGCTGTTCTCGGGCGGCAAGGATTCGGTCGTCGTGCTGGCGCTCGCGCTGAAGGCGTTCGGCCTCGGCGCGAACCGCAGGACGTCGCTGCCGTTCCCGCTCGTGCACATCGACACCGGTCACAACTACGAGGAAGTGATCGACTTCCGCGATCGCCGCGCGGCTGAAATCGGCGCGCAACTCGTGGTCGGCCACGTCGAGGATTCGATCAGGCGCGGCACCGTGCGTCTGCGTCGCGAGACCGATTCGCGCAACGCGGCGCAGGCCGTCACGCTGCTCGAGACGATCGAGCAGCACGGCTACACCGCGATGATCGGCGGCGCGCGCCGCGACGAAGAGAAGGCGCGCGCGAAAGAGCGCATCTTCTCGTTTCGCGACGAATTCGGCCAGTGGGACCCGAAGGCGCAGCGCCCCGAACTGTGGAGCCTCTACAACGCGCGTCTGCACAACGGCGAGCACCTGCGCGTGTTCCCGATCTCGAACTGGACCGAACTCGACGTGTGGCAATACATCGAGCGCGAGAAGCTCGAACTGCCGTCGATCTACTACGCGCACCAGCGCGAGATCGTGCGCCGCAACGGCCTGCTCGTGCCGGTCACGCCGCTCACGCCGATGCGCGACGGCGAGTCGAGCGAAACGGCGCTCGTGCGTTTTCGCACGGTCGGCGACATCAGCTGCACGTGCCCGGTCGAAAGCGACGCGGACACGGTCGAGAAGATCATCGCGGAAACGGCCGTGACGGAAATCACGGAGCGCGGCGCGACGCGGATGGACGACCAGACGTCCGAAGCGGCGATGGAACAGCGCAAGAAGCAAGGTTATTTCTGAAGCATGCACACGAGGAACGATTCACATGAGCCGCATTGAACAACCTGCGCATCAGCCTGAAGACCTCGGCGTGCTTCGCTTCATCACCGCGGGCAGCGTCGACGACGGCAAGAGCACGCTGATCGGCCGCCTGCTGTACGACAGCAAGGCCGTGCTGTCCGACCAGCTGTCCGCGCTGTCGCGCGCGAAGAACAAGCGCACGGTCGGCGACGAGATCGACCTGTCGCTGCTCACCGACGGCCTCGAAGCCGAGCGCGAGCAGGGCATCACGATCGACGTCGCGTACCGCTACTTCGCGACCGCGAAGCGCAAGTTCATCATTGCCGACACGCCGGGCCACGAGCAGTACACGCGCAACATGGTGACGGGCGCGTCGACCGCGCACGCGGCGATCATCCTGATCGACGCGACGCGCATCACGCTCGACAAGGGCGTCGCGCAACTGCTGCCGCAGACGAAGCGTCACAGCGCGATCGTGAAGCTGCTCGGCCTGCCGCACGTGATCGTCGCGATCAACAAGATGGATCTCGTCGACTACAGCGAAGCGCGCTTCAACGAGATCCGCGACGCGTATGTGACGCTCGCGCGCCAGCTCGGCATCGCGAACGTGCGCTTCGTGCCGGTGTCGGCGCTGAAGGGCGACAACATCGTGAGCGCGAGCGAGAAGATGCCGTGGTACGCGGGCGAGCCGCTGCTCGACGTGCTGGAGGCGCTGCAAGTCGAGCAGGCGAGCGGCGACGCGCTGCGCTTTCCGGTGCAGTGGGTCGCGCGCCAGGACGGCGCGAGCGCGGACGACTTCCGCGGCTACATGGGCCGCGTCGAAGCGGGCGAAGTGAAAGTCGGCGACGCGATCACCGTGCTGCCGGCGGGCCGCAGCGCGACGATCGCCGGGATCATCGCGCCGGTGCCGGGCGGCACCGCGCAGGTGGACCGCGCGTTCGCGGGCCAGACGGTGACGATCCGCCTCGCGGAAGACGTCGACGTGTCGCGCGGCGATACGTTCGTGCCGGCCGCCGATGCGCTGCAACCGGCGAAGAAGCTCGAAGCGGACCTGTGCTGGTTCGACGAAGAGCCGCTGTCGACCGCGCGCAAGTATCTGCTGAAGCAGACGACGAACACGGTGTTCGCGCGCGTCGGCGCGATCAAGGAAGTGCTCGACGTGCACACGCTGTCGCACGCGATCGACCGTCACGAACTCGCGATGAACGACATCGGCCGTGTTGCGCTGACGCTGCAAAAGCCGCTCGTCTGCGACGCGTACGACGTGCATCAGGGCACCGGCGCGTTCGTGCTGATCGACGAGGCGACGCATCACACGGTCGCGGCCGGCATGATCCGCGCAGTGTCGGCCTGAACGGAGCAAGCAAGGAAATGGGCAAGGTGTATCTGATCGGCGCGGGACCGGGCGCCGCGGACCTGATCACGGTGCGCGGCGCGCGTCTGCTCGGCGCGGCCGACGTGGTGCTGCACGACGCGCTCGTCGAGCCGGCCATGCTCGACCATGCGGGCGCGCACGCGAAGTTCATCGCGGTCGGCAAGCGCTGCGGGCAGCGCTCGACCGCGCAGCATTTCATCAACAAGCAGCTCGTCGATGCGGCGCGCGAACACGACGTGGTCGTGCGCCTGAAGGGCGGCGATCCGATGCTGTTCGGCCGCGCGGACGAGGAAATGCGCGCGCTGGAGGCGGCCGGCATCGAGTACGAAGTGGTGCCGGGCATCACGGCGGCGCTCGCGAGCGCGGCGACCATGCGCCGGTCGCTGACGTTGCGCGGCGTCGCGCGCAGCGTCGCGCTCGCCACTTACTCGCGGGCGGCCGACAGCGACGACATCCGCGAGCAGGTCAACGCGGATTCGCTCGTGTTCTACATGGGCCGCGACAGCGCGCCCGCCATCGCGCAGCAACTGATCGACGCGGGCCGCGCAGGCGAAACGCCGGTCGCGATCGTCGAGGCGTGCAGCACGCCGCGCGAGCGGACGCTGACACTGACGCTCGCGGGTCTCGCGGCAGGCGACGCGCACGCGTGGCTCGATCCGGCGCAACCCAGCTTGCTGATGATCGGCGACGCGTTCGCCGAACGCGCGGGCGCGCAACAGCCGGGGTGGGAACAGGAAGAAGAGGGCCGCCGGGCGGCGGCTTAGCAGGCGTGGGAGCAGCGGTGCATGGCCACCGCTCGTCCCACATAAAAGCACTTCGAGACGCAGCGGGCCCGCAAGCCAGTCACCAGGAGCCCGATTCCAGACAGTACCCGACGATCGCATCGAGCACGGCGTCGTTCTCGCCGACGGCGAGCGCGCATCGAATCCGCACGCCCGGATGCGCCGCTTCGCACTGCGCGACGATCTGCGGAAGATCGCGCCGCACGTGGCCGCCCTGGCCGAAGAAAACCGGAATCACGGTGACCGTGTCGCAGCCGCTTGCGACCTGCGACGCGATTGCGGCGGGCAAATCCGGCGTCATCAGTTCGAGAAACGCGAGCCCGACCGGCCCGGCGTCGCCGCGCGCCGCCGCGAGCTTCGCGGCGAGCCGCTCGAACGGCTCGGCCCAGCGCGCGTCGCGCGCGCCGTGGGCGAACAGGATCATGCCGTGCGTGCCCATCGTGATTGCCACCTCGCTCATTGCGTGCCGCATGCCCCGGACCGGCGCATGCGCTGTCACGCCCGCGCTGTCAATGCCGGTCGACCCATTTCAGGCCGGCGAGCCCGAGCACCAGATAGATGAGGCCCGGCGTCGCCGCGGTGAGCGGCGCGGGCCACGTGTTGAGTGTACCCATGTGCGAGAACAGCGTATTCACGAGCTGGAAGCTCATGCCGAGCATGATCCCGCCGAACACCTTCAGCCCGACCACGCCCGCGCGCGTGTGCAGATAAGCGAACGGCAGCGACAGCACCAGCATCACGAATACCGCGAACGGGTACAGCAGCTTGCGCCACAGCGCGATTTCGTAGCGCTGCGAGTCCTGGTGGTTCTCGGTCAGGTGCTGGATGTAGCGGAACAGGTTGAACATCGACATCCGGTCCGGCGACACGAGCAGCACCGACAGGATCTGCGGCGTCAGCTCCGAGCGCAGCGCGTATTCGGGCAGCGTCGTCTGCTGCGCGCGATAGACGGGATTGAGCGCATCGTCGGGCTGGCCTTGCGGCGCGGCGACGTCGATCAGCTTCGTTTCGGTGACGTCGCGCAGCAGCCAGTGGCCGGGCGGCTGATAGACGCCGCTCTTTGCGATCCGCACGTTCGACAGCCGGAAGTGCGAGTCGAACTCGTAGATCCGCACGTCGCTGATCGTCGCGTTCGGCTGCAGCGTGCCGACGTTCACGAAGCGCGTGACCTGCTCGCCGTCGGTGCGCGTGGTGAGCGTGTCCTTGACCCACACGCCCGACTGGAAGTCGGACGACACGGCCGAGCCAAGCGCTTCGAGACGCACGCGCTCCGAAAGCTGGTCCGTGTACGGCCCGACCACTTCGCCGATCAGGTAGGTGATCAGCACGAGCGGGATGCCGATTTTCAGCAGCGAGCGCAGCGCCTGGCCGGTCGCGAGACCGGACACGCGAAAGATCGTGTATTCGGAGTTCGCGGCCATCTGCGCGAACACGTAGATCGCGCTGATCAGCGCGGCGACCGGAATGATCTCGTAGAAGCGCGACGGCGTCTGCAGCGCGACCCGCAGCACCGCATACGTGAACTTGTAGTTGCCGTGGCCGACCGAATTCAGCTCGTTGATCAGGTCGAAGAAGAAGAAGAGACCCGAGAACGCGAACAGGATGAAGATGAACGTCAGATAAACCTGGCGCGCGAAATAGCGTTCGTAGATGCGCATCCGTCAGCTCCGTTGCGACGCGCGCGAGAACATCGCGCGCGTGATCAGCGGCCGGTTGCGCATGCGCATCCAGAAGACGAACACGACGAGCGCGAACACGACGACGTGCAGGCCGACGAGCCCGACGCCGAACGACATCTTGCCCTGCTCGATCCACGACTGCACGACGTTCAGCAGGTTCGAATAGGTCAGATAGATGAGCACCGCCATCACGAGGTTGATCGTGCGGCTGCGCCGCGGGTTCTGGTACGCGAGCGGGATCGCGAGCAGCATCAGGTTGATCGCGATGAGCGGCAGGCCGGTGCGCCACGCGAATTCGGCGAGGTTGTCGTTGGAAGGATCGCGCAGCAGGCCGGGTGTCGGCGTGCTGCTCGCGGTCGGCACCGGCACGACCGGCTGGCTCTGGATCTTCACGCCGTAACGCTCGAACTCCATGATGCGGAAGTCGGGGTGGCCCGGCTCGCCGTCGTAGCGGCGGCCGTTTTCGAGCACGACGAAGCGGTCGCCGTTTTCGTGCGTTTCGGTGTGGCCCGTCTTCGACACGATCACGCTGACCTTGCCGCCTTCGGTGCTCGTGACGAACACGTTCTGCACGCGCGACTGGTCGGGCGTCATGCTCTCGATGAAGAACACGCGGTGCGTGGTCGGCGACTCGCGGAACTGGCCGGGCGCGAGCAGCGAGACTTCGTCGCGCTGCGCAAAGCGCTGGCGGATCAGCTTGCTCTGCGCGTTCGACCACGGCCAGCCGATGAACGCGAAGAACACAATGAGGATCAGGATCGGCGTCGCGAATACCGCGACCGGCTTGATGAGCCGCGTGAGGCTCACGCCGGACGCGAACCACACGACCATCTCCGAGTCCTTGTACCAGCGCGTGAGCACGAACAGGATCGACACGAACATCGTGACGATCAGCATCACGGCCATATAGCCGATCACCGTCAGGCCGATCATCAGCAGCACGTCGTGCGGGTCGATCTGACCGGCCGCGGCGAAGCCGACGATGCGAATCATCATCGTCGTCAGCATGATCGTCAGCAGAACCATGAACACGGCGCCGGCCGTGTACGCGAGTTCGCGCTGCAGGGAGCGTTCAAAGATCATTTACGGTGGGCAGGGCGGGCGGCTGCCGTCGTCGCGCCTCGCGCGGCGCGCGTTCGGCGCTGCGTGGGTTGTCCGATGCGCGCGAGCGCCGGGGAGCCGCCGCGGGAAAAATAGCGGATAATTGCGGCTTTCATCCTAAGCCCAGATTTTATCCGAGGACAAGCGCGATGGACTTTAGCATAAAAGCCTGTGATTGGACCAAAGGCGGGGAAGGCCCGTTCCTGACCGGTAAGTCCGATTGTGTCGTGGTCGGCGTGTTCGAAGCTCAGACGCTCTCGGGCGCGGCCTTTGCTATCGACGCCGCGACAGGCGGTCTGCTGTCGCGCGTCGTCAAGGCCGGCGACATGGACGGCAAGGCGGGCTCCACCTTGTTCCTGCCGGAGGTGTCGGGCATCGGTGCGTCGCGCGTGCTGCTCGTCGGTCTCGGGCGCCAGGATGCGTTCGGCCAGAAGGCGTACGGCGAGGCCGCGAAGGCCGCATGGCGCGCGATTCTCGCGACGAAGATCGCGCAGGTCACGTTCACGCTCGCGCAACTGCCGGTCAAGGAGCGCTCGGCCGACTGGGCGGTGCGCACCGCGATCCTCGCGCTGCGCGGCGAGACGTACCGCTTCACGCAGATGAAGAGCAAGCCGGAGCCGGCATTGCGCGCGCTGCGCCGCATCGTGTTCAGCGTCGACGCGGGCGACGGGAAGGCAACGAAGCTCGCCGCGAAGCAGGGCGCCGCGATCGCGAACGGGATGGATCTCACGCGCGACCTCGGCAACCTGCCGGGCAACGTGTGCACGCCCACGTACCTCGCGAACACCGCGAAGAAGCTCGCGAAAGACTGGAAGCTGAAAGTCGAGGTGCTCGGCGAGCGCCAGATCGAGACGCTGAAAATGGGCGCGTTCCTCGCGGTCACGAAGGGGTCGGTCGAGCCGCCGCAGTTCATCGTGCTGCAGTATCAGGGCGCCGCCGCGAAGGCCGCGCCGATCGTGCTGGTCGGCAAGGGCATCACGTTCGACACCGGCGGCATCTCGCTGAAGCCCGGCGAGGGCATGGACGAGATGAAGTACGACATGTGCGGCGCGGGCTCGGTGCTCGGCACGATGCGCGCGGTCGCCGAGATGGGGCTGAAGCTGAACGTCGTCGGCATCATCCCGACCTGCGAGAACATGCCGTCGGGCAACGCGACGAAGCCGGGCGACATCGTGACGAGCATGGCGGGCCTCACCGTCGAAGTGCTGAACACCGACGCCGAAGGCCGCCTGATCCTGTGCGACGCGCTCACCTACGCGGAGCGCTTCAAGCCGGCGGCGGTCGTCGATATCGCGACGCTGACGGGCGCGTGCATCATCGCGCTCGGTCATCACAACAGCGGCCTGTTCTCGAAGGACGACGCGCTCGCGGGCGAACTGCTCGACGCGTCGCGCGAGGCCGGCGACCCGGCATGGCGTCTGCCGCTCGACGACGAGTATCACGAGCAGCTGAAGTCGAATTTCGCGGATCTCGCGAACATCGGCGGCCGGCCGGCGGGCAGCGTGACCGCCGCGTGCTTCCTGTCGCGCTTCGCCGAAAAGTATTCGTGGGCGCACCTCGACATCGCGGGCACCGCGTGGAAGAGCGGCGCGGCGAAGGGCGCAACGGGCCGTCCGGTGCCGCTCCTGTCGCAGTTCCTGATCGACCGCGCGGGCCAATGAGCGAACGTCTCGGCGAGCGCGCGAGGAACTTCGGCCGATGACGCGAATCGACTTCCATACGAACGTCGGCGATTCGCTGCTGTACGCGTGCCGGCTCGTGCGCAAGGCGTATCAGGCGGGCGCGCAGGCGGTGGTGCTCGCGGATGCGGCACGACTGCGCGCGTTCGACGAGATGCTGTGGACGTTCTCCGAGCTCGACTTCGTGCCGCACTGCCAGGCCGACAGCCCGAACGCGGGCGAGACGCCGGTCGTGCTGGCGACGGACCTCGAGCGCGCGCCGCATCACAGCGTGCTGGTCAATCTCGGCGCCGACGTGCCGCCGCAGTTCGCTCGCTTCGAGCGGCTGCTCGAAGTGGTCGGCGACGCGCCGGACGAACTCGCGGCGGGCCGCGAGCGCTTCCGGTTCTATCGCGATCGCGGTTATACGCTCAACAACTACCGGCAGGGCGCGTAAGCGCCGGCTGCGCGTGCCGTCCTGCGGCGCGCACGCGCGGCATCGCTCGCCGGGTCAATGGACGGAGGCTGGCCATGTCCGACGCACAGGAACCTCGCGACATCTATGACCGCTCGATTCCGGTCTTGACCGATATCGTCGTAGCGGGAGATCCGGCGCGCGCGCGCAACGCGCCGCCGAACTCGCTGTCGCTCGGCGAGCCGTCGACGGGCGCTGCTGCTGCGTCCGCATTCGGCGGAGCCGGCGAGCGGGACGCCGACGCCCTGGTCGAGCGCCTGCGCGGCCGCTGCATGACGTGGCTCGCCGACGAAGGGCGCTCGGTCGTCGAAGCGCGCTGCCGCGCCGCGTTGCAGGAACATTCGAACTGGCTCGTCGGCCAGATCACGCGCGAAGTCGGTCTCGCGCTCGAAACCGAACTCGCGGGATGGGTGCGGGACGCAATGCGCGACGAAGCCGCATCGCGTTTCAAAGGCGCACCGTCACGCGGCGCGTGAGCCGGTGCGCTTCGCCCGTTACTTCAGCGACAGGATCCAGGCCGCGAGCGCGGCCGCCTGTGGCGCGCTGACCTGCGTGTTCGCGGGCATCGGCACCTGCCCCCACACGCCGCTGCTGCCGTCGACGATCTTGCGCGCGAGATAGCTCTGCGCATCGGGCCGCGATGCATACTTCGCGCCGATGTCGCGCATCGCCGGCCCGAGCAGCGCGCGGTTCTCCGCGTGGCAACTCATGCAGTTCTTCTGCCGCGCGAGCGCGAGGCCCTCCTGCGAGGCGGGCGTCTGCGCGTTCGCCGTCCCGGCGCCGCCAAGCGCGACGAGCGCACCTAGCGCGGCAAGCGTAATTCTTGTATGCGACCCGAGGTTCATGCTGGTCTCCGCCGGCGCGGGTGCCGGCTGTGGTGTCGTCGCATTATAAGAGGAAAGGGCGCGCGGTCCGGCCGTGCGGCCTTTGTCGTGTCGCCGCCGGCAGATGGCGCCACATCGATTCAGATCCGCGTCATTCCCGCTGGGTGTCCACGCATTCGCGCACGCCCCCGCCGCGCGATTCCGCGACGGCGCGAAACGGTCCGCGACCGGCGAGCGTTGCAAGCGGGCGTGATCCGGCGAGGATCCCGCGAGCGGGTCACGCGGATTCCGCCGCCCGGTCAGCCGGTCACCGCCCCGCGGTTCGCCGGCAACGCGAGCGCCGCATACTTCGCGAGCACCCCGCGCGTATAGCGCGGCGCCGGTTGCTTCCACGCGGCGCGGCGGCGTTCGAGTTCGACGTCGTCGACGTTCAGTTGCAGCAGCAACCGGTGCGCGTCGATCGTGATCGAGTCGCCTTCGTGCACGAGCGCGATCGTGCCGCCTGCGAACGCCTCCGGCGCGACGTGGCCGACCACCATTCCCCACGTGCCGCCCGAGAAGCGGCCGTCGGTGATCAGGCCGACCGACTCGCCGAGCCCCTTGCCGATGATCGCCGACGTCGGCGCGAGCATCTCCGGCATGCCGGGCCCGCCCTTCGGCCCGAGATAGCGCAGCACGAGCACGTCGCCGGCACGGATGCGATCGGCGAGGATCGCGTCCATCGCGCTCTGTTCGTCGTCGAACACGCGCGCCGGGCCGGTGATCACCGGGTTCTTCAGGCCGGTGATCTTCGCGACCGCGCCTTCGGTCGCGAGGTTGCCCTTCAGGATCGCGAGATGGCCCTCGCGATACAGCGCGCGATCGATCGGGTAGATCACCTGCTGATCCGCGCGCGGCACGGCGGGCACGTCCTTCAGTTCCTCGGCGAGCGTCTTGCCGGTGATCGTGATGCAGTCGCCGTGCAGCAGGCCCGCGTCGAGCAGGATCTTCAGCACCTGCGGAATGCCGCCCGCGCGATGCAGATCGGTCGCGACGTACTGGCCCGACGGCTTCAGGTCGCAGATCACCGGCACGCGCTGGCGGATGCGCTCGAAGTCGTCGATCGTCCAGTCGACTTCGGCCGCGTGCGCGATCGCGAGGTAGTGCAGCACCGCGTTCGTCGAGCCGCCGGTCGCCATGATCAGCGACACCGCGTTCTCGATCGACCGCTTCGTGATGATGTCGCGCGGCTTCAGGTCCTGCTTCACCGCTTCGACCAGCACGCGCGCCGAGGCCGCCGCCGAACCGACTTTCTCGTCGTCCGGATTCGCCATCGTCGACGAGTACAGAAGCGACATGCCGAGCGCTTCGAACGACGAACTCATCGTGTTCGCCGTGTACATGCCGCCGCACGAACCGGTGGTCGGGCACGCGTTCTTCTCGACGCCTTCGAAGTCCTCCTGGGTCATGCGGCCCGCCGTGAATTCGCCGACCGCCTCGAACGACGACACGATCGTCAGATCCTTGCCTTTCCAGTGACCCGGCTTGATGGTGCCGCCATACACGTAGATGCCCGGCACGTTGATGCGCGCGAGCGCGATCATGCCGCCCGGCATGTTCTTGTCGCAGCCGCCGATCACGACGACGCCGTCCATCCATTGCCCCTGCACGCAGGTCTCGATGCAGTCGGCGATCACCTCGCGCGACACGAGCGAGTACTTCATGCCCTCGGTGCCCATCGACATGCCGTCGGAAATCGTCGGCGTGCCGAAGGTTTGCGGATTCGCGCCGGCGGCCTTCACCGCGTCGACGGCCGCATCGGCGAGACGCTGCAGGCCGGCGTTGCACGGCGTGATCGTCGAGTGGCCGTTGGCGATGCCGATCATCGGCTTGTCGAAGTCGCTCTGCTGATAGCCGAGTGCGTAGTACATCGAACGGTTCGGCGAGCGCGCGATACCTTGCGTGATGTTTTTCGAACGACGGTTGTACGACATGGGAGCCTCCGTGGGTCACTGTCTCCAGGCGATGCGGTTTTTGCGGGCACAACGTCCAATATATTATTCTGGCTGGATTGAGTCGGAAAAACTATTACACGATGAATGCCACGATTCCGGATTTGCGCCAGCTTCGCTACTTCGTCGCGGTTGCCGAGGAGCAGCATTTCGGTCGCGCGGCCGCGCGGCTGTCGATGACGCAGCCGCCGCTGTCCCAGGCGATCCGCGCGCTCGAAGACACGCTCGGCGTGCAACTCTTCGCGCGCACGCGCCGCACCGTCGAGCTGACGCCGGTCGGCGCGGACCTGCTGCCCGAGGTGCGACGGCTGCTCGCGGCCGCCGAGGCGCTGCGTCCGCTCGCGCAGAGCCTCGCGCGCGGCGAGGCGGGCGTGCTGTCGCTCGCGTTCGTGTCCACCGCCGATTACGGGCTGCTGCCGCTCCTGCTGCACGACTTCGGACTGCGCCATCCGCGCGTGCGGCTGCAGCTCACCGAAGCGACGAGCGATGTGCAGATCGAGGAGCTCGTCGCCGGCCGCATCGACGCGGGCCTCGTGATCGGGCCGCTGCCGCCGCGCCACGCGGCGCAGTTGTCGTACCTGCCGGTGTCGCGCGAGCCGCTCGTGATCGCGATGCCGGCCGAGATGGCCGCGCGCGCGGGCGCGGTGTCCGGCGTCGACTGGTCCGACACGCCGATGAGCCTGCGCGATCTCGCGGATGCGCCGCTCGTCGTTTTCCCAAGACGTCTCGCGCCAGGCTTTTATGACATCATTATGGATTGCTACGGCGCCGCGGGGCTCGCGCCGCGCGTGGGCCAGGAAGCGATCCAGATGCAGACGATCGTGAGCCTCGTGTCCGCGGGCATGGGCGTCGCACTGGTGCCGCAATCGTTGCGTAACCTGCGGCGCACGGGCGTCGTCTACCGGCCGCTGACGGAGGGCGCGACGACGATCGAGACGGGGCTCGTATGGCGCAAGGGCGAGCCGAGCCCGGTGCTCGCGGGCTTCATCGACATCGTGCGCGCGCACGCGGCGCAAGCCGGCGTCGCGCGGGCGCCGTCCTCTCGCCGATAACCAACAAACGGTCAACTCACTCCACGATGCTCATTCATCCGAATTTCGATCCCGTTGCCATTCACCTTGGGCCGCTCGCCGTACGCTGGTACGGCCTGATGTATCTCGTCGGCTTCGTGCTCGCCATCGTCATCGGGCGGCTCAGGCTGCGTCTGCCGCACGTCGCCGCGCAAGGCTGGAGCGCGAAGGACATCGACGACATGCTGTTCTACGGCGTGCTCGGCACGGTGCTCGGCGGGCGGCTCGGCTATGTGCTGTTCTACAAGGCGAGCTGGTATTTCGCGCATCCGCTCGACATCTTCAAGGTGTGGGAAGGCGGGATGTCGTTTCACGGCGGCTTTCTCGGCGTGACGTTCGCGATGGTGCTGTTCGCGTGGCAGCGCAAGCGCTCGTGGCTGCAGGTGACCGACTTCATCGCGCCGATGGTGCCGACCGGTCTCGCGGCGGGGCGCCTCGGCAACTTCATCAACGGCGAGCTGTGGGGACGCGTGACCGATCCGTCCGCGCCGTGGGCGATGCTGTTTCCGGGGGCGTCGAACGACGACGCCGCGTGGCTTGCCGCGCATCCGCAACAGGCCGCGCAATGGCATCTCGCGGACGTCTTCGCGCAGTACCACATGCTGCCGCGCCATCCGTCCGAACTGTATGAAATCGCGCTCGAAGGCATTGCGCTCTTCATCGTGCTGATCCTCTTTTCGCGCAAGCCGCGGCCGCTCGGCGCGGTGTCGGCGGTGTTCCTGATCGGCTATGGCCTCGCGCGTTTCATCGTCGAGTTCGCGCGCGAGCCGGACGATTTTCTCGGGCTGCTGGCCTTGGGTCTGTCGATGGGGCAGTGGCTGTCGCTGCCGATGATCGTCGCCGGCGTGGGCGTGCTCGTGTGGTCGTATCGCCGCGCGCGCCGCGACGGCACGCAGGCGCTCGGCGCGGGCAGCTAATGCGGCCGGCTAAAGCGGCCGACTAATGTGGCCAACCGAGGCGGCCAACCAAAGCGGCCAACCAAAGCCAACGCGTCGTTACCTCATCTGCACCGAGCCGGACACGTTGACGGTCACCGTCGACGTGCCGCCTTCGAGCGACAACGGCGCGGCCATCTTCGTGTCCGCCGACATCGCGCGGGCGCTCATCATCATGATCGGACGAGGCGGCACGCCCGAGTGTCCGATGTTGACCTCGCGAATCGTATAGCTGCTGTAGCCGAACGCGCGCGCACCGGCCTCGGCCTCGTCGCGAAACGACGCGATCGCTTCGCGTGTCAGCTTCTGTTCGGCGCTGCGCTGCGCCTGCGGCGACAGCGAGAACTGCACGTTGCCGACCTGCATCACCGTCGACAGATCGCCCGCGAGTTTCGACGCGGCTGCGAAGTCATGCGATTCGAGCACGACCTCCGTCCTGCCGCGCCATGCGGAGATGCGGCCGTCACGGTCCGTCGACGGGAACACCGAGAACTGGCCCGAGCGAGCCGTCACGCCGTTCACGCCCCTCGCGCGTTGCAGCGCGGCGTCCGAGCGCTGGTTCAGCGTGTTGGTCAGCGATGACGGATCGCTCGCTTCCTGCTCGTAAAACAGCGTGATCGTGACGACGTCCTGCGCGACGTCGGTGCTCGCCTGCGCGGACAGCGACAGGACGCCGGCCGGTTGCGGCGGCGCATCGCTCTGCGCGAGAGCCGCACACGGCGCGAATGAAAGCCCGAGCGGCACGGCGATCGCCATGGCAGTCGCAACGGTGATCGTGATCTTGCGGTTCATCGTTTCGCTCCTTTCGCTTCACAGGGACAGGGCAGCGACGGACAGAGCCATCGTTGACGAGCCGGCGAATCGCGGCTCGCGGTGCGCAATTACATCAGCCGCTTCGTGATGAAGTGCCATTCGTCGGCGGTGACCGGCGTGATCGACAGACGATTGCCCTTCGCGAGCACGCGCATGTCGGCGAGTTCGTGATGCTCGCGCAATGTCGCGAGCGGGATCAACGCGGTTTTCTTCACGAACACGACGTCGACGAGCAACCAGCGCGGATTCTCTTCGGTCGATTTCGGATCGAAGTACGGGCTCTTCGGATCGAACTGCGTCGGGTCCGGATACGCGCTCGACGACACTTTCGCGAGCCCCGCGATGCCGGGCTCCGGACAGCTCGAGTGATAGAACAGCACGCCGTCGCCGACCTGCATCGAATCGCGCATGAAGTTGCGCGCCTGATAGTTGCGCACGCCGGTCCACGGCAACGTGCGATGCGGCGCGAGCGACAGATCGTCGATGCTTGCTTCGTCCGGTTCGGACTTCATCAGCCAGTAGCGCATGAGTCGAAAGTCACGTCGAAAAAGAAAAACGGGACACTGCGCGCGGCGTGCGCACCGCAACGCGAACTTACCAGCGACTACAAAGAGAAACGGCATCGGACGAAAGTCCGATGCCGTTGGAAAAGGTCCCCGCCTTAGCCGCTAGGCCGGCATCCTGAACCTGAGGTTCAGAATTGGTCGCAGTTAGCAGCACTTCGGGTACATCAGACTGAGTGACGCGCACACCCGTGCTACAAATTTCCGCAACCGTGCACATGGCATTGGTTCAAGGAATGTATGACCTTGGCGAACCAGGCAGGGAAGCTGAGAGTAAAACTTTGCTTTAAAACCCGCGGTTAAACCTTTTGAAACCTGTTTTTGTGAACCTGCAAGCGTTCGGCTTACTGCATCCCGCTACTGCATTCCGTGTTGCTGGATCACGGTGCCGAGCTGCTCATTCATTTGTCGCATTGTACGACGGATTTCGTCGGCGGGGAATGCTTCGCCATGACGCACGCTCGCCTGAAGTCGCAGCAGTTCCGATGCGAGCGAGAGCGCTGCCATCACTGCGATCCGGTCGGTGCCGCGCACGTTGCTTTGCGAGCGGATCTTCGACATTTCCGCGTCGACGCGCGCGACCGCTTCGAGCAGTGCCGCCTCGGTTTCCGGCGAGCACACAAGGCGATAGCTCTGGCCAAGAATGGTCGCTTCGATCTGCTTGGTCGTCATGCATTTTCTCCGTGGCGGGCCGCGTGATTGTCGTCGCCGTGTTCCGCGCCGCTCTGAGTGGGTGGCGACGTGTCGAGCAGGTCGAGCTGGTTGTCCGGTTCGCATTGCCCGCGCGTGCGCGGCAGCTTTTCGAGGATCGCATTCAGGCGCACTTGCGCGTCGTCGATCTTCGCCGACAACGCATCGCGCTCCGCCTGCAACGCGTTGCGCTCTTCGCGAACCTGGTCGAGTTCCGCACGCGTTGCATCACATTGCGCGCGCATTTGCGCGAGCTGCTCTTCGAGTGCGACGCGCGCCTCGTGATGGCGCTGATTAATTTCGATCAGCCGCCCTATGTTCCTGGAGAGTGTTTCGAGTTCGTTGAGCATGTGCTGCGTCCTCTAAAGACAGGCATTCTAGCGCGGATTAATGCGCATTCCGATAATTGCGTCGTTTCCAGACGTAACAACCTCGCTTCGTGCAGTCAACAGCCGGTAGCGCGCGAAGCGGGAACGCATCTTGCCGCTCGCGCGACGCTTTCCACGAGGTCTGACGTTTCTTGACGGTGCCAGGGGCGGCCCCTACACTTGCCGCCACCGGGTTGCCGCCACTGATATCGGCGCCAAATCGGCGCGCTTGAGCGCTGCGTCGATCCGCGCGGCTTGCGAACGGTACACGATCGCACGCGTAAAACGCGATGCCCGGCAACGCGCTTCGCGTCGCCACGCGCGCGTTGCACGAAGCGCCGCGAGCGACGGCGTTCGGGTCTGTCCGCGCGATATAACATCACGAAGTCATCGAACGTCACTGCGCGAGTCCCGACCGGTTCGACAACGACCATGAATGTCTTTCTGCCCCAAACACGCTGCGTCGCGGCGCATGTGCCTGGCGTTGCCGCATGCCGCGTCGAAATCCGCCGCGGCCGCGAGCCGGTTCGCGCGACGTCACGCCGATGAACCGTCTCGCCGCGCGCACGCTGCCCGTGATGAACGCACGCCGTGCGGTCGCGATCTGGGTCGTGCTCGCGTTCGTCGCGCTCGCGGTGTTCGCGGCGTCGCTCGTGGCGGGCAGCGTGCCGGTCACGCCCGAACAGGCCCTCGATGCATTGATTCCCGCCCGTCACGGTCACGCCGATCTGTCCGCGCAAATCGTGCGGACGCTGCGCCTGCCGCGCGCGCTCGCCGGCTTCGCGTGCGGCGCGTTGCTCGCGCTCGCGGGCGCGCTGCTTCAGGTGCTGCTGCGCAATCCGCTTGCTGAACCTTACGTGCTCGGCGTGTCCGGAGGCGCCGCCGCATTCGCGCTCGTCGCGATGATCGCGGGGCTCGCGTGGTGGGCGGTGCAGGCGAGCGCGTGCGCGGGCGCGTTCGTGTCGATCGTGCTGGTGCTCGGTCTCGCGCGGCGCGAGTTGTGGCGCAGCGATCCGCAAGACGGCTCGCCGCGTCTGTTGCTGACGGGTGCCGTGATCGCGGCCGGCTGGGGCGCGACGCTCACGCTGCTGCTGACGCTCGCGCCCGATGCGCGTCTGCGCGGGATGCTGTTCTGGCTGACCGGCGATCTGAACGGCGTCGGCGAACCGTGGCCCGCGTTCGCGGCGCTCGCGGCCGTGCTCGCCGGGATGGTGCCGCTCGCGCCGCAACTGAACGTGCTGCTGCGCGGCGACGCGGTCGCGCAGACGCTCGGCGTGCCGGTCGCGCGCGTGAGGCTCGGCGTGTATGTGGCGGCGTCGGTCGCGGCGGCGGCCGCGGTGACCACCGGCGGCACGATCGGTTTCGTCGGGCTCGTCGTGCCGCACATGCTGCGGCTCGCGTTCGGCAACGACCAGCGGATGCTGCTGCCGGCCGCCGCGCTCGCGGGCGGCGTCGCGGTGATGGGCGCGGACCTCGTCGCGCGCACGGTCGTCGCGCCGACGCAGTTGCCGGTCGGCGTCGTCACCGCGCTCGCGGGCGTGCCGGTGTTTCTGTGGATGCTGCTGAAGAGGCGCGAGCGATGAAGGCCGACATGCACGCCCCTTCGCTTGCGGATCCGCTCGCCGCCGCGCGCTCGCTCACGCTGCGAGTCGGCGCGCGCACGCTCGTCGACGCATTGACACAGACGTTTCGCGCGGGCGAGCTATGGTGCATCGCCGGGCCGAACGGCGCGGGCAAGACGACGCTGATCTCGGCGCTCGCCGGCCTCGCGAAGCCTGCTGCGGGCCACGTCGAAGTGGACGGCGTCGCGCTCGCGCACTGGCAGCCCGCGTTGCTCGCGCAGCGGCGTGCATTGATGCCGCAGACCGTTCGCGATTCGTTTGCCGCCAGCGTGCTCGACGTCGTGTTGCTGAACCGTTTCCCGTATCTGTCGGGCTGGGGGTGGGAGCGCGCGGAGGATCGCGCGGCCGCGCACGCGGCGCTCGCCGCGCTAGGTCTCGAAACGTTCGCCGCGCGCGATGTGCTGTCGCTGTCCGGCGGCGAACGACAGCGCGTCGCGCTCGCCGCGGCGCTGTGCCAGGGCGCGCCGCTGTTGCTGCTCGACGAGCCGCTGGCGCATCTGGACCTGCATCATCAGATCGCGTGCCTCGAAGTGTTGACGCGCTGGGTCGAGGCGGAGCGCCGCTCGATCGTCTTTTCGTGCCACGATCTGAATCTCGCGCGGCGCTTCGCGACGCATGCGCTGCTGCTCGACGGACGCGGCGGCGTCCACGCGGGCCCGGTGCGCGACGTGCTGACGCCCGCGCGCGCGAGCGCCGCATTCGGCCATCCGCTCGTGCTGATTCGCGACGGCGATCACGAGGCGCTCGTGCCCGCGCTGCATGCCGGTGGATGACGGCGCGAGCGGACGCCTCGCGCCGCGCCGGCGTGCCCCTTGTCATTCATTTAGCCTTCAACGAGCCGAACTCCCAGATGACCTCATCGTCCCTCCATGACCTGCTCGACATCGAGCCGCTCGACACGTCGCTGCGCGACGCGCTGCAACGCGTGATCGACACGAAGACGAAACCGCCAGGCAGCCTCGGCCGCCTCGAATCGCTCGCGCTGCAGCTCGGGATGATCCAGCGCACGCGCCATCCGCGCATCGAGCGGCCCGCGATGATCGTGTTCGCCGGCGACCACGGCATCGCGCACGAAGGCGTGAGCCCGTATCCGCAGGCGGTGACCGTGCAGATGGTCGCGAATTTCCTCGCGGGTGGCGCGGCGATCAACGCGTTCAGCGGCGTCGCGGGGCTCGAACTGGAGATCGTCGATGCGGGGATGGCGACGCCGCTGCCCGCGTCGCCGAAGCTGATCGACGCGCACGTCGCGCGCGGCACGCGCAACTTCGCGCACGAACGCGCGATGACGCGCGACGAGGCCGTGCAGGCGCTCGAAGCCGGCGCGGCGCGCGTGCGTCATCACGCGGCGCTCGGCACGAACGTGATCGGTTTCGGCGAGATGGGGATCGCGAACACGTCGTCGGCCGCGTGTCTGATGAGCCGGCTCTGCGGCGTGCCGATCGACGAATGCGTCGGGCGCGGCACCGGTCTCGACGACGCGGGCGTCGCGCGAAAACGCGACGTGCTCGCGGCGGCGCTCGAACGGCATCCGGACGCGCGCGAACCGCTCGACGTGCTCGCGACGTTCGGCGGCTTCGAGATCGCGATGATGACCGGCGCGTTCCTCGCGGCGGCGAAGGCGCGGATGGCGATCGTCGTCGACGGGTTCATCGCGAGCTCGGCGCTCGTCGTCGCCGATGCGCTCGCGCGCAACGTGCGCGACTACTGCGTGTTCGCGCACGCGTCGAACGAGGCCGGGCACCGGCGCATGCTCGACTATTTCGGCGCGCGCGAATTGCTGTCGCTCGACCTGCGTCTCGGCGAGGGGACCGGCGCGGCGCTCGCGGTGCCGCTCTTGCGCGCGGCCGCGGCGTTCGTGAACGAGATGGCGAGCTTCGAGTCGGCCGGAGTGTCGGATCGTGACGATCGCGATGCGTGAGCGGCGCGGTCATCCGGTTCGCGCGGCGGCGTGGTGCACCGTGGTCCCGCTGACCGGATCCGCGCGATGAATCCGCTCGCCGAACTGCGCTATTTCTTCACCGCGCTCGGCTACTTCACGCGCGTGCCGGTGCCGCGCCGGGTCGGCTTCGAGCCGCAGTGGCTGAACCGGGCGGCGCGCTACTTTCCGCTCGTCGGCGGGTTCGTCGGCGCGTGGGGCGCGCTTGTCTACCTGGCCGCGCTGCGCGTGTTGCCGGCGGGCGTCGCGGTGTTGCTGTCGATGGCGGCGACGCTCGTCGCGACCGGCGCGTTCCACGAGGACGGTCTCGCCGACTGCTGCGATGCGTTCGGCGGCGGCTACCGACGCGACGACGTGCTGCGCATCATGCACGACTCGCAGATCGGCGCATTCGGCGCGATCGCGCTCGTTGTTGCACTGGCGCTGAAGTGGCAGACGCTCGCCGCGATGCCGCCGCTGCGCGCGGCGACGTCGATGATCGCCGCGCACGCGGCGAGCCGCGCGTGCGCGATCAGCTATCTGACGACGCTCGACTACGTGCGTGCGCAGGGCAAGGCAAAGCCGGTCGCGCAACGGATGAGCGTCGGCGCGTGGCTCTTCGCGTGTGCGTTCGGGCTGCCGTGGCTCTTCTGGCCCGCGTGGCCGGACTGGCGCGCGGGCGTCGGGACGCTCGCGGTGCTCGCCGTGCTGCGCTTCGCGCTCGGCCGCTACTTCGTGCGGCGTATCGGCGGCTATACCGGCGACTGTCTCGGCTTCGCGCAGCAGGTGTTCGAACTGGCGATCTATCTGGTGGGGCTCGCATGGATGTCGTTCTGATCCGGCATCCGGCGGTGGCCGTCGCGCCCGGGGTCTGCTATGGCAGCAGCGACGTGCCGCTGGCCGATGCTCCCGCCGCCGCCTCTGGGGATATCGGTGCACGGCTCGCTGCGCTTCGCGCGCCGCCGCCGCAGCGCATCGTCACGAGCCCGCTCGGACGCTGTGCGCGGGTGGCCGACGCGCTCGCGTCGGCGCACGGTCTCGACGCGCGGCCGGACGCGCGTCTCGCGGAGATGGACTTCGGCGCGTGGGAGCTCACCGCGTGGGATGCGATCGCACGCGAGCAGATCGACGCGTGGGCTGCCGATCTGCTGCACGCGCGCGAACACGGCGGAGAGAGCGTCGCGCAGTTCGACGCGCGGGTGCAGGCCGGCTTCGACGCGCTGACCGGCGACGCCGATGCGGAGAGCGCGACGTGGGTGGTCACGCATTCGGGCGTGATCCGCGCGATCGCGGCGCGCTCGCTGGGGGTGCCGCTCGAGCGCTGCCTGCGCTGGCCGCTGGAGATGGCCGCGATCGTCTGGTTGCGTCGCGATGCGCCGGGCGGCGCGTGGGATGAGTGGCGGCTTGTGCGGTGGAATGTTTGAGTGAGGTGGGGCGGGCTGGTGCGGCCGGCGTGGAGCGGTCGCCACGCTTGTCGTCGGGGGGCCGCTGCGGGGTGTCGATGCGCCAGTGCGCTCGTCGTCAACGTACCGCTGCAATCACCGTGAACGCAGCGCGGCGGCGGGTGCCGACTCGCCGCTGCGCTCGCCGTCAGGGTGCCGCCGCGTCCGCCGCCCGAATGCCGCCTGAATGCCGCCCGAATGCCGCCCGAATGCCGCTGCGCTCGCCGTCAACGCGCCGCCGCGCCCTCAACGCGCCCCACCACCGGGCCGGCGCGACCGCGCGATATCCAGCTCCCGGCACATCATCGCCGCGCCCTGCGCGAGCCGCGGCCCCGGCCGGCTCAGCAGATCGTCGTCGACCGCGAACAGATTGCCGCGGGCGACCGCCGTCAGCGCCGGCCATGCGCGCCAGCGGTCGAGCGTCGGCAGCGATCCGCCCGGCGCGCTTTTCCCCGGCAGCACCGTCACGATCGCCTCCGGATCGGCGGCCAGCACCGCCTCGGTCGACACCGTCGGCACGAGCGGCTTCAACGCGGCGAACACATTGCGGCCGCCGCACAGCGCGATCACGTCGCTGATCATCTGCGAGCCGTTGATCGTCATCAGCGGCTGATCCCACACCTGGTAGAACACGCTGACCGTCGGCCGCGCCGAATACCGCGCGCGCAGTTGCGCGATGTCGCGGCGGTACGCATCGGCGGCCGCCTGCGCGGCGGACGGCGTGCCGATCAGCTGGCCGAGGCGCGTCAGGTTGGTCGCGACGTCGTCGAGCCGGTGCGGTTCGCTGAAGAAGAGCGGGATGTGCAAGTCGCGCAGCCGGTCGATCTGCTGCTCGGCATTGCCGTGCCACCAGACGACGATCAAATCGGGCCGCAGCGCCGCGATCCGCTCGAGGTCGAGCGAGCGGTTGTCGCCGACGCGCGGCAGGTCTTTCGCGGGCGGCGGGTAGTCGCTGTACGCGACGGTGCCGACGAGTTTCGCGCCGCCGCCCGCCGCGTAGACGAGTTCCGTCGCGTGAGGCGATAGCGTGATCACGCGCGACGCGGGCGCGGCGAGCGTCACGGTCGCGCCGCTGTCGTCGGTCACCGAGATCGACGCCTGCGCGCCGACCGGCGCCGCCAGCGCGGCGATCAGGAGCGCTGTGGATCGTGCGGCCCGCATCAACGCTCCTTCAGCGCGAGCGGCAGCCCGGCGACGATCAGCGTCGCGCGGTCCGCGAGCGCGGCGATCCGCTGGTTGAGCCGGCCGAGTTCGTCGACGTACTGCCGCGTCGCCGCGCCGAGCGGCACGACGCCAAAGCCGATCTCGTTGCTGACGACGATCACCGTGCCGCGCGCGCGCTCGCACGCGGCGGCGAACGCGTCGACGTGCGCGCGCCAGTCGTCGGGCGCGGCGGCGCCGTCGGGCGGGCACAGCAGGTTCGCGAGCCACAGCGTCAGGCAGTCGATCAGCACGCAGCGTCCGGGCGCGGCGGCGGCGTCGAGCGCGCCGGCGAGGTCGAGCGGCGCCTCGACCAGTTGCCAGTGCGCGGGCCGCCGCGCGCGGTGATGCGCGACGCGCTCCGCGAACTCGGCATCGCCGATGCGCGCGGTCGCCACGTACGTGACCGGCAGGCCGCTGGCAGCGGCGAGTCGCTCGGCGTGCGCGCTCTTGCCCGAGCGCGCGCCGCCGACGACGAAGGTGAGGTCGCGATCGGTCATCGGCGTATGGGGCAACGGAAATATCGCACTGCAGCGAACAAGGGGACGCGAGCCGGGCCGGGGGCGCTCAGTACAGCACCATCTGCGTGCAGCGGAAGAGCGCGATCGTCTTGCCGTCCGGCCCGCTGACGGTCGCGTCCCATACCTGCGTGCTGCGGCCGAGATGGACGCCGGTCGCGACCGCCGTCAGCGTGCCCTCGCGCGCGGTGCCGAGAAAATTGCTCTTCAGCTCGACGGTCGTGAAGTTCTTCGCGGACTCCGGCAGATGCGCGAAGCACGCGTAGCCGCAGGCGGTATCCGCGAGGCCGATCACCGTGGCCGCGTGCAGGAAGCCGTTCGGCGCGAGCAGGTCGCTGCGCACGTCCAGTTGCGCGCGCAGCCGCCCTTCGTCGACGGCGGTCACGCGAAGACCGAGCAGGTCGGGCAGCCGGCCGCGCTGGCGCTCGTGGAGCCGGTCGATCGTCACGTCGGGACGCAGCTTGCTCATCGGTGGGAGTCTCCGGAAGTCCTGGTCGAATGGGTAAAAACGCGCCGCCGCCCGTGATGGCGAGGACCCACTCGCGCGTCGGGGGTTTCGGCGTGGCGGAATTTGCCGATATTATCAACGGCTGGGCCGGTGCGCGCGTTTGGCTCGCGAGCTTGCGCGCATCGCGAATCCCCCGAATCGGCAATCCGGCTGGCGCGCTGCCAGCCTTCCTGACGGGAGCATTCATGACGGTGATCGTGGTGGCGAATCCCAAGGGCGGCGTCGGCAAGAGCACGCTGTCCACCAATCTGGCCGGCTACTTCGCGGCGCAGGGCGAGTGGGTCGCGCTCGCGGACCTCGACCGGCAGCAGTCCGCGCACGCATGGCTCGACCTGCGGCCGGCGACGCTGCCGCCGATCGAGACGTGGAGCGTCGATCTCGACGCCCCGACGAAGCCGCCAAAGGGACTCGAGCACGCGGTCGTCGACACGCCGGCCGGCCTGCACGGCAACCGGCTCGGCACGATCCTCGAACTCGCGGACAAGGTGATCGTGCCGCTGCAGCCGTCGATGTTCGACATCCTCGCGACGCAGGACTTTCTCGACCGGCTCGCGAAGGAGAAGGCGGTGCGCAAGGGGACGATCGAGGTCGGCGTGGTCGGGATGCGCGTCGATGCGCGCACGCGCTCGGCCGAGCAGCTGCAGCGATTCGTCGAGGGGCTCAAGTTGCCGGTGCTCGGCTATCTGCGCGACACGCAGAACTACGTGCAGCTCGCCGCGCACGGCCTCACGCTGTGGGACGTCGCGAAAAGCCGCGTGGACCGCGACGTCGAGCAGTGGCAGCCGATTCTGGCGTGGGTCGACGGCAAGTAGGGGACGTATGCCGGCGCGGGGGCGGCCCCGCCGGCAAACAACCGGCCGCCGGGGCGAAGCGGCGCCCTCCCGCGTCAGGTCCAGCTCTGCGTCGGCACGTGGTCGCGGCTGCCCTTGATCTTGTTGTGCTCGTCGACGAACACGAGGTCGGGCTTCCAGCCGGCTTTCAGCTCGGTTTCGTCGACGTTCGCGAACGCGGCGATGATCACGAGATCGCCGAGCTGCGCGCGGCGCGCGGCCGAGCCGTTCAGCGAGATCATTCCGCTGCCGCGCTCGCCCTTGATCGCATACGTCGAGAAGCGCTCGCCGTTGTTGATGTTCCAGATGTCGATGCGCTCGTTTTCGACGATGTTCGCGGCTTCGAGCAGATCCTCGTCGATCGCGCACGAACCCTCGTAATGCAGTTCGCAGTGCGTGACGACCGCGCGGTGGATCTTCGACTTCAGCATGTGGCGTTGCATGGTGCATCTCCTCAGACGGGCGGACTTTGCGGTCCGCCGGCGCCTGGCGGTAATTCCGAATCCGGGAATCAGATTTCGAGGTTGTCGATCAGGCGCGTCGCGCCGAGCTTCGCGGCGGCGAGCACCACGAGCGGCGCGCCGGTCTCCTGCGGCAGCGGCGGCAGCAGGTTCGCGCGCTTGCGGATCGCGATGTAATCGGGCTTCCAGCCGCGGTGGGCGAGCTTCGCCATCGCGTCGAGTTCGAGTTGCGCGTAGTCGGTGCGGCCCGACAGCACCGCTTCGCGCACCGCACGCAGCGTCGCGGCCAGTTCCGGCGCCTCCGCGCGCTCGGCTTCCGACAGATAGCGGTTGCGCGAGCTGAGCGCGAGGCCGTCGGTGTCGCGCACGGTTTCGGCCGCGACGATGTCGGTCGGCAGCGCGAACTGCTGGCACATCGCGCGGACGATCATCAGCTGCTGGTAATCCTTCTTGCCGAACACGGCGACGCGCGGCTGCACGCACGACATCAGCTTCATCACGACCGTGCACACGCCCTCGAAGAAGCCCGGACGGAACTCGCCTTCGAGGATGTCGCCGAGATCGTGCGGCGGACGCACGCGATATTCCTGCGGCTGCGGATACAGGTCGTGCTCGGTCGGCGCGAACAGCACGTACACGTTTTCCTTCTGCAGCTTCTCGATGTCGGCTTCGAGCGTGCGCGGGTACTTGTCGAAGTCCTCGTTCGGGCCGAACTGCAGCCGGTTGACGAAGATGCTCGCGACGACCGGGTCGCCGTGCTGGCGCGCAAGGCGCATCAGCGACAGATGGCCTTCGTGCAGGTTGCCCATCGTCGGCACGAACGCCGTGCGGTTCTGGCCGCGCAACTGGTCGCGCAGTTCCTGGATCGAGCTGATGACTTTCATGATCGGGTGGTGGTCGGATGCCTTAAGCCACGCTTTGGCCACGCGCGAAGCGGGACGGGTTTGCCGCAACCGGCATGCCGGTTCGAGCCGGCGGGCCGCTTGCGCGGGGCGCGTGCCCGGCCGTTCGCGGCATGGGCGCGCGGGCGGATTGTAAGGGATTTGCGCGTGCCGCGCAGCGGCGGCAGGGACGCTCCCGACACGTATTGCCCCGCGCGAATCCTCTGTCTGTTTGCCTGAAGTTTTCCGTCAAGCGGGCAGATACGCGAGGCGCACGTAGATCGGCGCGAACGGCTCTGCCTGGGTGATTTCGATCAGCGACTCGCGCGACAGCTCCAGCATCGCGATGAAGTTCACGATGACGACCGGCACGCCGCGCGACACGTCGAACAGGTCCGAGAACTCCATGAAGCGCGCGTTCTGCAGCTTGCGCAGGATGACGCTCATGTGTTCGCGCACCGACAGTTCCTCGCGCGAGATCTTGTGATGCTGCACGAGTTTCGCGCGCTTCACGACGTCGGCCCACGCGGCGCGCAGGTCGTCGCTGCTCACGTCCGGGAAGCGCGGCGTGAGGCTTTGCTCGATATACACCTCGGCGCGCAGGAAGTCGCGGCCGAGCTGCGGCAACTGGTCGAGGCGCTGCGCGGCGAGCTTCATCTGCTCGTATTCCAGCAGGCGCCGCACCAGTTCGGCGCGCGGGTCTTCCGCTTCCTCGCCGGTGTCCGCCTTCCTGACCGGCAGCAGCATCCGCGACTTGATTTCGATGAGCATCGCGGCCATCAGCAGGTACTCGGCCGCGAGTTCGAGGTTCGTGCGGCGCAGTTGCTCGACGTAGCCGAGGTACTGCGCGGTGACATCCGCCATCGGGATGTCGAGCACGTTGAAGTTCTGCTTGCGGATCAGGTACAGCAGCAGGTCGAGCGGGCCCTCGAAAGTTTCGAGAAAGACTTCGAGCGCATCCGGCGGGATGTACAGGTCCTGCGGCAGCTTGAACAGCGGTTCGCCGTACAGGCGCGCGAACGCGACGCCGTCGACGGTGTCCGGCGTCGAGTCGGTCGCGGGCGCGGCGAGCGCGTCGCCGTCGGCCCCTGACCCGGCGGGTGCGGTCATCAGAAGTTCTGGTAGTAGACGTACGGCGTCTGCTTCACACGCGAGGCCTGCTGGCGCTCGCGTTCTTCGAGGTCGATCGGCTGCTTGTCCCACAGCAGCGAGCGGCCGCGGCGCTGCTCTTCTTCGAGTGACGGCTTTTGCTGCTTGAGCTGGTTCAGGAACTGGGTGATATCCGACTGATACATGGCAACGGGTCCGTGTCGACGAAGGCGGGTTCCGGTAGCGTCTCCCGCCGCTGGGGAAGAAACGGGTGTCATTCTATCGCAAGCCGGCCGGCGCGACGCTCGCGATCATATGGGGTCACGGCCGCCGTTGTGGTGAAATAACGCGTCTTGCGCCTGCCACGCGGCGCCCATCGAACCCAATCTGTACTCGTACGGCTGGAGGTCCTGCTTGGCGGGATGGACGATCGAATCCTTGCGCAGGCGGCCGCGCCCCGCGGCCGGCAGCCGTGCGCGCGCTGCCGGCCTCGCGGCCGCACGCGCGCGGCGCGCACCGCGCTCGCGGGTCGCGTTGGCGGCGCTCTTCGCCGTGCTGTCGGTGGTCCTCGCGCCGCTCGACGCGGCCGCGTCGTACCGGGTCAACATCGACGCGTCGCCGCGCGCGCTGCGCCGCCTGCTGGAGCAGCATCTCGACATCTCCCGCTTCGCGAAGCGCGACGACGTCACCGACGACCAGTTCGAATTCCTCGTGACCGCGACGCCGCAGCAGGTGCGCGACCTGGCGGCGACGGCCGGCTATTTCTCGCCCGTCGTGCGCACCGACGTGCGCACCGTCGACGGCAAGCGGCAGGTGCACGTGGCGGTCGATCCGGGGCCGCAGACGACAATCTCGTCGGTCACGCTGACGTTTCGCGGTCCGGTGCTGACCGAGGACCCGTCGCAGGAAAGCGCCACCCGCGCCGCGTTCTCGCTGCACAACGGCGATGCGTTCTCGCAGTCCGGCTGGGACGATGCAAAGAACGCGTCGCTGAAGGCGCTGCAGGCGAAGCGCTACCTCGCCGCGAAGATCGCGCACTCGGAGGCGCGCGTCGATCCGCAAAAGCGCGTGGCGACGCTGTCGGTCACCTACGACAGCGGCCCGACGTTCACGATGGGCGCGCTCGACGTGACCGGCGCGCGGCGCTATCCGGAGAGCATCGTGTCGAACGTGAATCCGATCTCGCCCGGCGAGATCTACGACATCCAGCGCGTGACCGAATTGCAGCGCCAGCTGCAGAACACGCCGTACTACGCGAGCGTCGCGATCGACGTGGACAACAACCCGGACAAGCCGCTCTTGACGCCGGTGCACGCGAAGCTCTCCGAGTTTCCGTACAACAGCTTTCGCGGCGGCTTCGGCTATTCGACCGACACCGGCCCGCACGTGCAGGGCTCGTACACGTACCTGAACACGTTCGGCGCCGCGTGGCCGTTCCAGATCCAGGGACGCCTCGACCAGATCCAGCAGTTCGGCCAGGTCCAGCTGTCGATGCCGCCCGGGCCGCGCGCGTGGACGAACAGCGCGCTCGCGTCGTATTCGTCGACGAACGTGTCCAACACGAACATCTACAGCGCGCGGATCGGCGTGCAGCGCACGCGCACGTCGCAGTACATCGACTACGCGTACCAGCTGCTGTTCTACCAGGACCGGCTCACGCAGAACGTCGGCCCGCCGACGACGAGCCGCGCGCTCGTGCCGTCGTGGTCGTGGACGCGGCGCAACGTCGACGATCCGCTGTTCCCGCGCTCGGGCAACCTGCTGCGCGTCGAGACGGGCTTCGCGGTGAAGGGGCTGCTCGCCGATCAGACGTTCATCCGCGGCTATATGCGCGGCGAGCAGTATCTGCCGATCGCCCGAAGCGACATCATGCTGTTGCGCGCGGAGCTGGGCGGCGTGTTCACGAGCGGCAGTTCGAGCGGGATACCCGCGTCGCTGCTGTTCCGCGCGGGCGGCTCGAACTCGGTGCGCGGCTACTCGTTCGACAGCATCGGTAACAACGTCGCCGGCTCGATCCTGCCGACCAAGTACCTCGTGACCGCGTCCACCGAGTATCAGCACTGGTTCAGTCACGACTGGGGCGCGGCGGCGTTCTTCGACATCGGCACCGCGACCGACACCTGGGGCGAAAAGACCTTCTTCCCCGGCGCGGGACTCGGCGCGCGCTGGCGCAGCCCGGTCGGCCCGGTGAATCTCGATGTCGCGTATGGCTTTCGCGACCGCAGCGTCCGTCCTTACCTGACGCTCGGGATCGCTTTCTGATGACGATGCTTTCGATGTCCCGTAACGTTTATTTCCGCGCGGCGCGTTGTGCGCCGGCCAGAGCATGACGACGCGTCCGTCCGGATCGACCGCTTCGCCTTCCGCGCCCGCCGACGAGACCGGCGGCGCGTTGCCGCCCGATTTGCCGATGGACGGTGCGGGTGGGGCGGGCGGCGCAGGCGGTGGCGCAGGCGGAGAACCGCCCGCCGACACGCCGCCGCCGCCGCGCCGCCGCCGGCTGTGGAAGGCGCTGGCATGGGCGATCGTCGTGCCGGTGCTGCTGGTCGCGCTCGTCGTGGGTCTGCTGTACGGCGCGCTGACGACCGAGCGCGGCACCGCCTACGCGTGGCGCGCGGCCGTGACGCTGTTCGACGGCCGCCTCGCGGGCACGCTCGACGGCGGCACGATCGCGTCGGGGCTGCGTCTGCGCGACGTCGCGTGGCACGGCGCCGACGGCACGGCGCTCAAGGTCGACCGGATCTCCGGACAGTGGACGCTCGGTCGTCGGCCGTGGCGTTTCGTGGTCGCGTACCTGCATGTCGGCGATGTGGATCTGCGCACGGTGCCGTCGAACGAACCGTCGACGCCGATGACGATGCCGACCGATCTGCGGCTGCCGCTCGCGGTCCAGATCCGCGATCTGCGGGTGGCGAAGCTGACGCTGCATCAGGGCGCGTCGACGAGCGAGTACGCGCGGCTCGTGTTCCATGCGCGCAGCGACGGACGCCACCACGAGGCGGCGATCGAGCGGCTCGACACGCCGTTCGGCGCGATCAGCGCCGACGCGAAACTCGACGGCGTGCGGCCGTTCCTGCTGTCGGGCAACGTCGGCTATTCGGGCAAGGTGAGCGGCGAGGACGTGCAGGTGAACGCCCGCATGGGCGGGTCGCTGGCAGTGCTCGGCATCGATCTCGACGCGACCGGGATGAAGCTCGCGGGCCGCGCGCACGTCGAGGCGACGCCGTTCGATCCGGTGCCGCTGCAGCGCGCGACGCTCGCGTTCGATCACGTGAATCCGCAGGCGTTCGCGCCCGGCGCGCCGTTCGCGGATCTGGCGGTGCGGGCGGATCTCGCGCCCGTGACGGCGGAGGTGCGGGCTGAGGCGGTGGCGGGCGGGGGGGCTTCGGCGGCGGTTGCCGCTTCGCCTGCTGTGACGGCTTCGGCAGCGGTTGCCGCGTCGCCTGTTCCGGGGGCGTCGCCTGCGGCGAAGGTTGCGCCACAAGGAGCCGCTTCACGTGCGGCGGTGGCGTCTCCTGCCGTTGTGGCTTCCCCAGCCGCAACCGCTTCACCCGCAAAGACGGCCTCGCCGCCCGCGAGCGCGCCCGCGACCGCCGCGCTTGCCGCTTCTCCAACCGCTGCGGCTTCTCCCGCCGCGACGGCCGCAACGCCCACCCCGCAGCCGCTCCCCGCGCACGGCATCGCGAACCTCACCGTCGCCGGCTTCGTGTCGATCGTGAACGCGAAGCCCGGCGCGCTCGACGCGCAACTGCTGCCGCTGATCGACGCCCGCGCGGACGTCACGCTCGACGCGAAAACGCAGCGAATCGCGAACCTCAACGTGCACGTCGTGAAAAACGCGACCGTGACGGGCGACGGCGTGATCAGCGGCCGCAACGGCCAGTTCGATCTGAAAGTCGCGTCGCTCGACCTGAACGCGATCCAGTCGAGCGTGCGTCCGACCCAACTGTCCGGTCCCGTCGGCGTTCGTCTCGCGGGCGACGTGCAGACCGTGACGCTCGACCTCGCCGACGCGAAAGCCCGTCTGCGCGCGCAGGGCAAGGTGACGCTCGATCCGGCGCGCACCACGTTTTCCGGCGTGCGGCTGACCTCGGGCGACGGACGCATCGACCTGTCCGGCACGCTCAAGCGCGACGCGAACTCCACGTACGACCTGAAGGCGACGCTGACCGATTTCGATCCGCTCGCGCTGACTTCGCCACTGCCCGCGCGACAAGGCGCGCCGGCCGCGCCCGCAGCAGCGCGTGGCAACCGCCGGCCGGCCGCCGCCGCAGCCAGCAACCGTACGAACGAACGCCCCATCGAAGCCCGCGTGAACGGCACGCTCGCCGCGACGGGCACGCTCGCGCCGACCTTCACGACGAAAGCCGATTTCCACCTCGGCCCGAGCGTCTACAACGACCTGCCGATGACCGGTTCGGGCACGGTCCGGCTTGCCGGAATGCGGCTCTTGCCGAGCCGCGCGAACCTGTCCGTCGCCGGCAACGAAGTCGACCTGCAAGGCAGCTTCGGCGCGAGCGGCGACCGGCTGCGGTTTCGGATCGATGCGCCGCAGCTCGACCGGCTCGGCTTCGGTCTCGCAGGCCAGGTCGCGGCGAGCGGCGACCTGACCGGCACGATCGCGCATCCGGACGTCGCGCTCGACTATCGCGCGGAGAACGTCGTGTTCGGCGCGAACCGGCTCGGTCACGCACAAGGCCACGCCGAACTGCGCGACGGCGCGAACGGTGCGCTCGTGTTCACGACCGATGCACGCGACGCGCGCGTCGACGGCGTCGACGTCGCGACGCTGTCCGCGCATCTGAACGGCACCCGCGCGCATCACACGCTGGTCGCGACCGCGACCGGCAAGCTGCAGGGGCAGGCGCTCGACGTGTCGGTCGCCGCGAACGGCAAGCTGTCCGACACGCGCGAAGGTACGCGCTGGGACGGCGTGCTCACGCAGCTGCAGAACCGCGGCACGCAGGAGATCACGATGCAGCAGCCGCTCACCGTCAGCGCGGGCGCCGGGCGCGTGACGCTCGGCGCGACGCGCATCGCGCTCGTCGGCGCGACGCTCGATCTGCGCGGCTTCGATCTCGACCACGGCCGCATCCGCTCGTCGGGCTCGCTGACGGACGTATCGGTCGCGCGCCTTCTGCAACTGCGCCAGCAGATCACCGGCGTGCCGTCGACGATGCGCACCGACCTCGTGTTCGACGGCGACTGGGACTTCTCGATCGGGCAGACGGCGACCGGCTACGTGCAACTGAAGCGCCGCTCGGGCGACATCACGACGCAGATCGGCCGCGGCATGGCGTCGCTCGGGATCACCGACGTCGTTGCCCGCGCGCAGTTCGGCGCCGGCAACCGGCTCGATCTGACCGCGCACGCGCAGGCGACGCGCGTCGGCGTGGTCGACGTCAACGCGTATACGTCGCTCGCGCCCGAGGACGGCGTGCTCACGTTTTCGGACGAAGCGCCGATCGGCGGGACGATCCGCGCCGACGTGCCGTCGCTCGCGACGACCGGCGGCCTCTTCGGGCCGAGCTACCTGCTCGCCGGCCATATCGCGCTGCAACTGACGCTTGCCGGCACGCGCGCCCGTCCGGACGTGTCCGGCACGCTGACGGGCGACGGCCTGTCCGCGACGATGGTCGACCAGGGCATCCAGTTGCACGACGGCGTGATCCACGTCGCGCTGACGCACAACCTCGTGGACTTCCAGCAGGTCGAGTTCCACGGCGCGAGCGGCACGCTGCGCGCGACCGGCAAGGTGCGGCTCGACAACGACCAGCCCGACCTGACCGCGAACATCGTCGCCGACAAGCTCGAACTCTTCGCGTCGCCGGACCGCAAGCTGTCGCTGTCGGGCAGCGCGACGATCGCGAACGGCGGCAGCGCGGGCGGCCTCGAGATCGACGGCAAGTTCGGCGTCGACCATGCGTTGTTCGACATGCCGGACCAGCCGGCGCCGTCGCTCGGCGACGACGTCGTCGTCGTGATGCCGGACGGCACGACGCGCGGCGGCCTGCCGCCCGAGACGGAGGCGGCGAACCGGCCGGTCGGCCGCTTCGCGCCGCGCGCGAGCATCGACATCGACCTCGGCAACAACTTCCGCTTTCGCGGGCAGGGCGCGGACCTTGGGCTCGTCGGCACGATCTCGGTGCTGAGCGCGCCGGGCGTGCCGCTGCGCGCCGTCGGCAACGTGCGCGTGACGGAGGGCTCGACGTACACCGCGTTCGGCCGCAAGCTCGGCATCGAAAACGGGTTCTTCACGTTCAACGGGCCGGTCGCGAATCCGGGTATCAACATCCTCGCGATGCGGCGCAACCAGCAGGTCGAGGCCGGCGTGCAGGTGACCGGCACCGTGCAGTCGCCGGTCGCGCGGCTCGTGTCCGAGCCGAACGTGCCGGACAACGAAAAGCTGTCGTGGCTGCTGTTCGGCCACGGCACCGACCAGGGCAACAACCTCGGCCAGCAGAGCGCGATGACGACCGCGCTCGCGCTGCTCGGCAGCGCAAGCGGCAAGCGGATCGCGCAGACGATCGGGCTCGACGAGTTTTCGGTCGGACGCAGCGAGGTGGGCCTGACCGATCCGCAGGTCGTGATGATCGCGAAGGCGATCAACGAGCGGCTCGTGATCGGCTACGAGCAGGGCTTGCAGTCGGCGCAGAACGCGGTGAAGGCGACGTTGAACCTGACGCGCTTCTGGTCGGTGTCGGTGTACGGCGGGACGTTCTCCGGGCTCGATCTGCTGTATACGCGGCGGTTCGACCGCTTCGGCGGGCGAAGGCAGTAGGCGTGCCGGAGTGCGGCGCAGGCTGCCGGCGCAAACGAAAAAGCACGCCCGAACGCGTGCTTTTTTCGATGCAGGGCTAGGAAGCCGCGAGTCGGTCGCCTAAAGCGCTCAGCGAATCCGCATCCCCGGCTTCGCGCCGCTTTCCGGCTGGATGATGTACAGCCCCGGCTCGCCGCCGGTGTCGTCCGACGCGGACAGCACCATCCCCTCGGACACGCCGAACTTCATCTTGCGCGGCGCGAGGTTCGCGACCACCACCGTGAGACGGCCCTTCAGGTCTTCAGGCCGGTACGCGGAGCGGATGCCCGAGAACACGTTGCGCGTGCGGCCTTCGCCCAGGTCGAGCGTCAGTTGCAGCAGTTTGTCCGAGCCCTCGACGACGTTGCAGTCCACGATCAGCGCGACGCGCAGATCCACCTTCATGAAGTCGTCGATCGAGATCGACTCCGGCGTCGCGTCGCTCGCCGGCTTGTTCGCTTCCTTCGCGGCGGCCTTCGCCTGCGTCTTCGACGACGCGCTCGCGGCGGCCGGTGCGTCCGTCGCCTGCAGCGAGTCGCGGTTCGCGGCGAGGAGCGCGTCGATCTGCTTCGGGTCGACGCGCGTCATCAGATGCTTGTACGCGTTGATCGGCTGCTGCGACGTGAGCGGCGTGTTCGCGTGCGACCACGCGAGCGGCTCGATCGCGAGGAACGCCTCGACGCCGAGCGCGAGCGTCGGCAGCACCGGCTTCAGCGCGAGCGACAGCAGACGGAACGCTTCGAGGCTCACGCTGCAGGTTTCGTGCAGCGCGACGGCGTTCGCCGGATCCTTCGCCTGTTCCCACGGCTTCGCGGTGTCGACGTAGGCGTTCACCGCGTCCGCGAGTTCCATCGTCTGGCGCAGCGCGCGGCTGTACTCGCGCGCCTCGTAGTGCGCGGCGATCTGCGGGATCGCGTCGCGCAGCGCGACGAGCAGCGGATGATGCATCGCGCTGTCCTGCACGCGGCCGTCGAAGCGCTTGATCAGGAAGCCCGCCGCGCGGCTCGCGATGTTGATGTACTTGCCGACGAGGTCGCTGTTCACGCGCGCCTGGAAGTCTTCGAGGTTCAGGTCGAGGTCTTCCATCGTGCTGTTCAGCTTCGCCGCGAAGTAGTAGCGCAGCCACTCCGGATTCAGACCGGTGTCGACGTAGCTCTGCGCGGTGATGAACGTGCCGCGCGACTTCGACATCTTCGCGCCGTCCACCGTCAGGAAGCCGTGCGCGAACACGTTGGTCGGCGTGCGATGGCCGGAGAATTCGAGCATCGCGGGCCAGAACAGCGTATGGAAATACAGGATGTCCTTGCCGATGAAGTGATACTGCTCGGTCGTCGAGTCCGGCTTCACCCACGCGTCGAAATCGAGGCCGAGCCGCTCGCACAGGTTCCTGAAGCTCGCGTAGTAGCCGACCGGCGCGTCGAGCCACACGTAGAAATACTTGCCCGGCGCGCCCGGAATCTCGAAGCCGAAGTACGGCGCGTCGCGCGAGATGTCCCAGTCCGCGAGTTTCGCTTCGCCCGCGTCGCCGAGCCATTCGCGCATCTTGTTCGTCGCTTCGGGCTGCGCGAGGCCGCCGACCCAGCCGCGCAGGAAGTTCTCGCAGCGCGGATCGGACAGCCGGAAGAAGTAGTGCGTCGACGTCTTCTTCACCGGCGTCGCGCCCGACACGACCGAGTACGGGTTCACGAGATCGGTCGGCTGGTAGGTCGAGCCGCACACTTCGCAGCTGTCGCCGTACTGGTCCTTCGCACCGCACTTCGGGCATTCGCCCTTGATGAAGCGGTCCGGCAGGAACATGTTCTTGACGGGGTCGTATGCCTGCTCGATGTCGCGCGTGTCGATGAAGCCGGCGTCTTTCAGCGCCGTGTACACCGACTCGGACAGCACGCGGTTCTCTTCGGAGTCCGTCGAATAGTAGTTGTCGAAGGAAACGCCGAAGCTGTCGAAGTCGCGCTTGTGCTCCTGCCATACGCGGGCGATCAGCTGCTGCGGCGTGATGCCTTCCTTCTCGGCGCGCAGCATGACCGGCGTGCCGTGGGTGTCGTCGGCGCCCACGTAGTAGACCTCGTGCCCGTGCATGCGCAACGTGCGGACCCAGATGTCCGTCTGGATATATTCGACCAGGTGGCCGATATGGATCTGCCCGTTCGCATAGGGCAGGGCAGACGTGACGAGAATCTGGCGGCGGCTCGGCGGCGCGCCGGCGGCACTGAGGTCGGTGGCGGGGGCTGACATATCTTTGGGGAGTTCCGGTGATGCGGGAGGACGAAACTGCGATTCTAGCAGGGCGGCTTGCGGCGACTGGCGGCCGCGATCCTTCGTGCACGGCGGTGGATTCGCGCGGTGGCCGCGGCCTGCGCCGAGCGGGTGCGAGGCGAGCCGCCGACGCCCCGCGATCCGGTTAAACGCCGCCGCGGACGGGTGCGGATAGCGGCGAAAAAGCGGCACAAAAGCGGGAGCAAGAACGGCCGGAAAACGCAGGCAAAAAAAACCGGGGCACGAGCCCCGGAGCAACAACGACAAGAGGAGAATGGTGACGCGGCGGCTTCGCCAGCCACGTACCGTAACGAAAGACAGCGGATTTCGACGAGAGTTCGAAAAATTTTTCGATTGCCCTGCGAAATGCTTCGCGGCGCCTTCGCCGCCCCGCCAGACGGGCATTCGAGCCGTCGCGGCGGGCTCGCGATCCTTCCTTCGGCCGTTATTGCGGTTGTCCGCCCTGATGCTGTGCGGTCGCGCGCAGGAAGATCTCCACGCGGCGATTCGCGGCGCGGCCGGCCTCGGTATTGTTGTCCGCGATCGGCTGGCTCGGCCCGCGGCCTTCCGCCGACAGGCGCTGCGGCTGGATTCCGCGTTGCATCAGGTAGTTGACGACGCTCTGCGCGCGGTTCACCGACAGCGTGTTGTTGTACTCGAGCGAGCCGGTGCTGTCGGTATGGCCGACGACCTGCGCGACGACTTCGGGGTTCTGCTGCAGCGTCTGCGCGACCTGGTCGAGCACCGGCATGAACGACGGCCTGATCGCATAGCTGCTCGTGTCGAACGTGACGTTGCTCGGGATGTTCAGCTTGAGCGAGCCGTCCGGCTGCTCGGTGATCTGCGTGCCGGTGCCCGCCGTCGCGCCGGACAGGCGGTTGCGGATCGCCTGCCAGTTGTAGCCCGTGATGCCGCCGACCAGCGCGCCGGCGCCCGCGCCGATCGCCGCGCCCTTGCCGCCGCCGAAAATCGCCCCGAGCGCCGCGCCCGTGCCGGCGCCCACACCGGTGCCGACTGCGGTGTTGGTCCCCTGCTGCGTCGCGCAACCGGCGACGAGCGCACCGGCGACGGCGAACACGGACAGTCGGGTCATGGTTCTGGTGTTCATCTGATATTCCTCTCTTTCTTTGATTGAACAGGACTGACAACCCCGCGATGGACGGCCGGGAGCCGCCGCCCGCCGTCCCGACTACGCCGAGGGTCTTCGGGCGCCGCGCGCCGCCAGCCTCTACAATGACGGGATGAGGCGCGCGGCACGGAGCTTGCGCGATCGGCGGAGCGGGTGGAAGTTGCCGCAGGAAGCGTGCCTTGCCGATTGATTTGACGCAATCAGATTAACAATTTCTATCGTTTCACGGCGCGAGGACGACCAGCCGGCCGTCGTCGCGCCGCCTCTCGTTTCCCACGGAGTCTCAATGAGCTTAGATCGGTCCCTGGTCGATGCCGCGCTGTCGGCATTGACGGATCCCAACACCGGCCGTCCGTACGCTTTCGCCAAGGGCGTACGCAACGTGGCCGTCGACGGCGGCGTCGTCAGCGCGGAGATCGTGCTCGGCTATCCGGCGAAGAGCCAGTTCGACGCGGTCCGCCAGCAGGTCGAGGCGGCGCTCGCGGCGGTGCCGGGCGTCACCGGCAGCCGCATCGCGGTGCGCCATGAGATCGCCGCCCACACGGTGCAGCGCGGCGTGAAGCTGATGCCGAACGTGAAGAACATCGTTGCGGTCGCATCGGGCAAGGGCGGCGTCGGCAAGAGCACGACCGCGGTGAATCTCGCGCTCGCGCTCGCGGCCGAAGGCGCGTCGGTCGGCGTGCTCGACGCGGACATCTACGGTCCGTCGCTGCCGATGATGCTCGGCATCGAGGGCCGCCCCGAGTCGCCGGATGACAAATCGATGAACCCGCTGACGGGCCACGGCGTGCAGGCCAATTCGATCGGTTTCCTGATCGATCAGGACAACCCGATGGTGTGGCGCGGCCCGATGGCGACGTCGGCGCTCGAACAGCTGCTGCGTCAGACCAACTGGCGCGACCTCGACTATCTGATCGTCGACATGCCGCCGGGCACCGGCGACATCCAGCTGACGCTCGCGCAGCGCGTGCCGGTGACGGGCGCGGTGATCGTCACGACGCCGCAGGACATCGCGCTGCTCGACGCGAAGAAGGGCCTCAAGATGTTCGAGAAGGTGGGCATTCCGATTCTCGGCATCGTCGAGAACATGGCGGTGCACATCTGCTCGAACTGCGGTCACGAAGAGCACATCTTCGGTTCCGGCGGCGCCGGGCGGATGAGCCGCGAGTACGGCGTCGAAGTGCTCGGCAGCCTGCCGCTCGACATCGGCATCCGCGAGCAGGCGGACTCGGGGCATCCGAGCGTCGTCGCCGATCCGCAAGGGCGGATCGCCGAGACCTATCGCGCGATCGCGCGGCGCGTCGCGGTGGTGATCGCCGAGCGCGCGCGCGACATGACGTCGAAGTTCCCGAGCATCGTCGTGCAGAACACGTGAGCGTCGCGCGCTCGCGTGAGCACCGGCTTCGGCCGCTGCAACGCGGGCGCGCGCGGTATCATGTCGACTTCATCGGGACAGATCGTCGGCCGCGCGCGTCGCGGCCGAGCCGGCAAGAGGATTGCATGGGAAAGGGTATCGACAGGCAGAGGGTGCTTGCATTCGTCGTCGCAGTGGCCGCGTGTGCGGCGCTCGGCGGATGCGGCGTCTTTCTGCGGCCGCAGGAGAAGCGCGCCGACGCGCAACTGCTGCCCACTGTCGGCAACCAGGTGCGCGGCACCGTCACGTTCATCGAGCGCTCGGACGGCGTGCAGGTCAGCTACAGCCTGATCGGCCTGCCGCCCAACACCGATCACGCGCTGCAGATTCACGAGCGCGGCGACTGCAACGCGGTCGACGCGTCGAGCGCCGGCGCGGTGTTCGCACCGGCCGCCGACCGGCTGCGGCCCGGCGCGCGCGTCGAGGGCGACCTCGGCAACATTCACGCGGATTCGACCGGCGTCGCAACCGGTTTTCTCGTCGCGCCGGACGTGTCGCTCGACGGCATCCGCTCGGTGCTGCAGCGCGCGGTGCTCGTCCACCACGACGCGATCGACCCGTACGCTTACGCGCAGCGCGGCACCGGCACGGCGCTTGCCTGCGGCGTCATTCGTCAGCAGTGACGCAGCGCCGGCGACGAGCCTCGTCGCCGGCGCGAGCGAGTGCCGCATTGCCGGCATCGCCTTCCATATCGCGTAAAATGGCGCCTTTCCTGCGGCAGGCGCCGCCGGCCCCGGCCGCCGAATCCGCCGCAAACGCGGCGAAAGTTGCGTGCGGGAGCCGGCGCGGCCGCCCTCCATCCCGCTTTGGACCTATCGAGCAGCGACCAACATGGCAATCAAATCCGACAAGTGGATCCGGCGCATGGCCGAAGGGCACAACATGATCGAGCCGTTCGTGCGCGATCAGGTCCGCGCGTCCGAGGACGGCCGCAAGATCGTCAGCTACGGCACGTCGAGCTACGGCTACGATATTCGCTGCGCGGACGAGTTCAAGATTTTCACGAACATCAACTCGACGATCGTCGATCCGAAGAACTTCGACGAGAAGTCGTTTGTCGACTTCAAGGGCGACGTCTGCATCATTCCGCCGAATTCGTTCGCGCTCGCGCGCACCGTCGAGTACTTCCGGATTCCGCGCAACGTGCTGACCGTCTGCCTCGGCAAGTCCACGTACGCGCGCTGCGGGATCATCGTCAACGTGACGCCGTTCGAGCCGGAGTGGGAAGGCTACGTGACGCTCGAATTCTCGAATACGACACCGTTGCCTGCGAAGATCTACGCGAACGAGGGCGTCGCGCAGGTGCTGTTCTTCGAGAGCGACGAGGTTTGCGAGGTGTCGTACGCGGATCGCGGCGGCAAGTACCAGGGGCAGCACGGCGTCACGCTGCCGAAGACGTAACGCGCGAAGCGCATTGACTCACCAGCCTGTCGGGTGACCGCTGCGCGTGATATGCAGCGGTCGTTCTTTTTGGAGAATCGCCCATGAAGTTTCGTTTTCCCGTCGTCATCATCGACGAAGATTTCCGCTCCGAGAACATCTCGGGGTCCGGCATCCGGGCGCTCGCGGAAGCGATCGAAAAGGAGGGCGCGGAAGTCCTCGGGTTGACGAGCTATGGCGACCTGACGTCGTTCGCGCAGCAGTCGAGCCGCGCGTCGTGCTTCATCCTGTCGATCGACGACGACGAGCTGCTGCCGTACGTCGACGCGGCCGACGCCGTCGCGCCGGACGACGCGCCCGCGATCGTCGCGCTGCGCGCGTTCGTCGAAGCGGTGCGCCGCCGCAACGCGGACATCCCGATCTTCCTGTACGGCGAAACGCGCACGTCGCGGCACCTGCCGAACGACATCCTGCGCGAGCTGCACGGCTTCATCCACATGTTCGAGGACACGCCGGAGTTCGTCGCGCGCCACATCATCCGCGAGGCGAAGGTGTATCTGGACGCGCTCGCGCCGCCGTTCTTCAAGGAGCTCGTGCAGTACGCGGACGAAGGCTCGTACTCGTGGCACTGTCCGGGGCACTCGGGCGGCGTCGCGTTCCTGAAGAGCCCGCTCGGCCAGATGTTCCACCAGTTCTTCGGCGAGAACATGCTGCGCGCCGACGTGTGCAACGCGGTCGACGAACTCGGCCAGCTGCTCGATCACACGGGTCCGGTCGCCGCGTCGGAGCGCAACGCGGCGCGCATCTTCAGTGCGGACCACGTGTTCTTCGTGACCAACGGCACGTCGACGTCGAACAAGATCGTCTGGCACGCGACGGTCGCGCCGGGCGACATCGTGCTCGTCGACCGCAACTGCCACAAGTCGATCCTGCACGCGATCACGATGACGGGCGCGATTCCGGTGTTCCTCACGCCGACGCGCAACAACTTCGGCATCATCGGCCCGATTCCGCGCGACGAGTTCAAGCCGGAGAACATCCGCCGCAAGATCGAGGCGAATCCGTTCGCGCGCGAGGCGCTCGCGAAGAACCCGAACCTGAAGCCGCGCATCCTGACGATCACGCAGAGCACGTACGACGGCGTCGTCTACAACGTCGAGATGATCAAGGACCTGCTCGGCGACATGCTCGACACGCTGCACTTCGACGAAGCGTGGCTGCCGCACGCGGAGTTCCATTCGTTCTATCAGGACATGCACGCGATCGGCGCGGGGCGTCCGCGCACCGGCGCGCTGGTGTTCGCGACGCACTCGACGCACAAGCTGCTCGCCGGCATCTCGCAGGCGTCGCAGATCGTCGTGCAGGACTCGGAGAACAGCACGTTCGACCGTCACCGCTTCAACGAGGCGTATCTGATGCACACGTCGACGAGCCCGCAGTACGCGATCATCGCGTCGTGCGACGTCGCGGCCGCGATGATGGAGCCGCCGGGCGGCACCGCGCTCGTCGAGGAGTCGATCGCCGAGGCGCTCGACTTCCGCCGCGCGATGCGCAAGGTCGACGCCGAATACGGCGACGAGTGGTTCTTCAAGGTATGGGGTCCCGAGGAACTCGCCGAGGAAGGCATCGGTTCGCGCGACGACTGGATGCTGCGCCCGAACGATCGCTGGCACGGCTTCGGCGCGCTCGCCGAGGGCTTCAACATGCTCGACCCGATCAAGGCGACGATCGTGACGCCGGGCCTCGACGTCGACGGCGAATTCGGCGAGACCGGCATTCCGGCCGCGATCGTCACGAAGTATCTGGCCGAGCACGGGATCATCGTCGAGAAGACCGGGCTCTACTCGTTCTTCATCATGTTCACGATCGGCATCACGAAGGGCCGCTGGAACTCGATGGTGACCGAGCTGCAGCAGTTCAAGGACGACTACGACAACAACCAGCCGCTGTGGCGCGTGCTGCCCGAATTCGTCGCGCAGCATCCGGCGTACGAGCGCATCGGCCTGCGCGACCTGTGCGAGCAGATCCACAGCGTGTATCGCGCGAACGATATCGCGCGCCTGACGACCGAGATGTACCTGTCGAACATGGAGCCCGCGATGAAGCCGTCCGACGCGTTCGCGAAGCTCGCGCACCGCGAGATCGACCGCGTGCCGATCGACGAGCTGGAAGGCCGCGTGACGTCGATCCTGCTCACGCCGTATCCGCCGGGTATTCCGCTGCTGATTCCGGGCGAGCGCTTCAACCGGACGATCGTGAACTACCTGCGCTTCGCGCGCGAGTTCAACGAGCGCTTCCCGGGCTTCCACACGGACATCCACGGACTCGTCGGCGAGATGATCAACGGCCGCATCGAGTACTTCGTGGACTGCGTGCGCGATTGACCGCGATGAAACACCGGATCAACGCGCCGCTTGCGCCGCTCGCGCGGGCTCGCCGCCGGTTCGCGCTGGCGGCGGCCGTCGCGGCGGCCGCGGCGGGGCTCCTGTTCGGCGCCGGCGCCGCGCATGCGGAGGTCGCCGCCGCCGATCCGATCGATACCGCGATGCGTGCGTGTCTCGCGCGCGCGGACCGGTCGTCGACCGCAGGCCAGGTGCAGTGCATGGACGAGGCGCGCGCCGCGTGGCACACCGCGGCCGATCAGGCGCTCGCGCAACTGCTCACGAAGCTGCGGCCCGCCGACCAGCGTCGCTGGCGCACGAGCGAAGCGCGCTGGGACGCGTGGCGCGACGCCGAAGACCCGCTGATCGGCGCGGTGTTCGCGACGACGAGCGGCTCGATGTATGTGATCTACGAGGCGGACATGCGTCTGCAGCCGGTGCGCGACCGCGCGCTCGCGCTGCGCGCGCAGCTCGCGCAGACGGCCGCGGACAAGCGCGCGCCGCGTTCGCGCGCATGCTCGGCCGACGCGCGCTGCGAGCACGCGACTTACGACCTGAACCGCTACTACCGGCGGCTCTATGCGCGCATCCCCGCGCATGCGCGGCCTACTCTCCAGCGCGCGCAACGCGCGTGGCGCGCGTACAGCGACGCGACGACGCCGCTGATCGACGAGCACGCGCGGCTCGATCTGCTGGGCGCGCGGCTCGCGACGCTCAAGCGTCTATCGGAGACGGTGGGGAATCATTGAGCGCAGGTGCCGTCGCGGCAAACGGCGGCGGCGCGTTCGCGCTCACAGCAGCAATAGATTCTCGTCCGGCGACGGCAAACTGACTTTCACCGGATCGCCGATCAGGTCGTGCAGCGCGGCCTCGATGCCGTTGCACATCGTTTCCAGCGCGAGGTCGTTGTCCTCGGTGCCGAACGGATCTTCGATCTGCGCGGCGATGGTCTCGTGCGCCATGAACGCATACGCGACGAATACCGCGAAGACCGGCGTGAGCGAGCCGACGCTGTCGACGAGCCCGAACGGCAGCAGCGCGCAGAAGAAGTAGACGGTGCGGTGAATCATCACCGTGTAAGCGAACGGCAGCGGCGTCGACACGATTCGTTCGCAGCCGCCGATCACATCGGACAGACCGTTCAGGTTGCGGTCGATCGCGAGCACCGCCCACCGGTCGAGCCGCCCTTCGCGCGCCTCGCGGTGCACCCATTCGGACACGCACAGCATCAGCGTCGCCGGCCTGAAGCGCGACGCCATCACGCGTTCGAGCACCGCCGGAGGGAGCTGTTTCGCGAGGTCGTCGCGCGGATCGGTATTGCGCAACTGATGCCGCAGCGCATGCGGCAGCGCGCACAGCAGGTCGACGAGTTCGCGCACGCGCGGCGTGAGCCCGCCGTCGGGCGTGAGCGTCAGCGCCTCGCGCACGAGCGAGCGCGTGTCGTTCGTCAACTGGCCCCACAGCTTGCGGCCTTCCCAGTAGCGGTCGTAGCTCGCGTTGTTGCGAAAGCCGAGGAACACGGCGAGCGCAATGCCGATCAGCGAGAACGGCACCGTCGACAGATTCACGGTGATCCGCAGGATATGGTCGTGCGCCGCGACTGCGACGAACGACACGCACAGCACCATGAAGAGTCGCGGCAGCAGCTGCGGCAGCACGGAGCCGCGCCACGCAAGCAGCATCCAGAACCAGTGAAGGCGGGGGCGGACGATCATCGGATCACGAGTCGGCGGTTAGTGACTGGGCATCCGGCTGCCGGCGAAACAACGCCGGCCGGCCGGTTCGTTATGCGAAGGACGTGGGCGCGCGAGCGGCGAAGAAGCGGCGCACAAGCGGCGTGGCACGCGCGCCGCTTGTGCCACGCGCTTACTTGCGTGCCGCGCGCGCAGCGGCGATCGCCGCACGCACCTGCTCGGGCGCGGTGCCGCCCGGATGGTTGCGGCTCGCCACCGAGCCGTCGAGCGTCAGCACGGCGAACACGTCGTCGCCGAGCAGATGCGCGACGGTCGGCAGCTCGCGGCGCATCTCGTCGAGCGTGAGGTCCGACAGGTCGCAGCGGCGATCGACGCAGATCCGCACCGCGAGCGCCACCGCTTCGTGCGCGTCGCGAAACGGCAGCCCGCGCTTCACGAGGTAGTCGGCGAGGTCGGTGGCGGTCGAGAAGCCCTGCAGCGCGGCCGCGCGCATCGCGTCCGCCTTGACCGTGATGCCGGCGACCATCTCCGCGAAGATCCGCAGCGTGTCCGCGACCGTGTCGACGGTGTCGAACAGCGGCTCCTTGTCTTCCTGGTTGTCCTTGTTGTACGCGAGCGGCTGGCCCTTCATCAGCGTGAGCAGCGCCATCAGATGGCCGTTCACGCGGCCGGTCTTGCCGCGCGCGAGTTCGGGCACGTCCGGGTTCTTCTTCTGCGGCATGATCGAGCTGCCGGTGCAGAAACGGTCAGCCAGGTCGATGAAGCCGACGCGCGGGCTCATCCACAGCACCAGTTCTTCGGAGAAGCGCGACACGTGCGTCATCACGAGCGCGGCCGCCGCGGTGAATTCGATCGCGAAGTCGCGGTCGGACACCGCGTCGAGCGAGTTCGCGCAGATGCCGTCGAAGCCGAGCGTCTTCGCGACCGCGAAGCGATCGATCGGATAGCTCGTGCCCGCGAGCGCGGCCGCGCCGAGCGGCAGACGGTTCACGCGCTTGCGGCAGTCGGCGAGGCGCTCGGCGTCGCGCGAGAACATCTCGACGTACGCGAGCAGATGGTGGCCGAACGTGACCGGCTGCGCGACCTGCAGGTGCGTGAAGCCGGGCATGATCGTCGCCGCGTGTTGATCCGCGAGGTCGAGCAGCGCGCCGCGCAGGTCGCCGAGCAGCGCCCCGATGCGGTCGATCTCGCCGCGCAGCCACAGCCGGATGTCGGTCGCGACCTGGTCGTTGCGCGAGCGGCCGGTGTGCAGGCGCTTGCCCGCGTCGCCGATCAGCGCGGTGAGGCGCGCTTCGATGTTCAGGTGCACGTCTTCGAGGTCGAGCTGCCATTCGAATTCGCCGCGCTCGATTTCGCCCTTGATCTGCGCCATCCCGCGCTGGATCGCGGCGACGTCGTCGGCGGAGATGATCTTCTGCGCGCCGAGCATCGACGCGTGCGCGAGCGAGCCTTCGATGTCGACGAGCGCGAGGCGCTTGTCGAAGAAGACGGACGACGTGTAGCGCTTGACCAGCTCCGACATCGGCTCGGAGAAGCGAGCCGACCAGGCTTCGCCTTTTTTGTGCAGTTGGGACGTCATGGTGTGGGGGCAGGGGACCTGCGGTGAGCGGTGACTGGGCGGCCGCGGCCCGAGGCTGGCTTGGCGGCTGCGTGGGCAGCGCGGGCGGCGGAACAGACGGCGATTTTACCATCCGCGCCTGCGGCGGCCGGGCGCCGAGGCGGGCATGCGGGCAGCGACGCCGCGCTCAGAGCCGCACCAGCACGACGAGCTTCAGATCCTCGCGATGCGCGGGCTTGAACGTGATCTGGTCGTACGCGAGCGCGCCGTGGCGCGGATGATTGAATTCGCGCCGGCCGCCTTCGCGCTCGCCGACGTCCTGCGAGGCCCAGAAGCGCGCGAAATCGTCGCTCGCGGCGATCAGCGAATCGACGAGCGCGCGCGTGGGCGCGTCGTTCAGGTGGCGGATCGAGTCGGCGCGAAACTCCGCGCACAGGCGCCGCGCGCGCGCCTCCCAGTCGACGATCAGCGCGCGCGCGAGCGGCTCGGTGAATGTGAAGCGCAGCAGGTTGCGGTCGTGCGCGCCGTCGAGCCAGCCGGTGAACAGGTCGGCTGCCGGCGCGTTCCACGCGAGCGCGTCCCACTGGCGGTCGAGCACGTACGCGGGCGCATCGACGAGCTGCACGGCGTGCAGCAGCGTCGCGGGCGCGTCGGCGGCGGCCGGGTCCGGCTCGGCCGGGTCGCGTTGCGCGGCCAGCTCGAACAGGTACGCACGCTCGGCGCGCGACAGCTGCAGCGCGACGGCGATCCGCGCGAGCGCATCCGCCGACGCCGACACCGGACGCCCCTGCTCGATCCACGTGTACCAGGTCGGGCTCACGCCGCACAGCTGCGCGACTTCCTCGCGGCGCAGACCCGGCGTGCGGCGGCGCGGGCCGGGCGGCAGCCCGACCGCCTGCGGCGACAGCCGTTCGCGATGCGCGCGGATGAACTCGCCGAGCGCGCGGGCCGGCGTGGCATCGAGCGTGTGCGCGGGGCTGGAGGTTCCGGCAGCGTCTTGAGGGTGATGGGCGTCGAACGGAGTGGTCATGGCGGTGCGGCGGGTCGTGACGGGTGGTGCTCATACCAGAATGATTGCTTGTCTTGTACCGGTACAAAGCGGCCTCTATTGTAGCGACTGATGCGGCGTCCGGGCCGCCGCGTCAGCCGCCCAGGGTCCCTCAATGCAATGCCGCGGACCGCACAGTTCGACGCTGCGAGTACTGTCCCGCGGTTCGACCACGACAAAGGAGCATTCGATGAAGCATCACGATCAGGTTGCCGACGCGTTCGGCTCGACCGCCGCCGCGTATTTGACGAGCCAGGTGCATGCGACCGGGGCCGATCTGCAGCGGCTCGCGGCGACGTTCTCCGCCACCTGTGGAAACGCGACGGTGCTGGACATGGGCTGCGGCGCCGGCCACGCGAGCTTCGCGGTCGCGCCGCACGTGCGCGAGGTGGTCGCGTACGATCTCGCGCCGCCGATGCTCGCGACGGTCGCCGCGTCCGCGCGCGAGCGCGGTCTCGCGTCGATCCGCACGCAGCAGGGCGCGGCGGAGGCGCTGCCGTTCGCCGACGCGTCGTTCGACTGGGCGATCAGCCGGATGAGCGCGCATCACTGGCGCGACGTGGGCCGCGCGCTCGCCGAGGTGCGGCGCGTGCTGAAGCCGGGCGGCCGGCTGATGTTCATCGACATCGCGGGCATCGACGATCCGCTCTTCGACACGTACATCCAGGCGGTCGAAGTGCTGCGCGACGGCTCGCACGTGCGCGACTACCGCGCCGACGAGTGGCTCGCGATGCTGTCCGACGCGGGTTTCGACGCGCGCGTCGACGAGCGCTGGCGCATCGACATCGAGTTCGCGTCGTGGGTCGCGCGCATGCGCACGCCGGAGGACCGCGTCGTGGCGATCCGCTCGCTGTGGGAGCGCGCGCCGGACGAAGTGAGGCGCTACTTCGACGTTCAGGCGGACGGGTCGTTCAAGCTCGACGCGTTGCAGATTTTCGCGACGCGGCGCGACTGACGCGAAAGCCGCGGCTTTCGCGACGAACGCAAAAAAACGCGCCGCGAAAACGGCGCGTTTTTCATGACGTCACGTCACGCATCGAAAGAAGCGCATCGGCCGCGTCACCCCGTATTGCGCAGCCCCGCCGCAATCCCGTTGATCGTCAGATGCAGCCCGCGCCGCACGCGCGCGTTCGTGTCGCCCGCGCGATGCCGCTTGATCAGCTCGACCTGCAGGTGATTCAGCGGATCGATGTACGGGAAGCGGTTCTTGATCGAGCGCGCGAGCATCGGGTTGTCGGCGAGCCGGCCGCCCGCGCCGGTGATCTCGCCGAGCACGCGCGTCGTGCGGTCCCATTCGGCGACGATCCGCTCGAACACCTGCTTGCGCAGCTTCTTGTCCGCGACGAGCTGCGCGTAGCGCGACGCGACCGCGAGGTCCGCCTTCGCGAGCGTCATGTCCATGTTCGACAGCAGGGTCGAGAAGAACGGCCAGGTCTTGTGCATCTTCTTCAGCAGCGCGACGCGGCGCGTGCGCTCGGCGTCGCTCGCCGCTTCGTCGAGATACGCGCCGACGGCCGTGCCGAACCCGTACCAGCCCGTCAGCAGCAGCCGGCATTGCCCCCACGAGAAGCCCCACGGAATCGCGCGCAGGTCCTCGATCTTGCGGTGCTTCGGGTCCTGCAGCTTGCGCGACGCGGGCCGGCTGCCGATGTTCAGCTCCGCGATCTCGGTGATCGGCGTCGCACTGAAGAAGTATTCGACGAAGCCCGGCGTCTCGTAGACGAGCGACCGGTACGCGTCCATCGCCGCATCGGAGAGCCGCTGCATCGTCTCCTCGAACGCCGGCAACTGGTCGGGTGCCGCGCCCGCCGTGCCGCCCATCGGCAGCAGCGACGCTTCGAGCGTCGCGGCGATCACCGTTTCGAGGTTGCGCCGGCCGATCTCCGGGTTGCCGAACTTGCTCGCGATCACTTCGCCCTGTTCGGTGAGCCGGATCTGCCCTTCGACGGTGCCCGGCGGCTGCGACAGGATCGCCTGATAGGTCGGGCCGCCGCCGCGCCCGACGGTGCCGCCGCGCCCGTGGAACAGGCGCATCGTGATGCCGCGGTCGCTGAAGAGCGACATCAGCGCGAGTTCCGCGCGGTACAGCTCCCAGTTCGACGTGAGGAAGCCGCCGTCCTTGTTGCTGTCCGAGTAGCCGAGCATCACTTCCTGCTCGTTGCCCTGATGTTCGACCAGCGCGTCGATGCCCGCGAGCGCGAGGAAGTCGCGCATGATGTGCGGCGCGTTGCGCAGGTCGGGGATCGTCTCGAAGAGCGGAATCACCATCAGCGCGGCCTTCGCCGGGTCGTCCGCGTGGCCGAGGCGGCCCGTCAGCAGCCCCGTTTCCTTTTGCAGCAGCATCAC
>DATJJN010000008.1:0-2141 GCA_035492135.1 Paraburkholderia sp. | reverse complement strand
GCGAGCACCGGGATACGGTCGCCCTTGAGCGCCACCAGCTTCAGCCGGTTCACGTTCTCGGCCTTGATCAGCGCGCGCTTCAGACGCTCGAGCCCGCCGCGCGAAATACCGTGCGTGATGCCCGCGTCGTTGAAGCCGTTGGCCTCGACCAGTTCGGCCAGCGCGCGCGCAGTGCCCGACGAGCCGATCGCCTGCTCCCAGCCGGTTTTCTTGTATTCGGCGGAAATGATCTGGATTTCGCGCCGCGCGGCGAGTTCGGCCTGGCGCATCGTGTATTCGTCGACGTTGCCGGCCGGGAAAAACGCGCGGCTGTGGCTCACGCAGCCGATATACAGGCTCTCCATCTGAATCGGCGTGTAGTGCGAGCCGATGATGAATTCGGTCGACCCGCCACCGATATCGACGACCAGCCGCTTGCCCGCGCTCGCCGGCACCGAATGCGCGGCACCCGCATAAATCAGACGGGCTTCCTCGCGCCCGGCGATCACCTCGATCGGAAAACCGAGCGCGGCCTGGGCCTCGCCGAGAAATTCGCCCGCGTTCTTGGCGATGCGCAACGTATTGGTTGCGACCGCGCGCACGTGGTCGGGATGGAAATCGCGCAGGCGCTCGCCGAAACGCTTCAATGCATCCCAGCCACGCACCTGCGACGCCCGGTCGAGCATCTTGTCGCGCGACAGCCCGGCGGCGAGACGCACCGGCTCGCGCAACGCATCGACCTGATAGATCTGGCTGCCCGCGTCGGTTTCCTCGACCCGGCCCACGATCAGCCGGAAGCTATTCGAACCCAGATCGACGGCGGCGAGGAGTTGGGGGGTATTGACCATCGGGTAAGCGTACTCCATGCGCGCTAGCGCGGCGGCAGCGGCCACGGGCGTGGCGGCGGACCCGGGCAGCGCCGCTCGCCGGCCCGGCGCCTTCGGCGCGCGCCGCGCGTCGCGGCCGGCCGCACTGTTCAAAGACGCCATTCTAAGCGTAGCGGGCCTCACAGTGTCACCTCGCGGCGGTGGGAGCCTCGCTATGGTCGCATACACCGCGCGTGATATTGACGACAGGCGACGATTACGGCATAAAATCTTAAAAATACTTTGGACGTCATCGCGACGTCATCAAATTGTGCGAATTTCCGAAGGTCTTTCCGTCTCCATTCCAGACATTCCAATCTCGCTGCCGATGTCCGTCCGCTATCCCCTACTGAATCGCGAGCTGGGCATTCTGGGTTTCAACGAGCGTGTGTTGGCGCAAGCCGCCGACCCAGCCGTCCCCCTGCTCGAACGCCTGCGCTTCATCTGCATCACCAGCAGCAATCTCGACGAATTCTTCGAAGTCCGCATGGCGGGCCTTCAGGAACAGATGCGCGACAACCCCGGCGCACTGTCGCCGGACGGCATGTCGCTACAGCACGTCTATGACCTCGTGGTCGAGCGCGCGCAAAAGCTCGTACACCGGCAGTACACGATGCTGCACGACACGGTGCTCACCGCGCTCGAACAGGAAGGCATCCATTTTCACGGCCCCGAAGGATGGAGCGACGCGCAGACCGAATGGGCGCGCAACTACTTCTTCGACGAACTGCTGCCGGTGCTCACGCCGATCGGCCTCGATCCCGCGCATCCGTTCCCGCGCGTGCTCAACAAGAGCCTGAACTTCGTCGTCGAGCTCGAAGGCAAGGACGCGTTCGGCCGCCAGGCGATGATGGGCATCGTGCAGGCACCGCGCGCGCTGCCGCGGCTCGTGCGCATGCCGCAGGAACTGTCGGGCTATCCGCATGGCTTCGTGCTGCTGAGCTCGCTGATGCAGCATTTCGTCGGCGAACTGTTTCCGAATCTGGTCGTGCGCAGTTGCAATCAGTTCCGCATCACGCGCAACAGCGAACTGTTCGTCGACGAAGACGAAATCACCAATCTGCGCGTCGCGCTGCAAGGCGAACTGCCGGCGCGGCATCTGGGTAACGCGGTACGGCTCGAGGTATCGGCGGAAACGCCCGCGCATGTGGTGCGGCGTCTGCTCGACGAAAGCGGCCTGTCCGACAAGGACTGCTATTACGTGAACGGTCCCGTCAATCTGGTGCGGCTGATGCAGTTGCCCGAGATGGTCGACCGGCCCGATCTGAAGTTCGTCCCGCATATTCCGTCGACGCC
>DATJJN010000007.1:0-2196 GCA_035492135.1 Paraburkholderia sp. | reverse complement strand
CGCCGCGGCTACACAACCGCCTATCTGGCGATTCCGCAGGCCGCGGGCCTCGCGACCGAAAGCCTCGGCGGCCATATCGGCCAGCGCATCCGCTGGGCGCGCGGCATGACGCAGATTTTCCGCATCGACAATCCGCTCTTCGGGCGCGGGTTGTCGTTCGGGCAGCGGCTCTGCTATCTGAACGCGATGCTGCATTTCTTCTACGGCATTCCGCGTCTCGTGTTTCTGACGGCGCCGCTGTCGTACCTGTTTTTCAACGCGCATATCATCCAGGCCGCAGCCGGCACGATCGCGATTTTCGCGCTGCCGCATATGTTCCACGCGAACATCACGAACTCGCGCATGCAGCGGCAGTTCCGCCATTCGTTCTGGTCCGAGGTCTATGAATCGGTGCTCGCGTCGTACATCACGGCGCCGACGCTGCTCGCGCTGATCAACCCGAAGCTCGGCAAATTCAACGTGACGGCAAAGGGCGGGCGCATCGAGGAGCAGTACTTCGACTGGAGCATTTCGCGGCCGTATCTGTTCTTGCTGCTGCTGAATCTGCTCGGCTTTGTGGCGGGCGGCGTGCATATCGGCCTGCACTGGCATTCACGCAGTGAAGTACAAACGACCCTCCTCAACCTCGCGTGGACCGGCTACAACATGCTGATTCTCGGCGCGAGCGTCGCGGCCGCGCGCGAGCAGCGCCAGGTGCGCAGCACGCACCGCGTCGCGATGCGCTTTCCGGCGTCGCTGCGTTTCACCACGGGCCGCACGCTCGCCTGCGAAACCGTCGACTATGCGGAAGGCGGCGTCGCGTTGCAGCTGCCCGGCGCTACGCATGTGCCGCTGCATGAGAGCGTCGTCGTGTCGCTGTTTCGCGGCAACGACGAATTCGTGTTTCCGGCCGACGTCACGTATTCGGTGCCGGGCCGCGTCGGCTTGCGTTTCGCGCCGATGACGCGTGAGCAGGAACTCGACTTCGTGCAAAGCACCTTCGCGCGCGCCGACGCGTGGACCGGCTGGGCCGAAGGACGCGAAGCCGATACGCCGCTGCGCAGCCTCGGCCACGTGATGAGCGTCGGCGTGAGCGGCATCTCCGGACTTTTCGAACATCTTTATGCCGATCTGCGCGCGCTCGGACGCAAGCGCAAGACGGCCGCCAACGACTCCAAAAACGGAAAATAAACTCATGGGGAACATGCGACGTGACAAAGGCGCGCGCAGTGACTCGTTCGAATCGGATCCACGTAGCTCGCATGACGGCGAGGCGCGCGGCTTGATCGCAGACCGTGCGGACCATTGTGCGCCGCCTGTGCGCGGGCGAATTGCAGGCTGCGTGCGGCGCTTGCGCGGCGTGCTGGCGGCGCTGTTCGCGGCGGGCGGTTTGACGCTCGGCCTCGGCGCGGCGTTGCCTTCGGCGCACGCGGCGGGAACGGCGAGCGTCGGCACGCAACCAGCGGCGATGTCGGGGCAACGTGGAATCGAGATTCAAGTCGCTCAAGCGGACACGCAGGGCGCAGGCACATCTTCATCGAGTTCATCATCGTCCGCGACGCAATCCACCACGTCTCGCGCGGCGGGCGGCAACGCGTCTACGGCGCCGCTCGCGCCGGCCGACGCCGGCGGATCGTCTGGATTCGCGTCCGGACCTGCGCCTGGCCCCGCACGCGTGCTCGACGCGCGCGCAGCGGCGCAGCCCGCGCTCGCCGATACCGTCGCGCCCAGCTTCGCCTCGGTCCACGCCGGCCGCGACACGATGCCGACCACGGCCGACGCGGGCACGCTCGTTTCCGGCGGCCGGCGCCAGGTGTTCACGTTCGAGCAGCTGGGCGCACTCGATCCGCTGCAGCTGCGCGGCGTCGACAGCCAGAACGGCGTGCCGTTCTCGGTGCGCGCCGACGAAGTGGTCACCGGCGCGACGCTGCATCTGATCTACAGCTATTCGCCGTCGCTGCTCGCGAACCTGTCGCATCTGAAAGTGCTGGTGAACGGCGAAGTCGCGGCGACGTTGCCGCTGCCGCGAGACCAGGCGGGCGTGCTCGTCGCGCGCGATATTCCGCTCGAGCCGCGTCTGATCACCGAGTTCAACAACCTGAACGTGCAACTGATCGGCCACTACACACAAGGCTGCGAAGACCCGGCGAGCAGCGCGTTGTGGGCGACCGTCAGCAACGCGAGCACGCTCGATCTGACGTTCGGCTCGCTCGCGAC
>DATJJN010000006.1:0-30621 GCA_035492135.1 Paraburkholderia sp. | reverse complement strand
GGTGCCGCGCGATCTCGACGAAGTGTCGAAGGGCTTTCATCTGACCGGCTGGCAGCGGTTCTGGAAGCTCGAAGTGCCGTTCTCGATGCCCGGACTCATCTGGAACATGATGATGTCGATGTCGGGCGGATGGTTTTTCGTCGTCGCATCGGAAGCGATCACGGTCGGCAATCACACGATCACGCTGCCGGGGATCGGCGCGTATCTGGCGCAGGCGATCGCCGAGAAGAACCTGCACGCGATCGGCTGGGTGATCCTGACGATGATCGTCGTGATCCTCGCGTACGACCAGTTGCTGTTTCGCCCGCTGGTTGCGTGGGCCGACAAGTTCAGGATGGAGTTCACGAGTTCGGGCAACGCGCCGGAATCGTGGCTGCTCGACCTGATTCGCCGCACGCGGCTCATTCACCGGCTGCTGGTGCCGGCAGGCTGGCTGCTCGCGAAAACGGCGCGCGTGCCGCTGCGCCTGCCCGCCATCGGATCGATGCAGCGCGCCGGTTCGACCGAAACGGTCAGCCGCAAACATTCGAAACTCGGCGATATCGTGTGGACGGTCTGCGTGCTGGCCGTCACCGTGTTCGTCGTGTGGCGTGTGATTGCATACGTGCGTACCGGCGTGTCGATGGACGACGTGTGGCACGTGCTGGGTCTCGGCCTGATCACGCTGCTGCGCGTGGTCGTGCTGATCGCGATCGCATCGCTGATCTGGGTGCCGCTCGGCGTGCTGATCGGGCTGCGTCCTGCGCTCGCCGAGAAGATCCAGCCGCTCGCGCAGTTTCTCGCGGCGTTCCCGGCGAACCTGCTGTTCCCGGTGTTCGTCATCGCGATCGTGCGCTTTCATCTGAACCCGGACATCTGGCTGTCGCCGCTGATCGTGCTCGGCACGCAGTGGTATATCCTGTTCAACGTCATTGCGGGTGCGAGCGCGTATCCGAACGATTACCGCGAAGCGGCGACGAACTTCCGCATTCGCGGCTGGCAGTGGTGGCGTCAGGTGATGCTGCCCGGCATCTTTCCTTACTACATCACCGGCGCGATCACCGCGTCGGGCGGCGCGTGGAACGCGAGCATCGTCGCGGAATTCGTGCAGTGGGGCGACACGAAAGTCGTCGCGCACGGCCTCGGCTCGTACATCGCGCAGATGACCGCCGCCGGCGACTACCCGAAGATCATCCTCGGCATCGCGGTGATGTCGCTGTTCGTCACGCTGTTCAACCGCCTGCTGTGGCGGCCGATGTACGCTCACGCCGAAGCGCGGCTGAGGCTCGACTGAACGAGACTGGAAGGCAAACGCGATGCAAAACCCCAAGACCTTGAGTGCGGCATCCGCCGACGCGCAGACGACTGCCGTCCCGCCGCGGCTGGGCGAAGAAATCCTGCGCGTGAAGGACGTGTGCCGGGGCTTCAACAAGACCCAAGGCGAACTGCTGGTGCTCGAAGATGCGAACCTGTCGCTGCGCGAAGGGGAGATCGTCGGACTGCTCGGCCGCTCGGGCTCCGGCAAGTCGACGCTGCTGCGGATCATCTCCGGGCTCATCGAACCGACCGACGGCGAGGTCGACTGGCTCGGCAAGCCGCTGAAGGGACCGGCGGAAGGCGTCGCGATGGTGTTTCAGACGTTCGCGCTGTTCCCGTGGCTGACCGTGCTGCAGAACGTGGAAGCTGGGCTCGAGGCGCAGGGCGTCGGCGCGCGCGAGCGGCGCGAGCGCGCGCTCGCGGCGATCGACCTGATCGGTCTCGACGGCTTCGAAAACGCGTATCCGCGCGAGTTGTCGGGCGGCATGCGGCAGCGCGTGGGCTTTGCGCGCGCACTGGTCGTCGATCCGAAGCTGCTGCTGATGGACGAGCCGTTCTCCGCGCTCGACGTGCTGACCGCCGAAACGCTGCGTACCGACCTGCTCGATCTGTGGAACCAGGGGCGTCTGCCGATCAAGTCGGTGCTGATCGTCACGCACAACATCGAAGAAGCGGTGTTCATGTGCGACCGGATTCTCGTGCTGTCGTCGAATCCGGGCCGGGTGGTCGCGGAGATCAAGGTGCCGTTCCGGCATCCGCGCAATCGTCTCGATCCGGCGTTCCGTCGCCTCGTCGACGACATCTACGCGAAGATGACCGCGCGCCAGACCGGCGAGGCGACGAAGAAGGGGCTCGAGCTCGGCAGCTGGCTGCCGCGCGTATCGACGAACCTGATGGCCGGTCTGATCGAGACGCTCGCGGCGCCGCCGTATCACGGCCGCGCGGACATGCCGGAAATCGCGCGCTCGCTGCATCTCGAAGTGGACGACCTGTTCCCGATCGCCGAAGTGCTGCAGCACCTCGGCTTCGCGGACGTGCGCGAAGGCGACGTGCTGCTCACGCCGCCCGCGCGCGTGTTCGCGGAGTTCGGCACGCAGGAGCGCAAGATGATGTTCGCGGAGCACCTGCTGCGGCACGTGCCGCTCGCGGCGCGGATCAAGAAGGTGCTCAACGAGCGGCCCGGCCACCGCGCGCCGCGCGTGCGCTTCGAGCAGGAACTGGAGGACTTCCTGTCCGACAGCGCCGCCGAAGAAACGCTCGACACGGTGATCGACTGGGGCCGTTACGGCGAGATCTTTTCGTATAACGACCAGTCTGAGATCTTCAGTCTCGAAGACGTGGAGTCCTGACGAACGCGTGATTGCGCGGGCAATCAACGGCAAAGCAGCGACAAAGCAAAGACAAAGGCCGATGCGGTTCATCACTGCATCGGCCTTCTGCTTTTTCGCCGCGCCGCGCCGCGCGGCATGGCGCGCGATCGCCTACTGCAACGCGCCCCACCGTTCGACGGCCGGTTCCGCCGACGCCCACTTCCACCCGCCGTCGATGCCCTCGTCGCGGCATGCGCTCGCGGTGAACCATTGCGCGGGCGCATTGGGCCCGTCGCCGTCCTGCACCGAGAACGCAAAGTCCTTGCACAGCGCGAGCGCCGAGGCGAACGCGCGCGTGACAAGCACTTCGCCGTGGCCGTTCTCGACCGGCAGCGTGTGCTTGACCGACCACGGCTGCGTGCCGCCGACCGGCAGTGCCCCGGCGGCCTGCGCGATCGCGTTCTGCTGGTCCGCGTGCATCGTGCGCATGAACTTGTTGACGGCGACGTCGGTGGCCGCCTGCACCGCAATGCCGACGCCGATGCCGATGCCCGGATTCGCGGTGACGAGGCCCGTCGCCGCGCCGGCCGCGGCGCCGCTCGCCGCGCCGATCGACGCGCAGCCGCTGACGAACGTCGCCGCGCCCACGCACAGCGCGCCGAGCGCGGCCACGCGCGCGAGCCGTGCGGCGCGCCGCGGTGCATCGGGCACGGCAATACCGGTTTTAGCGCGCCGGGAAAAAGAAGCGCTCATTGCAGCGCGCCCCAGCGTTCGGTGGCCGGTTCGGCGGATGCCCACTTCCAGTCGTGGCCGTCACGGCAGATCGACGCGACGAAGAAGGCGCTCGACGCGGGCTTGTCCTTGCTCGCGTTCTGATCGACCGAGAACACGATCTCCTTGCAGTCGAGCGCGCCGCTGCTGATCGTGCGGCTGACGGTGACGCGGCCATGCTGATCTTCTTCGAGCGGCACCGAGTGCGAGATCGACCACGGTGCGATGGCGCCGACATCGAGCGGTCCGGCGGCCTGCGCGATGCTGTTCTGCGTATTGCGGTGCACGACGCGCTGCGAGTATTGCACGCCGGCTCTCGCTGCGGCGACGGCGCCGAGACCGATGCCGGTGGCGACAGCCGCGTTGTCCGTGACCTTCGCGGCGACGGCGGCGCCGGCGATGCCCGCGCCGGCCACCGCCGACTCCGTATAGAGCGAATTGCAGCCGCTCAACGTCCCGACCGCGGCGAGCGCGACGAGCAAAGCGAACGGCATCGTCGCGCGGCGACGCGAACCCTGGCGCGTCAACGAACTTTCTTCTTGCATTTTCCGGTTCCGGCTAGTGCGCTGCGCGCGCCTCCTCACGGGCGCCGGCGCGATTTATCGTCGTGCGGATTGTGCAGGACCACCCGATAACGCGGGCCAGAAAAAATGCAATAAATTGCAAAACATCATGCGCAACGGCGGGTTTTATGACTTCGCGCGTCGTGTGGTGCTCAGGCGTCGTCGTGTTGAGGGGGCGGCACGTCGTCGTCGGGAGCGTCCTCGGCGCCGTACGAGCCGAGACGGTTGTACAGCGTCTTCAGGCTCACGCCGAGCGTGCGCGCCGCGAGCCGCTTGTCGCCGCCGCAGTACTTCAGCGTGCCGAGAATGATCTGCTTTTGCGCGTCCGCAAGCGGCGTGCCGACCCACACGCTCATCGCATCGCCTTGTGTGACGGGCTTCTTCACACGCGACACCAGTTGCGGATGCGCGATCTCGACGACCTTCTCCGCGAGGATGAACGCGCGATACACGGCATTCCTCAGTTCCCGCACGTTGCCGGGCCACGACCAGCTGCGCAGCGTTTCGAGCGCGCGCTTGCTGAACACCTTGTGCGCGCCTTCCTGCTCGTTCAGTTCCGCGAGAAAGAGTTGCGCGAGCAGTTCGCGGTCGCGCTCGCGCTCGCGCAGCGGCGGCGCACGCAGCGGAAACACCGCGAGCCGGTACATCAGGTCTTCGCGCAGGCTGCCTTCCTTCACGGCGATCGCCGGATCGCGGTTCGTCGCGGCGATGATCCGCACGTCACCGCGAATCGCCTCGTTGCCGCCGACGCGGAAGAACTCGCCCGTTTCGAGCGCGCGCAGCAGCTTCACCTGATGCAGCGGCGACATCTCGGTGATTTCGTCGAGGAACAGCGTGCCGCCGTTCGCGTGTTCGAAGTGGCCCGCGCGGTCCTGCACGGCGCCGGTGAAGCTGCCTTTCTCGTGGCCGAACAGCTCGGCTTCGATCAGCTCGTCGGGAATCGCGCCGCAGTTGACCGGGATGAACGGGCCTTCGCGGCGCGAGCCGAGTGCGTGGATCGTGCGCGCGATCAGCTCCTTGCCGGTGCCCGATTCGCCGACGATGAGGGCGGTCGCGTCGGAGACAGCGACGCGTTCGATCTGCGCGTAAAGCTCCAGCATGACTTCCGACGAGCCGTATAGAAGACCGTACGACTGCAGTCCCGCGACGCGGGGGTCGGTCCGTCGCGCGTCGTCTCGCGCAGCGGAAGGTGGCGCAAGGCCGATTGACGCCATAGGGATATCGTCCTGCAAAGTGTGTGTCCGCGCGATGCGAGGCGGCTTCGCCTCACCGGCGTGCCGGTCGGAAACGGCGGGTCTGTCGCGGCCGGGACGCTCGACCGGTCAGGTCCGGTCGGTCGGTATGGCCGCATCAGGTGACTGCCGCTCAGCCACGCGCGGGCGACAAACGGTGGGGCCGTCCAGGACTGGCGGGGCGAGTGCCGCGCCGACGGCCGCGTTAGTTTGACTCTGGTCAATATTTAACCACTGCGCCGCATCAAAGGGCAATGGACGCACCGCGCGATTCCAGCCGGAGCAAATGAGAACGCCGGCGAGGCGGCAGCGGCGTTGGCCGCGTAAGCGCCGTGCCGGATCGCGCCTTCGTGCGGTGCGCAAAAACCGGACCCGGCTGGCACGACGCGTGCTGAGGAACTCAGACGTCGCAGAATCGATCGACAGGAGGGGCGGGCGGCACGGCCGTCCGCTTTTCGCCACCAGGCAACCAATCCGGGAGAAAGCGAAATGTCCAGACAGAGAATGGGTCTCGTCGGTACGTTGGCCGCCGTGGGCGCCGTCGGAGCGGCAGCGGGGCTGGCCTGGCGCTGGGCGCAGCGGCGTCGCGCGATGAGCGTGGCGCCGGCCCGCGACCTGAGCCGCTGGGAGGGCGAAGGCGGTGCGCTCGCGGACGACGGCGCGTCACAGAACGCCGCGAACGGCGTGGGCGCCGGCGCGATGACGGGGCGCGGCGGCGTCGCCGAATCATCGAATGGCGCGATTTCCGGCGCGTGGCCGTTTCCGCACGGCACCCGTCACTGAGCGGTCGAAGCCGCTGCGCGTCACGTTGCGGAATCGGGCGTGAATCGCGCGACCGCTTTGTTAAATGTGTCTATAATGGACGGATCTACAACAATCATGGTTCGGATTGCGTCCCAGTAGCGGAATTGTTGCTTAATTGACGTAAATGCGTGACGTAAATGCGTGACACGAAAGCGCGACGAAAGCGCGACGTCAATCGTGAGCAGCGATACCGTTCATCACCGGGGAGGGTCTCGCAGCCGATCCGTTTCGTACTCCACTGCAGCGCCGCCGCTTTTTGCGCCGCACGCCGTTGCGGGCGCGGGGCGATCCTGCGCTGCGTCAAGCGTGGAGCCACCTATTTTTCAAGCTGACGAGACGCGATGCCACATGTATTGATTGTCGATGACGACGCGCAAACCCGCGAGGCGCTGGCCGAGGTCGTGGGTCATGACGGGCTGACCACGGCGCTGGCAGGCGATCTGCGCGAAGCGCGCATCCAGCTCGTGCGGCAGACGCCCGATGTCGTGTTCACCGATCTGAAGCTGCCGGACGGCAGCGGCATGGATCTCTTCGAAGACCTCGATCCGCGCTCCGGCGTCGAAGTGGTCGTGATCACCGGTCACGCGACGGTCGAAACGGCCGTCGAGGCGCTGAAGTCGGGCGCGACCGATTATCTGGTCAAGCCGATCAACCTGCAGCGCGTCAAGGCGATCCTGAACCGGATGCCGCGCGCGGGCGACCTGAAGGCCGAAATCGGCACGCTGCGCGGCGAGCTGCGCCGGATGGGCCGTTTCGGGCTGATGCTCGGCAATTCCAGCGCGATGCAGGAGGTGTACGACCAGTTGAGCCGCGTTGCGCCGACGGCCGCGTCGGTGATGCTGGTCGGCGAGTCGGGCACCGGCAAGGAAGTCGCCGCGCAGACGGTTCATCAACTGAGCCTGCGGCGCAAGCACGAATTCCTCGCGGTGAACTGCGGCGCGATCTCGCCGAACCTGATCGAGTCGGAAATGTTCGGCCACGAGCGCGGGTCGTTCACCGGCGCGGACCGCCAGCACAAGGGCTACTTCGAGCGGGCGAACGGCGGCACGCTGTTCCTCGACGAAATCACCGAGATGCCGATCGAGCTGCAGGTGAAGCTGCTGCGCGTGCTCGAAACCGGCATGTTCATGCGCGTCGGCACGACGAAGGAAATCGAGACCGACGTGCGGCTGATCGCGGCGACCAACCGCGACCCGGAACAGGCCGTCGCCGAAGGCAAGCTGCGCCTCGACCTGTATCACCGTCTGAACGTGTTTCCGATCAGCCTGCCGCCGCTGCGCGAGCGCGGCAAGGACGTCGAGCTGCTCGCGCAGTCGTTCCTCGACGAGCTGAACGAGCGCCACGGCACGAAAAAGCAGTTTCCGCCGGCCGTGCGCGACATGCTGCTCACCTATCCGTGGCCGGGCAACGTGCGCGAGCTGAAGAACTACGTGCAGCGCGCGCACATCATGTCGGCGACCGGTTCCGATCTGACCGCGGCCGTGCCGCTGCAAATCTCGCTGTCGAAGCCGGCTGCCGGCACGGCGGTGACGATCCCGTTCGGCACGTCGCTCGCAGACGCCGATCGCCAGCTCATTCTCGCGACGCTCGAACAATGCGGCGGCGTGAAGACGCGTGCCGCGGAAATTCTCGGCATCAGCCTGAAGACGCTGTACAACCGCCTCGTCGAGTATGGCAACGAGAGCGGCAAGGGCGGCGCCGCGGATCAGGAGTCGCGCGCGAGCGCATAGCGCACCGGCAGTCCGGCCGGCGACGGAATGGCGCTTGCGCGTGGGTGTCTACCGACGTATCGAGGAGGCCCACATGCAACTTCGCATAACGAACGATATCGCGAAGGCCGTGCACGGCTGGCGCGCCCATACCCCTCAACCCGACGATCCGCCGCCGACCGGCCCGGGCGAACCCGACACGCCGCCGATCGGCGATCCGCCCCCTGAGCCCGGCGAAGTCCCGCGTTCGGCGACATGGCACTAGTCGCAGGCGCTGGCCCGCGGCGCGTCGCAACTGCCGCGCCAGCTGGCGGCCATCCTCACAATTTTATGTACTTGTTACAAGGCGCCCGACGTTTTTACCGGCGTTTTGACGGCTCGGACACTAGACTGTGGATAACAAGCCCGTGTGTTCGGCGGCCTTTTGCTGGAGGCATCGACATGAGACACCCTGCATTGCGGCGCTCGGCGCGTTACTCCGGCAAGCGCGGTCCGAAAGACGCAGCGCAGAGCGCTGGAGGACCGCCGCCGGTCGCGCCGGATCCTGCCGGCCAGAACCGTCCCGCACCCGGGGTTCCGCCCGACGGAGAGCACAACCAGGGCGGTGCGCGGGCGGAAGGGCTCGATTATCAGCGCGATCTCGGGTCCGAACAGGACGCCTGATTTTCGTCTGCTGAATCGCACGCTCGCGAACACTCGTCGCGTCTTCCCCGACTCGCGAAAAGCGTTACGAATCGCGGGTGTGATCGCGCGCCTGTCGGACCGGGTGCGTGCTCGTCACGCGACATCACGCGAACTGAGTGGCACGGGTATTGCATGAGTTGGCTTCGCAACGTCCCTACGCAAACGAAACAGGAGGTATAGCCGCATGGGCAGACTGATCGTGGTATCGAATCGCGTAGCGCCGACGCAGGAGGGCCGGCCTGCAGCGGGCGGCCTTGCGATCGGCGTGCTGGACGCGCTGAAGGAGACGGGCGGAGTATGGTTCGGCTGGAGCGGCGAGACGGTCGCCGAGCCGTCCGCGCCGGTGATCGAGCAGCAAGGTAGCGTGACATACGCGACGGTGGGCCTCACCCGCCGCGACTATGATCAGTACTACCGAGGCTTTTCGAACACGACGCTGTGGCCGACCTTCCACTACCGCAACGACCTCGCGCGCTACGAGCGTCAGGAGTACGGCGGCTACCTGCGGGTGAACGTCACGCTCGCGCGCCAGTTGCGTCCGCTGATCGAGCCCGACGACATCATCTGGGTTCACGACTATCACCTGCTGCCGTTCGCGCGCTGTCTGCGCGATCTCGGCGTGAAGAATCCGATCGGCTTTTTCCTGCACATTCCGTTTCCGGTGCCGGAAGTGCTGCGGTCGGTGCCGCCGCACGAAGAGCTGATCAAGTTCATGTGCCACTACGACGTGGTCGGCTTCCAGACCGATGCGGACCGCCAGGCATTTCTCGACTTCATCGAGCGCGGCGGACACGGCACGTCGAGCGAGGACGGCATGGTCCACGCGTTCGATCGCTTCCTGAAGGTCGGCACGTACCCGATCGGCATCTACCCGGACGCGATCGCGAAGGCGGCCGCGCAGTTCGGCGATCGCAAGGCGGTGCGCAGTCTGCGCGACGCGATGCGCGGGCGCAAGCTGATCATGAGCGTCGACCGGCTCGATTACTCGAAGGGGCTCGCCGAGCGTTTTCAGGCGTTCGAGCGCCTGCTGCAGAACGCGCCGGGCTGGCATGGCCGCGTGTCGCTGCTGCAGATCGCGCCGCCGACGCGTTCCGACGTCCACACGTATCAGGCGATCCGCCGCAATCTGGAAGGCGAGGCGGGGCGCATCAACGGACGCTTCGCGCAACTCGACTGGACGCCGATCCAGTACCTGAACCGCAAGTACGAGCGCAATCTGCTGATGGGGCTCTTCCGCACGTCGCAGGTCGGTTATGTGACGCCGCTGCGCGACGGGATGAACCTCGTGGCGAAGGAGTACGTCGCATCGCAGGATCCGTCGGACCCCGGCGTGCTGGTGCTGTCGCAGTTCGCGGGCGCGGCCGAGCAGTTGCCGGGCGCGCTCGTCGTGAATCCGTACGACCTCACGCAGACGGCGGAAGCACTCGAACGGGCGCTGTCGATGCCGCTGGCGGAGCGTCAGGCGCGTCACGCGGACATGATGGTGTCGCTGCGCGGCAATAACCTGTCGGTGTGGCGCGATACGTTCCTCGCCGATCTGCGCAGCGTCGCGACGGCGGCTTCGGTGACCGCGAAGGCCGCGAAGCTCGTGCGCGCGAAGGCGGCTTGACGGTGGGGGCGAGATCGGGCGATTCGCGGTAAGCGCAGCACCCGCGACTTCGCCGGAATACGATACGCGGCGGCCTTCGGGCCGCCGCGCGTCGTTTGTCGCCGCGATGTTGCGCGATCGCGCCGGGCATGCCGCGGCGCGCCGAGGCGGGGGAGGAGGCCAGAAATCGGCGGATGGTAGAATTAACGCTGTTCTGTCAGCCTCGCCGTTCCCGCGCTTTCGCCAAAGATCAGAAATGCTTCACACCCCCTCACAGGTCGAAAACGGTCCTGGCGCGAGCCCGGTCCTGCCGTCGGGAGCAAACGGCATCGGCGCATCGGCCCGGCAGCGACCCGCGTCCGGACACCCGTTGCTTTCGCTCGTGGTGCCGTTCTACAACGAATCGCTCGTCGTCGACGCGTTTTTCGAAGCCGTCGTTCCGGTGCTTCGCGGCATCCCCGAGGCGGACTACGAGATCATCTGCGTGAACGACGGCAGCACCGATTCGACGCTGGACAAGCTGGTCGCCGCATGCCGCGCCGACCCCCGCATCCGCGTGATCGACCTGTCGCGCAACTTCGGCAAGGAGGCGGCGCTCACCGCGGGCATCGACGAGGCACAAGGGGCGGCGGTGATCCCGTTCGACGCCGATCTGCAAGACCCGCCGGAAGTGATTCCGCTGCTGGTCGAGCGATGGCAGGAAGGCTTCGACGTCGTGCTGGCGAAACGCGCGGACCGTCGCACCGACACGTACGCGAAACGCAGAAGCGCGTCGCTCTTCTATCGGCTTCACAACGCGATATCGGACATCGCGCTTCCCGAAAACGCCGGCGATTTCCGCCTGATGTCGCGTCGCGTGGTGGAGTCGCTCAAGCAGTTGCCCGAGAATCGGCGCTTCATGAAAGGGCTCTTCGCGTGGGTCGGCTATCGAACGGCTCACGTCGAGTACGCGCGCAGCCCGCGCGTCGGCGGCAAGACCAAGTTCTCCGGCTGGAAGCTGTGGAACCTGGCGCTAGAGGGCGTGACGAGTTTCAGCACGCTGCCGCTGCGCGTGTGGACCTACATCGGCAGCCTGACCGCGGGTTTCGCGCTCGTCTATGCCGCGTATCTGATCGTGCGCACCTGGGTGCGAGGCGTCGACGTTCCCGGCTACACGTCGATCATCACAGCGGTGCTGTTCCTCGGCGGCGTTCAGCTGATCGGCATCGGAGTGATCGGCGAGTACGTCGGCCGGATCTACATGGAATCGAAGCGCCGGCCGGTCTACATCGTGCGCGGCCGATACCCGCAGGCGCGTACGTGATGCTGCCGGCGATGCTGCGTTTTGCCGGCTATGCCTGCGTCGGCGCGATGGGCACGGCCGTCCAGTATCTGGTGCTCGCATCGCTCGTGTCGCTGCAGGTGGTCGATGCGGTCGCGGCGTCGTGCGTCGGCGCGCTCGCCGGTGCGCTCGTCAATTACTGGCTCAACTATCGCTTCACCTTCCGCAGCACGCGATCGCACCGCGAAACCGCGCCGCGATTTTTCGCGGTCGCGACCGCGGGCCTCGGCCTGAACGGCGCGCTGATGTTCGTGCTGACGCACTGGGTGCATCTGCCCTGGCTGCCGGCGCAACTCGCGACCACCGCGTGCGTGCTGGTGTTGACCTATACGGCCAGCTACGTGTGGACCTTCCGCGCAGGCCAGATGTAATACCGCCACGGCGCCTCGTACGCTGCCCGCACTCGATTCTCGACGACGACTTTTCCCATGACGCAAACCACCGCTCCGTTTCAGACAGTTGCCGATTCGTCGTCGGGGACCGCTGCCCAATCCCGTTCGCTGCGCCCGCTCGCGCTGCTCGTCGTTCACGCGATCGTGTGGACGGTCGCCGCGTGGCTCTCGCGCGGCAATCTCGACACGCAGGGCGACATGGCCGAGAACTACGCGTGGGGCATCGAGTGGCAGGGCGGATACGCGAAACATCCGCCGCTCTTCGCGTGGATCACCGCGGCGTGGTTCCGCGTGTTTCCGCACACCGATATCGCGTACTTCGCGCTGTCGTCGCTCAATGCGATGGTCGGCCTCTTCGGCATCGTCGCGTTGGCGCACCGGTTCATGCCGCGCCGGTGGGCGCTCGTCGCCGGGCTCGCGATGGCCGTGTCGCCGCTCTATTCGACGCTCGCGATCAAGTTCAACGCGAACGCGGTGCTGCTTTCCGTGTGGCCGTGGACCGCGTACTTTTTCGTGCGCTTCATGCAGACGGGCGGATGGCGCTCGGCCGTCGCACTCGGCGTGCTGGGCGCGGCGGCCGTTCTCGGCAAATATTTCTCGGTCGTGCTGCTCGTGGCGCTGGTCATCGCGGCGCTCGCGCGGCCGGCGTGGCGTGCGAGGCTGCTGGGTGCGCAAACGCTCGTCGTCGCGGCGGCGGGCATCGTCGCGCTGCTGCCGCATGTCCACTGGCTCGTGACGCACCACTTCATGACCTTCGGCTACGCGGAGCATCGCACCGGCGGCACGTTGCCGGCTGCCGTCGCGAGATTCGGCGTGTATACGCTCGCGCAGATCGGCTATCTGTTGCCGAGCCTCGTCTTCGTCGTTCTGCTGGTCGATCGCCAGAAGCGGCTCCACGCGGCCAAACGGATGGCGCTGAGCTACGTGAAGCCGTCGCTGCACGCGGATCTGTGGTGGCTCGCGCTCGGTCCGCTCTTCGTGGTCGGCGTGATCGCCGTCGCCGCGAAGACGCAGATGGCATCGGTGTGGGGCATGGCGCAGTGGTTTGCGCTCGTGCCGTTGTGGCTCGCGGTGCTGCGGCGCTCGCAGATTTCCGTGCGGCCGGAGCGAGCGGTGCGCGTGCTCGTCGTCTATTGGGTGCTCGTGCTGATCGGGGCCGCGGTGACGGGCTACGTCAACGCGCGCCGAGGCACCGACGATGCCGCCGAGCCGCGCGCGGAACTCGCCGCCGACGCCACCGCGCACTGGAAACAGTGGACCGGCGGCGACGCGATCCCGGTCGTTTCCGGTTCGTCCCACGAGGCGCAGGCGATCGCTTTTTACAGCGGCCGCAGCCGCTACTGGGACATGACCGAGCCGCAGACCACGCCGTGGCTGCAGCGCGACGAGGTTCGGCGCGAAGGCATGCTCATCGTCTGCCGGGACGGCGATTCCGCCTGCATCGACGATGCGGCCGCATGGAGCGGTGCGCGGCCGGTCGCGCTCGACCTTCACAAACACGCGTGGGGCCGGACGTTGCCGACGTACCGATACTGGCTGTATCCGGTGCTTCCCGCGGCGGGCCGTCCGTAGGCGCGCTCGCCGCCCGCGCGTCACACGTGCTGCGCGCCCGCCGTGCCGTAGGGCGTCGGCGGCCTGGTCGGATCGAAGTCGGCCCAATGTCCGCCGCTGCCAGCGGCCGGACGCGCGTTCGATATCCGCGCCGCCGGAGTCGTGCAGCAATTCGGCCGCGAGCACCTGGTTGCCGGGCGACACGTGAACCGCGAGCAGCACGCCCGAGTCGCGCGTTTCGTGATGCACGATCTCGCGATGCCCATGCGTGTCGGCCGGCGCGCCGCGACCCAACTGCGCGCCGATCCGCGCGCCGATAGTCGAGCCGACGGCGGCCGCGAGCACGACGACCGGCAGCGATGCGCCAAGCCCGCCGAACACGATCACGCCGAGCACCGCGCCCGCGCCCGCGACCGCGCCGGCCGTGATATTGCGTCCGACGGACGACGACGCCGGCAGCGGCAAAGGTGGCGACGCGGCGACGCTGTCGGAGGCCGCCGCGTGGCGCGCATGTTGTCCGCGCGGATTCACGAAGAACAGATTGACGTCCTCTTCGACGAAACCGTGCGCGAACAACCGGTCGGCGGCGGCTTCGGCGGCGGGGAAGGTGGTGAAGCGTCCCGCGACGATCAGTGACATGGCAATCCCCTTTGACTGGTTGGCAAACCGTGGAGGGAGAACCGATGTCGGCGCAGCGCGACATAACGGGCCGCGCCGGCAATTTTGCTGGACCGTTGCCGCGTGCGCGGGTGCGATCGACGTTGTGCGGTTTCGCGGCGAGCGAAGCGCGGCGGGCGTTGACGAGCGCGTCGCGCGAACCGTCGATGAGTGAAGCGCAGAAAGAATAGTCAGCGCGGCGCGCGCGCCACGTCTTGCGGCACGAGCCGCATCACGCTGACGATCGCCGCGACGAATGCAAACGCTGCCGCGAGATACAGCGCGACCGTGGGCCCATGCTGCGGCGCGACGCCGAAGATCAGCGCGACGAGCGCTGCGCCGAGCGTCTGCCCGGTCAGACGCGCGGTGCCGAGCATGCCGCTCGCGCCGCCGCTGCGCTCGCGCGGCGCGGACGCGAGCATCTGCCGGTTGTTCGGCGACTGGAACGTGCCGAAGCCGAGGCCGCACAGCGCCATGCGCCACACGATATCGAACGTCGTCGGATTCGCGCCGAGCGTTGCGAGCGACAGCAGTCCCGCCGCGAACACCACGAGCCCGATGCCGCCGAGCATGCCCGCCGAATAGCGATCGGACAGCGCGCCGGCGACCGGCGCCGCGCCGACGATCACGAGCGGCCACGGCGTCATCAGCAGGCCGGTCTGCACCTGCGTGAGGCCGAGCGTTTCCTGCAGCAGAAACGGCAGCGAAACGAACGCGAGCATCTGCGCGCAGAACGAACACACCGACGTGCCGACCGACAGCGCGAACACCGGAATGCGCATCAGATCGACGGGCAGCAGCGGCACCGGCTGCGTCAGCTGTCGACGCACGAAGAACCAGCCGACCACGATCGCGACCAACATTTCCGCGGCGACCATCGCGCGCCGTTCGCCGTGCCCGAGGCCGTCGACCGCGAAAATCAGCAGGCCGAACACGATCGCGTTCATCACCGCGCTCAGGTAGTCGTACGGCGCCCGATGCGGTTCGTTGACCGGCAGCGCGCGCAGACCGAGGCCGAACGCGACGACGCCGATCGGCACGTTGACCGCGAACAGCCACGGCCACGACGCGATCGAGAGCACGCCGGACGCGATCGTCGGCCCGAGCGCCGACGCGATCGCGACGACCATCGCATTGATCGCGACGCCGCGTCCGAGCTGCTTGCGCGGATAGATGTGCCGCACGAGCGCGGTGTTCACGCTCATCACGCCGGCCGCGCCGAAGCCCTGCACCATCCGCGCGAGCGCGAGCGTCGACAGCGTCGGCGACAGCGCACAGCCGAGCGACGCGATCGTGAACAGCGCGAGCCCGCCGAGGTAGATGCGGCGATAGCCGATCCGGTCGCCGAGCGACGCGAGCGGCAAGAGCGAGATCGTCACCGTCAGCTGATACGCGTTGACGATCCAGATCGAGCTGGCGGCGCTGGCGTTCAGGTGGCGGGCGATGGTGGGCAGCGCGACGTTTGCGATCGCGCCGTCGAGGACGGCGAGCGTGATGCCGAGCGCGACGACGACGATCGCGTAATAGCGCTGCGGAAGCGGCAATCCGGCTTCGATGACAGCGGAGGATGAGGTGGATGTCGCGGAGTCTGGTGTGTGCATCGAGGTCGCGGCCGCGGGGCGTCGATGGGCGAGCGCGCGGCCGATGTCGTTATCCGTTCGTTTGTTCCCGGCCGCCAGGCGGCGGCCGGGTGTCCCGCGTCGTTGGGTTGTTGTTCGTGGTTCGCGTTTCGGCGCGCCGTCTCTTTCAGTAGACGGCGCGCGCCGCTTTTACTTGAGTTCGTACAGGCCGACGTACGTGGTCGAGTCGAGTTCGTTCAGATGGGTCATGAAGCGCGCGACCGCGTTCGTCGTGTCCGCGGTGACGGGCAACTGCGCGATCTTCAGCGCATGCGCGCGGAAGATGTAGCGGTGCGGTTTGTCGCCTCGCGGCGGCGCCGCGCCGCCGAAGCCGACGAGCCCGTAGTCGTTGCGCACCTGCACCGCGCCTTGCGGCAGCAGGCTGCCGTCGGCCTTGCCCGCGTTGCGCGCGAGCGAGCGCACGTCGGGCGGGATGTTCACGACGACCCAGTGCCAGAAGCCGCTGCCGGTCGGCGCGTCGGGGTCGTAGACGGTCAGCGCGAAGCTCTGGGTGTCGTCGGGCGGCGCTTCCCATTGCAGCGCCGGCGAGATGTTGTCGCCGTCGACGCCGAAGGCCCGGTCGTCGAATTCCTGCGCTTTGGGCATGAAGCCGTTGGCGGGAAAGTCGTCGGACCATAGTCGGAAATCAGCCATCGGTTGCCTCCTTCATGGATGGTTCTTCGGGATGGTCGGGCTCGCCCGACGGCGCGGCCGGACCAACGATCGAGTGTAGCACCGCGTCGGTCGGCCAACGCGCGGCGTCGCTGGGTGTCGCGCTACGCGCGCGCTTCGAACCACGCGGACGTGCCGTCTTTCAGCCACGCCGACAGCCGCTCGACGAGCGCTTCCGGGTCGCGGTCCGCGCCGCGCAATGCGCATTCCCAGATCACCGCGACGCGCCAGCCGCGCGCGGCGAGCGCGGCCAGCGCTTTCGCGTCGTTGGTGCGGTTGCGCGCGATCTTTTGTTGCCAGAATTCGGCGCGCGTCTGCGGCCATTTGAAGAGCGCGCAGTTGTGGCCGTGCCAGAAGCAGCCATGCACGAAGACGATCGCGCGATACCGCGGCAGCACGATGTCCGGGCGGCCAGGCAACTCGCGCACGTCGAGCCGGAAGCGAAAGCCGCGCCGGTGCAGCAGGCTGCGGATCAGGATCTCGGGTTTCGTGTTGCGGCCGCGGATGCCGGACATCATCCGGCTGCGGGTCGCGGCGTCGACGACATCGACCATCGCGCGGCTCCCGGGTGTCAGGTCGCCTCTTCGGCTTCCTGCGCGGCGGCGATCGCGGCGAGCCCGGCGCCGGCGGCTTGCGCACCGCCCGCGAGCGCCGCGTGCAGATGAGGCAGCATCGCGCGCGCGACTTCGCGCATCACCGGCATCACGACGCTGTTGCCGAACTGGCGGTACGCCTGCGTATCGCTGACCGGAATCCGGAACGTGTCCGGAAAGCCCATCAGCCGAGCGCACTCGCGCGGCGTCAGGCGTCGCGGGCGGCCTTGGCCGTGCTCGTCGCGCTGCTCGCCCTGATGCACGAGGATTTCCGAGCCGTCCTTGTGATAGCGCGCGGACAGCGTGCGCGTGACGCTGTCCGGATACGCCATGCCGAAGCCGAAGCCGTTGCCGGCCGCGCGATGTTTTTCCGCGTACTGCTGCAGATAGGTCCAGAGGCCCGGCGTCAGCGTGTACCTGGGCTGCACGCGGCGCGCGGCGTGGTCGAAGAAGCGCTCGCCGTCCCACGGCAGGAACGGCTCGCTGCCGTCGGTGCGATGCAGGATCGCGCGGAGCCGCGGTCCGTCGGCCGGCAGCCGCAGGTCGTCCCACGAGAACGACGCGCTCTCGCGAAAGCCGACGATGATGATCCGCTCGCGATGCTGCGGCGTGAAATGCCGTCCGTCGATCACGCGGTAATGCACGTCGTAGCCGAGTTCGTCGCGCAATACCTGCAGGATCACGTCGAACGTGCGGCCGCGGTCGTGCGACATCAGGTTCTTCACGTTTTCGAGCAGAAACGCGGCCGGGCGCTTTTCCGCGATGATCCGCGCGACGTCGAAAAAGAGCGTGCCCTGCGTCGTGCACTCGAAGCCGTGCGGACGGCCGAGCGCATTCTTCTTGCTCACGCCCGCAATCGAAAACGGCTGGCACGGAAAGCCGGCGAGCAGCACGTCGTGGTCCGGCACGTCGGCGGCGGCAAACGTCGTGATGTCGCCGACGAACGTGTGGTTGGGGCCGTCGCCGTGGTTGTCGACGTAGGTCGTCCGCGAATAGTTGTTCCACTCGCTCGTGAACACGCATTCGCCGCCGTGCGCGTCGAAGCCCATCCGGATGCCGCCGATGCCGGCGAACAGATCGACGAAGCGAAAGCGCGCGGGCCGCGATGCGGCCGATCCCGCCGATGCGCCCGACGCGCCCGCGTGCAGCAGTTCGCGCAACACGGGTTCGAGCGTCGCCGGACACGGCATCTCGCCTTTCTCCCAGCGGCGCACGGTCTTCACGTCCTTGCCGACGTGTTCCGCGATCTGCCGCTGCGTAAAAAGGGTGCGTGCCTGCTTGAGCAGGTCTGTCGATGGGGCCGTGGTGGGCACAGAATCCTCGCTGGGTGATGTGGCGGACATTATGACCGATCGCCGGCGCGCGTTCGGCGAGAAACGCGGCGCGCGGCGGCGGGTCGATGTCTTTTCAGCGGGAGTCGGCGGCGCGGCGCCGATCCGTCAGCGGGTGTCCGTCGATCGGTGCGCGGCCGCGTTCGTCGCCGCGTGGTTGTCGGCCATCTGGCGCTCGAATTCGTCCAGTTGCACGAGCAGGCCTTCGATCTGCGCGAGCTGTGCCTGGCTGACGTTGCCGGTGCCGAGCAGGTCGACGAGCCGGCGACGCCAGTAGCGCGCGGGAAGGATCGGGCCGCCCAGGTCGCCGGTCAGCGACAGCGGCATCACGCGCCGGATGTGGGCGATTTCCTGCTCGACGAGGCTCGCGTGCAGGGCGCCGGGCGCAATTTGGGTATGGGGGCTCATATGACGGGATTACGGCCACGCTGCCCGTTACTTGAGCAGCGATGCGCACCCGTCTTTCGTTGCTTTTTTCGGGGCTGTCTTTACTCGGCTTCCGGCGCCGGCGGCTCGCCGCGTTGCGGCTCGGCGGCGCCTTCGAGGAAGCGCCGCGTCGCGTCGAACGATTGCAGCATCGGCTCGGGCCACGGCGTTTGCAGCATCACGGCCTGATGGTTTTCGAACGCCGCGTTCAGCAGCTTCGACAGCGCCGGCGAGTTCAGATGGCGCAGCAGCACGCTGACAGCGATCGCGGTCGCCTGGCTCGCGCCGGCGGTCTGGAGTTCGGACGCCGTCAGCGCGGCGACCTGCTTGTTGATGTCCATGGTGGTCACATCCGGAAGTGGCGGGTAACGAACGACGGGAACGACGGGAACGACGGGAACGACGGGAACGACGGGAACGACGACGGGCCTTGCGGCCCGCTCAGCCGATCCATTCGAGCAGCCGGCGCGCCTGCGCGGGCACGTCGGCGGCGGTCGGGTGAAACGGGAAGCGCAACGCGTCGGCCAACGCGCCGAAATGCTTCGCGGTGCTGCGCGAATACGCGGGGTCGTAATGCACGTCGATCAGTTGCTGGAACAGCTCCGCGCGGCGGCCTTCGTCGAGCAGCTTGTGCCACTCGGCAATCCGCGCGTGACCGTGCAGTTCGACGAGCTTCGACAGCTGGCGGCGAAACGACCCGGCGTCGTCGAACAGATGGCTGTAGTCCTGCAGCAGCAGCGCGATGCGCTCGTCGTGCGGCGTCTCCACGTGGATGCACGCGCCGACGTGAATCTGGTCGGTCAGCGCGCGCGGCAGCGAGATCATCCCGATGCGCCGGCTCTCCGCCTCGACGAACACCGGCCGCTCGCGCTCGAAGCCGCGCAATGCGCAGACGAGCGCGGTGTCGAATGCCTTCTGCGACGGCTGCGCTTCGCCCGGCAGCGTGCCGAGCAGCGAGCCGCGGTGAGCGGCGAGCGCTTCGAGATCGAGCGTCTGCGCGCCCGCGCCGGCGAGCGCGTTCAACAGACGCGTCTTGCCGCTGCCCGTATGGCCCGCCAGCACCTTGAACTGAAACTGCGACGGCAGCGCGTCGAGCGCGTCGACGATGCTGCGCCGCCACGTCTTGTAGCCGCCGTCGAGCTGGCGCGCGCGCCAGCCGATCAGGTTGAACCACGCGGTCATCGATCCCGAGCGCTTGCCGCCGCGCCAGCAGTAGATCAGCGGACGCCACTCGCGCGGGCGGTCCACGAACGTCGTTTCCAGATGCCGCGCGATGTTGTGCGCGACCATCGCCGCGCCGACGCGCGTCGCCTCGAACGGCGACACCTGCTTGTACATCGTGCCGACGATCACGCGTTCCTCGTTGCTCAGCACCGGCGCGTTGATCGCGCCGGGGATGTGATCCTCGGCGAACTCCAGCGGAGTCCGCACGTCGATGATCTCGTCGAAATCGGCAATACGGTCGAGGGGGGCGAGCAGCGGATTCAAGGTCGGTGCGCCCGGCAAGCGGGCGGGGCAGCGGATGCGGAAACGACAATTATCTCATGCGCATCACGCGCGGGTCGGCGCGTGCCGAACCCGCCTGCCGCGCGTGGCCTCCCGCGACCGCCCGTGGCCGCCTTGTGCTGCCCCTGAGCGCCGCGCCCGCGCGCCCGCGCCGCCGGTTACGCTTCGATGAACGCGAGCAGGTCCGCGTTGAGCACGTCCGCGTTGAGCGTCAGCATCCCGTGCGAGAAGCCCGGATAGGTCTTCAACGTTCCGTTCTTCAGCAGCTTGATCGACTTCAGCGCGGCGTCGGCGATCGGCACGATCTGGTCGTCTTCGCCGTGCAGCACGAGCGTCGGCACCGTGATCGACTCGAGGTCTTCCGTCTGATCCGTTTCCGAGAACGCCTTGATGCCCTCGTAATGCGCCTTCGCGCTGCCCATCATCCCCTGGCGCCACCAGTTCTGGATCACGCCCTGATGGACCGTCGCGCCCGGCCGGTTGAAACCGTAGAACGGGCCCGCCGGCACATCGACGAAGAACTGCGCGCGATTGTCGGCAAGCGCGTTGCGAAAGCCGTCGAAGACCTCGAGCGGCAGACCTTCGGGATTCGCGTCGGTTTTCAGCATCAGCGGCGGCACCGCGCTCACCAGTACCGCCTTCGCGACGCGCGCGGCCGGCTCGCCGTGTCTCGCCACATAACGTGCGACTTCGCCGCCGCCCGTCGAGTGGCCGATATGCACGGCGTCGTAAAGGTCCAGCGCTTCGACGACCGCGAACGCATCGGCCGCGTAATGATCCATGTCGTGCCCGTCCGACACCTGCGACGAGCGCCCATGCCCGCGCCGGTCGTGCGCGATCACGCGATAGCCGTGCTCCACGAAAAAGAGCATCTGCGCGTCCCAATCGTCGGACGACAGCGGCCAGCCGTGATGGAAGACGATGGGCTGGGCATCCTGCGGACCCCAGTCCTTGTAGAAGATTTCGACGTTGTCCTTCGTCGTGACGTACGGCATGGTCATGCTCCTTTGTAGTGGCAAACCGATGGGGGGAAAACGACGTGACGGAAAACGGAAATACGGGAAAACGGAAGAACGGCAAAACGGCAAAACGGAAAGCGCCTACCCGTCCGGACTCATCGTAGTAGGTCGGAACGAGTATCGACGAAATTGCGCTGCAAAAATATTTAGATTCGCGCGGCGCGTGGCACACGCCGCTCAATGCTCGCCGCGCGGGCCGAGCCGTTCGAGCAACGCGCCCAGCAGATCGACCGGCAGCGGAAAGACGATCGTCGAATTCTTGTCTGCGGCAATCGTCGTTAGCGTCTGAAGATAGCGCAGCTGCATCGCCTGCGGCTGCTGCGCGAGCCGTTGCGCGGCCTGAAGCAGTTTTTCGGACGCCTGCAGTTCGCCCTCCGCGTGGATCACCTTCGCGCGTCGCTCGCGTTCGGCTTCGGCCTGGCGCGCGATCGCGCGGATCATCGTCTCGTTCAGATCGACGTGCTTGATCTCGACCGTCGACACCTTGATCCCCCACGCGTCGGTCTGCGAGTCGAGCGTCTTCTGGATGTCCGCGTTCAGCTGCTCGCGCTCGGCGAGCAGCGCGTCGAGTTCGTGCTTGCCGAGGACCGCGCGCAGCGTGGTCTGCGCGAGCTGGCTCGTCGCGTCGATGAAGCGCGCGACCTGGATCACGGCCTTCTCCGGATCGACGACGCGAAAGTACACGACCGCGTTCACCTTCACCGACACGTTGTCGCGCGTGATCACGTCCTGCGACGGCACATCGAACACGACCGTGCGCAGGTCGATGCGCACCACCTGCTGCACGACCGGGATGATCAGCACGAGCCCCGGCCCCTTGACCTTCCAGAAGCGGCCGAGCATGAACACGACGCCGCGCTCGTATTCGCGGAAGATGCGGATCGCCGAGACGGCGAGCACCAGCACAAGCAGCAGCACGATGCTGGAAAAGCCGAACGTGTAGCCGATCATGATCGCTCTCTGTTGTACGGTTCGTCGGTCAGCAGCGCGACGGTCAACGTGAGGCCGTCGCGGCCGGTCACGCGCACGCGGCTGCCCGCGCGAAGCGGCGCGTCGCAGACGACCTGCCAGCGTTCGCCACGAACGCGCGCCCAGCCGGCGGACGATGCGCCGTGTTCCGCCGCCGCCGCCGACGCCGGATCGAGCCCGTCGCCGATCACCACGCCGACGCTGCCGACGAGCGCCTCCGCGCCCGTCACGACCGGCCGTCGCCGCGCGCGCAGCGCGACGCCCGACACCGTCGCGACGAACGCCGCGCCGCCGAGCGCGAGGCCGGCGATCAGCGGAATCGGCACGCCGTAGCCGGGCGCGTCGGTGTCGACGAGCATCAGCGCGCCGATCGCGAACGCGACGATGCCGCCGAAGCCGAGCACGCCGAAGGTCGGCAGGAACGCTTCGGCGACGAGGCACGCGAGCCCCAGCAGCACGAGGCCGAGGCCCGCGTAGTTGACCGGCAGCAGCTGGATCGCGAACAGCCCGACCAGCAGGCAGATCGCGCCGGCGACGCCGGGCAGCACGAAACCGGGATTCGCGAATTCGAAGAAGAGCCCGTAGACGCCGATCGACAGCAGGATCAGCGCGACGTTCGGATCGGCGATGATCGCGAGGAAGCGGCTGCGCCAGTCCGGCCGCACGTAGTCGAGCCGCGCGTGGGCGGTCGAAACACGGACGGTGCCGAGCGTCGTCGTCGCGGTGCGGCCGTCGAGCCGGCGCGCGAGATCGGCCGGGTCCGTCGCGATCAGGTCGATCACGTGCTGCTCGAGCGCCTCGCTCGACGACAGGCTCACCGCATCGCGGACCGCGTGCTCGGCCCATTCGACGTTGCGGCCGCGAAGCTGCGCGAGTCCGCGGATGTACGCGGCGGCGTCGTGCATGGCCTTGCGGGTTTCGGTCGACGCGTTGTCGTCGCGGCTTGCGCCGGGGTTCGCGCCCGAGGCGGCGTCCGGTGGTGCGCCTGGTCCGCCCGGTGCGCCCGTCGCGCCGATGCCGAGCTGCACGGGCGACGCGGCGCCGAGATTGGTGCCGGGCGCCATCGCCGCGAAATGGCTCGCGTAGACGATATAGGTGCCGGCACTCGCGGCGCGCGCGCCGGCCGGCGCGACGAACACGGCGACCGGCACCGGCGACGACAGAATGGCCTTGATGATCTGACGCATCGACGTGTCGAGGCCGCCCGGCGTATCGAGCTGAACGATCGCGAGCGGCGCATGGGAGAGCGCGGCGCGCGACAGCGTGCGGACGATGAAATCGGCGCTGGCCGGGCCGATCGCGCCGTTGACGGTCATCACGACGACCGCGGGCACGGCGGTGGACACGGACGCAGGCGCGGCGGCGGGCGCGTTCGCGGCCACCGGCGCCGCGGCCGCCGCGCAGACGATGAACAGCGCCGCGAACAGCACGGCGCGGGCGAGCCGCGCGGGCAGCGGATGGCGTGGAGGAACCGGCCGTAGATCGTGCATGGCCGGCGAAGTGCGATGAAAGAGCATCGGATCCAGACGGCGCGAGGCAAAAACAATGGCCTGATACCTAAGATTAGGCGGTTTCTGCGTTCAGCGTTATCTGATGACCGGCCCGGATCGGGCGGTACGCGCGAGGAAGGTGGGGCGACGAAGGCGGGGCAACCGGGCGGGACGGGCTTCGTCGGCGCGTCGATATTGTGCGTGGTCCCCCCGGCAGGAATCGACGACACAATCCTGAATTTCCGTCGAAATTCGACAATCTCCACCAAAGCCCCGCCTGACAAGGCTTAGAGGCCGATCGGCGAAGCCGGAAACAACTCTCAACCGGTCCAAAATTTCTCAAAATTCCGCTATGCTTTACGCCAAATTTACGCTAGGGCGGGGAGCATGGCCACATACAGGAAGCGCGGCAGTTCATGGCGCGCCGAGGTCGCCAAGGGCGGCATACGAGAAACCAAGTCGTTCGATACCAAGGCCGAGGCCGTCGCCTGGGCGACGCATCTCGAAGCCGAGATCGACGCCGGCCGGCGGCGATCGTACTCCAAGGTTCAGAAGACTCTCAGCGATGCATTCGACGAATATCTAAAGAAGATTTCGCCTGGCATGGGCAAGCACGAATGGAACAAGACGCGGATCGAGTTCTTCAAGGGCGAGATGGAGTTCGTCGGCACCTTGGCGCGCAATGTGAAGCCCGAACAGATACCCGTGCGCGCAGAAGTTCCGCAACGCGCTGGAGCGCTTCGCCCGTCACATCGAGAGCATCGAAAACCGTGGGAGCCAGTGCGGCGTCGCGCAGTGCGGCCCGCGCGATCTCGATCGGATCGGGGCGCGGTGCATCAGGGCGGGAAGGGTGGTTCATTGCTGCCTCAAGGTCTTCGGTGACGTTGAGGCGTACTATAACTGCCTAAAAGGTTGAATACAACCGTTTTGGTGAAAATATTTGGTTGTGTTTTAGACCCGGCCACTGGTCGCGCGGACGCGCGCGATGATCTGCAGGTCCTTCATTGACTCGAGTTGGATGTTCCACTCGGGGAAGCGCGCCTTATCGGGGTTATCCGCCGATAAACGGACGCCGCCCCCGGGAGTGCGAAAGATGCGGCGCACACACGTCTCCCCCGCGATGGCCACCAGATAAACCGCGCCGCTTGCTATCGGCTCTCTGTTCGTATCGAGCACCAACGTATCACCGGGTTCGATACGGGGCCTCATGGATTCGTCGAGCATCGTCATCGACCACGCGTCTTCGATAGAAACGCCCAGTTCCTCCAGATATGCCGCGTAGACCGGATGTCCGATCGATCGCCCATCGGCTCGCAATCTCCACTCCCCCTTATCGTTCAAGCCCGGTACGGTACGGATCAAGGAAATCGGTGGGTGATTCGTGTGATCGTAATCGCTCGGTGGCCCCAAGGTGGACTGCCGATTAATCGACCCGGGGCGTCCATAAGGATGGTCTTTGTCGAGATCGAGGCTGTATTCAGCAGTTCCAAGCGCTTGTTCGTAGCGTCGCGCGAACTTTTCGCCGATGTTCTTCGTGCCACGGATGTGCTGATTCACGATCGACGGATTGTCGATCCCCATCTTGAGAGCCAGGGCCGTCTGACTGTAATCGAGCGCCTCCATCGCGAAGCGGAGGTTCTCCCGGCGCACGTCTTGGATTGATTTCATGTGGCCAGTATAGTAAAGACAACCCATGAGGTAAATATAAAACAGAGTTGTACAGGGTTGATCATGTGGTTGTAAAGGTTGTATTATGCCCCTATGGGCAAACCTCTCTACATCCCGACGAACTTCCGCGAGTTCTTCCGCGCGTTGCCGAAAGAGCATCGCGCTCGCTTTGCCGAGTTGGCCGGCACGACCGAGACCTATATCACGGTGAAGTTGGTATATGCGAGTGCGATTCCGCGGCCAGCGCAAATGCAGCGCCTGTGGGAGGCGTGCAAAGCGTATCGAGCGCCATTCACGCGAGCTGACCTGCTGGCCTTCTTCTATCCGGAGGCGCGGTCGTGATGGGTTTCCACTTTCAGAGGAGCCCACGGCTTGGCGATATCGAGCGCGAAAACCATATCGCCCAACAGGGCGCACTGATCTGTTCACTCCACCGGCAGCATTGCGGGAAGCGTGAATTGGTACAGCAAAAACAGCTTCGTGAACTGTGCGAGGTCATCGATCTCGTCGTCTTCGACGGAGGGCGTCTCGTGGCTGGCTCCGTTACCGAGCGTCCGGATTCGATGGGCGAAAGCGCACATCGACGTTGTCAATTGTCCCCGTTGCTTCAGCGTTTCGATCCTCGCGTAAAGCGATCCCGCAAGCCCGGCGTCGACCTCCTTCAGCCCGGCTTCAAGTGCGCGGCGATAGGCGTTTCCAGCCGGACCGCGAAATCCGGCAATCCGCAGCTTTTCGGCCTCCATGAAGGCTTGGAGCACCGTGCTCGGCAGGTGATCGGGAATATCCGGTTCCGGTACCTTCGGCAGCCATTCGCCGACGGTCAGGTGCGGATAGTTGTCCAGCGCGCCCGGAAGGTCCGCAAGGTGGGCGGGACCGTCGGCGACGATCGTCGCACAGACGCCCCGATGGCAAGCGTTGCAGGTCGCAAAGGTTTCCATGTTGGCGCGTCCATCGTGCCGCTGAGTGGGGACGATGCCGGCTACCGTGAAGGACGTGTTATCCCGAAAGCAGTGCGGGCATTTAATCGCGAAGGTCGCCATGAGTGATCCCCGGTCTGAAGTGGTCCATTTGAATCGCAGGCTCGACGAGTTGCTGGCTCTGCCAGAGGCCGAATCGCTGCAACGGTTCGCGCAAGATTATCAGGCTGCGGCAAAGCCGGCGCTATTCGCACATGTGTTGTTCATGCGACTGCTTGCCGAAAAGATGGCTCGCGTCGTGCCGCGAGGGGGCTGACATGAAGCCAGTCCGTTCCCCGTACGTGAAACCTTCATCGCGCCGGTCTGCCAGACGCGCGGCGACCGAGGCGAAGCGCCTCGTAGCTAGCGCCGACCCGATGGCGGGTTGGGCGCCCTGGTTGTGGGCACCAGACGAAGCTACCGGCGAAGTTTGTTGTGGGCTGCCTGGCGTTCGAGTGCCCCATCTGCGCGATGACGAATCGATCGTCCTCGTCAAGCCTGTGCGGCAGGCCGTGATCGACATGTACTGCGACAGGATGCGCGTGCGCGTCAGCGATGTTGTCGCCGCAGGGCGGCCTCAGCGTGCGGCCGGATCCATTCCAGCCAGTGGTCGCGGAAATTTTCGAACGCCGCGATTGATTGGTCTTCGTTGGTGCTTGCAAGTGCTGCGGAAACGCTGCGCTCGGTATATCGCCCGAACGCGTCGAGAACGACGTCCGGACCAAGGTGCGTCGCGATGAGCGCTTTTATCAAAGCGTTCTGCGCGCGCAGCTCGGCCTCGCAAAGACTTAGGCGCGCTTGCAGCCTGACGATCAATTCGTTGATGTCCGGATTTTCTTTGTCCATGAGGGTTCCTCCAGTGATGGCAGTGAAAGGTTGTGGTGACCAAAATTCTACTGGCGAAAGCAGGAACCCTCGCCATTTCACGGAAAAGACGACATGGTTCTGCGGCAATGAAACAGATTTCGATGCGTTGGTAGGGGGCGTCTGATGTCGTCGGACAAACTTGAACTTCACCCACTTTGCACTCTGTTTCCGCGCCTTGAAGGCGCTGACTTCGAAGCGCTGAAGGCCGACATCGAAGCGAACGGTCAGCTTCAGCCGATCGTCGTCCAGGGCGGCATGATTCTCGACGGCGGAAACCGGTATCGCGCCTGCATCGAACTTGGCATTGAGCCACTGATCGATGAAACAGATTTCGGCGACTATGATCTGCTCTCGTATGTGCTGTCGGTCAATCTCAAGCGCCGGCACCTGACGCCGGGCCAGCAAGCGGCGATCGTCGCAAGCGCGCAGGACTGGGTGAAGGCCCAAGCCGTCGGCAAGCCGAAATCGGATCACGTGATCCCATTAGCGACTGTCGCCGATCGGGCTGCGCAATCTGGCGCGAGTATCCCCACGCAAAAGCGGGCCGATCGCGTCGCCAAAGCCGACCCGGAGCTGGCGAAACGCGTTGCGCACGGCGAAATCAGTCTGCCCAACGCCGTCAAACAGATTCGGTCGACCCACGTCGAGACAGAAAGACGTGACGCCGAGGCCGGCACCGAAAGCGCGAATTCGCACGCCGCCAGCGATGAGCAGTCCTCACCGCTTGATGACGACCCTTACGCTGAGATCGAAGCGCTGCAAAAGCGTGTCAGTGTGCTGTCGAGCGAGATCGATTCTCTGGCCGCGAACGACACGGGCGCCGAGATTCACAGGTTGACGCAACTGTTGTTAAACGCCGAGGGAAAGGTTTCCGCGCTCGAAGAGAAGCAAAAGGCGCTGAAGTGGTTCGGCTCCAAGTTCGCAGAATTGCGCAAGATCCTGGACGTGAAGTTCGACCGTGATGTCGTAACGGCGGTCAAATTGCTGAAGGCGATGAAGACATGAGGCCCGTCACGCCAGAAGAGCAGGCTGCATTCAAACACTTCGGGTTGCGGGAGTATCAGATCGAAGCCGTGTTGCGCATTCGCGAGGCGTACGAGAACGGCGCGCGAAATGTGCTTCTCTGTTCGCCGACCGGCTCGGGGAAGACGCGCATCTCGACGTGCATTGCCTACCTGTCCTCGAACCGCGGCAAGCGTTCGCATTTCGTCGTCGACCGGGAAAACCTCGTCGACCAGACGTCCAGCACATTTTTTCAGTTCAAGGTGGCGCATGGCGTCGTGCAGCAAAAACACCATCTCTACCGGCCCTACGAGCGCGCACAGATCCTGTCGATTCAGACGGTTATCCGGATGCCCCCGACCGCGCCAGAGTCAAGGCGTACGCGATGTTCATCCAGTTAACCGGTCAGATGGCAAAGGCGGATTTCTACAAGACAGTGCCGGGCAAGCTGTCGTCCGAAGTACGACGCAAGCTCGAAAACATGGACAAAGCGTATTGGGCGCGTAATCGCAATGCACGCAAAAAGGCCGCATGAACTTTGAACAGGCTCTAATCGCGCACGGGCTGATGCCGAGGCGCATCGTGTCGGATGGGAAGTGGTATCGCTGCCCCACGGAAGACAAACCGAACCGACAGAACGGCGCGTATCTTTTATGGGTGGGCGGCCAGCGGGGCTTCTACAAGAACTTCGCCACCGACGATGAGTACACGGAGTGGCGCTCGGACAAGCCGATCAGCATTCACGATCAGCGTGCCATAGATAACCGCACCGGTGGCTGCAGTCGGCCGACAGAGAGCGCAGCCGCGAGAGCGAATGCGACCGCGCACACTGGCTCATCTTGCAGTGGTGCGACGAGTGGGCAAAGGCTTGTGCAAGGTAATCGGCCGCAAGATCAGGCGGACGCACGATCCGTAACGTGCAACGGACTCCCGGCGATAGATCCGGCGATGTGACGGCCCGACAAATGCCGTTCGGTCTGAATGGCACGTAAAGCCTTTCGCGTGGCTGGCGTAACCAGCCCTCTCACGCATGGCGTAGCTCAGAGACTGAGAGAGCGTGGGGCTAAAACCCCAGCGGCCCGGAATTCGCAGCACCGGGCGCCATGACGTGAGAGCGAATGCGTGGGCTGACGCGCTCGGAGATGCAAGCTCTAGGAATTGCCGACTTGCGGAATCAATTCATGCCAGAGATCAGCGCTGGCCGCTCTCGATTACTCAGATGCCGAAGCCATGACGCGTCACCTCGACGAAGACGAAAAGTCAAACCGCCAAATCGGCGGTTTGGGTCCGCAGACGGGCGGCAGGGGCGTCATTGTCATCAGCGAGTCGTGCCTGTATTCCGCCATTCTCGGCAGTACCAAGCTCGGAGCAAAGGCGGTCGAGCACAGGAGGGCGAGGCACGAGGTCATTCCGGTAATTCGCAAGCTCGACAAGGATGACAAGGGTCTGCATTGAATGCAGACCCTTAGCGGCTCGCAGCAAATGATCGCTTGTTGAGTCGGGCCTTTCGTGGATGGCATTGTCCCGGATCATGACCGGTGAGAGTCCGCAGCGACTGTCGGGGACGCCCTGACAATGCCATCCCCGAGAGCGCGAGCGCAGGCGTTTCGTTTCATGCGATCTCCATGATGCCGGCGCACCCGGCGGATTAATTGGCGGCTGCCATCTCGTGCTCGGCGGCGAGCGCAAGAAAGGCCGATCGCGAGAGTTTTCTTTCTCGCGCGGCCGCGTCGATCTGCTGAACAAGTCGTTCGGGCAGGCTGATGTTGAGCCGCATCGCCTTGGAGTTGATCTTCGACAAGTCAATATCGAAGATCATCCAGACGCCGCCCTCGTATTCAGAATTGCGAGTCAAGTCCTCAAGCGCGGAAGGTTCGGGCACCGGCCCTTCTTCGCCGAGGAAGTGCGCCTCGACGGCTTCCTGGACCGCCGCGGGGAGATCTTCCCAGTTGTCCGCAGCAGCGAAGCAACCCGGGAAGTCCGGGAACGTTACGCCGTGAGCGTGCTTTTCGTCGCCCACGTGGACATACAGTGGATAGAGCATTTGCTCCTCCTTAAATACTGCCGGTCATTTCAGACCGGCTTGTTTCAGGATGCTGCGCACGGTGCCGATCGGCAGATCTTTCTTGGGGTGGGGCACCGTGACCTTGCCCGCCTTCGTCGCATGCTTGAACTGGTTGTGCGAACCAACGGTGTTCACCAGGAACCAGCCATCGGCTTTCAGGAGTCGGATAAGGTCTGCGCTGTTCATGTGTGTAATTATACACACTACACACGAATACACAATCCATGCGCAGGAGAAATTTTGCGACGGAAGAACTTCGCCGACAACCCACTCTTCGAAGCGTGTTGCGGCGAAGAGCTTCGAGCGCATGACAGGCGATACACATCGCGCTCGGGGATCATCTTGACGTGACGCACCTGACCCGTCATTTCAACGGGGTAGCTCACGGCGGCTTTACAGTCCGCGTACCGGGCGCCGGACGCGGCAATCCTGAACGTGTCTCCTCCAACGACTTACGTCGGTGGATTCGCCTGGCGCCAGTCAGGCTTTTTTACTTTCGGTGCATGAATGGCACGTCCATCTCGAACTGTCGACCCTGATGCGCTGCTCGGTGCCGTGGC
>DATJJN010000005.1:0-3415 GCA_035492135.1 Paraburkholderia sp. | reverse complement strand
TGCTGAAGGCGGCGGGCCACGAGCACGTCGACATGGAGTTCACTTACCCCAACAACACGGTGTCGAGCCAGATCGTGCAGATGATGCAGGCGATGGTCGGCGAAGCCGGCTTTAACCTGAAGCTGCGGCCGACCGACTATGCGACCGAGCTCAATGCCGCGCACAGCGGCGACTTCGAGGCGATGTACCTCGGCTGGTCGGGCCGTGTTGATCCGGACGGCAACCTGCATCAGTTCAACACGTGCGCCGGCAACCTCAATTACGCGCATTACTGCAACGCCGAAGTCGACCAGCTGCTCGACGCCGCGCGCGTGAAGCTGACCGCCGCGGACCGCAAAACGCAGTACGACGCGGCGTCCAGGCTGCTCGCCGACGACGATCCGATCATCTACGTCTACAGCCAGCCGTGGCCGTTCGAACTGTCGAAGAAGGTGCAAGGCTTCACGCCCTATCCCGACGGCCTGATCCGCCTACGCGGCGTCAGTGTCAAGGGCTGAGCGATCATGCTGCAGATCATTGCAAATCGCGTGCTGGTCGCCATTCCGACGCTGATTCTCGTGTCGATGCTGATCTTTGGCCTGCAGAAGCTGCTGCCCGGCGATCCGGTGATGGCCATGGCCGGGGAAGATCAGGATCCACAGTTGATCGCGTCGTTGCGCGTCAAGTACCACCTCGACGAACCGGTGCCGACGCAGTACGCACTGTGGGTTCGTGACGTCGTGCATGGCGATCTCGGCGCGTCGCTGCGCACCGACGTGCCGGTGACGTCGCTGATCGCGCAGAAGCTGCCGGTCACACTGCAGCTCGCGGCGATGGCGATGATCTTCGCGATCGGCATCGGCATTCCGGCCGGCGTCATCTCCGCCGCAAGCCGCGGCGGCGCGCTCGATTACGGCGCGAACATCTTCGCGCTGTCCGGCATGTCGATCCCGAACTTCTGGCTCGGGATCATGCTGATCTTCATCGTCTCGGTGCGCTGGCACCTGCTGCCGTCGTCCGGCTACGTGTCGCCGGCCGAAGACTTCTGGCTCAGCATCAAGACCATGTTGATGCCCGCGTTCGTGCTCGGCGCCTCGCTCGGCGCGCAATTGATGCGCCACACGCGCAGCGCGATGCTGAGCGTGCTGCGCACCGACTATATTCGGACCGCGCGTGCCAAGGGGCTGCTGCGCGGCACCGTCGTCGTCAAGCACGCTTTTCGCAACGCGCTGGTTCCTATTGTCACGGTGCTCGCGCTGCTGTTCGGCGAACTGCTCGCGGGTGCGGTGCTGACCGAGCAGGTTTTCACGATCCCCGGTTTCGGCAAGCTCATCGTCGATGCCGTGTTCAATCGCGACTACGCGGTCGTGCAGGGTGTCGTGCTCGTCACCGCGCTGTGCTTCATCGTCGTGAACCTGTGCGCCGACGTGCTGTACGTCCTCCTCAATCCCCGACTGAGACGCAGCTGATGGCTACTTCCGCCAACCCCGTTCACGCGTCGGCCGCTGCGTCGCAGACGACCGTACTGCCGCGCCGCAAGCGTCGTGGAATCGCCAAGTTCATGCGCAATCGCGCCGCCGTGTTCGGCGCGGCGCTCGTGCTGCTCATCGTCCTGATGGCGGTATTCGCGCCGTGGCTGTCGCATTACGACCCGGTGCAGGCGAGCTTCATGACCGTGCGGCAGGCGCCTTCTGCCGTGCACTGGTTCGGCACCGACGAACTCGGCCGCGACGTGCTGAGCCGTCTGCTGTGGGGCGCGCGCGCGTCGCTGCTGGCGGGCGTCGTGTCGGTCGGCATTGCGGTCGTGATCGGCGTGCCGCTCGGCTTGCTGGCCGGCTATTTCGGCAAGCTCGTCGACGGAGTGATCTCGCGAATCGCCGATGCGTTGCTGTCGATTCCGTTCCTGATCCTCGCCATCGCGCTCGCCGCGTTCCTCGGACCGAGCCTGACCAACGCAATGGCCGCGATCGGCATCTCCGCGATGCCGCGCTTCGTCCGGCTGACGCGCGGCCAGGCGATCACCGTGAAGGCCGAGGAATACGTCGAAGGCGCGCGGGCAATCGGCCTCGGCCACGCGCGGATCATCGTGCGGTACATCCTGCCGAACGTGCTACCGCCGATCATCGTGCAGGCAAGCCTGACGATCGCGACCGCGATCATCGCCGAAGCGAGCCTGTCGTTTCTCGGGCTCGGCCAGCTGCCGCCGGCGCCGTCGTGGGGTTCGATGCTCAACACCGCGAAGGATTTTGTCAGTCAGGCGCCGTGGATGTCGATTTTCCCGGGCATCGCGATCTTTCTGGCCGTGCTCGGTTTCAACCTGCTCGGCGACGGCCTGCGCGATGCGCTCGATCCGCGCGAGTCGTAACCCGAGTCCGTCACCGCCTCAATGGGCCGACGGCCCCCTCATTACTCTCGTTTGAGTTTTTCAATGACACGTTTCAATTGGCAAAACCCGTATCCAACACCCCGTTTGCCGGTGTTCGCGCGCAACATCGTTTCGACGTCCCACCCGCTTGCCGCACAAGCCGGCTTGCGGATGTTGTGGAAAGGCGGCAACGCCGTCGATGCGGCGATTGCCGCGGCCGCGGCGATCACGGTCGTCGAGCCGGTTTCGTGCGGCCTCGGCAGTGACGCGTTCGCGCTCGTCTGGGACGGCGCGAAGCTGCATGGGCTGAACGCGTCGGGCGTGTCGCCCGCCGCGTGGAACGTCGATTACTTCAAGCGTAAGTACGGTGAGGAAAACGGTCTCGCGAAGCAGCCCAAGCGCGGCTGGGATGCGGTGACGGTGCCGGGTGTAATCGCAGGCTGGGAGGCGCTGCATCAGAAGTTCGGCACGCTGCCGTTTGCCGACCTGATGGAGCCGGCGATCGAAATCGCCGAGCGCGGCCATGCGGTGGCGAGCGTCGTTGCGTACAAGTGGGCGGCCGCTGTGCCGGAACTGAAGGACCAGCCGGGCTTCGCCGAGACGTTCATGCCGCGTGGCCGCGCGCCGGAAGTGAGTGAACTGGTGCGCTTCCCCGGGCACGCGAAGACGCTGCGCAATCTCGCCGAGCAGGGCCCGCGCGCGTACTACGAAGGCGAGATCGCCGAACAGATCGCCGCGTTTTCGCGCCAGGGCGGCGGCGCGCTCACGATGGACGATCTGCGCAACTATCGCGTCGACTGGGTCGAGCCGATCAGCAAGGACTATCGCGGCCACACGGTGCACGAAATTCCGCCGAACGGCCAGGGCATCGCCGCACTGATCGCGCTCGGCATTCTCGAACAGTTCGACGTAGGCGCGCTGCGGGTTGACGGCATCGAATCGCAGCACCTGCAGATCGAAGCGATGAAGCTCGCGTTCGCCGACGTCTACCAGTACGTCGCCGATCCGCGCTCGATGGAGGTCACGCCCGAACAGATGCTCGACGACGCGTACCTGAAGTCGCGCGCGAAG
>DATJJN010000004.1:0-71451 GCA_035492135.1 Paraburkholderia sp. | reverse complement strand
ATCTACTACGCGGTGTCGAGCGACGGCGGGCGATCCTTCGCTACCGAGCGAAAGATAGTCGACCACACCTGCGAGTGCTGCCAGATCGCGCTGGCGCTCGATGGCGAAGGGCGGGTGCAGGCACTGTGGCGCAACGTGTTTTCGGTGCAGATCCGCGACCATGCGCTCGCGGTCAGCATGCGTCATATGGCGTGGTTCAGTGTCGTGAACGGCCGGGCCGATGTGTACTACTCGCGGCTCGACGCGAACGGCAAACCGGACGGCGAGCGTTGGGCGTTCGCGGCAACCGGCAGTGCAGGCACACAGGCGTCGCATGCGGCGTTGCTCGCGAGCGGCAGCACGCTCTGGCTGGCATGGAAGGACTTCGACGGCGACACGATGCGCATCCTCGTACGTCGTTCCGACGACGGCGGCCGGCATTGGAGTGCGCCGCGCGAGTTGGCGCAGACCGCGGGCGGCAGCGACAACCCACAACTGATCGACGATGCGGGACGAGTGTATCTGTCGTGGCGCACGCAATACGACGGCTACATGCTGCTGCCGACCGATGAGGAGTGGAAATGACGCGAGTGTTCCTGTTGCTGATCGCGTTGTGGCTCTGTTGCCCGGCATGGCCGGCGGCCCAGGCTGCGCAGCCGCAGCTACCGCCGCAGTTGCAGCTACCGCAGTTGCAGCTACCGCAGTTGCAGCCCCCGCAGTTGCAGCCCCCGCAGTTGCAGCCCCTATACGCGGCCGACGTCGGTCATATGTTGGCCCAGACGCCGGGCAAGCCGCAGATCGTCGAGATCTGGTCGCTCGACTGCAGCTATTGCCGTGAAAATGTCGAGCGCATTGTCGCGTGGCAGACGAAGCATCCCGACGTGCGGCTGACGATGGTCGCGATGGATTCGTTCGACGACAACGCACCAATGCTCGAGCAGGTGTTGGCGACGATGCAGCTGCCGCCGCACACGGCGCGGCACGCGAATGCGGAAGCGATTCCGGACAAGCTGCGTCGCGCGCTCGATACCAGCTGGCGCGGCGAGCTGCCGCGCACGCTGCTGATCGATGCGCGTGGAACGCGGCAGGGGGAGAGCGGTTTGCTGTCGCCGGATGTACTGGATCGGTGGCGGCGACAGCGGGCCGATCGCGAGTAGCTTGGCCTTTGATTGCTCGATCTGCTTGCTTGTGCAGAGCGTAAGCAAGCAGGTAGGCAGGCAAAAAGCCCCCGCAGCGAATAAAGCCAGAAAACAAAACGCCCAGTCGAATTGACTGGGCGTTTTGCGTGAAGCCTTGTGGTGCCGGAAAGAGGAATCGAACCCCCGACCTTCGCATTACGAATGCGCTGCTCTACCGTCTGAGCTATTCCGGCATCAGGGAAACGCGATTATAGGGACTTCTTTGTCGGCTTGGCAAGCCCCTCGTTTATTTTTTTGTCTCGAGATGGTAGCGGGTCACGCGGTCGACTTCGTTCTTCGAGCCGAGGAACACGGCAACGCGTTCATGGAGCGATTTCGGATCAATATCGAGAATGCGCTTCTCGCCATTGGTGGCCGCGCCGCCCGCCTGCTCGACGATAAACGCCATCGGATTGGCCTCGTACATCAGGCGCAGCTTGCCGGGGCGATCCGGCGTACGCTTGTCGGCCGGATACATAAAGATGCCGCCGCGATTCAAAATGCGATGCACGTCCGCAACCATCGATGCGATCCAGCGCATATTGAAATCGACCTGACGCGGGCCGTCCTTGCCAGCGTTCAGTTCGTCGATGTACTGCTGAACCGGTTCGTACCAGTGGCGCGAGTTCGACGAGTTGATTGCATACTCGCGCGTTTCGACCGGGATACGCATGTCGCTTTGCGTCAGCACCCACGAGCCCAGTTCGCGATCGAGCGTAAAGCAGTTCACGCCGTTGCCGGTGGTCAGCACCAGAACCGATTGCGGTCCGTACACCGCGTAGCCCGCGGCGACCTGTTGCGTGCCGGGCTGCAGGAAGGATTGCTCGGTAGGCTGCTGGCCGTCCGGGCAACGCAACACCGAGAAGATCGTGCCGATCGATACGTTGACGTCGATGTTCGACGAGCCGTCCAGCGGATCGAACACAAGCAGATATTCGCCGCGCGGATAGTTGGCCGGAATCGGGAAGAACTGTTCCATCTCTTCGGACGCCATGCCCGCCAGATTGCCGCCCCATTCGTTCGCTTCGAGCAGGATTTCGTTCGACAGGATATCGAGCTTCTTCTGCACTTCGCCTTGCACGTTTTCACTGCCGGCCGTGCCGAGCGCTTCGCCAAGCGCGCCTTTACTGACGTGATAGCTGATTGCCTTGCACGCGCGCGCAACGACTTCGATCAAAAGACGCAGATCTGCCGGCAGATTATTGTTTTCTCGCTGCTGCTCGATCAGATACTTCGTGAGTGTGGTACGACGTTGCAGTGACATTGCTGTACTCCGGAAGGCAATGGGAATAGCGCGATTTTACCCGCTTGCATGCCGGTTACCGTGTTAACAAAATGCACGGCGCAAAATGCCCCGCGTACCGTCACGACGGCGTCACAGCACTACGCTTGCGGTTTGTGGCCGTACGGATAGCCGGCCGGCGAGCCTGCTCGTGCCGGCCGGCTACGCCGCCGCGACGCGCCGTGCGGCACTGGCCGCGAGCGCCACGGCACGCGACTGCGCCGCCTGGGTTTTCGGTTGCTTCGGCCTTTCGCGCGCCGGCAGCGGCTCGACCTCGCGCTCGATCTGTGTAGCCGACGCCTCGGTGGCGACACGCAGGTCGTAGGCGATCTGCAGGTTCATCCAGAACAGCGGACTCGTGCCGAAATAACGCGCGAGGCGCAGCGCGGTTTCCGGCGACACCGCGCGCTTGCCGCGCACGACGTCGTTGATGCGCGGAGCAGGCACGCGCAACGCCAGCGCCAACGCATTGACCGACATGCCGAGCGGATCGAGAAACTCCGCGCGCAATACCTCGCCCGGATGAACGGCGGCGATGCGCTCGCCGGTGGCGATGTCAGAAAAATCCGTGCGTTCCAGCTCGGAGCGTTTGATAACCATACGGTTCTCCGTTCGAATCAGTGATAGTCGACGATGCATACGTTCGATGCCTCGCCATCGTCAAAACAAAAGCAGATGCGCCACTGGTTGTTGATGCGAATGCTCCACTGTCCGCCCAGTTCTCCATGCAGCGACTCGAGCCGATTGCCCGGTGGCAACGACAGATCGGCTACGCATGTGGCCGCATCGATCATCTGCAGCTTGCGATATGCGATGGGTTGAATATGAGGGGGCAGCGAACGCGCGAAGCCGCCTGTAAAAATCAGTGCTGTGGCCTTATCGCCAAAACTTGAAATCATAGGTATTGTATAACGCACGGCGTTAAATGTGAAGTGTTATTCGGGTGCGTTTACTTTGTGCTCTTCGCGCGGCGCTGAACAGTCGTCCAAACGGCCAGGGCCGGGTGGGCGGAGCGACCTGCGCGCAAACAAAAAAGCCGGCAACGAGTGCCGGCTTCGATACTGCGAAAAACTCGATCGGAACGATCAGGCCAACGCCTTCTCGACGATCTCGCGCACGTCGCGCGACTTCACTTCGTTCGCGACTTTTTGCAGCGCTGCGCGCATCTGTTCGCGCAGCGCCGGCGTGAAGCGGCGCCACAGTTCCAGCGAGCGCGCGAGACGCGCCGCCACCTGCGGGTTCAGTGCATCGAGCGCGATCACCTGTTCGGCCCAGAACGCGTAGCCGGAGCCGTCTTCCGCGTGGAACTGCGCCGGGTTGGCCGCGCAGAAGCTGAAGATCAACGAGCGCGCACGGTTCGGGTTCTTCAGGTTGAACGCCGGATGCGACATCAGCCGGCGCACGATGTCGATCACCGGGCGCTGCGGCGTGCCGCGCTGGGTGGCTTGCAGCGCGAACCACTTGTCGATCACCAGCGGTTCCTTTTCGAAGCGCCGATAGAAGTCGTCGAGCGCCTGCTGCGCCTCGCCGGTGCCAGAGTCGGCTGCCGCAGCGGCCAGCAGCGTCGACAGCGCGGCCGCGCGATCGGTCATGTTGTTCGCCGCCGCGTATTGCGCCGCTGCGAGCCGCACCGCGTCGCGCGGATCGTCGAGCTCGGCGAGGTAGGCGAGTGCGAGGTTCTTCAGCGCGCGGTGGCCCGACGCTTCAGGCGTCGCCTGATAGTCGCCGGGCGTCTGATGGCGCTCGTAAAGCGCGAGCCACTGGTCGCGCAACGCGTTGGCGAGCCGCTTGCGCAGGAATTGCCGCGCGCGATGCACGGCCGCCGGATTCGATTCGGCCATCTGCTCGGCAAGGTATGTCTCGGAAGGCAGCATCAGCGCCAGTTCGCGAAACGCCGGCGACAGCGTTTCGTCGGCGAGCACGCGGCCGAACGCGTCGACCACGGCCGCGTCGATCTGCAGCGGCGCGCCGGCCGCCGCATGGTCGGCCAGCGTCAGCAGTTCGCGTGTCGCGAGTCGCTGGCCGGCTTCCCAACGGTTGAACGGATCGCTGTCGTGCGCCAGCAGGAACGCGAGTTCGTCGCCTGTGTAGTCGTATTCGACGATCACCGGCGCCGAGAAATTGCGCAGCAGCGACGGCAGCGGCTTTTCCGCGACGTCGACGAACGTGAAGGTCTGCTCGGCGGCGCTGAATTCGAGCACGCGCGTGGTCGCCGCGCTGGCCTGCGGTTCGCCTTCGAGCCTGAGCGGCAGATCGCGCCCATCCGCGCCGATCAGGCCGATCGCAAACGGAATCAGCAGCGGCCCCTGCTGCGTTTCGCGTGCCGCCGGCGATGCGTCGCCGTAGCCTTGCGTCAGCGTCACGCGGTAGCGCCGCTGCGCCGCATCGTAAGCGGTGACGACCGTCACGCGCGGCGTACCGGCCTGGCTATACCAGCGCTCGTATTGCGCGAGGTCGCGCCCGTTCGCATCGGCCATCGCATGGCGGAAATCGTCGCAGGTCACCGCCTGTCCATCGTGCCGCTTGAAGTACAGGTCCATGCCGCGCCGAAAGCCGTCGCGGCCGAATAGTGTCTGGTACATCCGCACAACTTCCGAGCCTTTCTCATAGACTGTCATCGTGTAGAAGTTGTTGATCTCGACGTAGCTTTCCGGCCGTACCGGGTGTGCCATCGGGCCGGCGTCTTCGGCAAACTGCATCTGGCGCAGCACCCGCACGTCCTCGATGCGCTTGGTGGCGCGCGCCGCGGCGTCGCTGCCGTTGCTGCTGTCGCCGTTAGTCTGATTGCCGCCGGCCATGTCGGCGGAGAATTCCTGATCGCGGAACACCGTCAGGCCTTCCTTCAGGCTCAACTGGAACCAGTCGCGGCAGGTCACACGGTTGCCCGTCCAGTTATGGAAATACTCATGGCCGACCACCGCTTCGATGTTCGCGAAATCCGTGTCGGTTGCGGTTTCCGGGTTCGCGAGCACGTACTTCGTATTGAAGATGTTGAGGCCTTTGTTCTCCATCGCGCCCATGTTGAAATCGCTGACCGCGACGATCATGAAGCGGTCCAGATCGAGCTCGAGGCCGAAGCGCCGCTCGTCCCAGCGAATCGAATTGATCAGCGAATCCATCGCATGGCGGGTCTTGTCGAGGTCATGCGGCTCGACCCACACCTGCAGCAGTTTTTCCTTGCCCGAGCCGGTCGTGATCCGCTCTTCGAGCGCGACGAGCTTGCCCGCGACGAGCGCGAACAGATAGCTCGGCTTCGCAAACGGGTCTTCCCAGCGCGCGAAATGGCGGCCGTCGGGCAGCTCGCCCTCATCGACGAGATTGCCGTTCGACAGCAGCACCGGATATGCGGTCTTGTCCGCGCGCAGCGTGACCGTGTACGTCGCCATCACGTCGGGGCGATCGAGGAACCACGTGATGCGGCGAAAGCCTTCGGCTTCGCACTGCGTGAAGAAGTTGCCGCTCGACATGTAGAGACCCGACAGCGTCGTATTCGCGGCGGGATTGCACGCGCCGGTCAGCGTCAGTTCGAACGCGTCGGGCACGTTCTCGATCGTGAGGCCGTGCTCGTGTGCGCGCACGTTCGCGAGCGGCTCGCCGTCGAGCGTCGCGCCGATGAATTCGAGCTGCTCGCCCATCAGTTCCAGATGCGGCGCGCGCGTGGCAGCCGGATTGCGGCGCACGCGCAGCGTGCTGACGACGACGGTGCGCTCGGGCACGAGGTCGAATTCGAGCGCGACGGTGTCGATCAGGAAGGCGGGGGGCGCGTAGTCGGCGCGACGGATCACGTTGGGGGTAGCGGTGTCGGACATGATGGAAAGGGCAAACCGAAAGGCGCAACGCATCGTGGATGCTGGCCCGCGGGAAACACATGGCGCGGGGCGACGGATCGGACCATTGTACAAAACGCGCACGTCGTCCGTGCGCGGCGTCGTGGAGCCGCGAAAAACCGCCGTTGCGCACATGCCTGCAAGCCGTCGGTCAAGCGGGCGGCGTATCATCGGACCACCCGTGCCGCCGACGATGAACGCGCGATGCATTGCGCGCGCCGCGGCAGGGCTTCCACGTACACACAACCTGCCATGATGCGCTATCGATCGACTTCCCGGATTCGCGTTGCCGCGATACTGTTTGCTGCCTGCGCCGCGCTGCTGTCCGGCTGCACGACCTACGTGACGAGCGACGTCATCGCGTTTTCCGCGTGGAGCGGCAGCGACGCGACGCGCACGTATGCGTTCACGCGCAGTCCCGCGCAGCAGAACAGCATCGAGCAGGGGACCTACGAGCAGTTCGTGTCGAGCGAACTCGCGATGCACGCGTTCCGGCTCGTCGACGAATCGCACGCACGGTATCTGGTGGCGCTCGCGTATGGCTCGCGCACCGATCAGGTGCTGGTGCCGCAGCCGGTAGCGTTCAGCCCGTGGCCGGGACCGTACTGGGGCGGGTTCAATCCGTGGGGGCCGTGGGGGCCGTTTCCGCCGGCGTACGTGAGTCAGACGGTGCCGTTGTATTCGCACGTGCTCGGCATTCGCATCACCGAGCGCGAAGGCGGCCGCGAGGTGTACAACGTGACGGCGCGCACGTCCGGCGACGAGCCGTCGCTCGTGCGCGTGATGCCGTATCTGGTGCGCAGCGCGCTCGCGGATTTCCCGATGGAGAACGGCGCGGTCCGCACGGTGCGGCTGCCGGCGGGCAGCGGCGGCAGCGCGCCGAACGAGGTGTCGCCCGGTCATGCGGCGCCGACGGCACCGGCGAATCCCACGAATGCCGCGCCGGCTGCGGCGCCTGCGCACTGAGCGGCGCGCGCCGCGCGGCAATGGCGATAAACCCGCCTAGAACCCGCCGCCGAACAGCGCGAACGCGCCGAGCACGATGAACAGCACGGCCGCGATGCCGTGCACGAGTTTCGTCGGCAGCTTGTGCGCGAAGCGGTCGCCGAGCAGGATCGCGGGCACGTTCGCGAGCATCATGCCGAGCGTCGTGCCCGCCACCACGCCGAAGAAGTCCTGAAAGCGCGCGGCGAGCGCGACGGTCGCGATCTGCGTCTTGTCGCCCATCTCGGCGAGGAAGAACGTGACGAGCGTCGTGCCGAATACGCCGAGATGAGAGCGGTTCACGTTCGTCTCGCCCTCGTCGAGCTTGTCCGGCACGAGAATCCACAAGCCCATCGCGACGAATGAAGCGGCGAGCGCCCAGCGCATGATTCCCGGTGTGATCAGCGCGCCGAGCCATGCGCCGAGTGCGCCGGCGCCTGCATGGTTGACGAGCGTCGCGACGAGTACGCCGAGGATGATCGGTAGCGGCTTGCGATAGCGGGCCGCGAGGATGAGCGAAAGCAACTGGGTCTTGTCGCCGATTTCGGCGAGTGCGACGGCGCTGGCCGAGACCAGAAAGGCGTGTTCCACGTTTTGATGTTTCCTCGGGCCAAGAAAGGTGCGAGCGACGACCGACGATCCACCGGGCCCTGTTGCGGCGGATCATCGATCATCGGTCTCGCCAGGCCAGAGGCTGCACCTGCCATGGCCGCGAAGGCCAAGTGTGTTGACAGGCGCCCCCGCGGTCCGTGTGCGGTCGCTGGCGGCTTGAACGTGGTTCGAAGGCGCTTGCGCGACACGGAGCGGGGCGGCTACTCCCCAATGAGCGGCGGATTATAGCACGGGGGTTTGGCGCGCTTTGCCGGCCTCGCGCCTGTGCGAGCGGCGGCTCAAGCGCGGCTCAAGCGCGGCTCAAGCGCGACGCACGCGATCGTCGCGGCCGTGCACGCGCTCGCCGGCGACGCAGGTTTCGAACACGGCGCGATCGTCGCCGAGTGTCGCGAACGCGAACAGCAGTTCTTCGAGCGATTCGGGCCGCGCGGTGCGGCGCGCGAGCAGCGGCGTCGCGGCGGGGTCGAGCACGACGAAATCGGCTTCGCTGCCGGCGGCGAGCGTGCCGATCCTGTCGTCGAGGTCGAGCGCGGCGGCCGCGCCCGCGGTCGCGAGCCAGAACATCCGCGTCGCGCCCAGATGATGGCCGCCCATGCGCGCGACCTTGTGCGCCTCGTTCATCGTCTGCAGCATCGAGAACGACGTGCCGCCGCCGACGTCCGTTGCGAGCGACACGGGCATTCCGCTTTCAGCGGCCTTGTCGAAGTCGAACAGCCCGCTGCCGAGAAACAGATTCGACGTCGGGCAGTGCGCGGCGAGCGCGCCGGTCTGTGCCATCCGCGCGCGGTCGTCGCCGTCGAGCCAGATGCAGTGGCCGTACACCGCACGCCGGCGCAGCAGCCCATAGTGGTCGTACACGTCGAGATAGCTGCGATGGCCGGGGAACAGGTCGGCGACCCACTTCACCTCGTCGGGATGCTCCGCGACGTGGCTCTGGATAAACACGTCCGGATGCGCGCGCGCGAGCGCGCCGCACGCTTCGAGCTGCGCTTCGGTCGACGTCGGCGCGAAGCGCGGCGTCAGCGCGTAGTGCTGGCGGCCGCGATTGTGCCAACGGGCGATCAGCGCGGCGCTGTCGTCGTAGCCCGACTGCGCGGTGTCGCGCAGGAACGCGGGGCAGTGGCGGTCCATCAGCACCTTGCCGGCCACCATCCGCAGATTGCGCGCGTGGCTCGCGGCGAAGAGGGCGTCGGCCGACTGCGGGTGCACGGTGCAATAGACGAGCGCGGTCGTCGTGCCGCACGCGAGCAGCTCGTCGATGAAAAAGCGCGCGACTTCGTCTGCGTAATCGCGGTCCTCGAAGCGGCGCTCGGTCGGAAACGTGTACGTGTCGAGCCACGACAGCAGACCCGGCGCCGGCGACGCGATCATGTCGGTCTGCGGGAAATGGATGTGCGTGTCGATGAAGCCGGGCACGATCAGCTTGTCGCGCCGGTCGTGGATCGTTGCGTCGTCGCGCAGTTGCGCGGCGAGCGATGCCCACGCGCCCGATGCGCTGACGTGGCCGTTCTCGACGATCACCACGCCGTCGTCGTGATAGACGACGGCGTCGGGCGACGCGGCCGGGTCGCCGGTGAACGTCAGCAGTCTGGCGCGCCACGCCGATTGGGTCATGAGACGCGTTCTCCGAAGTCAGGTCGTATCCGGCGCTTCACGCGGACGGGCCGGCGCGCCACCACGCGTCGAGTTTTGCGATCATCGCGGCGCGTTCGTCCGGCGTCACGAACGACGCGTCGAACCCGTTGCGGATGATCGTGTACACCTCGCGGTCGTCGAGCTTCAGCGCGTCGATCGTCGCCGCGTAGTTGTCGTTCACGTAGCCGCCGAAGTACGCGGGGTCGTCCGAATTCACCGTGACCGCGACGCCCTCGTCGAGCAGCGCCTTCAGCGTGTGCTTCGTCAGGTCGTCGAATACGCACAGCTTCAGGTTCGACAGCGGGCAGACGGTCAGCGCGACGCGCGCGCTCGCGAGCCGCGCGACGAGCGCGGGGTCTTCGATGCTGCGCACGCCATGATCGACGCGATCGACCTTCAGCAGGTCGAGCGCCTCGTACACATACGACGGCGGCCCTTCCTCGCCCGCGTGCGCGACGAGCTTCAGCCCTTGCTCACGCGCCTTCGCGAACACGCGCTCGAATTTCGACGGCGGATGCCCGCGCTCCGACGAATCGAGCCCCACGCCGATGAGCCGCGGATAGCGCGAAAAGAGCGGCAGCGCGGCGTCGAACGTCGCGAGCGCGTCCTCTTCCGGCAAGTGGCGCAGAAAACACAGGATCAGCTTGCTCGTGAGTCCGCGCCGCTCGGCGTCCGCGAGCGCGCGATCGATGCCGGCCACGGCCGTTTCGATCGACACGCCGCGCTCGGTGTGGGTCTGCGGATCGAAGAAGATTTCGGTGTGCACGACGTGGTCCGCGAGCGCGCGCTCGCAGTACGCGGCCGTCATGTCGTAGAAATCCTGTTCGGTGAGCAGCACGCTCGCGCCCGCATAGTAGATGTCGAGGAACGACTGCAGATCCGTGAACGCATACGCGGCGCGCAGCGCATCGACCGAGTCGTACGCGAGCTTCACGCCGTTGCGCTGCGCGAGCCGGAAGATCAGCTCGGGTTCGAGCGAGCCTTCGATGTGGATGTGCAACTCGGCCTTGGGGGCGCCGGCGGCTTTTTGCGCGAGCGCGGACGGGGAGAGGGGCGTGCTGGACGTCATCGTGCGGATCCTGAATGAATTGCGTTGTCAGGAAAGGGTGGGCTCAAGCGGACAGCGCGGCCGCGCGATGGCGTGCGGCGTGCGCGTCCACGGCCTGCAGCAGTTGCGCGGCAGCCGAGATCGCGATCGCTTCGGGCGCCTTGTCGGCGATGCCTTCGATGCCGAGCGGACACTTCATCCGCGCGATCTGCATCGGGTCGATTCCGCGCGCGGCGAGCCGGTGCTCGAACTGCTTGCGTTTCGTGTGCGAGCCGATCATCCCGAAGAACAGGTAGTCGCCGCGACGCAGGATGCGCTCGGCCAGCGCGAGATCGCGCGTGTGGTCGTGCGTCATCACGATGAAGCTGGTGCCGGGCGTGGCCGCGTCGACGGCTTCGTCCGGCGCGTCGTTCGCGTCGATCTCGACGTTCGATGCGCCCGTCGCCGCCAACGCTTCCGGCGACGGAAACACGGCATCGCGCTCGTCGACCCAGCGCACCCGGCACGGCAGCGTGCCGAGCACGCGCACGAGCGCGGCGCCGACGTGGCCCGCGCCGAACACGACGACCGGAAAGTCGTTCGGCGCGATCGTTTCGGTGAGCAGCGCGCCGCCGTCGGCGTTCCAGAGCAGGCAGTCGGGCGCGTCGACACCCGGTTCCGGCTCGGACAGCATCACCGCGCCGACCGTGGCGCTGTCGTGCGACGGCCCGAACGACGCGGTACGCACCGTCGATGCCCCGGCCGCGAGACGCTTGCCGAGCGACGCGAGCCAGCCGAGGTCGCCGACGTCGAGCCGCTCGAACGCGAGCACGACCGCACCGCCGCAGCACTGCCCGAGGCTCGGACCGAGCGCGAACCGCTCGAGCCGGCGCGCGTGCGGCACGCGCATCCCGTCGCGCAGCAGCTGGCGCGCGATGTCGATCGCCTTCCATTCGAGATGTCCGCCGCCGATCGTGTGGCGCGCGCCGTCGCGCGTGACGATCATCTTCGTGCCGGGCTCGCGCGGCGCGGAGCCTTCGACGCGCGCGACCGTCACGAGCACGGCCGCGTCGCCGTGCGCGAGCAGTTGTTGCAGATCGGATAGCCAGGCTTGCATCGGGCGGTTCTCCGGGGGGTCTCCATCAGGTCGCGTGTCGGCGCGCGTGACGCCGGCCGGTCCGCCGCGAAAACGCAGCGCACGTCGATCGCGATCCCGTTCCGAAGATAGCACCGGTCGCGGCCGGAAAGTATTCGGCGCGGGACATGGGGGGTATCAGCGGAACGCGATGTGCCGGTGGTTGCCGGCAGCGAGCGAGCCTCGACGCATCGCGCGTGCGCGGGCCGGGGCTTGCGATGGGTGAGGCCGCGCGGTCGCTCTGGCGGCCCCGATGGGGCGCTGAGTCAGTGGCGGATGCCGGGCCACGTGATCTGGCGGCGCCGGTTGCGCCACAGGCTCAGCGCGAGCGGAATGAACGCGCAGACGAACGCAACGAGCGCCCACGTCGGCATCGACAGCCCGGCGATCGGCGGATAGGTCGTTTCGCACAGGCCCTGCACCTTGAACACGCCCGGCAGCCAGCGCGCGGGCGGTAGTGCATCGACGATCGGCTGCAGCGTGTCGAAACCGCAGCTGAAGCTCGGGAACGCCTGCACGTAGACGAGTTTCGCCGCCGCGACGCCGCCGCCGAGCGCGGACAGCGCGGCGAGCGTCTGGAACACGCGCAGGCCGCGCCAGCTGCGCATGCGCGAGCCGATCAACGCGAAGATCGCGATCAGCAACAGGCCGTAGCGCTGGATGATGCAGAGCGGACAGGGATCTTGACGCTCGATGTACTGGAAGTACAACGCGCCGGCGAACAGCGCGACGCAGATCAGGGCAAGAAGGACCAGCAGGCCGCGTTGGCGGCGCAACAGCGCGTTGTCGTCGTTCATGGAGTTCCGTCTTTCGATCGTGGCAGCGGCCGACGGCCGCGTGAGTGACCGCGATTCTAGCGCGAAGGCCGCCGGCGGCGGGACGGCGCCCGCAGCGCGAGGCGCGCGTCGATCTGCGCGCGCGGCGCGTGGATTGCGCGCGTCGCGTGCGTTCGGCCGTCGTCGGAAAGGTCGCTGCAGGTTTCCTTTCAGCGCAGCGGCGCGAGCACCGCCTCGACCGCGCGGCCGATCGACAGCAGCGCGTCGTCCGCGTGCGGCGCGGCGGCGAGCATCAGGCCGACCGGCGCGGCGTCGCGCGGATGGCACGGCAGCGACAGCGCGCACGCATCGAGAAAATTGAACGCGCTAGGGTTGCGCAGCACCAGCATGTTGGTGCGCACGAACGCGTCGTCATCGGCGACGAGCGGCGCGACGCGCGGCGGCACGATCGGCACGGTCGGCGCGACGACGACGTCGAAGCGCTGCCACAACGTCGCGTGCGCGTCGGCGATCATCGCGGCGCGCGCGGCGATCAGGTCCAGGTAATCGGCCGCCGTCGCCGGCTCCCCCTTCAGGATGCGCGCGAGCACGCGCGGATCGTACGCGTCGCGATGCTTCGCGATCAGCTCGCGGTGCCACGCGTACGCCTCGATCGGCGAGAAGCCGAAGCGGTTGATGTCCGCGAAGCGCTCGAACGGCGCGAAGCGCACTTCGTTCACCACCGCGCCCGCTGCATCGAGGTGGCCGAGCGCCGTGTCGAACGCATTCGCGACCGCGTCGTCGAGGCCTTCGTTCACGTAGTTCGTCAGCACCCCGATGCGTACGCCGTCGAGATGCCGCGTGGCCGGCACGACCGGCGCGAGCCCCGCGAGCACGCGGTCCGCGAGCGCACAGCACGCGACCGATACGCCGATCGGCCCGAACGAATCGAGCGTCGGCGACAGCGGCACGCCGCCTTCCTTCGGCACGCGCGCGGCGGTCGGCTTGAAGCCGGTGAGGCCGCACAGCGCGGCCGGAACGCGGATCGAGCCGCCGGTGTCGGTGCCGAGCGCGACCGCGGCCATGCCGTCCGCGACCGACGCCGCCGCGCCCGACGACGAACCGCCCGCGACGCGCTCGTCGCCGGCGACGCCGCGCCGGTACGGCGACAGCGGCGTGCCGTAGTGCGGATTGAGTCCGAGCGCGGAATACGCGAACTCGCTCATGTTGGTCCGGCCGACCAGCACCGCGCCGGCGCGGCGCAGGCGCGCGACGGTGGGGGCATCGGCGGTCGCGGGGGGCGCGTCGTTGAGCATCGTCGAGCCGGCGCGCGTGACCTGGCCCGCGACATCGAACAGATCCTTCACCGACACCGGAATGCCGGCGAGCGGCGACAGCACGGTGCCGGCCGCGCGCAGGCGGTCGTGCGCGTCGGCGGCGGCGCGCGCGTTCGCTGCGTCCACGTGCAGGAACACAGTCGAGCCCTGGCCGGCCGGATCGGCGATTCTTTCGAGCGCCGTTTCGACGAGCGCGCGGCTTGTTGTACGGCCCGCCGCGAGATCGGCGGCGAGTTGGGCGAGCGGCGCAAAGGGCGTAAAACGCGAGGCGGATTCGGTGGTCATGGGATCGGGACGGTTGGATATCGGTGGCAGGGCGGGGGGCGCGCGTTTCGCACGGTGTACCGCATTGTAGATAAGCAGCGGCGATTCGCGAAAAAGCGCTGCGCGTCGCGACGGCCGGCGGTCTCTGACGCCGGCTGTCAACTTTGTGCCGGACTGTGAGCGGATGTGAACAATTGTGCACCCGCTTGGCGGGGGCTTGCCGGCGAGCGGATAATGGACCGGTGTTCCCTCGTTCGCACGCCGTGCGTGCCTGACTTTCCCCGTCATGAGCGAAAACAAACCCGACAGCTCCTCCGCAACCGATCGTGCCGGCGCAGCCGACACGCCCGACATGTCGACCGCCACCGCCACCGGTCCCGGCTCTACTCCTTCCACTTCTTCGCAGCCGGCTTCGTCATCCGGTGGTTCCGCAACGACCGCGGCATCCGGCGATGCGCCGTCGCAGCGGGCGTCCACCGATGCGCCGTCGAGCGCATCGACGGTGACGCGCGCGCGCGCGCCGTCGCCGCAAGCGGAAGCCACCGAAGCGCGCGCGGCCGCCGCGCAGGCTCTCGCGCAGCAGTCGGTCGAGCACGGCACGGCGCCCGGCGAGGCCGTGGCGGCGAGCGTCGCCGCGACCGAGGCCGCCGCGCGGCAGGCAGCCGTCGCCGCCGACATCGCCGCGGCCGCCACTGAAACGGACGCCTCCCCGCCTCGCGCCGGCGACGCAGCAGCGGCGACGCGAGGCGCCGCACCCGCGGGTTTCGGCCAGGCGCCCGACTTCACCGCGCAGAACCCGCCGCCGCCCAGCGCGTTGCCGCCAAGCCCGCCGCGCTACCTTCATGCGACGGATTCCGCGTGGTCGGTGCTCGGCCGCATCGTCGCCGCGCGGATGCGCCAGCTCTTCGATCGCGCGGGGCAGCGCATCACGCAGCGCACGCTGCGCATCGGCGTGTCGGCGCGGATCTTCCATCCGGAGCCGGGCGCGGTGGGGCTGCGAGGCAAGACGCTGCAGTATCTGGAGGAATCGATCGCGCACTGGGTGATGTCGCGCGACGTGATCGTGTTCATGATCCCGACGGTCGGCCACCAGGGGATGCTGCATCCGAGCAACATCCGTCTGCGCGACTACGCGAAGCATCTGGACGGGCTGTTGCTGCAAGGCGGCGCCGACGTGTCGCCGCAGACCTACGCGGAGATGACTGCGCGCCCCGAATGGCCGGGCGACCGCGTGCGCGACATGTACGAGCTGGAACTGCTGCACGAGTTCGTCGAGTCCGGCAAGCCGGTGCTCGGTGTGTGCCGGGGCTGCCAGCTGATCAACGTCGCGTTCGGCGGCACGCTGTATCAGGACATCGCGACCGACGTGCCGACCGCCGGCGTGCACGTGAGCGAGCATTACGACCAGCATCGTCACGCGATTCATTTTCCGGACGGCTCGTCGTTCGCGAGCATGTTCCCCGGCCGCAGCGAGGCGGTCGTGAATTCGATTCACCATCAGGCGGTGAAGACGCTCGGGCGCGATCTGAACATCGAGGCGGTGTCGGCCGGCGACGGGCTGATCGAGGCCGTGCGCTACCGGCGCGCGCCGTTCGTCGTCGGCGTGCAGTGGCATCCGGAGTTCCATCGCGCGGGCGGTCCGGAACTGCTCGACTGCACGCCGCTTCTCGATACGTTCCTGCGCGCGGCGCGCGAGACGCGCTTCTAGGCGCGCTACCAGCCGCGCCTCGCTGTGCGGCCTAGCCGGGCGCGCGCGAGCGTCGCGCCGCCCCGCGATCGAGCCGGTACACGTAGCGCAGCGCGGTGATGTCCGCGCCGCCCATCCGATCCGGCTCCGCGCCCGAGTATTCCCATCCCTGGCGCTCGTAGAACGCGATCGCCGGCGCATTGCCTTCGAGCACGTACAGATACAGCTGCTGTTCGCCTTGCGCGCGCGCCCAGTCCTGCGCGGCGCGCATCAGCCGCTTGCCGACGCCGATGCCCTGATGCGCGGGCAGCGCGTGCAGATTGTCGAGCAGCACGCCCCACGGCGAATCCGGTTGTTTCTCCGCGCAGACGAAGCCGACCGGCTCGTGCGTGTCGTCGCGCTCGGCGATCAGCACGAGACGACGTTCGCCGCCCGGCGCCTCCATGCGCGCCCGCCAGTACGCGGCGCGGTCGTCGTCGACTTCGCGCTGAAGGAACGCTGCCGGCAGCAGATCGTGATACGTGGCCTGCCAGCTGGCCGCGTGCATCGCGGCGATCAGCGGTGCGTCGGCGGCGGTGGCGGGCCGCAGGGACAGCGGGCAGGAAGTGATCATGCGATGCAAGCAGGCGACAGCGTGGCTCGGGCGAATATTGTGCACGAAGCGCATTTGAGTTGTTGATGCGCTTGAACGAATCGGAGCATGAAATAAAAACGAAACAATTGAGTAATAAAAAAGAAAGAAATAAGCGTGCTGAACGACATGAATATTTCGGGGAGCTTTCATATAATCGCTTCACTAAGGGTATCCCCGGTTATTCGCTCTGCGACTCACCCGGCATAATGAGCGCCCGGCCGGGCGCGCCCAGCGTCGCGACGCGCGTACGACGCCCGCGCGGCCGCATTTGTCGTCTACTGCACGTCTTGCCTGATGGCGGGCTGCGGGCTTTAAAGAGAAGGTTATGTCTACTGCGTCCCACGCAAACCCCAGCGAATCAAAAGCCCGGACTGTATTCCGTGTCGTCAGCGGCAACTTTCTGGAAATGTACGACTTCATGGTTTATGGCTATTACGCGTCCGCGATCGCCAAAACCTTTTTCCCGAGCAACAGTGCATTCGCGTCGCTGATGCTGTCGCTGTCCGTATTCGGTGCCGGCTTTCTCGTGAGGCCGATCGGCGCCATCGTGCTCGGCGCGTACATCGACCATCACGGCCGCCGCAAGGGCCTGATTCTCACGCTGACGCTGATGGCGTTCGGCACGCTCGCGGTCGCGGTCGTGCCGGGCTACGCGAGCATCGGCATGCTCGCGCCGATCCTCGTGCTGTGCGGGCGCCTGCTGCAGGGCTTCTCCGCGGGCGTCGAGCTGGGTGGCGTGTCGGTGTATCTGTCCGAGATCGCGACGAAGGGCAACAAGGGCTTCTACGTGTCGTGGCAGTCGGGCAGCCAGCAGGTCGCGGTCGCGTTCGCGGCGCTGCTCGGCGTGCTGCTGCACAACCTGCTGCCGGTCGAGCAGATGACCGCATGGGGCTGGCGCGTGCCGTTCCTGATCGGCTGCCTGATCGTGCCGTTCCTGTTCCTGATTCGCCGCTCGCTGCAGGAAACCGAGGAGTTCATGCAGCGCAAGCATCGCCCGTCGATGAGCGAAATCATGAAGTCGATGGTGCAGAACTGGGGCGTCGTGCTCGCCGGCATGGGCATGGTGATCATGACGACCGTGTCGTTCTACATGATCACCGCGTACACGCCGACGTTCGGCCGCGAAGTGCTGAAGCTGTCCTCGATGGATTCGCTTGTCGTCACGCTGTGCATCGGTCTGTCGAACCTGATCTGGCTGCCGCTGTGGGGCGCGATTTCGGATCGCATCGGTCGCCGTCCGGTGCTGATCGCGTTCACGGTGCTCGCGATCCTGACCGCGTATCCGTCGATGCAGTGGCTCGTGTCGGAGCCGTCGTTCGGCCGTCTGCTGACGGTCGGCATGTGGCTGTCGTTCATCTACGGCAGCTATAACGGCGCGATGGTCGTCGCGCTGACCGAAGTGATGCCGCGCGAAGTGCGCACCGCGGGCTTCTCGCTCGCATACAGCCTCGCGACGACGATCGGCGGCTTCACGCCGGCGATCTCGACGCTGCTCATTCACGTGAGCGGCAACAAGGCGGCGCCGGGCGCGTGGATGGGCATCGCGGGCGTCTGCGGCCTGATCGCGACGCTGGTGCTGTATCGCAGCGCCGAAGCACGCAACCAGTACAAGACTGCGTGATACAGGCAGCGCATCGCGCTGCTCGCTGATCCGAAAAACGAAACGGCCTCGCATCGATTTGCGAGGCCGTTTCGTCTTGATGCGGAGCGGTCGAGCGAAGCGGCGGGGGCGTCACGCGTCGCGCAACGCGCGCGCGACCGTTTCGACGACTTCGGCCCACTCGCCGGGACGCGGCTGCCGCACGAGTCGCGTCTTCGGATACCACGGGCTGCGATCGGTCGCGGTGAACCAGCGCCAGTCGGCCGCGAACGGCAGCATCAGCCACAGCGGCACGCCGAGCGCCCCGGCGAGGTGCGCAATCGACGTGTCGATCGATACGACCGCTTCGAGACGCTCGATGATCGCCGAGGTGTCCGCGAAGTCGGCGATGCGCGCGCCGAGCCGATGGATCGACGACGCGCGCGGATGCGCGTCGAGCGCCGCTTCATCGGCCGCACAGAGTTGCGGCTGCAACACGATCCAGTCGATGCCGTCGAGCGCGAACAGCGGATCGAGCGCGTCGAGCGGCAGCGCGCGGTTCTCGTGCTGCTGGATGCGGCCCGACCACGCGAGGCCGATCTTGCGCTTCGCCTGGCCGCCTAGCGAGCCGCGCCATTTGCGCCGGTAGTCGGGCGGCGCGGCGAGATAGGGCGTGCGGTCCGGCAGCGCGTCGAGCGTCGTCGCGCCGAGCGCGAGCGGCACGCTCAACAGCGGAATCTGCAGATCGGTGGCCGGCAGCGGCGTGCGTTGCGCGACCGCCGTGACGCGCCACGCGTGCGCGGCCGGCGCGATCAGCGGCAACAGCGACGGCTGCACTTCGAGCACGATGCGCGAGCGCGGATGCCGCTCGACCACGAGCGGCACGAAGCGCGCGAACTGCAGCGTGTCGCCGAAGCCCTGTTCCGCGCGGATCAACAGCGAGCGGCCCGCGAGCGGCTCGCCGTTCCAGCGCGGCGGCTGCGCGGCGGCGACGGCGCTCGCCGGGCGTTGCGCCGGTTGCGCGGCAGCCGGCGCCGGCTCGGCAGGCGTGCGATGCGCGTCGGCCCATGCGTTGAAACGCAACGTCTCGCGGGCGGCCGGATCGAGCCGCCATTCGTATTCGGGCAGCCCGCGCCGCAAGTCGCCGAGCGTGAGCCACACGAGCGCGCGGTTCAGATGCGCGGCGGCCAGTTCCGGACGCACGCGCAGCGCCTGATCGAACGCGCGCAACGCCGCGTCGTGACGACCGAGCGCGTGATGCGCGGTGCCGAGCGACAGCCACGCGAGCGCGAATTTCGGATCGAGGCCGACCGCGCGCTCGAACCGGGTGACCGCTTCTTCGTGCCGGCCGAGCGCGGCGAGCGCATTGCCGAGGCCGAACAGCGCCGGTCCGAAATTCGGCTGCAGCGCGAGCGCCGCTTCGAACGACGCGACGGCCGCCGCGTGCTCGCCCATCGCGTCGAGCGTGTTCGCGAGGTTGAAATGCGCGGCGACGAAGCGCGGCTGCGCGTCGAGCGCCGCGCGGAATTCGGCGAGCGCGGCGGCGCTGTCGCCGAGCGCGTTCAGCGACATCCCGAGGTTGTTGCGCGCGCCCGCATGGTCGGGGCGCAATTGCAGCGCGGTGCGGAACGCGACGACGGCCTCGTCGTGGCGGCCGAGCGCATGCAGCGCATTGCCGAGATTGTTGTACGCGGACGCATCGCCCGGCTGCAGCCGCACCGCGTGGCCGAACGACAGCGCCGCGTCCTCGTGCCGGCCGAGCGACGAGTACGCGTTGCCGAGGTTGTAGTGCGCGAGCGCGAACGTCGGCGCGAGCGTGAGCGCGTTGCGAAAGCGCTCGATCGCGCCGTCGAGCTGCCCGAGCGCCTTCAGCGCGTTGCCGAGGTTCAGGTGCAGCGCGGCGTCGCCGGGACGCAGGTCCACCGCGCGCCGCACGAGGTCCGCGGCCTCCGCGTGCTGCCCCTGCTGATGGCGCAGCACGCCGAGCATATGCAGCGCATCGACGTGCACCGGATCGGCGGCGAGCAGCGCGCGATAGTCGCGCTCGGCGTCGTCGAGCCGGCCGTCGCGATGGGCGGCGTAAGCGCGGACAAAAAACGGTTCCATAAAACGACGGGCAAACCTGCAAGAGCAGCAAAGGCGGCATTTTCCCATACTCGCGCGGGGCCACTCCGTGGTTGACCGTCCGGGCCTCTATTTTTTAAGATATGAACATTTGTTCACATGTGATGCCGATGATGCCGATTCCTGAAGACGAGCGGGTCGTGCCGCTTGCCGATCTGTTCCGTCTGCTGGGCGATGCGACGCGCCTGCGGATCGTGCTCGCGTGCGTGAGCGCGCGGCATTCGGTCGGCGCCATTGCGGATGCGCTCGGGTTGTCGTCGTCGCTCGTCAGCCATCATCTGCGCCTGTTGCGCGCGGCTCGCATCGTGCGCGCCGAGCGCGAGGGCAAGCAGGTGTTCTACGCGGCGGCGGACCAGCACATCAGCGCGATGCTCGCGGGGATGCTCGAACACGTGGCGGAGCCCGCCGCCGAATCGCAGGAGGAAGCGTGATGACGCGCGACATCCACGATCCCGTTCACGGGGAAGGCGAGGCGGGCGCGGTGCATCGGCACGACGACCACGACCACGATCACGACCACGACCACGATCACGATCACGATCACGATCACGATCACGATCACGACCACGATCACGATCACGATCACGACCACGATCACGACCACGAAGAAGACGCGCACGCCGCGCATTCGCACGGCCACGGTCACCACCATCATCACCTGCCCGCCGACGGCCACGGCCGCGCGTTCGCGATAGCGGTCGCGCTCAACATGGCGATCGTCGTCGGGCAGACCGCGTACGGCGTGATCGCGCAGTCCACCGCGCTGCTCGCCGACGCGGGCCACAACCTGTCCGACGTGCTCGGCCTGCTGCTCGCGTGGGGCGCCGCGCGGCTCGCGATGCGCCGGCCGTCCGCGCGCTACACGTTCGGCTTCGGCAGCTCGTCGATCCTCGCCGCGCTCGCGAACGCCGCGCTGCTGCTCCTCGCGTGCGGCGCGATCATCGCGCAGGCGGTGAACCGGCTGATCCATCCGGCGCCGGTCGCCGGGCTCGACGTGTTCGTCGTCGCGACGCTCGGCATGATCGCGAACGCGTTCTGCGCGTGGCTCTTCATGCGCGGACAGGAGCACGACCTGAACATTCGCGGCGCGTTCCTGCACATGGCGGCGGATGCGGGCGTGTCGGCGGCGGTCGCCGTCAGCGGCCTCGTGATTCTCGCGAGCGGCTGGAACTGGGTCGACCCGGCGATGAGCATCCTCGTCGTGCTGGTGATCGTGTACGGCACGTGGGGGCTGCTGCGCGAATCGGTGCGGCTCGCGCTCGCGGCGGTGCCGTCCGGCGTCGACATGCGCGGCATCCGCGAGTTTCTCGCATCGCAGGCCGGCGTGACCGACGTGCACGACCTGCACGTGTGGGCGCTGTCGACGACCGGCAACGCGCTGTCCGTGCACCTCGTGATGCCGGCCGGCCATCCGGGCGACGCGGTGCTCGATCTGATGGTCCGCGGGCTGCGCGACCGCTTCGGCATGCATCACGTGACGCTGCAAGTCGATCTCGGCACGAGCGAACATCATTGCGCGCTCGACGTTCCGCACTCGCATCCGCACTGACGCCGCGACTGCTGCGGTGCGCCTTGGCGGCGCGCGACGCGGGCGTACACTACAGGGCATCCGGCTTCGTGGAGCTTCGCATGACCGAGGTTCGTCCGCAGTCACCCGTGCTGATCGTCGGCGCCGGTCCTACCGGTCTCGCCGCTGCGATGAGCCTCGCGCGCGCCCGCATTCCGGTCCGCCTGATCGATCGCTCGCCGCAGCCCGCGCGCCACTCGCGCGCGATCGGCATCCAGGCGCGCACGCTCGAACTGCTCGAACAGCATCGGATCGTCGAGCCGTTTCTCGAACTGGGCCATCGCGCGCACGCGGCCAATCTCTATTCGAACGGGCAGCGCCGCATCCGTCTCGACTTCGATCCGCTCTTCACGCGCTATCCGTATCTGCTGTTTCTCGACCAGACGGTGACCGAGCAACTGTTGAGCGGGCACCTTGCGACGTTCGGCGTAGAGGTCGAGCGCAGCGTCGAACTGCTCGACTTCGTGCAGGGTCCGCAAGGCGTGAACGCGCAACTGCGGCTCGCGGACGGCCGCATCGAGTCGCTGCGCGCGTCGTACCTGATCGCGGCCGACGGCGCGCACAGCACCGTGCGCCATCAACTCGACATGAAGTTCGAGGGCGAATCGTTCCAGCAGTCGTTCCTGCTCGCGGACATCGACGCCTCCACGCCGTGGCCCGACGACGAGTTCCAGATTTTTGCGTCCGGCGACGGGCTCGCCGCGTTGTTCCCGTTCGGCAAGGGCCGCTTCCGGCTGATCGCTGACCACAAGGCGATGGTGGCGTCGGCGCCCGAAGGGACGACGCCGCAACCGACGCTCGACGAATGCCGCGAGGTCGTGCAGCGGCGCGTGCATCATCCGGTGTCGGTGTCGGCGATGGGCTGGTCGTCGTACTTCCACATCAACAGCAGGATGGTGCGGCAGCTCAGGAAAGAGCGCGTGTTCTTCGCGGGCGACGCCGCGCACGTGCACAGCCCGGCCGGCGCGCAGGGAATGAACACGGGCATCCAGGAGGCGTTCAATCTCGGCTGGAAGCTCGCGCGCGTGATCAACGGCGGCGCGCCGGACCGGCTGCTCGACACGTATCACGCGGAGCGCTATCCGATCGAGCGCATCGTGCTGCGGCAGACGAGCTTCATGACGCAACTCGTCGAAGCCGACCACGGGCCGCTCAGGCTGTTGCGCGAGCGCGTGATGCCGGTGCTCGTCGCACTCGGGCCGCTGCGCGACGCGGCGCGGCAGGCGGTGAGCGAGCTGTCGATCCAGTACCGGCGCAGTTCGCTCACGCTGGAGCGCGTGCTCGATGGCGGCCCGCGCGCGGGCGAGCGCGCGCCCGACGCGCTGGTGCGCGTCGTCGACGGTCCGCTCGGCAAGGCGCCGGAGACGGGCCGGCTGTTCGATCTGCACGATCCGGGGAGCTTCTCGCTGTTTCTGCTCGTCGATCCACAGTCGGCCGACGACACCGACGGCGCGCAAGCGGCGACGGCTTTCGCGACCGACGACCTCGCGCGCTTCGCACAGGCCGTCGAGCGGCGGCTGCCGAACGCGCTGCGCGTGTGGCGCGTGAGCGGGATGCCGTTGGACGACGCGCCGGCGCCCGGCGGCGGCGCGCCGTCGCTCGACGAAGCGTATGGACGCACGCGCCCGGCGTTCTATCTGGTGCGGCCCGACGGCTATATCTGCGCGCGCGGACGACCCGCGTCGGATCTGAACGCGCTGCTGCGGCACTGCGAAGCGTGGTTCTCGGCGAGCGCGTTCGCCGAGCCGGTCGCGCGCTGAACGTCACGCGGCGGCGTCAAAAAGAACGCCGCCGCTCGTCCTGTGACGGACGAAGCGGCGGCGTTCATCCGCGCGACGCCAGGCGACGCGCGGACGGTCAGTTCACCGCGGCCGGCTCCAGCGCGTCGCGATGTTGCTTGAGCGCCGTCTCGACGATCTCGCTCAACCCGGCTTCGCGCGCTTCGCCGCTGTCGAGCGCGGCGAGGATCGTGCGCCGCATCCGCGGCTCCCAGAACTTGCGGATGTGCTCGGAGATGCCGCTGAGCGCCTCGTCGCGATCCGGCATCGACTCGAAGAACGAGCCGATCTGATTCGCCATCGTGATCAGGTGGTGCACATCCATCGCGTCATTTCCCCGTGGTTGCGGTTGCCTGCGCTTCGCGCGCGCGCAGCAGTTCGAGCTGCTGCTCGTTGAAGCGCGAGTACTCGCGTTGCCATTCCGACGGCTGCTGCACGTGGCTCACCTCGACCGCCGTCACCTTGTATTCCGGACAGTTGGTCGCCCAGTCCGACGACTCGGTCGTGATCACGTTCGCGCCCGACTCGGGGAAGTGGAACGTCGTGTACACGACGCCCGGCTGCATCCGCGTGCTGACCCGCGCGCGCAGCACCGTGTGTCCGGCGCGCGATTCGATGCCGACCCAGTCGCCGTCGCGAATGCCGCGATCGTCCGCGTCGACCGGATGGATCTCCAGCCGGTCCTCGTCGTGCCAGCGCGAGTTTTCGGTGCGCCGCGTCTGCGCGCCGACGTTGTACTGCGACAGGATCCGGCCGGTCGTGAGCACGAGCGGGAAGCGCCGCGTGACCTTCTCCGGCGACGCGATGAACTTCGTGATCACGAACTTGCCCTTGCCGCGCACGAACTCGTCGATGTGCATGATCGGCGTGCCGTCCGGCGCGTGCTCGTTGCACGGCCACTGAATGCTGCCCAGCTCGTCGAGACGCTGATACGACACGCCATGGAACGTCGGCGTGAGCGCGGCGATCTCGTCCATGATCTCGGACGGATGGCTGTAGTTCATCTCGTAGCCGAGCGCGCGGGCGAGCAGGATCGTCGCTTCCCAGTCCGCGTACTGGCCGAGCGGCGGCATCACCTTGCGCACGCGCGAGATGCGGCGCTCCGCGTTCGTGAACGTGCCGTCCTTTTCGAGGAACGACGAGCCCGGCAGGAACACGTGCGCGTACTTCGCCGTTTCGTTCAGGAAGATGTCCTGCACGACGATGCATTCCATCGACGACAGCGCGGCCGCGACGTGCTGCGTGTTCGGGTCCGACTGGACGATGTCCTCGCCCTGGCAGTAGAGGCCCATGAAGGTGCCGTCGAGCGCCGCCTCGAACATGTTGGGGATCCGAAGGCCCGGCTCGGGCTGCAGCGTCACGTGCCATGCTTCTTCGAACTGCGCGCGCACGATCGAGTCGCCGACGTGGCGATAGCCCGGCAGCTCGTGCGGGAACGAGCCCATGTCGCACGAGCCCTGCACGTTGTTCTGCCCGCGCAGCGGATTCACGCCGACGCCTTCGCGGCCGATGTTGCCGGTCGCCATCGCGAGGTTCGCAATGCCCATCACGGTGGTCGAGCCTTGCGCGTGTTCCGTCACGCCGAGGCCGTAGTAGATCGCCGCGTTGCCGCCGGTCGCGTAGAGGCGCGCCGCTTCGCGCACCTGTTGCGCCGGCACGCCGGTCACGGCCTCCATCGCTTCGGGCGAGTTCTCCGGCAGCGCGACGAAGTCGCGCCATTGCTCGAACGCGCGCGTCTCGCAGCGCTCGGCGACGAACGCTTCGTCGAGCAGCCCCTCGGTGACGATCACGTGCGCGAGCGACGTGACGACCGCGACGTTCGTGCCCGGACGCAGTTGCAGGTGATGCGACGCCTTCACGTGCGCCGTATCGACGATGTCGATCTGGCGCGGATCGATCACGATCAGCTTCGCGCCTTCGCGCACGCGGCGCTTCATACGCGAGCCGAACACCGGGTGGCCGTCGGTCGGGTTCGCGCCGATCACCATGATCACGTCCGAATGATCGACCGATGCGAACGTCTGCGTGCCCGCCGATTCGCCGAGCGTCGTCTTCAGGCCGTAGCCGGTGGGCGAGTGGCACACGCGTGCGCAGGTGTCGACGTTGTTGTTGCCGAACGCGGCGCGCACGAGCTTCTGCACGAGGTACGTTTCCTCGTTCGTGCAGCGCGACGACGTGATGCCGCCGATCGAATCGCGGCCGTGCTTCGCCTGGATGCGGCGGAATTCCGATGCCGCGTAGTTGATCGCTTCTTCCCAGCTGACTTCGCGCCACGGATCGGTGATCTTCGCGCGGATCATCGGCTTCGTGATGCGGTCCTTGTGCGTCGCGTAGCCCCATGCGAAGCGGCCCTTCACGCACGCGTGGCCTTCGTTCGCCTGGCCGTTCTTGAACGGCACCATGCGCACCACCTGGTTGCCCTTCATCTCGGCCTTGAACGAGCAGCCGACGCCGCAGTACGCGCACGTCGTCAGCACCGAGTGTTCGGGCTGGCCGAGCATCACGACGGTCTTTTCCTGCAGCGTCGCGGTCGGGCACGCGGCGACGCACGCGCCGCACGACACGCATTCGGAGTCCATGAACGGCTCGTTCATGCCGGCCGCGACGCGCGATTCGAACCCGCGCGACGCGATCGTCAGCGCGAACGTGCCCTGCGTTTCCTCGCACGCGCGCACGCAGCGATTGCAGACGATGCACTTCGACGGGTCGTACGTGAAGTACGGGTTCGACTCGTCCTTCTTGTCCTTCAGATGGTTCGCGCCGTCGAAGCCGTAGCGCACTTCGCGCAGGCCCGTGACGCCGGCCATGTCCTGCAGCTCGCAGTCGCCGTTCGCGGGGCAGGTCAGGCAGTCGAGCGGGTGATCGGAGATGTACAGTTCCATCACGTTGCGGCGCAGGCCCTGCAGACGATCGGTCTGCGTGCGCACCTTCATGCCGGCTTCGACGGGCGTCGTGCACGACGCCGGATAGCCGCGCCGGCCCTCGATCTCGACGAGGCACAGGCGGCACGAGCCGAACGGCTCCAGCGAGTCGGTCGCGCAGAGCTTCGGCACGTTGACGCCGGCTTCGATCGCCGCGCGCATCACCGACGTGCCGGCCGGCACCGTGACCGACTGGCCGTCGATTTCGAGCGTCACGTCGACGTCGGCATGACGCAGCGGCGTGCCGTAATCGGTGTCGTCGAACGGCGAGCGCGCTTTCGACTTGCAACTGCAATTGCCGGAGCCGCAGCCGCCGGCGTTGGAAATGATCGCATCGGACATGGGGGGCTCCTCGTCAGGCTGCGGCGGTCGTGGCCGGCTGGACAGTTTCGAGACCGAAGTCTTCGGGGAAGTGGTTGAGCGCGGACATCACCGGGTACGGCGTCATGCCGCCCATCGCGCACAGCGAGCCGGACACCATCGTGTCGCACAGGTCGCGCAGCAGCGTGACCTGCTTTTCGGACGTGTCGCCGTGGCGGATCTTCGCGATCACCTCGACGCCGCGCGTCGAGCCGATCCGGCACGGCGTGCACTTGCCGCACGATTCGAGCGCGCAGAACTCCATCGCATACTGCGCGAGGTCCGCGAGGTTCGACGTGTCGTCGTGCACGACGAGCCCGCCGTGGCCGACCACCGCGCCGACGGCCGCGTACGCTTCATAGTCCATCGGAATGTCCCACTGGCTTTCCGGCAGATACGTGCCGAGCGGGCCGCCGACCTGCACCGCGCGCGCCGGACGCCCGGACGCCGTGCCGCCGCCGTAGTCGAACATCAGTTCGCGCAGCGTGACGCCGAACGCCAGTTCGACGAGACCGCCCTGCTTGACGTTGCCGGCGATCTGGAACGGCAGTGTGCCGCGCGAGCGGCCCATCCCGAAGTGCTTGTAGAACGGCGCGCCCTTCGCGAAGATGATCGGCACCGTCGCGAGCGTGATCACGTTGTTGATCACCGTCGGCTTGCCGTAGAGACCGGCGAGCGCAGGCAGCGGCGGCTTCGCGCGGACGATCCCGCGCTTGCCTTCGAGCGATTCGAGCAGCGCCGTTTCCTCGCCGCACACGTACGCGCCCGCGCCCTTCGCGACGAACAGCTCGAAGCGGCGACCGCTGCCGAGCACGTCGTCGCCGATCCAGCCGGCCGCGCGGGCGCGGCGGATCGCTTCTTCGAGCGTCGCGATCGAATCCGGATACTCGCTGCGCACATAGATATGGCCGACGGTCGCGCCCGTCGACACGCCGGCGATCGCCATGCCTTCGATCAGCACGTACGGGTCGCTTTCCATCACGAGGCGGTCGGAGAACGTGCCCGAATCGCCTTCGTCCGCATTGCAGACCACGTACTTCTGATCGGCATGCGCCTGCGCGACGGTGCGCCACTTGATGCCGGCCGGGAACGCCGCGCCGCCGCGGCCGCGCAGGCCGGATTCGATCAGCTCGTCGCACGCGGCGGCGGAGGTCATCGTCAGCGCGCGGCGCAGTCCTTCGAGGCCGCCGTGCGCGACGTAGTCGTCGGTCGACAGCGGATCGGTGAGGCCGATGCGCGCGAACGTCAGACGCTGCTGCTTCGCGAGATACGGAATCTCGTCGACGACGCCGACGCAGCGCGCGTGCGGCTTGCCGTCGACGAAACCGGCGTCGAACAGCGCGGACACTTCCTGCGGCTCGACGTTCGCATAGCCGATGCGCTTGCCGCCGGCCTCGACTTCCACGAGCGGTTCCAGATACAGCAGGCCACGCGAGCCGTTGCGCACGAGTTCGATGGCGACGCCGCGCGCGGCGGCCTCGCGCTGGATTGCGTCGGCGATCGCATCCGCGCCGAGCGCGAGCGCCGACGAGTCGCGGGGAACGTAGATGCGCGTCATGCGGCCTCCTCGGTGTGCGCGGCGGTCGCCATCGCGGCGGCGAAGAGGGCGTCGAACTTCTGCGGCGTGACCTTCGCGTGCAGCGTGCCGTTGATCGTCATTGCCGGCGACAGCGCGCATTGGCCGAGGCAGTACACCGATTCGAGCGCGACATCGCGGCCGCCGTGCGCGTGCGCATCGGCGTCGTCGTGACGATGCTGCGTGAAGCGGCAGCCGGTATGCGACTCGATGTGCTGCGCGAGCGCCTCGCTGCCCATGCTGCGGCACGATTCGGCGCGGCACAGCTGGACGGTGACGGCCGCAGGCGGTTCGCTGCGAAAGTGGTGGTAGTAAGTGATCACGCCGTGCACTTCGGCGCGCGACAGGTTCATCGCCTTCGCGAGCGGCACGACCGTGGCGGGCGGCACGAAGCCGACGTCGTCCTGGATCGCATGCAGGACCGCGAGCAACGTGCGGCCCGGCTGCAGATGGCGCCGCACCAGCTCGTCCGGCGCGGTGACGGTTCTCTCGTCCAAGTGGTGCTCCTCCAGGGGATATATGCGCTTGTTATTCATAAAGCGCGCGTCTATGCTGCGCTTGTTCTGTTGTTACATCGAACGATAGGCGGTCGGGATGCCTTGTGCAATAGGAACACGGACTTCATAAATGATACGGGTGGAATGCGAAGCGCAGCTCGTCGTGCGCGACATGGACGGCCGGGAGGCAAGCCTGACGGACGTCGTGCCGTTATTGGCGCTCGTGAACGAGGAGGGCAGCATCGCGCAGGCCGCGCAGCGTAGGGGTTTGTCCTACCGGCATGCGTGGGGGCTGCTGCGCGAGGTCGAGGAGCGGCTCGGCGGCGCGCTGATCGACAAGGCGCGCGGACGCGGATCGGTGCTGTCCGAACTCGGGCAGGCCGTGCTGCGTTCGCAGCGGCTGTGTGCGGAGCGTTTGCAGGGCAACATGCAGGCGCTCGCGAGCGAGGTGGCGAGCGACTTGAACCGGTGGCTCGCGCCGGGCCGCGAGGACGTGCGCATTCATGCGTCGCACGGCTACGCGGTGGCGGCGCTCGTGACCGCGCTGGTCGCCGACCAGGTGCCGGTCGAGATCAAGTATCGCGACAGCGTCGACGCGATCAGCGCGCTGGCGCGAGGCGAATGCGATCTGGCGGGCTTTCACCTGCCGCGCGGCGAATTCCGCGCGGCGTGCGCGAACGCGTATCGGAGCTCGCTCGATCCGCAGCGGCACGTGCTCGTGCATCTGACGCAACGTAAACAGGGACTGTTCGTCGGACGGGGCAATCCGAAACGCGTGACGGGACTCGCCGACCTCGCGCGGTCCGACATCCGCTTCGTGAACCGGCAGCCAGGCTCCGGCACGCGGATGCTGATCGACCTGCTGTTGACGCGCAGCGGCGTCGACCTGAAACGGGTGAACGGCTATGCGCTGTCTGAGCTGACGCACTCCGCCATCGCCGCGTTCGTCGCGAGCGGCATGGCGGACGTCGGCTTCGGGGTCGAGCCTGCCGCGCATCACTTCGGTCTCGACTTCATCCCGATCGCCGACGAAGACTACTATTTCGCGTGCGATCGGGCCCAGTTGGAGCGGGAGCCGCTCGCCGCCGTGCTGCAGCTGCTGCGCGGCGCCGATTTCCGCGGACGTGTCGCGCATCTCGATGGCTACAACCCCGCCGAATGCGGGACGGTCGTCGCGCTGGACGACGGGTGGACCGGGCCGGCTGCTGTAATGTGACGCAACGAACGAGCGGTGCATCGCGCGGCGCTTTTTGCGATACTTCGGGCTGCCTCCGATTTATTGCAGCCATGACCGCGCGAGTCCGCGCCTGATCGACGATGAAATTACTCTTCAACTGCTGTGTGGCCGCGGCAACGGCCGGTGTGATCCTGTCGACTGCTTCGATTGCATTCGCGCAAAACTCGCCGGGCTTGCCAGGCGGCATCCTGAACGACCAGTTCCGCCTGCAGGCGCATCCGCAGATGCCGTTCGCCGCGTCGGCGCCGGACGCCAAGTATCAGCACGGCAAGCCGTCGAAGCTGCGCAAGAAGGGCGACATGGGCGATCCGGACGGCTGCAACCTGCAGTGCCCGGAAGACGCCCAGTAAGCGGCGAAAGACGGCCTGGCGAGCAAGGAGCTCGCGCCAAAACAAAACCCCGGCGGATACGTCATCCGCCGGGGTTTTTTACTGACGCTTTCAGTGCGGTCGCTGCACTTGACCGGCAACGGCCGGCCCGCCGTCGCCCGTCACTGTGCCAGATGCGCGCGGATCGCCGCCGAAATGAACTCGGCATCCTCGACGTTCGCCGTCGGCAAACCCGCCCTGTGTCCCCAGTCCGACCGGATCGGCAGCAGACGCGCGTTGCGCATCGCCTCGACCTCCAGCCGGTTGTCTTCGACCTGAAAGTAGAGATCGGTGTCGCCCGGCATGATCAGCGCACGGGCGCTGATCGCGCGCAGCGCCGCTTTGAAGTCGCCGTTGTAGATCTCGTTGTCGGCGATGTTCGCGTGCTGCCACGTCCACAGATGCGCGAGCAGATTGTTGCCGTCGCGCTTCAGGAAATTCGCTTCCCACGACCCGACAATGAAATCCTCTAGCGACGAAAAACCCGCCCGGCGCCACAGCTCCTCGCGATAAAACGTCTGCGACATCGCCATCGCCGCGTAGTTGCGCCCCATCGCGCGCAAGCCGCGCTCCGGACGCGAGACGAACGTGCCGTTCTGATACGCGGGATCGGTGGTCAACGTGGCCCGCACGCCGTCGATGAACACCTGGTTGTGGAACGACGTCTTCGCCGCGCCGCATAGCACGACGAGCCGCTCGACCATCGACGGAAACAGCGCCGCCCAGTGGTACGCCTGAATGCCGCCCATCGACCAGCCGCACGCGAGCGCGAGTTTGTCGACGCCGAACACGTCGTGCAGCATCCGCTGCTGGATCCGGACGTTGTCGGTAATCGTCAGGTTCGGCCAGCGGCTGCCGCTGAACGGCTCGACGGCATTGCTCGGCGACGACGACAGGCCGTTGCCGAACAGGTTCGGAATCACGACGAAGTATCGGTCGGTGTCGAGCGCCTTGCCGGGGCCGACCATCCAGTCGATGTCGTAGTGATGCGCGGCGAACGACGTCATGTACAGAATCGCATTCGACTTGTCGGCGTTGAGCGTGCCGTAAGTCTGATACGCGAGCTGCGCGTCGCGAAACGTCATGCCCGACTGCAAAACGACGTTGCCTGCATTGAAGGTGAAGTAATCGTGCATGGGAAGTGGCAAGGGGGTCGACGGAACGTCGCATTAGATCATAGGCGCGCCGGTTTCGCGCGCGCGTCGACATGCGCGCTTCGCGGGCGCGAAGGCACCAATCGGAGGCGTCGCGCACGACATGCGTTCGTACGTTGCGGTGCATTCGCGCGCGGCGCGACGCGCGAACCCTATAGGGGCGGGCGACGCACTCCCGAACGACGCGCTGGCACAACCCTTGCCCTTTCCCGCGCTTTCCATTTCGGGAAGTGCATGGGCATGGCCACTCAGACTCCAGTTATCACTGTTGTTACGCGCTCGACGGTCGGGCAACTGCTGCAAAACCGCTGGTGGCAACTCTTTTGCGGCGCGGTGTGCGCGATGGTGTCGTCGAATCCGCAATACATCTGGACGCTCTGGACGCATCCGCTCACCGAGAAGCTCCACGTCTCGCTGCCGAGCCTTCAGGTGACTTTCTCGATCCTGATCGTCTGCCAGACGTTTCTTTCGCCGCTGGAAGGCTATCTGATCGAGCGCTTCGGACCGCGCTGGCTCCTCGCCGCCGGCGGCGCGATGACCGGCCTCAGCTGGATTCTGACGAGCCGCGCCGAGTCGCTGCTTTCGGTCTATCTGAGCTATGGCGTGATCGGCGGCATCGGCGTCGGCATCATCGTCGTCGGCACGATCGGGTTGATGGCCCGCTGGTTCCCGGATCGGCGCGGTCTTGCGGTCGGTATAGTCATGGCCGGCTTCGGGATGGGCGCGATGACCACGACGTTTCCGATCAGCATCAGCCTCGCGAAATACGGCTATCAGCATGCGATGGAGGTGTACGGGCTGATCCTCGCGGTCGTCGGCGTATTGGCGGCGCTCAGCCTGCGGCTGCCGCCCGACGGCCACATGAAGGACTGGGTGCCGCCGGCGGCGAGCGCCGCGGTGCCCGACACCAACACGCGCTCGATGCTGCGCACGCCGATCTTCTGGCTGCTGTTCGCGATGATGTCGATGATGTCGACGTCGGGCCTGATGGTGACGTCGCAGATGGCGGTCTTCACGCGCGACTTCGGGATGGCGGGCGTCACGGTGCTCGGCCTTGCGGCGCTGCCGCTCGCGCTGACGATCGACCGCGTCGCGAACGGGGTGACGCGGCCGATGTTCGGCTGGATCTCCGACAGTATCGGGCGCGAAAACACGATGTTCATCGCGTTCGGCATGGAAGCGCTGGCGATGGCGCTGTGGCTCACGCTGCGTCACGATCCGGTCTTGTTCGTCGTGCTGTCCGGCGTGGTGTTTCTCGGCTGGGGCGAGATCTTTTCGCTGTTCCCGTCGACGCTGACCGACACGTACGGCGGCAAGCATGCCATCGTCAATTACGCGTGCCTGTCGTATGCGCAGGGTATCGGCTCGATTCTGGGCGGCCCGGTCGCTGCGCTGCTGCATCAACGCACGGGCGGCTGGAATGCCGTGTTCGGCACGGCGATCGCGCTCGACGCAGGCACCGCGTTGCTGGCCATCGCGATGCTGAAGCCGATGCGCGCCGCGTGGCTCGCCCGGGTGTCCGGCGCGCGCCAATAAGCTTGCGGTCGGCGCCGCCGTGCTCGCTGCGGGACAGCGCGGCCGGACTCCGCCGCAACGGACCGCCCTCGCGTTGATGAACGCGAGGTCGCGGTCCGCTCAAGTCATCGCGTCGCCCCTGCGTTGCGCAACGCGTTCGCGGTCTCGGTGCTGCCGTGCGACAGCGCGATCTGCAGCAACGACTGGCCGCGTGCGTCGACGTGGTCCGGATCCGCGCCGCGCTTCACGAGCGGCGCAATCATGTCGATACGGTTGAAGAGCGTCGCGAAACCGAGCGCGGTTTCCCCGGCGCCGTTCGTCTGATCGACCGGGCAGCGAGTGTCGAGCAGGCGTGTCGCGATCGCGGACTCGCCCTTGAACAGCGCGCCCATCAGCGCCGTGTTGCCGTGGCGGTCGCCGAGGCACGCGTCGGCGCCGGCCGAAAGCAGGTAATCGAGCGCGGCCGGCTGGCGGTCGTAGGCCGCGAGAATCACCGCGGTGTACCCGTGGCTGTCGGCGGCATCGATCGGATAGCCGGCGTCGTGCAGGCCTTTGAGGATATCGACGCGGCCAACGCGCGCCGCATCGAACCAGTCGCCGTCGTATCGGCGTAAAGCGGCCGGATCGGCTTTCGTATAGGCCGGTCTGTCGGGCAGCGACGCACAGCCTGTGACGGCCGCCGCCGCTGCGAGCGAGATGCAGGCTGCCGCCGCGCGCGCCGCGCGTAGAAGGTGTCTGGAATGCATCGTTCTTCTCTTCGAAGGAGCGCCGCGTGCACGCGATGCGCAGACGGCGGCGGCGCAGGCTTTTTGCCGCCGTCTGCCGCGCGATCAGTCGTCGCTCAGTTTCGAAGCCAGCGCCTGCACCTGCTGCAGGTTCGCATGGAGCGCGCCCGCGAGACGGGTGCCGTAGTCGGCGTCGGCCTTATAGAAGTACGACAGCATCGTGTACTTGTTGTGCTCGTTCGTGACGCGGCCGAGATCGCCGGCCAGCGCGGTGATCAGATCGGCCTTGTCCTGCGCCGACAGCGCGCGGTAGTAGTCGCCTGCCTGGCCGAACATCATCTTCTTGTGGATGGCTTCCTGTTGAGTCGTCCCGGACAGCGGCGTCCTCGTGGACTTGTATTGCGGCGACTCCGCAATCTCGTTCATCGTCGACGGCTCGTAGTTGACCTCTCCTTTTCGGTCGTCGAAGTTCATTTTGCCATCCTGATTGTTGTTCACCACAGGAACGATCGGCCGGTTGATCGGCAAATCCATGTAGTTCGCGCCGAGACGGTACATCTGCGTGTCCGCGTACGCGAACAGGCGGTCCTGCAGCATGCGGTCTTCCGACGGCTCGATACCCGGCACGAGGCGCGACGGTGCAAATGCGGATTCCTCGGTCGATTCGAAGTAGTTGTCGGGAATGCGGTTCAGGGTCATCGTGCCGATCTTGCGCTCCGGCACGCCTTCCCACACCTTCGTATCGTCCAGCGCGTCATACGCGAACTTGTTCAGGTCTTCGGGTTTCAGCACCTGGATATAGAGGTCCCACTTCGGATCGTTGCCCGCTTTCAATGCGGCGTACAGATCGTCCGTATTCAGGTTCCAGTCTTTTCCGATCGACGCGGGGATGTCTTGCGGCCGGATACCGTGCACGCCCTGCAGGCTCTTCCAGTGGAACTTCACGTAATGCACTTCGCCGCGTGCATTGACGAACTTGAACGCGTGCACGCCGAAGCCGTCGATATGGCGATACGAATCCGGCATGCCCTCGTCGGTATAGAGCATCGTCAGCATCTGGGTCGCTTCGGGCGTGTTCGCGAAGAAGTCGAACGCGAGATTCGGATCGGCCACGCCGGTTACGGCGCTCGGTTTGTTCGCGTGAACGAAGTCGGGAAACTTGATGCCGTCGCGAATGAAGAAGACCGGCCAATTGATGCCGACGAGATCCCAGTTGCCTTGCTGCGTGTAGAACTTCACTGCGAAGCCGCGCGGATCGCGCGCCTGTTCGGGCGATCCGCGATAGCCCATCACGGTCGAAAAGCGCACGAATACGGGCGTTGTCGTGCCGGGCTTGAAGACCGCCGCCTTGGTCAAGTCGGAGATGTCGGCGCTCGGCACGAAATCGCCGAATGCGCCGGTGCCTCGCGCATGCACCACGCGCTCGGGAATGCGCTCGCGATCGAAGCGCTGCAATTTCTCGATGAGTGCGGAGTCCTGCAGGAGCACCGGACCTTCGGGTCCGGCCGTCTGAGAGTTCTCGTTGTCGCCGACGGGCGCGCCGGTATCGCGCGTCAGCGTCGCCGCGTATAGCGACGACGTTCCGGCCAGAGAAAAAGCGACTAATACCGTGGCCTTTTTAAGCGATGCAAAACCACGTTTTCTGGTCGCTGCTGCATTATTGCTTTTACCGTGATTAATTTTCAATTATGCACCTGTACTGTTGGACTCGTTCCTGGAAGCACCGAGCAGTGTTGGCATTACAAGGAACTGATTGAGTGGAAAGAACGGGCAATACCGGTCCGGTTGTCTCGAACTGCGATGTTCATTCTGGATAGCCGGAACTGATTGAAGAGTGGCGACAGCATGTCATTTTTGACATCTTCGAGGGCACGCGAGCGGCGCCCGGCAGCGTCGGGTATGATGGCCTCCGTCGGCGACTCGCCTAAAGGTTTGGGCTTCTGTTATGCGAATCCTTATTGTTGAAGACGAACCCAAGATGGCTTCGTACCTCCGCAAGGGATTGATGGAGGCAAGCTATCGCGTCGATAGGGCGGAGGACGGCAAAGACGGCTTGTTTCTCGCGCTTCATGAAAATTACGACGCGATCGTTCTCGACATCATGCTTCCCGAACTCGACGGGCTCGAGGTGCTGAAGCGCCTGCGCGCGCAAAAGAGCACGCCTGTGCTGCTGCTTACCGCGCGCGACTCGGTCGAAGACAAGGTGGCCGGTCTCGAACTGGGGGCAGACGACTACCTGTCGAAGCCTTTCGCCTATGCGGAATTTCTCGCGCGAATTCGCGCGTTGCTGCGCAGGCCGGTTCATTCGGTGGACGCGCGTCTTACCGTCGGCGATCTGGAGATCGATATTCTCAAGCGCCGCGTTTACCGAGCCAGTGCACGCATCGAATTGACCGCGCAAGAGTTTTCGCTCCTCAAGCTTTTCGCGGAGCGTCAGGGCGAAGTGCTCACGCGCGCGTTCGTGACTTCGCAGGTGTGGGACATGAATTTCGACAGCGATACGAATATCGTCGAAGTCGCCATCAAGCGCCTGCGTGCGAAGGTCGACAATCCGTTTGCGAAGAAATTGCTGCATACCGTGCGCGGCATGGGCTACGTGATGGAGGAGCGCTCTTGACGGCCGAGATGGAAGGTTATTCGCTGCTCAGGCGATTGACGGTGGCTTTCACGATCGTCGCCAGCGTCGTGCTGTCGCTCGCCGGCGGGCTTCTCTATCATTCGCTTTCGCTTCAGCTGAGGCAGCGCGACGACAGCGAAATTTCGGTGAAGCTCGACGAGTTCCTGCGCGAGGCGCGCACCTTCGGTTCCGCGCAGGCGGTTGCCGGTAACGGCAAGCTTTTCCGGGAAGAACTGCTCACGCATCCCGCGATCACGTTCTCCATTGTCGACGCGCGAGGAAACGTGCTGGCCGATTCCGGCCGGTCTGTTCGGCATTTCACGTCGGTCGGTCCCGGAGATCCCTCGGCGGACAAGCCTTACTCGTGCGATCCGCCGACGGTGGGGCCGTCGCGCTGCGTGTTCGGCGAAGAGACGCTGCCCTCGAACGAAAAGATTCGCGTCCAGCTCGCGCACGAGGCCGCCACGCGATTTGCCGTGCTCGACAAATATCGGCGCGACGTGTGGATCGTGCTGCTGAGCGGTTCCATCCTGATGGGATTGCTCGGCTACATCATCGCGAAGCGGGGCCTGGGCCCGGTCAAATCCATCGGTCAGCACATTTCCCGGATCGAGGCGCACAAGTTGGGAGAGCGTCTCGACATCGGCGGCGGCCCGGTGGAGCTTCACGATATCGCGGTGCCGGTGAACCGGATGCTGGACCGGCTCGAACGCGCGTTCGCACGTCTGTCGCAGTTTTCGTCGGACCTCGCGCACGACATGCGCACGCCGCTCGCCAACATCATCAGCGCGTCGCAAATCACGCTGTCGCGCCACAGAGGGGCGGAAGAATACGAAGCGCTGATCGAATCGAATATCGAAGAGTGCGAGAGGCTTCAGCGGATGATCGAGAGAATGCTGTTTCTCGCAAGGGTCGACCATGCGCAAGAGCCGCTCGCCATCGGCGAACTCGATTGCGCGAGCGAATTCGCCCGGCTCACGTCGTATTTCGAAGCGATCGCCGACAACAAGGGGACCCGCTTCGTCGTAGAGGGCTCGGCGTGCGTCAGCGCCGATCCGACCATGTTTCGCCGTGCCGTCAGCAATCTGGTATCGAACGCGCTGGAATACGCGAGCGCCGGATCGAACATCGTTCTGCGTGCTTATCCGGCCGGCGACCATACTGCCGTGTCCGTGACGAACTACGGACAGACCATCCCGCAGGAACATATCGGCAAGATCTTCGATCGGTTCTACCGCGTGAACGCCGCGCGCCGCGAGTCGGCGAAAAACATGGGCCTCGGCCTCGCGATCGTGAAATCGGTGATGGAATTGCATCGGGGCAGCGTCGCCGTCGAGAGCGGCAACGGGGCCACGACCTTCACGCTCCAGTTCCCGTCGGCGGTCGCGGAGCCGCCGCGCAAGAGCCATCGCCCTTCGTCGCCGGTTGTACAACGTCCGGCGACGTCGCCGTAAGCGGACCCGCACGGGCGCTCCCGCTCCTTCCCCGCTGAAGTCATCGCGTCATGGACGCCGGCGCCGCGATCGGCTGCCGGCCCGCACGCCGCAGATGTCGTAAATGACATGTTTCAGCCACCCTTCAATCAGTTGCGTCTCTCCAGAATAAGCCCCGCAGGATCGAGACAAGCCCGGCATCGATGACCGGAGCGTCCAGATCCTTTTCGAGCATCTGGAGCTTTCCGTGACAAACGATCACCGCAGCCGCCTTCGGTTTTCGCTCGCCGGCGCCGGCATTTTTGCGCTTTGCGGCGCGTTGCTGATCCTTCACGCGCGCAGCGGCGCCGCGGCGCCGGAGCCGGCGCCGTCATCCGCGACGAACGAGGCGCCGCCGCTGCCGGCTACGGTCGACCTGTCGGCCGATGCGCTCGCCAACTTCAACCTGCACGTCGCGAAGGCGGAGCTTCGGCCCGGCGTGCATACGATCACGGCGACCGGGACGATCGGTTTCGACGCAAGAAGACTGGCGCAATTAAGCTCGCCTTCGCGAGCGCGCATCATCGCGGTCGACGTCGCCGCAGGCGATCACGTGCATGCGGGACAACGGCTCGTCGCGCTCGACGAGTTCGATCTGGACGACGTCAACAGTCAGGCCGCCGGTGCGCAAGCCGCGGTTGCCGACGCGAAAGCGGCGCTCGACGAGGCCGAGGCGGCGTTGGAGCGCGGCAAGGAACTGCTCGCCACCGGCGGCCTCGCGCAAAGCGAACTCGATCGCCGCCGCGCGCAGGCGGCGAATGCGCAAGCGATGCTCGACACCCGCGAGGCCGAACTGCGCAAGTGGCGCGGCATGCAGCAGCGCCTGATGCCGATTCGCGCGGCGAACCCGCGCGGCAGCGAGACCGCGACGCTCGCGAGGCTGAGTCCCGCTGATTCGCGGGGTGCGCTCGTCGCGCCGTTCGACGGCGTGATCAACGCGGTCGGGGCGGCCGCCGGCGATATCGTCGACACGTCCGTGCCGATCGTCACGCTCGCGGATCTGTCGACGATGTGGCTTCAGGCCAACGTGCCGGAGCGCGACGCGGCGGCGGTGCGGCCGGGACAAACCGCAATCGTCACGCTCGACGCGTATCCCGGGCGCCGTTTCGACGCGCGCGTCATCGACGTAGCGGACCAGACCGATCCGGGCACCGGCACCGTCGCGGTTCGCTGCGCGCTGCCGAACAGCGACGGCGCGTTGCGCGCGAACATGTTCGCGACTGTCGATATCGAGGCGCCGCTTGGACACGACACGGTGCTCGTGCCCGACGCGGCGCTGCAGGACGTGAACGGAAAAACGGCGATCTTCATTCCGCTCGGCAACGGGCGCTTCAAATGGCAAGCGGTTCGCACGGGCTACGCCGCGCAGGGCATGACCGAGATACCGGAAGGCTTGTCCGCCGGCACGCCGGTCGTGTCGGACGGCAGCTACTGGCTGAAAGCGGCGCTGATGAAAGACGCCATTCCGGACGAAGGCTGATGCGCGAGCAAGGGCAACCATGACGAGGCTTATCGAGTCGGCGCTGCGCAATCGCGCCATCGTACTGATTCTTGCCGCCGTGCTGATCGCCGCCGGGCTCTTCAGCATGCAGCGGCTGCCGTTCGACGCGGAACCGGACATTTCACCGCTTCAGGTGCTCGTGACGACTCAGGCGCCGGGACTCGCGCCGGTCGATGTCGAGCGCTCGATCACGTCGCCGCTGGAACTCGCGCTGCAGGGTCTGCCGGGCATGCAGAGCCTGCGATCGATTTCGCGCTACGGCTTGTCCGTCGTGTACGTGCGTTTCGCGGACGGCACCGACATCTATCTCGACCGCAATCTCGTTTCCGAGCGGCTGCAGACGGTTCAGCTTCCGCCCGGCACGAGCGCGCCGCAAATGGGCCCGCTGTCGGACGGCTTGAGCGAGATCTATCAATTTCAGGTGCGCGGTCACGCTCAGTCGCCGATGGCGCTGCGCACGCTGCTCGACTGGCAGATCGCGCCGAAGCTGCGGCAGGTCGAAGGCGTCGTCGACGTGAACGTCAACGGCGGCCTTCTGAAGACCTACGAAGTGTCGGTGAACGACGATGCGCTGACGCGCTACGGCTTGTCGGTCACGGACGTATTCAACGCCGTGCAGATGAACAACGGCGCAACGGGCGGCGCCACGATCGAGCACAACGGCGGCGAATCGATCATTCGCGGCGAAGGGCTGCTGCACGGCACCGACGACATCGGCGACATCGTGCTGAAAACGTCGCCGGGCGGTGCGCCGCTGTACGTCCGGGACGTGGCGCGCGTCACGCAGGCGTCCATGCCGCGGCTCGGCGCAGTGACGCGCGACGGGAAGGGCGAGGCCGTGGTCGGCGTCGTGCTGATGGGCCTCGGACAAAACACGCGCGTCGTTGCCGCGCGCGTTCAGGACGCGATCAAGGCGATCAACGCGACGCTGCCGCCGGGCGTGGAAATCGCGCCGTACTACAACCGCGCGGACCTGATGAATCGCGTGCTCGACACGGTCGCTCACAACATGGTGGAAGGCGCGGTCCTCGTGATCGCCGTGCTGTTGCTGCTGCTCGGGAACATCCGTGCCGGTCTCGTCGTCGCGCTGGCGATTCCGCTGTCGATGCTGGCCGCCGTCATCGCGATGTACAGCCTCGGCATGTCCGGCAATCTGATGAGCCTCGGGGCGATCGACTTCGGGCTGCTCGTCGACGGGGCGGTCGTGATGATCGAGAACGTCGTGCGCCGCCGCGCGGAGATGCCCGATCGTCCCATGCTGCCGCTGGTGCGCGATGCGGCGAAGGAAGTCGCACGCCCCGTGACGTTCGCCATCCTGATCATTACGGCGGTCTATCTTCCGATTCTCAGCTTGCAGGGGATCGAAGGGAAGATGTTCCGGCCGATGGCGACGACGGTCGTCCTCGCGCTCGTGGCGTCACTCGTCGTCACGATCGTGCTGATGCCGGTGCTCGCCAGCTTTGCGTTGCGCGGCAAGGTGGCGGAGCACGAGAGCCGGATCGTTCAGTGGGTGCGACGTCGCTACGAGCCCGTGCTCGTGCGCGCGTCGACTCGCCCCGGGATCACGATGACGCTCGCGCTCGCGCTGCTTGCCGTCGCGGCGCTGCTCGCGACGCGGCTCGGCGCCGAATTCCTGCCCCGCCTCGAAGAGGGCGCGTTGACCGTCACGACGACCAAGCTGCCGGGCATCTCGGTGCCTTCCGCCGTGGAGTCGCAGACGATGGTCGAGCGCACGCTGCTGCGTTTTCCCGAAGTGCAGACGGCCGTCACGCTCGGCGGCAGCTCCGAAATCCCGACGGACCCGATGGGCGTCGAGCAGAGCGATACGTTCGTCATGCTCAAACCGAAGTCCGAATGGAAGACGGCACAGACGCAGGAAGGGCTCGTCACGCAATACTCGGCTGCGCTCGATCGCGCCGTTCCTGGCATGACGCTCGACTGGGCGCAACCGATCGAGATGCGCATGGACGACATGCTCGCGGGCGTGCAGGCCGACGTCGCGATCGTGATTCACGGCGGCGATCTGGACACGCTGCACGACACCGCCGAGCGCGTCGCCGCGGTGGTGTCCCGCGTGCCGGGGGCGGCCGACGTCGAGGCGCAGCAGACGATCGGTCAGCCGTATCTGCGCGTGATCGTCAACCGCGATGCGGTGGCGCGCTACGGGCTGAATGCGAGCCAGGTGCTCGATCTCGTTCAGTCGCTCGGCGGCAAGACGGTCGGCACGATCGCCGACGCCGACGGCCAGTTCGACGTCCGCGTGCGCATGCAGGAGCGCGACCACGGCAGCGTCGCGCGGATCGGCGCGCTGCGCGTGAGCGACGGCGCCGGACACGCGGTGCCGCTTTCGCAGGTCGCGGAAATCCGGATGGAGCCCGGTCCGTCGACGATCGAGCGCGAGCAGGGGCAGCGCGTGATCACGGTCCAGGCCAACGTCCGCGGACGCGATCTCGCTGGCTTCGTCGTCGCGGCACAGCACGCGGTCGACACGCAAGTGAAGCTGCCGCCCGGCTACACCGTATCGTGGGGCGGCAGCTTCAAGAATCTGCAGGATGCCATGTCGCGCCTTTACGTCGTCGTGCCCATTTCGCTCGCGGTCATTTTCGGCCTGCTGTACCTGATGTTCCGTCGAGCGTGGCTTGCGGCGCTCATCTTCTGCAACGTTCCGTTCTCGGCGATCGGCGGCATCGTCGCCCTCTGGATACGCGGCTTGCCGTTCAGCATTTCGGCCGCAGTGGGATTTATCGCGCTGTTCGGGATTGCGGTGCTCAACGGCGTCGTGCTCGTCGCGTACATCGTCGAGAAGCGCGCGACCGGGCTCGGTGCCGTCGAAGCGGCCAGACAGGCGGCGTCGACGCGGCTGCGGCCCGTTCTGATGACGGCCACCGTGGCGAGCCTCGGGTTCCTGCCGATGGCCTTCTCGACGAGTTCGGGCGCCGAGGTTCAGCGGCCGCTCGCGACGGTCGTGATCGGCGGCCTCGTGTCGGCCACCCTGCTGACGCTGCTGGTGTTGCCCGCGGTTTATCCGTGGTTCGATCGCCGCATGCGCGTCGTGCCTCCTGCGCAGCACGAGGCCCAGCCCGAATTTGCCGAGTGAACCCGCGTGGAGGACGCTACTGTGATCGCTTTCAAACGAATCGGCGCGCTTGTGCTCCCGCTGCTCGCGGCCGCGTGTGCCGTCGGTCCGGACTTCAAGACGCCGGGCGTGCCGCCCGGCGCCGGGTACACGCGCGACGCGCTGCCGGACAAGACCGCCGCGGCGCCCGGCGCGGCGGGCGGTGCCCAGTCGCTCACCGTCGGCGGCGATATTCCGGGTCAATGGTGGACGCTTTTCCAGTCGCCGCAACTCGATCATCTGATCGATCGCGCATTCAAGGCCAATCCGGGTATTGCGGCCGCGCAGGCCTCGCTCGCCGCCGCCCGCGAAAACAGGCTGGCACAGCGGGGCTCGCTCTTTCCGAGCATCGGCGTCGATGCTTCCGCGAGCCGCAACGAAACCTCGACCGCGAGCCTCGCGCCCGTCGCGGCGAATAACCAGCGCATTTATTCGCTGGATACCGGCGAGCTGACCGTTTCCTATTCGATCGATGCATTCGGCCTCAATCGACGCATGATCGAATCGTCGGCCGCGCAGGCCGATGCGCAGCGGTATGAACTCGAGGCCGCGTATCTCGCGTTGAGCAGCAACGTCGTGCTGGCTGCGATCAACACGGCTTCGCTGCGCGCGCAGATCGACGCGCAGCAGCAGACGATCGAAGCCGACCGCGAGCTGCTGCAGATACTCGAACGCGAAGCGGTGCGAGGCGAGGTCGCGCAGGCTGACGTCCTGCAGCAGCAGGCCGTGATGTCGCAAGCCGAGGCCGCACTGCCGCCGCTGCAGAAGCAACTGGCGTTGCAGCGCGACGCATTGGCCGCGCTCGTTGGCGGATTTCCGAATGAGGACCTCGGGGCCGACTTCGATCTTCCGTCGATTCGCTTGCCCGGCGATCTGCCGGTGAGCGTGCCGTCGGCGCTGATCGCGCAACGCCCGGACATTCTCGCCGCCGCTGCGGCGTTGCATTCGGCAAGCGCACAGGTGGGGGTCGCCATCGCCAGCCGGCTGCCGCAACTCTCGCTGACGGCGGCGCTCGGCACCTCGCCCAATGCCGTCGCCAATGCGTTCACGCCGTACAACCAGTTCTTCGCTATCGTCGGCAAAGTGGCTCAACCGGTCTTCCAGGGAGGCGCGCTGCTGCACCGGCAGCGCGCGGCGCAGGCCACGTTTGCCCAGGTCGGCGCGCAGTATCGGGCGATCGTCGTCGACGCTTTCCAGAACGTCGCGGACGTGCTGGAAAGCGTGCAGACCGATGCGCAGACATTGCAGGCGACAGCGGCCGCCGAGCAGGCGGCGTCGCGCAGTCTCGACATGGCCAGTGAGAGGTTGCGCGTGGGCGAGGGGCCGTACCTGTCGGTACTCGCCGCGCGGCAGGCCTATGAAGCGGCGCGGATCGCGTCGATTCAGGCGCGGGCGGCCCGGCTCGCCGACACCGTCGCTTTGTTCGAGGCCGCCGGCGGCGGCTGGTGGAACCGGTCGGATGCCCTCGTGGCCGCGGCATCGCCGGCTCGATCTCGATGAAGCGTCGACCGGGCAGGCGGACCGTGCGGCAACCGGACCGTGCCGAGGTAACGACAGGGTAGGTCCCGCGCGGATATCGACCGCCACCGCAAAAGAAAAACCCGCTAAGCCTTGGCTGTCGCGGGTTTCGGGACTTTTGTGCCGTTAAGCGTAACCTGCCCGCGATTTGAACCATAACCCGTCCGATCTGCTTGGCGCGCCGCGTTTCCTCGCTCAAAAAATCTTCCTCGCGCAACACTTCGAAATTTTCTTCGCAGCAACCCCGGTTCACCGGGCCAGCACGGATTCCTCGAATCGCATCGAGGACCACACCGATGAACAGCCGAGCCTTACCAGACGATTTCCGACGACAACCATCACCAGGCGTGATCGCTGGCGCTCAACCCAAGCTTCTCCTTCGACGCATCGCGGATCAGTTCACATCCGGTCTGACTGAGCACGAGCTACTCGCACGCTACGAAATGTTCGAAGATCTGGCGCGGCAGTTCATGTCCTATATCCAGGGCAAGAAGGCGGGAAGCCCAGCCTGGTCGCTGGATGCAACACTCTCGAAAGTCAGCGCCCCGCGTCGTTGCGCAGCAGATGCAGGCCCACGTCGTGCCAGCCGGTCGCCGCGCGATCGTCGGCGGCGCCGGTCACCGCGATCTTGAACTTGCGCGGCAGGAACGCGAACTCGGTGTGCAGCGTCGTCCACTGCCGCATGATCTCGGCGAACGGACGCGGGTCGGCGATCTCGTCGGGCGCGACGCCCGCGCGCTCGTCGCACGAAACGTTGCGGATGCAATTGCCGCTGGTCTGGATGCCGTGCATGTCGACGCTCGCGAGCAGGTCCATCACGTCGGCCGCCTTGTCGAGCGGTATCCAGTTGAACTGAACGTTGGTGCGCGTCGTGAAGTGCGCGTGGCGGGTCGGCAGCCGCTCGGTGCCGAGCTTGCGCTGTGCGTCGAGCGCGGCGCGGTACACGTCGGCCGCGGGCGCGTCGTAGTCGCGCGCGATGCGGGCCAGCACGCGCAACTGCGCGCTCGACAGCTCGCCATACGGCACCGCGACGCGCAGCATCGGCGCGTGGCGTTGAACATACCAGCCGTTCTGCAGCCGCAGCGGACGGAACTCGTCTTCGCTTAGCCGGCCGTCCTGCCAGCGTTCGAGCTGGTCGCGGAACTGCGCGGCGCGGTTATGCACGAACGCCTTGTCGGATTCGTTGTATTGATACATGGATCGTCGATCCGCCATGCGGCTTGAACGGAGGGGCCGGCGTGCGAGCGCGCGCGAGAACGGGCGGCGCGCCGGGCGAACGGCGGCTTCAATGCGCCTGCGCGTATTGGGCAAGAAGCAATTGGGCAACAGGCGGATGGTGAAGCAAGGACAGCGGACGTTTTCCGCCGCTCACCCGGCGACGATCGGCGCGGCATCCGCCGTGGCCTCGCATTGCGCGACCAGCCGGTCGACGAACGATCGGGCGACCGGCGACATCGCCAGCCGATGCGAGACGATGATGCAGAAATCGAACGCGAGCGCTGGCGTGATCGGCCGCGTGACGAGTCCCGGCACCGGCAGCGCGAGCGCGGTGATCGGATCGATGACGGCGATGCCGAGCCCGAGCGACACGAACCGGCACGCGGTATCCGCGAGATTGACGGTCAGCGAACCGCCCGGCGGGGCGACCGGCGGCGCATCATGGCCAGCCGCGGGGCCGTCCCGGCGACCGTCCCCGCGGCTGGCCGCGTTGGCCTGGCGCAATGCGGGTTCGAGGTTCGCGAGCGGGGCCATCCAGATCGGCATGTGCGGCACGGCTTCGTGCAGGTCCACGACCGGGCGCCCGGCGAGCGGATCGTCGGCGCGCAATACGGCGACGCGCGGCATGCTGAAACGCCGCAGGATTTCGGTGCCGATCAGTTGCGGCGCGCCCTCGACCACCGCGATATCGGTGAGTCCGTTCGACACCAGTTCGCCGAGGCTCGGCGACGTCGCCACCGTCACCTCGATGCTCGCCTTCGGATGCTCGCGGTAGAACTGTGCGATCACGCCCGGCATCAGCGTGAGGCCGAACGCCGGCAGACTGCCCACGCGCAGCCGGATGCCGACCTTGTTGCGGATCTCCTCCGCGACGCGGCGCAGATAGTTCGCGCCCATGAACACTTTCTCGACGCTTTCGTAGAACGCGAGCGCCTCGGGGCGCACGCGGGTCTTGCCCTGGCGGCGGTCGAACAGCTTGAGTCCGATCGATTTCTCAAGGTCGCTTAGCAGGCGGCTCATCGTCGGTTGCGATACGAATAGCTGCTGCGCGGCCGTCGAAATGCTGCCGGTGCGCATTACCAGCCGGAAGGCTTCGAGTTGTTTCGGGTTCATGGGCAAACGGGAAAAAAGGGCGATTCGTCGGCGGGCGACCCGCGCCGTCTGCGGTCAATCCTAACGCGAGGAAATTCCGGACGGCACGCACGGATCGTCGATTTCCGAATAAGTCGCGACGAAAAACGAGTTTTGCCCGCATCCGGCGCGGCTCTAAGATGGGTTGTCGCCGGTTCGCGCTCGTTCGCGGTGCGTGAGCCGGCTTTTCAACAAGCGGGGAAGGTCGGACACGAATGGATACGGTGGATGTCGTCGTGATTGGCGGCGGTCTCGTCGGCAGCGCGATCGCTTATGGATTGACCCGCGAAGGTCGGCGCGTGACCGTGCTCGACGGCGCCGACGAAGCGTTTCGCGCCGCGCGCGGCAACTTCGGCCTCGTGTGGGTGCAGGGCAAGGGCGCGGGGCTGTCGTCTTACGCGACGTGGACGCGCGGTTCGCAGACGCGCTGGCCGACGCTCGCCGCCGCGTTGCTGGCGGAGACCGGCATCGACGTGCAGTTGAGCCAGCCCGGCGGCTTCCATCTCTGTTTTTCCGACGCAGAAATGCAGCAGCGCGACGCGCTGTTGCAGACGCTGCGCGACGATCTGGACGGCAACTATCCGTACGCGATGCTCGATCACGCGGAGGTGGCCGCGAAGCTGCCGGGCCTCGGCGCTCAGGTCGTCGGCGCGAGCTACAGCGAGATGGACGGCCACGTGAATCCGCTGAAGCTGCTGCGCGCGCTGCACACGGCCGCGCAGCGCCGCGGCGCGCGCTTCGTCGCGAGCCAGCAGGTCGATGCGATCGAGCCGGCCGCGAGCGGCTATACGGTGCGCACGAAAAGCGCGCGTTTCGACGCGCCGCGCGTGGTGATCGCGGCGGGGCTCGCGAGCCGGGAACTCGCCGCGCAGGTCGGCCTCGACGTGCCGGTCGCGCCGAACCGCGGCGAAGTGCTGATCGGCGAGCGCGTCGCGCATTTCCTGGACTACCCGACGACCTATATCCGCCAGACCGACGAGGGCACGATTCAGGTCGGCGATTCGCACGAGGACGTCGGCTTCGACGACGGTCTGAAAACGGACGTACTCGCGTCGATTGCGCAACACGCCGTGCGTTCGTTTCCGATGCTCGCGCAAATGAAGCTGGTGCGCGCGTGGGGCGCGCTGCGCGTGATGAGCCGCGACGGCTTTCCGGTTTATCAGGAGTCGGTGCAGTGTCCGGGCGTGTTCGCCGCGACCTGTCACAGCGGCGTGACGCTGGCCGCCGCGCACGCGCTGCGGGTCGCGCCGTGGATCGCCGGCGGCGCGCCGCCGGACGGCATCGAGCCGTTCTCGGGCGAGCGTTTCAGGCGCGCTCAACCGCTTTTGCAACCCGTTCACTGACTGTCATGGAAAGTCTGTTCCGAACCGATGCTGCGGCCGCTGCGCCGCGCGTCACGATCCATTTCGACGGCGCGCCGCTGTCCGTGCCGGCCGGCCTTACGGTGGCGGCCGCGCTGCTCGCGAGCGGCGCGCGCGCGACGCGCACCACGCCGGTCGGCGCCGCGCCGCGCGCGCCGTACTGCATGATGGGCGTGTGCTTCGAATGCCTCGTCGAGATCGACGGCGTCGCCAGCCAGCAAGGCTGCCTGACGCGCGTGCGCGACGGCATGCAGGTGTGTTCGCAACATGGCGTGCGCACGCTCGACGCCGCCGCGCAAGGACTCGCGCGATGACGCCCGATCTCTACGACATCGCGATCGTCGGCGCAGGCCCGGCGGGACTGGCAGCGGCGACGCTCGCCGCCGCGCAGCGCGCGCGCGTGGTGCTGCTCGACGAGCAGCCCGGCCCCGGCGGCCAGATCTATCGCGCGATCACCGAAGGGGGCGCGTCGCGCGTCGACGTGCTCGGCCCCGATTACGCGGCCGGCGCCGACATCGTGCGGGCGTTCGTCGCGAGCGGCGCGCGCTACGAGCCGAATGCATCGGTATGGCAGGTGAGCACGGAACAGGCGCCGCATCATACGGTGCGCTATACGCGCGAAGGCCGATCGCTGGCGCTGCACGCGAAGCGGCTGATTCTCGCGACCGGCGCGATGGAGCGGCCGTTTCCGGTGCCGGGCTGGACGCTGCCGGGCGTACTCACCGCGGGCGCCGCGCAGATCCTGCTGAAGAGCGCCGGCACGACGCCCGCCGTGCCGGTCGTGCTGGCCGGCTGCGGACCGTTGCTGTACCTGCTCGGCTGGCAATACCTGCGGGCCGGCGTGCCGATCGCCGCGATCGTCGATACGACGTCGGCGGAAGACTACCGGCGCGCATTCGCGCATCTCGGCGGCGCGCTCGGCAGCCTGCCGGCGCTCGCGAAGGGCCTGCGCTATCTGCGCGCGCTCAAGCGTGCGGGCATGCCGTTTCATCGCGGCGCGCGCGCGCTCGCAGTGGAAGGCGACACCGCGGCGCGCGCGTTGACGTTCGAACTCGACGGCAGGCGGCAGCGGATCGACGCATCGCTCGTGCTGCTGCATCAGGGCGTGGTCCCGCACTCGCATTTCGCATGGTCGCTGCGCGCGCCGCATCGCTGGGACGACGCGCAACTGTGCTGGCGGCCGGTGACCGATGCGTGGGGCGAACTCGACGTGCGCGGGGTGTTCGTCGCCGGCGACGCGGCAGGCATCGGCGGCGCGCAGGCCGCGGCGGAGCAGGGGAGGCTCGCTGCGCTCGGCGCGCTCGCGAGCGTCGGCGCGATCGATGCGGCGCGCCGCGACGCGCTCGCCGGGCCGCCGCGCGCGGCGCTCGCGAAACGGCTGCGGGTCCGGCCGTTCCTCGACGCGCTATACCGGCCGAACGACGAGCACCGCGTGCCGGCCGACGACACGGTGACCGTTTGCCGTTGCGAGGAAGTCAGCGCGGGCGAATTGCGTGAAGTCGTGCGGCTCGGCGCGCCGGGCCCGAATCAGGCGAAGGCGTTTACGCGCTGCGGGATGGGGCCGTGTCAGGGCCGCCTGTGCGGGTTGACCGTCACCGAACTGATCGCGCGCGAACGCGGGCTCGAGCCGTCGCGGATCGGCCATTACCGGATCCGTCCGCCGCTCAAACCGCTGACCATCGGCGAACTGGCCGGCACGCAAGGCGACGCCGCCGATGCGGCGGCGGCACAGGCCCGGACGTAAACGCAAACCCGCGAACGCAAGCCGGAACGCGGGCCCGCGGCATTTTTTTCGAAACCAGGAGAGAACCCACGATGAGTACCATTACCCGTCACGGCACCAACGCGCGTCTGTCGCGCATCGTCGTCCACGAACGCACCGCGTATCTGGCCGGCTTGACTGCAACCGAACGCAGCGGCGACGCGCAGGCGCAGGCCGCTGAGATCTTCGGCAAGGTCGACGAGCTGCTCGCGAGCATCGGCACCGACAAGACGCGCATCCTGTCCACGCAGATCTGGGTGGCCGACATGGAGCGCGATTTCGCGGCGATGAACCGCGCGTGGGAAGCGTGGATGCCGCAAGGCCATGCGCCGGCGCGCGCGACCTGCGAGGCGAAGCTCGCATCGCCCGAGATCCGCGTCGAAGTCATCGTGACAGCGGCGCTCGGCGCCTGACGTACGCGGCGTACGCAGCGTGCGCCGCGCCATCCCGGTTCTCCACTACAGGTCATCGCCATGTCGACTTTCGTTACGCCCACGTTACGTCCAGCGATCGCATCGTCGAAGTACGCCGTCGCGGCCGGGCACTATCTCGCATCCGAGGCCGGCATGCGGATCCTGCGCCGCGGCGGCAACGCGATCGACGCGGGCGTCGCGGCCGGCGTGTGCCTCAACGTCACGCAGCCCGACCTGACGAATCTCGGCGGCGTCGCGCCGATCATCGTCTATCTGGCGAAGACGCGCGAAGTGGTGACGATCTCCGGGCTCGGCCGCTGGCCGAAGCGCGCGAGCCTCGAATACTTCCGCGACACGCTCGGCGGGCAGATTCCGCTCGGCGTGCAGAACGCGATCACGCCGTCCGCGTGCGACGCGTGGCTCACCGCGCTCGCGCGCTACGGCACGCTGACGCTCGCCGAGGTGCTCGAGCCGGCGCTCGAAATCGCGACCGACGGCCTGCCGGCCAGCCGCCTGATGACGCACATGCTGACCGGCGTGCACGACAACCTGAAGCGCTGGCCGTCGTCGTCGGACTACCTGCGCGCGGACGGCACGCCGCTGCAGCCGGGCGACATCGTGCGCCAGCCGCTCGTCGCGAACACATTGCGCACGCTGATCGACGCTGAACGCGGCGCGGCCTCGCTGGGCCGCGAGGCGGCGATCATGCACGCGCGCGACGTGTTCTACAAGGGCGACCTGGCGGAGAAGATGGCGCGCTTCTCGCAGCGGGAAGGCGGCTTTCTCGATTACGACGACCTCACGGAATTTCGCGTGGGCATCGAGCCCGCGGTGAAGACCACGTATCGCGGCTACGAGATCTATACGTGCGGGCCGTGGTGCCAGGGGCCGGTGCTCGCGCAGACGCTGAACATTCTCGAATACAGCGACATGGCGTCGTTCGGACCGAATTCGCCGCGTTCGCTGCATGCGATTCTCGAAGCGCTGAAAGCGTCGTTCGCCGATCGGCACGCGTTTTACGGCGACCCGGATTTCGTCGACGTGCCGATTCGCGGCTTGATCGACAAGCGCTACGCGCGCGACTGGTACGAGCGGATCGGTCCGCGCGCATGGAACACGATGCCGTCGCCGGGCAATCCCTGGGCCTATGAGGAGCGCGAAGCGCCGCGCGCTTATGCTGCGCCTGCGCCGCAACCGGGCGCGCTCGGTTCGGATACGAGCTACGTGTGCGTCGTGGATGCCGACGGCAACGGCTTTTCGGCGACGCCGAGCGACGGCGTGCGCTACACGCCGGTGGTGCCGGAGGTCGGCGTGGTGCTGTCGCCGCGCGGCTTCCAGAGCTGGCTCGATCCCGCGCATCCTTCGTCGCTCGCGCCGCGCAAGCGGCCGCGCCTCACGCCGAGCCCGGCGCTGATGCTGAAGGACGGCAAGCTCGCGATGGTGTTCGGCACGCCCGGCCTCGACGTGCAGCCGCAGGCGATGACGCAGCTCGTCGTCAACATCGTCGATCACGGCATGGATCCGCAATCGGCGATCGAGCAGCCGCGGGTCGCGACGTTCAATTTCCCGGCGTCGCAGCATCCGCACAATTACACGCCGGGGCAGATGTGCGCCGAGGGCCGCATTCCGGCTGCGACGCTCGACGAGTTGGCGGCGATGGGCCACGACGTGACGCGCTGGCCCGATTTCATCGCGCAGGCGGGCGCATTGTGCGCGATCTGCTGCGATACGCCGCTCGGCCCGCGCGTGGCCGGCGCCGATCCGCGTCGCACGGCGTACGCGACCGGCTGGTGACGGCGTGAGCGCGCCGCGCGCATCGTCGCGGCGACGCTGACGCCTCACGTGTCGTTGTCCTGACTGTTCTGTTCGTCCTCTCCGTTCCCTTTCTTCGTCTCCGCAAGAAAAGCGCCGGCCGCATCGATCGCCGGCGCTTTTCTTGCGTTCGCGCGGCGGGCCGCATCACGGCCTGCCGCGACTTTCCCTCGTTCATCCGTTTCGCGCGCCGCGCCCGTCGGCTCGACGAAAACCGGATAACGCCGCGCGATAAACGGATTTCGGATTCGAAATATGGCCGGTTATTTTCAATTCGTCGTCGATGTGCGCCGCATGCGGGCACGGGTGGACGCCGAATTCAACATGACACGAGGGGTACTAAGTGAAACACAAGCTTCTTGCCGTGCTGTCGTTGTCGGGATGTTTTGTGCAGGCGGCTCATGCGCAAAGCAATGTAACGCTGTATGGCATCGTCGACGCGGGCTTGACCTACAACTCGAACAGCGGCGGCCATTCGCTCACGTCGCTGACGAGCGGCAACGGCATGGGCGACCGCTTCGGCCTGCGCGGCAAGGAAGACCTCGGCGGCGGTCTCGCGGCCGTGTTCGACGTGGAAAGCGGATTTTCGATCGTCAACGGCACGACGAGCCAGGGTGGCACGTTCTTCGGCCGCCAGGCATACGTCGGACTGCAGAGCGATTATGCCGGCGCACTGCTGCTCGGCCGGCAGACCGCGCTATCGAACGACTATGTCGCGCGGTTCTCGTCGGGATCGACGTGGGCGGCGGCGGGCACGGGCTACGGCTCGCACGTCGGCGACATCGACAACCTCGTGGCGCTGAACCGCACGAACAACTCGGTGAAGTACCGCATGCCCACATGGCGCGGCCTGACGCTCGCCGGCGCGTACAGCTTCGGCGGCGTGGCCGGCGATGTTTCGCAGAACCAGATCTGGCAACTGGGCGCGGACTACGCGAACGGTCCGTTCAAATTCGCGGCCAGCTATCTGCTCGCGAAGAATCCGAATTATTCGTTCTTCGGCAATACGCAGAAAAGCAGCGCGACGGCGAGCAACCTGTCCAGCAACCCTGCATATGCCGGCTTTGCGTCGGCGGGCTCGCAGCAGATCGTCGCGGCGGGCGCGGGTTACCAGCTCGGCTCGCTGGTGATCGACGCGATGTACAGCAACGTGCAGTTCAGCAACCTCGGCGCGACGCCGGTTGCCGGGCTCACCGCGCGAGAAGCTGCGTACCGCGGCGAAGCGACGTTCAACACGGGCGAACTGAACTTGCAGTACTACGTGAGCCCGGCGTTCCTGCTCGGCGTTGCGTACAACTACACGAAGCTCGACGGCGCGGACGGCGAGCACGCGCACTACTCGCAACTGAACTGGGGCGGCCGCTATTTCCTGTCGAAGACGACCGACCTCTATGCGGTCGGGGTCTGGCAGCGCGCGGCGGGTACCGATTCGACCGGCCGTCCGGCGGTCGCGACGATCACCGGTCTGACGCCGTCGAGCGGCCGCTCGCAGTTGGTCGTGACGGCCGGCATCACGAAGAAGTTCTAGCGGATCACGGACATGCATACGTCGAAAATTTCCCCGCTCCGCGTACGCGACTCGCATCCGTTGCTGCGCGTGGTGTTCGCGAGCTTCGCGGGCAGCATGATCGAGTGGTACGACTTCACGGTGTTCAGCGCGTCGTCGGCGCTGGTGTTCAACAAGCTGTTCTTCACCCGTTTCGATCCGCTGCTCGGCCTGCTGCTGTCGCTGCTGACGTATGCGGTCGGCTATCTGGCGAGGCCGCTCGGCGGCGTGCTGTTCGGGCATTTCGGCGACCGCATCGGCCGCAAGCCGATGCTGATCGTCGCCTTCCTGATGATGGGCGGAGCGACGGTGCTGATGGGCGCGTTGCCGACCTACGCGCACGTCGGCCTCGCCGCGCCGCTCGCGCTCGCGTTGCTGCGCATCGTGCAGGGGCTCGCGCTCGGCGGCGAGTACGGCGGCGCCGCGCTGCTCGTGTCGGAAAGCTGTCCGCCGAACCGGCGCGGACTCTATTCGAGCTCCGCGCTGATCGGCCTGTCGGCGGGAACGATGCTCGGCACCACGGTATTCGGCGCGTTCCGGCTCCTGCCGGAGCCCGCGTTCATGAGTTGGGGCTGGCGCATGCCGTTTCTGCTGTCCGTCGTGCTGGTGGTCATCGGCTTGTGGATCCGGATGCGCGTCGACGAAACACCGGCGTTCAGGCGCATCGAGAACACGCGCCAGATTCACAGGCTGCCGGTCCTGCAGGTGCTGCAGCACGACATGAAACGGGTGCTGCTGATTTGCGGCGCGCGTTCCGGCGAAACCATGCAATACAACATCGTGGCCGTGTTCGCGCTGCGCTACGTGACCCAGTATCACGGCGTGCGCGCGACCGTGTATCTGTCGGCGATAAGCCTGTCGGCGCTGTTGTCGATCGCCGTGCTGCCGCTCGCCGGCGCGCTGTCGGACAAGGTGGGACGCCGGCCGGTCGGGCGGCTCGCGGGCGCGACGGCCGTGCTGTTCGGCGCCGCGTTCATTCCGCTCGTGAGCACCGGTGCGCCGGTCTGGGTGACGCTAGGCGTGGTGCTGATGCTCGGCGTGTCGACGGGCATCGGCAATGCGCTGCCGAGCGCGTATTTTCCGGAACTGTTCGATCCGCGCGTGCGTTACACCGCGGTGTCGCTCGGCTACCAGATGGGTACGGTGGTCGGCGGCCTGACGCCCGCGCTGTCGACGCTGCTGTTCATGTACTTCGGCGTCGATGCGATCGCCGCGTACATCGTGTTGGCCGGATTGCTGGTGCTGGGCTGCTTCACCGCGTTGCCGGAGACGCTCGAAACGAAACTGCCGCGGCGGGCGGCGGGCAACCCGTGAGGGTTCGCCGGCCGCGCAAAACGACGGCTGCCGGCTAGCGCCGGTCGGCAACGTTCAACGGGTGTTGCGCACGACCAGCCGGTTCGCCACCGAACGCACGCCGCGCACGGACCTCGCCGCGGTCCCCGCGCGCGATTTGTTCGCGCTGCGGCACCCATCCGGCGAGCGTGACCACGCCAATGCGCGCACTCACGCGGATTCCCGACGCATCGAGCGCCGGCGCGCGCCGCAGCGCGCTGCGAACGTCGCGAGCGAGCACGCTGTCCGGGCGGTTCTGCAGGCGCGAGGCCGGGTCCGCCGCCGCGTGGGCCGCGGCGTCCGGTGCGGCGCCCGTCACGGCCGACGGCGCAGCGGCGGCCGCCTGCGCGCTCACGTGCAGCGCGCAACCCGCGACGATGACGACGGCGGCGAGCATCGCGCGCCGCCGCCGGCCGCGAGCGCCCGCAAGCGCGCCCGTCGGCGCATCGATCAACGCGCCGGCACCCACGGCCGCACCCATCCCAGCCCCGCCGACGTACCCGCCTTCGGGATGTACTCGCAACCGATCCAGCCGTCGTAGCCGAGCGAATCGACCAGATCGAACAGATACGGATACTTGACCTCGCCCGCATCGGGCTCGTGGCGATCCGGCACGCCCGCCGCCTGAATATGGCCGACGGTCGAGAACAGCGTCTCCAGCTTCACCGCGAGATCGCCTTCGACGATCTGGCAGTGGTACAGATCGAACAGCACCTTCAGGTTCGGCGCGCCGACTTCGCGGCAGATCTCGTGCGCGTCCTGCTGGCGGTTCAGGAAATAGCCGGGCATGTCGCGCGTGTTGATCGGCTCGATCACGACCGTCTTGCCGTGCGCCGCCGCCTGTTCGGCCGCATACGCGAGGTTGCGCAGATAGAGGTCGCGGCGGCTCGCGCGGTCCGCTAAAAGCACATTCGCTGGACGAGATAGAGAAGGCCATTGCTAAAGCGCTGAAGACTCTTACGGGGAAGCCGTTCGTAGCGAACATCTCGCACTTTGTTGCCGCGGAACCAAATGGCGCTGACGTTTTTCCTGGCAAGCCTGGCGCGGTGTCGATGCAACTCAGCGTGGTGCCGCCGGCCGACTACGCTGAACTTGGGTCTCTCCATGGGACGGAGATACAAAAGAGAAGTGACCGTCCGGATTGCTGCGTTTGGTAGACCTCTATGGCGACGAGTTTTCTTTCATTTTTCATGCAGTGGTGGGTGGCATATGTGTACTGAATCAGCATGAAGACATGGGCGGCAATTCATCGAACACCACTCATCGACTCGCGTAACTTGTAGTCAGGCGATCTTGGTAGCACGGTCGCCTCTTAAAGACCTGTGCCGGAGGAGCGATGTTTTCATTCAGCGTATTGAAAGTACTCAATAAGTTTGCGCGGTTGTTGCTGATCCCGCTGGTGGCAATCGCCATCAATATTGACTTTCCGATTCACCAATCGTCAGGCGAAAGTGCGGCCGCACACATGATTGGCGGCATCGTTTTCTCCTGCTTCGAGGCATTTGGGGTAATGACGCTGGTCGACCATGCCTTGTTTTCCTTGAGAGGTATTTGCCCGAAGACACCATTTTCAGCATCGTGGGCCTTGTACTTTTGACTTTTTGCCTCTACGGGGTTTCGTTCTTTTACTATCAGTTGCCGCCGTCTCCCTTCAATCCTGCTTGGCACTTCGCTGCGGGCTGTTATGCCTTTGCTCTATTCGAGCGTAATGCGCTTTTTGCCTCTTTGACGGCGACAGCGGCGCAGCGTGCGGAACAGCTCGTTGCAGACCGACATTGAGTCGGAGCCATAATGGGTCGAAGTGCCTCCGTCAAGTAATACAGTTAGCAGATCCGGTTTCTGCGACGTAGTAGCGGTCATCAGCGTCAACTACGGCATACGGGCGCCAAAAAGCAAAACCGGCCAAGAATGGCCGGTTTTTTTTATGCCTGCTGCTGCATCAACTTCCGCGCACAGCCCTCTCGGGCTAACACAGCTTTCCGAAAAAGTAAAATGCGTCCGAACGAGAAATAAGGCATAACCTGCCCGCTGTGGACAGGTTATGCCTTACGGCACAACAACTTTCCCGGTACTTCGGGGATGTCGGATGGTGGAGCCGGCGGGAATCGAACCCGCGTCCGTAAGCAGTCCACAACCAGTTCTACATACTTAGTTCAGTCATTTGATTTAACCGCACCGACGCGGACGAACACGCTTCGTTACGGCGAGCCACTTGATTTTCGGCCCCGGCACCGTGGCGCAACCGAGGATTATCTGACGTAAATGACCTCGCTGGTCTTGCGACCCTGACCCGTCAGCGAGTCAGTGCGAGGTTGGCGGGGTTAAGCCGCCAATGCGTACGTTTCGTCGTTCGCAGTTACTTAAGTCCCATTGATTTACGAGGTGACGGGTCCTCGGTATGCCCTGAGTTGCTTCATTACCCACGTCGAAACCAGGTCGGCCCCAACTAGGAACAGCAATTATCCCATAGTTTCCGGGATGGAGCGAACCGCGGTCTTTTCAAGTGCGGATGGCGGGGCCGACGCGCCGCAGCAGCGCAAGCAGCGTGTCGGCCGAGTCGGCCACGTAGTGCGCGTTCCAGTCGAGCGGCGGCAGCTCGTTGCCGCAGTAGCCGTAGGCGGCGGCGATCGTCGGCATGCCCGCTGCGTGGCCCGCCTGGACGTCGCGCAGATCGTCGCCGACATAGACCACGTGCTGAGGATCGACTCCGAGCGCGTTCGCCGCGTGCAGCAGCGGCGCCGGATGCGGCTTCGAGTAGGGCGTCGTGTCGCCGCTCACCACGCAGCCGGCGCGCACATCGAGGTGCAGCAACGCGACGAGCGGATCGGTGAAGCGCGCGACCTTGTTCGTCACGATGCCCCAGAGGACGCCGCGTGCGTCGAGGTCGTCCAGCAGCACGTCGATGCCCGGAAAGAGCACCGTCTCGACACGCAGATTCGCTTCATAGTTGGACAGGAACTCCTCGCGCATCGCGGGGAATTCGCGGTCGTCGGGGCGGACGCCGAATGCGGCGCCGATCAGCCCTCGCGCGCCCGCCGACGCCACCGGGCGCAGGCGTTCGATCGGCGCGGGCGGGAGACCGCGCGCAATGCGCATCTGGTTGGCGGCGGCCGCGAGGTCGGGCGCGGTGTCGGCAAGCGTTCCGTCGAGGTCGAACAGCACCGCGCGACAGGCGGCGAGCGCTGCGCCGTCATCCGGCGCACTACGTGGGATCGGGAGATTCATGAGCGGATAAGGACGATGCGGTGTGCGTGCTTCACGCGTCGCGCCGGCAGGCCAGCAGATAGTTGATGCTCGTGTCGTCGGACAGCGCGAAGTGGCGCGTCAGCGGAGCATACGTGATGCCCTTGATGTCGGCGGTACGCAGGCCTGCGTCGCGCACGAACGACGCCAGTTCCGACGGGCGGATAAAGCGCGCATAGTCGTGCGTGCCCTTCGGCAGCAGGCGGGCGATGTACTCGGCGCCGATCACCGCGAACAGGTAGGACTTCACGTTGCGGTTCAGCGTCGAAAAGAACACCCAGCCGCCGGGCTTCACGAGCGTCGCACACGCGGCGACGATCGCCGCCGGCTGCGGCACGTGCTCGAGCATTTCCATGCAGGTGACGACGTCGTACGACGCAGGCTCCCGGGCGGCCAGCGCCTCGGCCGCGATTTCCTCGTACTCGACGGTAATGCCGCTCTCGAGGCTATGCAGATCGGCGACGCCGAGCGCTTCGGACGACAGATCGATGCCTTTCACGCTCGCGCCGAGCCCCGCCATCGACTCGGACAGAATGCCGCCGCCGCAGCCGATGTCGAGCACACGCTTGCCGGCGAGGTGTGCATGCTTGTCGATCCAGTCGAGCCGCACTGGGTTCAGCTCGTGCAGTGGCTTGAACTCCGCATTCGGGTCCCACCAGCGATGCGCGAGATCGCTGAATTTCTGGAGTTCGTGCGGATCGGCATTCGTCATGTTGGTCTGTCGCGGGTGTGGCGGGGGGAAAGGGTAAGCCCTGAGTATATAGGCCGGGCAATGAGGCGGCAAAATGCCCGCCGGATCCCAGGGAGCATTGAGAGGGCTGGTGGTTGGCTGGAGAAGCCAAATGAAACGCCCCGCCGGAGCGGGAAGCCAAACAAGAAAAAGCCCCGCCGAAACGGGAGACCAAACAAAAAAAGCCCCGCCGAAGCGGGGCTTTGCGACTTGCAGTCGAGGCTTGCTGCTTACTGACGCGGCGTGCCGACGACTTCGACTTCCACGCGGCGATCCGGCGCGAGGCAGGCGATGAGAGCCTTGCGGTTGCGCTGGTTGCAACCGGTCGTGACCGGCTGACGCTTGCCCTTGCCTTCCGTGTAGATACGGTCGGCCGGGACGCCCTTGCTGACCAGATAAGCCTTGACGGCTTGCGCACGGCGCATCGACAGGCGGTCGTTGTAGGCAACGGTACCGATACGGTCGGTGTGGCCGGTTGCCACGACGACTTCGAGGTTCAGCGCTTCGATGCGCTGTGCCAGGTCGTCCAGCTTTTCCTTGCCAGCCGGCTTCAGGATGGCCTTGTCGAAATCGAACAGCGTTTCAGCTTGATAGGTAACCTTCTGGCTTTGGATAGCCGGTGCCGGCGGCGGAGCGACCGGCGGTTGCGGAGCCTGGGCAACGAGGGCGCCGTCGCACTTCGCGTTAGCCGTTGCAGGCGTCCAGAACGCATCGCGCCAGCAAAGCTCGTTCGTGCCGTTCATCCACACCCACTCGCCCGTACCATTCACCCAGTTGTCATTCACGGCTTGTCGCGACGCCGGCACCGACTGTGCCGAGGCGGATGCAGCCATTACTGCGGTAGCTGCAATGAACGCGAGCTTTGAAAGTTTATTCATATTTCTCCTCTCGAAATTGAGATTACCGCAGGTTTACTGCGAGCCTGATGACGAAGACAAGTCATACATTGCTCGAAGTATAGCATTGGTGCGTTGCGGGGAACGCTTTGTGTGGACTCCGAGCACGCGTCTATCTTTGTGCGTTGGCATTTTGCCATATCGTTCCCTTCCAACGAAAAAAAAGTTCCCTCCTTTTGGCACTACCCCACGAATGTGGTGCTAGTGCAACAGAAAAGCGCCGTCTGGCAAGGCTTTGCGGGCGATTGTCGCAGTGTCGGGACGACGTGCGAGCAGTGTCCTCTACTCGTCTGATGAGTGCGCCAAAACTGCGCAGACCGCGTTATGGCCCCTCATTCAGCGGGGCGTTTTGAGCCGGCCGCCGATGTCCTGCTAATAGGTATACGTCGTTGGCGGGCGGGGGTGTCCCGCATGGTAGAATTGCCTGATATCCGCTGCGTCCGCGGCGTCCATGCGACATCGGGATGCGTGGCGGTCGTGCAGCTGGCCAATCTGGTCATGGCCAGTTTCCGGCGGCTATCCGGGGGGCTATCCGTCTTGCCACCCGCGGTACCGTCCGCGTCTCCATCAGACATCGATAATGGATCAATTCGCCAAAGAGACCCTGCCAATCTCCCTCGAAGAGGAAATGCGCCGCTCGTATCTCGATTACGCGATGAGCGTGATCGTCGGGCGTGCACTGCCGGATGTTCGCGACGGTCTGAAGCCGGTGCATCGGCGGGTGCTGTACGCGATGCACGAACTGAACAACGACTGGAACCGCGCGTACAAGAAGTCGGCGCGTATCGTCGGCGACGTGATTGGTAAGTACCACCCGCACGGCGACACCGCGGTCTACGACACGATCGTGCGCATGGCGCAGGATTTCTCGCTGCGCTACATGCTGGTCGACGGTCAGGGCAATTTCGGGTCGATCGACGGCGACAACGCCGCCGCGATGCGTTACACCGAAATCCGGATGGCGAAGATCGGCCACGAACTGCTGGCCGACATCGACAAGGAAACGGTCGACTTCGGGCCGAACTACGACGGCAGCGAGAGCGAACCGCAAATTCTGCCGGCCCGGATCCCGAACCTGCTGATCAACGGCTCGTCGGGCATTGCGGTCGGCATGGCGACCAATATCCCGCCGCACAATCTCAACGAGGTCGTCGACGCTTGCCAGCATCTGCTTAAGAATCCGCAGGCATCGATCGACGAGCTGATCGAGATCATCCCCGCGCCGGACTTCCCGACGGCCGGCATCATCTACGGCGTCGCCGGCGTGCGCGACGGCTATCGCACCGGCCGCGGCCGCGTCGTGATGCGCGCGGCCACGCACTTCGAGGAGATCGACCGCGGGCAGCGGATGGCGATCATCGTCGACGAACTGCCGTACCAGGTGAACAAGCGCTCGCTGCTCGAGCGCATCGCCGAGCTCGTGAACGAGAAGAAGCTCGAAGGCATCTCGGACATCCGCGACGAGTCGGACAAGAGCGGGATGCGCGTCGTGATCGAGTTGAAGCGCGGCGAAGTTCCCGAGGTCATCCTCAATAACCTGTACAAGGCCACGCAGCTTCAGGACACGTTCGGCATGAACATGGTTGCGCTCGTCGACAACCAGCCGAAGCTCCTGAACCTGAAGGAAATGCTCGACCATTTCCTGTCGCACCGGCGCGAGGTGCTGACGCGGCGCACTGTATACGAACTGCGCAAGGCGCGCGAACGCGGCCATGTGCTGGAAGGCCTCGCGGTCGCGCTTGCGAATATCGACGAGTTCATCGACATCATCAAGGCCGCGCCGACGCCGCCGATCGCGAAGCAGGAGCTGATGGCGCGCCCGTGGGATGCGTCGCTCGTGCGCGAGATGCTGAGTCGCGCGGAGACGGAGAACGCGGCGGCCGGCGGCAGCGTTGCCTATCGTCCGGAAGGGCTGAGCCCGATATACGGGATGCAGGCTGACGGGCTGTATCGCCTCTCCGACACCCAGGCGCAGGAAATCCTGCAGATGCGTCTGCAGCGGCTGACGGGGCTCGAGCAGGACAAGATCACCGGCGAGTATCGCGAAGTGATGGCGCAGATCGCCGACCTGCTCGACATCCTCGCGCGTCCCGAGCGTATAACGGTCATGATCTCCGACGAACTCACCGCGATCAAGGCCGAATTCGGCGACAAGCGGCGCTCGAAGATCGAGTTGAACGCGACCGAGCTGAACACCGAGGACCTGATCACGCCGCAGGACATGGTCGTCACGATGTCCCACGCGGGCTACGTGAAATCGCAGCCGTTGTCCGAATATCGCGCGCAAAAGCGCGGAGGTCGCGGCAAACAGGCGACGTCGATGAAGGAAGACGACTGGATCGACACGCTGTTCATCGCGAACACGCACGATCACATCCTGTGCTTCTCGAATCGCGGCCGCGTGTACTGGGTGAAGGTCTACGAAGTCCCGCAGGGCTCGCGCAACGCGCGTGGACGTCCGATCGTCAACATGTTTCCGCTGCAGGACGGCGAGAAGATCACCGTCGTGCTGCCGGTCAAGGAGTTCTCGGCCGACAAGTACGTGTTCATGGCAACCGCGCTCGGCACGGTGAAGAAGACCCCGCTCGAGGCGTTCAGCCGCCCGTTGCGCAAGGGTATTATTGCGGTCGGTCTGGATGACGGTGATTATCTGATCGGCGCCGCGATCACCGACGGGCAGCACGACGTGATGCTGTTCTCGGATTCCGGCAAGGCCGTGCGCTTCGACGAGAACGATGTGCGCCCAATGGGGCGCGAAGCGCGCGGTGTAAGGGGCATGCAACTTGACGACGGCCAGCAGGTCATAGCGCTTCTCGTGGCCGGCGATGAGCAGCAATCGGTGCTTACCGCCACGGAGAACGGCTACGGCAAGCGCACGCCGATCACCGAGTACACGCGTCACGGGCGCGGTACGAAGGGAATGATCGCAATCCAGACGTCGGAGCGTAACGGCAGGGTGGTCGCCGCGACGCTGGTCGATCCGGAAGCCCAGATCATGCTGATTACGACAACCGGCGTGCTGATTCGCACGCGCGTGTCGGAAATCCGTGAAATGGGACGTGCGACGCAAGGTGTTACACTCATCAGCCTTGATGAGGGCACGAAGCTTTCCGGCTTGCAGCAAATCGCGGAAGCGGACGCGGACGGCGATGCCGACAGCGCGCCCGCCGAAGGCGAAGCTGGCGAAGGTGACGGGCAGTAAGTAATGCAAGCGGCGGCAAGCGGCGGTCCGCGAGAAGCGGATTGCATCCGTGCCGGATAGTGTCGCGACGGCATGCGGCGGGCGCATCGAAGCGCCCCGCGGTTCTCGCGTCAGACGTTTCGACTTTATCTCTCTAAGGGAATTGATGATGCAAAAACGATTCAAGCAGGTGATGTTGCTGGCCGCTCTCGTGCCGACCTTCGCCATGGCACAGGCGCTGAACAGCCAGCAGGCTCCTGCTGCCGCCGCTCCGGCAACGGCTGCTGCCCCGGTCGACCCGGCCAAGCAGGCCGCGATCAAGGATCTGCTCGACGCGATCGACGCGGACAAGCTCGTCGGCGCAATCGGCAACAGCGCGCAGATGCAGGCAAAGCAGCTGGTTCCGGCGATCCTGTCGGACGCACTGTCCGAAAACAAGACGCTGACGGACAAGCAGAAGCAGGCCGCCGTGCCGTCGCTGCAGAAGAACTCGGTGCAGAAGCTGGTTGACTCGGCGGGCCAGGTCTTCACGACCGACGCGTTCCGTCAGGACGCAATGCAAGCTCAGTACGAAGCGTACGCAAAGTACTACAGCGTGCAGGAAATCAAGGACCTGACCACGTTCTACCGCAGCCCGACGGGCCGCAAGTTCATCCAGGTGCAAGACCAGGTCGGTCGCGACGTGGTGAGCGGCCTGATGCAGAAGTACATGCCGCAATCGATCCGCGCGACGCGCGACCAGGCCGACAAGGAAGTCGCCGCGGTCAAGCCGGGCAAGTAAGTCCGCAGCACGCCGCCGCGAACGCGGCAAAGGCGTGCCGGTGCCCGGGGCGCCCGCGTTGGCGGGTTGCCTGTGACAGTGCGATAATGGCCGTTTGCGCAAAAGCGCGAACGGCCATTTCTTTTTTTGGGCGCGTGATCCGGCCTTTCATTGCCGCGGCCGCCTGATCCGGGGATATTTCAAGATGCGCGTGTTCAACTTTGCAGCCGGACCTGCGGCATTGCCCGAGGAAGTGCTCCGCGAAGCGGCGGGTGAAATGCTCGACTGGCATGGCAGCGGGATGGGCGTGATGGAAATGAGTCACCGCGGCCCGGAATTCATGTCGATCCATGCCGACGCGCTGCTCGATCTGCGTGAGCTTCTTGCGGTGCCCGCGAGCCACCAGATCCTGTTTCTGCAGGGCGGCGGCATCGGCGAAAACGCAATCGTGCCGATGAACCTGTTCGGCGCCAAGCCGCGCGCCGATTTCGTGATCACCGGCTCCTGGTCGCAGAAGTCGCAGAAGGAAGCGCTCAAGTACGGCGACGCGCACATCTGCGCAAGCGGCAAGACGGAGCAGGGCTTCACGCGCTCGCCGGCACGCGCCGAATGGCAGCTGTCGGACGATCCGGCCTACGTGCATCTGTGCTCGAACGAGACGATCGACGGCGTCGAGACGTTCGACATCCCCGACCTCGGCGATATTCCGCTCGTCGCGGATGCGTCGTCGCACATCCTGTCGCGTCCGATGGACGTCGCGAAGTACGGCGTGCTGTACGGCGGCGCGCAGAAGAACATCGGCATGGCGGGCGTCACGATCGTGATCGTGCGCGAGGATCTGCTCGATCGCGCGATGCCGATCTGTCCGTCCGCGTTCGAATGGAAGACCGTCGCGGCGAACAACTCGATGTTCAACACGCCGCCGACGTACGCGATCTACATCGCGGGTCTCGTGTTCAAGTGGTTGAAGCGCCAGGGCGGCCTCGCCGCGATGGAGGCGCGCAATATCGAAAAGGCGAAGCTGCTGTACGACACGATCGACGCGAGCAGCTTCTATGTGAACAGGGTGGAGAAGGGCGTGCGTTCGCGGATGAACGTGCCGTTTTTCCTCGCCGACGAATCACGCAACGAAGATTTCCTCGCCGGCGCGAAGGCGCGCGGGCTGTTGCAGCTGAAGGGCCACAAGTCCGTCGGCGGCATGCGGGCGTCGATTTACAACGCGGTGCCGCTCGAAGGCGTCAAGGCGCTTGTCGAGTATATGAAGGAATTCGAAGCGAAACGCGCGTGATCGGGGCGTTGCCCCGCGGCGCGCGCCGCATCCTTTCAGACTGCCGGTCTCACGCATGGAAGACGAACTCAATTCAAAACTGAAGCCGCTGCGCGATCGCATCGACGCGATCGACACGCAGCTGATCGCGCTGCTGAACAAGCGCGCGGCAGTGGCGCTGGAAGTCGGCGAAGTGAAAAAGCACTACAACGCGCCGGTGTTCCGTCCGGAGCGCGAAGTGCAGGTCATCGCGCGTCTGCAGCAGATGAGCGAAGGTCCGCTCGAAGACGTGCACATCGCCGCGATCTGGCGCGAGATCATGGCCGCGAGCCGTGCGCTCGAAAAGACGCAGACGGTCGCGTTCCTCGGCCCGGTCGGCACCTACAGCGAGCAGGCGATGTTCGAGTACTTCGGCCAGGCAGTCGAAGGGCTGCCGTGTCCGTCGATCGACGAAGTGTTTCGCGCGGTCGAGGCCGGCGCGGCCGAGTTCGGCGTCGTGCCGGTCGAGAATTCGACAGAAGGCGCGGTCTCGCGCACGCTCGACCTGTTCCTGCAGACGCAACTCTTGATCGGCGGCGAACTCGCGTTGCCGATCCATCACAACCTGCTGACGCTGAACGGCACGCTCGCGGGCGTCACGCGCGTGTGCGCGCATCCGCAGGCGCTCGCGCAGTGCCAGCACTGGCTGAACGCGAACGCGCCGCATCTCGAGCGCCAGCCGGTGTCGAGCAACGCGGAGGCCGCTCGCGTCGCGGCCGCCGATCCGACCGTCGCCGCCATCGCCGGCGAGCGCGCGGCGACCTACTACGGTCTGCAGGTCGCGAGTGCGCTGATCCAGGACGACCCGCACAACCGCACGCGTTTCGTGATGATCGGCAAGACGCCGGCGGGCCCGAGCGGCTACGACCAGACGTCGACGATCGTGTCGGTGAAGAACGAGCCCGGCGCGATGTACCGGCTGCTCGAACCGCTCGCGCGCCACGGCGTGTCGATGACGCGTTTCGAGTCGCGGCCGGCGCGCGTCGGCACGTGGGAATACAACTTCTACATCGACTTCGAAGGCCATCGCGACGACGAGCGCGTGGCCGCCGCGCTGAACGAACTCGGCAGCAAGGCTGCGTTCGTGAAGATTCTCGGTTCGTATCCGCGCGCCCGCTAATCGCTGACAGTGGGGCGTTTCTCGCGGCGCGCATTGCGCCGGAAAAACCCCTCGACCTTACCTGAGGGGCGTTTGCCCCGGAGACGACATAGATGACAACGCAATTCGGCCCTAACTACGTGCGCGCGATCGCGCCTTATGTCGCCGGCAAGCCGATTTCCGAAGTGGCGCGCGAGTTCGGGCTCGACGAAGCGACGATCGTGAAGCTCGCATCGAACGAAAATCCGCTCGGCATGCCCGAGTCGGCGCAGCGCGCGATCGCGCAGGCCGCGAGCGATCTCGGTCGTTATCCGGACTCGAACGGCTTCGAACTGAAGGCCGCGCTCGCCGCGCGTTACGACGTGCCGCCGGAGTGGATCACGCTCGGCAACGGCAGCAACGACATCCTGGAAATCGCCGCGCACGCGTTCGTCGAAAAGGGCCAGTCGGTCGTCTATTCGCAGTACTCGTTCGCGGTGTATGCGCTCGCGACGCAGGGTCTCGGCGCGCGCGCGATCGTCACGCCGGCGGTCAACCACGGTCATGACCTCGACGCGATGCTCGCGGCGATCGCCGACGACACGCGGCTCGTGTTCATCGCGAATCCGAACAACCCGACCGGCACGTTCATCGACGGCGCGACGCTCGAAGCGTTCATCGCGAAGGTGCCGCGCAGCGTGGTCGTCGTGCTCGACGAGGCGTACACCGAGTATCTGACAGCCGACCAGCGCTACGACGCGATCGCGTGGGTGCGCCGCTACCCGAACCTGCTCGTGTCGCGCACGCTGTCGAAGGCGTATGGCCTCGCGGGCCTGCGCATCGGCTTCGCGATTGCGCAGCCGGCGCTGACCGACCTGATGAACCGTCTGCGTCAGCCGTTCAACGTGAACACGCTCGCGCAGGCCGCGGCGATCGCAGCACTCGCCGACAAACCGTTCCTCGAAAAGAGCGCGGCGTTGAACGCCGAAGGCTATCGCGTGCTGACCGCCGCGTTCGAGCGGCTCGGCCTCGAATACGTGCCGTCGTACGGCAACTTCGTGCTGGTGCGCGTCGGCCATGACGACGGCGCCGGCGATCGCGTGAATCTCGCGCTGTTGAAGCAAGGCGTGATCGTGCGGCCGGTCGGCAACTACGGCCTGCCGCAGTGGCTGCGCGTGACGATCGGCCTGCCCGAAGAGAACGCGGCGTTCGTCGCGGCGCTCGAACGCGCGTTGGCGGCGGCCTGACCGGCGCCGGCGCCGCCGGTGCGAGCGCGCGATCGGGCAGCAGTTCTTTCGCGCGTCGGAAGCCGTTTTGGCTTTCCGGCGCGCTTTTCGATTTTGGCGGTGAAGCAGTCGTGAGCGGGACTTCCGGATTTTCCTTCAGCAAGCTGGTGATCTTCGGCGTCGGCCTGATCGGCGGATCGCTTGCGCTCGCGTTGCGCGAGCGGGGCGCCGGCGGGCGCGTGGTCGGTGTCGGGCGCAACCGGCAGTCGGTGGCGCGTGCGCTCGATCTGCGCGTGATCGACGCGGCGGCGACGCTCGACGACGACGCCGCCATCGCCGACGCGCTGACCGGCGCCGACGTCGTGCTGCTCGCCGCGCCGGTCGCGCAGACGCACGCGTTGCTCGCGCGCATCGCGCCGCATCTCGACGCGACGACGATCGTCACCGACGCCGGCAGCACGAAGGGCGACGTGGTCGACGCGGCGCGAGCGGCGCTCGGCGCGCGCATCGCGCAGTTCGTGCCCGGGCACCCGATTGCGGGCAGCGAGTCGAGCGGTGTCGAAGCGGCATTGCCCGAGCTGTACGTGGGCCGCAACGTCGTGCTGTGCCCGCTGCAGGAAAACGCGCCGGCTTCGGTCGAGCGGATCGCCGCGATGTGGCGCGCGTGCGGCGCGCAGGTGAGCGAGATGTCGGCGCCGCAGCACGATCGCGTGTTCGCGTCTGTCAGCCATCTGCCGCATCTGCTGTCGTATGCGCTCGTCGACCAGATCCTCGCGTCGCCGGATGCCGCGCTGAAATTCTCGTTCGCTGCCGGCGGATTCCGCGACTTCACGCGGATCGCCGCATCGAGCCCGGAGATGTGGCGCGATATCTGCGTCGCGAACCGCGCGGCGCTGCTCGCCGAACTCGACGCGTACACCGACGTGCTCGCGACACTGCGCTCGGCGATTGCGGCCGGTGACGGCGCTGCACTCGAAGCGGTGTTCGCACGCTCGCGCGAGGCTCGCGCCGCATGGCAGGAACGCGGCGGCAAACCGGCTGGCACCGATGCAGCGGCCGACGCCGCCGAACAGTAATTCTCGCGCCCGACCAGAAACAGGACACGCTCATGGACTATCTCGATCTCGGCCCGTTCTCGCGGGCAACCGGCACGATCCGGCTGCCCGGCTCGAAGAGCATCTCGAACCGCGTGCTGCTGCTCGCCGCGCTGGCTGAAGGCAAGACGACGATCACGAATCTGCTCGATTCGGACGACACGCGCGTGATGATCGACGCGCTCGAAACGCTCGGCGTGAAGCTGCAGCGCGACGGCGACACGTGCGTCGTCAACGGCACGCGCGGCGCGTTCACCGCGCTGCGCGCAAGCCTTTTTCTCGGCAACGCGGGCACCGCGGTACGTCCGCTCACGGCCGCGCTGGCGGTGAACGGTGGCGAGTACCGCATCCACGGCGTGCCGCGCATGCACGAGCGGCCGATCGGCGACCTCGTCGACGGCTTGCGGCAGATCGGCGCGAAGATCGACTACGAAGAGAACGAGGGCTATCCGCCGCTGCGCATCCGGCCCGCGCAGATCGAAGTCGGCGCGCCGATCCGCGTGCGCGGCGACGTGTCGAGCCAGTTCCTGACCGCGCTCCTGATGACGCTGCCGCTCGTGCGCGCGCAAGACGGCATGTCGGTCGTCGAGGTCGACGGCGAGCTGATCTCGAAGCCGTACATCGACATCACGATCCGGCTGATGGCGCGCTTCGGCGTGAAGGTCGAGCGCCACGGCTGGCATCGCTTCGAGGTGCCGGCGGGCGTGCGCTATCAGTCGCCGGGGCAGATCATGGTCGAGGGCGATGCGTCGTCGGCGTCGTACTTCCTCGCGGCGGGCGCGCTCGGCGGCGGGCCGGTGCGCGTCGAGGGCGTCGGGCGCGCGAGCATCCAGGGCGACATCGGCTTCGCGGATGCGCTCGGCCGCATGGGCGCGAACGTGACGATGGCCGACGACTGGATCGAAGTGCGCGGGATCGGCAACGACCACGGCAAGCTCGACCCGATCGACATGGACTTCAACCTGATCCCGGACGCCGCGATGACGATCGCGGTCGCCGCGCTGTTCGCGGACGGCGCAACGACGCTGCGCAACATCGGCAGCTGGCGCGTGAAGGAAACGGACCGCATCGCCGCGATGGCGACCGAGCTGCGCAAGGTCGGCGCGACCGTCACCGAGGGCGACGACTATCTGGTCGTGAAGCCGCCCGCGCAATTGACGCCGAACGCGGCGATCGACACATACGACGACCACCGGATGGCGATGTGCTTCTCGCTCGTGAGTCTCGGCGGCGTGCCGGTGCGGATCAACGATCCGAAGTGTGTCGGCAAGACGTTTCCCGATTACTTCGAGCGCTTCCTCGCGCTGGCGCAAGCCTGACGTCGCGCCGCCCGGACAAGAATGAAAACCACGACTCGACCCTTTATTCCTACGCCGGTGATCGCGATCGACGGCCCCACCGCCTCGGGCAAGGGGACCGTCGCGGCGCTGGTCGCCGCGCATCTCGGCTTTCACCTGCTCGACAGCGGCGCGCTGTACCGCCTCGCGGCGCTCGCGAGCGTGCGCTACGACATCGCGCCCGACGACGCCGACTCGCTCGCGAAGCTGATCGACGATCTGCACATCACGTTTCGCGAGGGGCTCGCGCAGCTCGACGGCGTCGACGTGTCGGCCGACATTCGCGCGGAAGCGGTCGGCAACCGCGCGTCGGTGATCGCCGCGCATCCGTCGGTGCGCAGCGCGCTCGTTGCGCGTCAGCGGGCGTTTCGCAAGCCGCCCGGGCTCGTCGCCGACGGCCGCGACATGGGCACGGTGATCTTCCCTGACGCGGTGCTGAAGGTCTTTCTGACGGCCAGCGTCGAGGCCCGCGCGGCTCGCCGGCATAAGCAATTGATACAAAAAGGTTTTTCTGCTAATATGGATGACTTGCTCCGGGATTTGCGTGAGCGGGACGCGCGGGACAGTAACCGCGCGGCCGCGCCGCTTAAGCCCGCAGCGGATGCAAGGCTCCTCGACACATCGGCGTTGTCGATCGACGAGGCAGTCGGGCAGGTGGTGCAGTGGTACCGCGAATTGCCGGCGCCGAAGCATCACTGACCTGAAGTTCGAAGACGTAAGCAGTAGGTGCCCCGCAAGAGCGGGGTGTGTTTTAAACCCTTAACCCCGTGTGGCTTCGCCGGCCGCGGTCAATGTCACCGCATGACCCGCGAATCACCATGCAAATCCAGATTTTTATGTCCGACCTGCAAACCTCCACCCCGAATACCGAATCCTTCGCGGCTCTGTTCGAAGAGTCGCTGACCCGCCAGGACATGCGCGCCGGCGAAGTCATCTCCGCTGAAGTCGTGCGCGTCGACCACAACTTCGTGGTCGTCAACGCGGGCCTGAAATCCGAGGCCTACATTCCCATCGAGGAATTCCTGAACGACCAGGGCGAGGTTGAGGTTGCGGCGGGCGATTTCGTTTCCGTCGCGATCGACGCGCTGGAAAACGGCTATGGCGACACGATCCTGTCGCGCGACAAGGCCAAGCGTCTCGCATCGTGGCTGTCGCTGGAAAAAGCGCTCGACAACAACGAACTCGTGACCGGCACGATCACGGGCAAGGTCAAGGGCGGCATGACCGTGATGGTCAACGGCATCCGCGCGTTCCTGCCGGGTTCGCTGGTCGACACGCGTCCGGTCAAGGACACGACCCCGTACGAAGGCAAGACGCTCGAATTCCGCGTCATCAAGCTCGACCGCAAGCGTAACAACGTCGTGCTGTCGCGCCGTGCCGTGATCGAAGCGACCCAGGGCGAAGAGCGCGCGAAGCTGCTTGAAACGCTGAAGGAAGGCGCGATCGTCGAAGGCGTGGTCAAGAACATCACCGACTACGGCGCATTCGTGGACCTCGGCGGTATCGACGGCCTGCTGCACATCACCGACATCGCATGGCGTCGTGTGCGTCACCCGAGCGAAGTGCTGTCGGTCGGCCAGGAAGTCACCGCGAAGATCCTCAAGTTCGATCAAGAGAAGAACCGCGTTTCGCTCGGCATCAAGCAACTGGGCGACGATCCGTGGGAAGGCATCTCGCGCCGCTACCCGTCGGGCACGCGCCTGTTCGGTAAGGTCACCAACATCACCGACTACGGCGCATTCGTCGAAGTCGAATCGGGTATCGAAGGCCTGGTTCACGTGTCGGAAATGGACTGGACGAACAAGAACGTTGCACCGTCGAAGGTTGTTCAGTTGGGCGACGAAGTCGAAGTCATGGTTCTGGAAATCGACGAAGACCGCCGCCGTATCAGCCTCGGCATGAAGCAGTGCAAGCCGAACCCGTGGGACGACTTCAGCCGCAACTTCAAGAAGGGCGACAAGCTGCAAGGCGCAATCAAGTCGATCACCGACTTCGGCGTCTTCATCGGTCTGCCGGGCGGCATCGACGGTCTGGTTCACCTGTCGGACCTGTCGTGGAGCGAAAC
>DATJJN010000003.1:0-2219 GCA_035492135.1 Paraburkholderia sp. | reverse complement strand
GATGAGCCAGCTGTTCCAGCAACGCAAGGCGGCCACCAACGTGAGTGCGCTCGACGACATGAAGCAGTACGCGACGATCTCGCAGGCCCACGCGGACGGGATGAAGAAGCTGGTCGATGCGTTCGAGCCGCTGTATGGCAGTCTGTCGCCGGAACAGAAGAAGCTCGCCGATACGACCTTCCATCAGGGCGGCCCCGGCGGCACGCGTCATCATCATGATCATCACGGCAAGAGCAAGGCTGGCAAGCCGGCCGAAGCGGCCAGCGACGCTGCCGCAAAGCAGTAACCGAAGCAGGTGCCCGCGGTGCGAGTAGCCGCGCCGCGGGTCGCGATTGTTTTTCCCGCTTTCACGCGACACCGGTCGCGGCGGATCCACATCTCGAAATGGACCGCGATGCCAATCCATCTGGCATGATTCGGCTGCGCTGTGACGGTGGAGCGGCTGGGCTGAACGAATGGCTCGGCGCACGATCTCCGGCACGGCGGAACGCCATGCATCGCATGCATCCGTCCAACCACCCTCCCGCTTCATGACCGAACTCAGGAATCTCGATTTGCGTGACGATCCGCACGCGCAACACGTCGTCAAGGACGAAACGGTAAGCGTCGAATTCGCCGCTGCCGAAGGCCAGCTGATGAGCCTCGAAGGCCCGAACCGCTACGTGCGCGGCGACGCGCTGATCACCGGCTCGACCGGCGAGCGCTGGGTCGTGTCGCGCGAACGCTTCGACGCCAAGTACGTGCCGGCCGTCACCGCCCTCACCACCGTCACCCACGGCGAACCGGGTGCGTATCGCAACCGGCCGGCCGTCGTGCTTGCGCGCCAGATGAACGAAGCGTTCTCGCTCTGCCGTTCCGCGCAGGGTGGCGACGTGCTTCACGGCACCGCCGGAGACTGGGTGATTCAATACGCGCCGGGCGACTACGGCGTCGTGCAGGCCGCGCGCTTCGCGAAGGTCTACCGGCTCGCGAGCTGACACGCCGCGGGGCGGCCTTAGCTCTGCTCCAATACGCTTAAAGCCACTCGCGCCACGTCACGCATCAGGCGAACTCGTCGGCGAGATCGACGGTGACTTCGCGCGGCACCGCCTCGCCGTTCGCATACATTTCCTCGAGCGAGCCGAGACTCGCCTCGACATACGCGCGCAGCACCGCGAAGCTACGTCCGCGCAGGCGTGCGGGCACCGCGCGATAACGCGCGAGCGCGGCCGGCGCGATCGCGACCGTCATCTCGATACGACGCGCCGTCGAGCCGAATCGCATCGCGACCCAATGAACCGTCAGCTCGGGCGTGCCGTCTTCGTTCGCGCGTTCGGTGAATTGCGTCTGCTCGGGAAACAGATCGCTGATGACGCGCGCAAGCTCTTCGAACTCAGGATGCGCGCAGTCGTATTGGTAAGCTTCCATCAAGGCCGCCGGAAAATGAGGATCCTGAAACGGGGATCCCGAAACGTAGGCGCATTTTAGAGAAAGCCTTGGGGGATAGCGAGATAGACAAACCCAATACCGGGTCGCCTCACGCCACAGCCGGCCGCCGGTAAGTCCTCATCAACCATCCGGCGACGAACACCGCCGCCACCGCATACACCGTATCGACTATCGCAAGGGGCACGATGCGAGCCTGCGACATCGCGGCGGGCACGTCGATCAATGCATGCACGACGATCGCGAGCGGCAGGATCGCGCGCGAACCGGTCCGTACGCCGCGCCACATCAACACCGACAGACCGATCTGGAAGACCAGCGCGATCACGCGTTCGAGCGCGAAGATACCGGCCAGTTGGGGCGTCAGGCTGGCGAGAATCAGATGCACGCGCATCACCGCTTCGCCCGGCAGATTGCCGAGGTAGTCGTTGAGGCGGCCGCGGTTTTCAAGGATCGCGAACACGATCCACTGAAGCTGCACCAGCACGCCGACCATCCAGGCTTCCGCGCCACCATGGCCGAGCCCGTAGCTGAGCGCTGCGCCGTCGTCGGCGCGCAGCGCGGCGGTGCGTGCATTGGCGTTCGCGTTGAGGTTCGCGCCGGCGCCGGCATTCGTGTCGACGCCTGGCATCGCCCGCGCGCCGCGGTTTGCCGCCGGCCGCGCCATCGCCCGCTTCATCAGCAGCCGCATTCCGAGGAACCGCCCCACTTCCTCGCAGACGCCCGCGGCCAGCGCGCCATAGACGACGAACGCGAGCGGATTCGACAGGAACGCAGCCGTCGTCGCGTTGCCG
>DATJJN010000002.1:0-8459 GCA_035492135.1 Paraburkholderia sp. | reverse complement strand
GCCTTGCGGCCCGCGCGCAGCAGTTCGCACAACGTGGCGTCGGTGCGGATCACCTCGGCCACCACGGTGCGGCCCACGGTGCCGCCGCTGCAGTGCTCGCAGCCGGGACCGGCCACCCGCACCTGTTCGAAGCGCGCGCCGACCGCACGCTTGACGCGCGCGACGAGCGCCGCGTCGAGCGTCGCCATCGCCTGCGCGAACGGCCGCGCGCAATGCGGACACAGCAGCTTCACGAGACGCTGGCTGATCAGGCCGGTGACGAGCGATTCGTCGGTCACCATCGCGAGCGGCAGGCCGAGGTCGGTCAGACGGTCGATGATCGCGAGCGCGCCGTTCGCATGCACGGTGGTCCACACCTGGTGGCCCGTCATCGACGCGCGCAGCGCGCTCTGCGCGGAAGCGCGGTCGCGCACCTCGCCGACCATGATCGTGTCCGGGTCGAGACGCATCGCGTTCGCGATCGCCGCCGCGAACGCGAGCGAACGGGCTTCCTCGGTGCCGGCGTTGACGACCGGCGTCTGCACCGCGCCGGCGATCGGATATTCGACCGGGTCCTCGACCGTGATCACGTGAATCGAGCCGGCCATCTCGCGAATCTGGCTCGACAGCACGCGCTGCAGCGTCGTCGATTTGCCCGAGCCGGTCGGTCCGCTGATGATGTTCATCCCGTGCGGCTGCTCGGCCAGCAGGTCGAGCGTGGCCGTTTGCGCCGGCGTGAAGCCGAGCTGGGTCAGATCGGCCGATTCGCCGGCGTCGTTGTACAACAGGCGCAGCACCATCACGGTCCCGATGCTGGTCGGCGCCGTCGCGATACGCACGCCGAACAGTTGCTCCGGCAGCTTGTCGCGGTCGCCGATGCTCGCGTCCTGGCGCTCGGTCGGCTTGTACGTGTTGTCCGACACGCTCGCCATCGCCGAGTAGAGCGTGGCGAGCAGACGCTCGCCGTACTCGCGCGTCTGCTCGCTCACACGCGTCAGTTCGTTGTGAATCCGGAACAGGATCTCGGTGCTGAAGCGGTTCACGCGGATGTGGATGTCGGACGCGCGCTCGTTGCACGCGCGCGCGATCAGGTTCTTCGCGACCACCTGCATCTGCGTGTAGTCGACGCGCTCGCCGGTGCCGTCGCGCCGCTGGCCCTGATACGCGCGGCGCACCGCATCGAGGCTCACGACGCGCGTGGTGTAGCGATAGCTCAGGCGTTCGAGGCGCGCGCAGTACGACAGCACGAACGGATTCATGTCGTGCCCTTCGGCGACGAGCAGATGGCCGTCGTCGAGCAGGCACAGGAACTTGCGCTCCTCGGCGCTCGCCGCGTATTCGCCGCTGTCGGACAGCGGGCGCGCGTGGCCCGGCGCGACGCCCGCGGACGTGGGCGCGCTCGCGGTGGAATTCCCGTGCGGCTCCGCGTTCGGCGCGAGCGCGGTCGCCGGACCGCCCGCACCCGGCATCTCGCCCGGCGACGCCACACTGGCCGAAGACCCGCCCGACGCCGCCGCGGCAGATGCCGCCGCGCGCGCGGCCGTCAGCGTGCCGCCGAGCGGCACGATGGTTTTCACGGAGCCGGTCGAACCCGGCAAACCCGAACCGCTAGTCAGTGCATGAGGCTTCATCGCAGTTACCTCGTCGGCATCGGAAAAGTCGGAATAGGCGGCGTGCCGCCATGCAGCGGGTCGGCGCTCGCCGCCATGCGCGACGCGTCGCGAACGCTCGTCACGAGCAACGTGCTGCGCTGGCCGCCGACGCCCTGCACGACCATCGCGCCCGGCCGGATCGACACCACGCGCATCCCGTCGGGCAGCGTGTCGCCCGCGTGCACGTCGAGTTCGCCGCCGTCGACGGTGCGCACCGTCGCACTCGTCTCGCGGCCGAGGCTCTGGGTCGCGATCACGCTGACTTCCGTATTCGCGACAGTGCGGCTCACCTGGTTCAGCGCGGCTTCGCGCGCGGCCACCTGTGCCTGCGCATCGAGCTTCTTTAGCTGTGCGTTGAGCACCACGGTGTCTTCCTGCAGCCGCATCAGTTGATTGGCCGCGGCCATCGCGGCCGATGTCGGTACGACCGCGGCGGCCGGCGCGGCGTCCACCGATACCGTCACATCCGGCGCGGCTGCCGCCGCGCAAGCGCTGCCGCAGGCGGCCAGCGCGACGAGCCAGCACGCCGTCGCCCGCGCGACGCCGCGCGCCGTGACGAGCGCGACGGCGTCGCCGAATCGCCGCGTTGCTGCACGTTCATTGCTCATACACCACTCCTTCGAGGGTCCATTGCCCTGACCCATAAGACAGCTTGTCGATGCGTACGCCCGGTTCGTCCAGATAGCGGACCACGGCGAGCGGCGATAGCGCGCCAAGCTCCGCGCTGATGCGCCAAACCTGCCACGGCGGCGGCGCAGGCGGGCTGCGGCCGGGCAGCGTGTCGAGCGCGGCCGCGGCCACGCCGCGCGGCGGCGCGGGCAGCGGCTGCAACCGGAAAATCAGCTTCACGCCGAGCAGCTGGAACGCCGACAACAGCCGCAGCCGCACGCCGCGAATCCCGTCGATCGCTTCGTCGCCGCCCGCGGGCAGCGACACCGGCAACACGAGCGACGCGCGATCGCCGCCAGGATCGACGCTCGCGAGCGGCTCGGCCGCCATCAGCATCGCGACGTTCGAATCGTTGCGCGACCAGTCGTAGCTGACGTTGGCCGACCGGCACACGTAGCTGTCGAGTTGCCAGCCGCCCGGCGCGAGCGCGTCGAGATGATCGAGACAGGCGTCCACGAACTGGGCGGGCAGCGGCGCGTGCGCCCACGGATGATCGGGCGCGGGCGGCGCGGCCTGCTTGCGCGACTGCGCCATCAGACGCGCGCGCTCCGCTTCGAACGCGCGCTCGCGCGCGAGATCGAGCCGATGCTGCCGATAGCGCAGCGCCCCGAGCGTGCCGCCGCCGACCACGACCAGCAGCGCCGCCACGAGCGCCACGCGGCGCCACTGAAAGCGCCGCGACACCGGCACGAGGTTCAGCCAGCGCTGCAGCCGCGGCTTGCCCGCGCGCCGCGGGATCATGTCCCGGATGCTGCGCGCGTAGAAATTGTGGAAGCCCTGCACCTCGATCTGCGGATCGCCGATCACGACGTTCCAGCCGCCGAGGCTGTAGTCGCTGTGCAGACGCTCGAACACTTCCTCGCTGCTGCCGATCCAGTCGCCGTTCGGCAGGAACGCGCCGTCGCGCACCGCGAAATACGCCCAGCGGCCGTCCGGCAGACTGAACGCGCCGAGCCAGTTCGGCGCCGGCTGCTGCCGGCCGTCGTAGAACGCGCCGTCGGTCGCAATCGTTTTCGACACCAGCGCGCCGAGCGACGGCAGGCCGAATTGCGCGCCTTCGCGCGTGCTCGCGAACCCGGCGCCGGCGAAGCTGCGGTCGATGCGCAGCACCATCGCATCGAAGTTCAGCCGCGCGGCCAGCTCGACCGCCTCGGCGCGCAACTCGTGCCGGCGCGACAGCGACTGCCAGAACAGCCCGCAGACAAAACGCTGCCGGTCGATCTGGATGATCTGCGTTGCCATGATCGTGGTCCGCGCGCGCTCGCTCAGGCGCCGTTCATCGCGACCGGCGTCAGCAGGATCACGATGATTTCGCGCGAATGCGTGGCGCTCTGGCCGCCGCCGAACGCGTAGTTTTGCGGCGAGCCCACGCCCTGCCGGCTCGTCTGGTCGGTCGTGCCTTCGTAGCCGCTGATCACGAGCGTCTGCCCCGACTTGATCGCGACGCGCTGCAGGAAGTTGCGCGTGTCGACGGTCGGCAACTGGATCGTTTCGCCGTTCACGTTGAAGTTTTCCAGGTTCGCGAGCGACGACAGGTTCGTATAGAACTGCATCATCACGGTGCCGTCGTCGAGGATGTGCGGCAGCAGCGTCATGTTGAAGCCGGTCGTGATGGTGCCCGCCGTGAGCGACGTCTGCGTGCCGACGTTCAGCGTCGCCGTAGTCGAGATCTGCGCGAGATAACCCTGCTGCTCGGCCACCTGCACCGGCACCGGCTGGTCGTTGAGCGTCGTCACCGACGCCGACGTCTTGCGACGCACGGTGCCCTGCTGCGACAGCGCGGCGATCATCGCGGTGGTGCCCGACGCGCGGCTCGACGGCGTGATCACCGTCGCCGAAAACGCGTTCGGGGTCGCGGTCGACACGAGGCTCGAGAACGTGTTCGTGATCCCGAACTGCGTGCCGAGCGCCTGATAGACGGCGCTCCAGTTGATGCCGTAGGTATCGTCGGCGGACAGCGTGACCGACAGCACCGTGATGTTGACCAGCACCTGGCGCGACAGCACGCGGTTTTGCTGCGCCATGAATTCGCCGACGCGCTCCAGCACGTCCGGCGTGTCGGTGACCGTGATCGAGCCGGTCGCGGGCGACGCGAGCACCGAGCCCGACGGCGACAGCATCGCCTTGATCGTCGCCTGCAGCCCGTTGTAGACCGACAGCTGCGCGGTCATGCCGATGTTGGTGCTGTTGTCCGACGACACCGAAGGCGTGCTGCCGCCATTGCCGCCGCCGCCGCTGCCGCCGCCGCCGATCGAGCCCGCGCCGCCTGCCGCGCCGCCGCTCGAACCGCCGCCGCCCGAGCCCCCGCCCCCGCCGCTGCCGCTGCCGTTGCTGCTCGCACCGCTCATCACGGACGTGTCGAGACGCGAGTCGCCGGGGATCGACGTCACCTGGAACACGCGGGTGTCGGTATAGAAGAACACGATCGTGCCGGCGTCGTACTTCCAGTACACGCCGAAGCGCGCGGCTCCCATGTCGAGCAGGCCGTGCAGCGTGCCGTGCGGATACACGAGATGCACCGGCGCGCTCGCGTCCATGTCGGCGGGCGACGGGCCGGCCGCCGAGCGCAGCGTGCCGGCGAACGGCGCGGTGCCCTGCAAGAGGCCGGTCGGCAGCGGCGGCAGGCCCGGAATGCCCGTGCCGCCGCCTGCGGCGGCACCCAGGTTCGGCGCCGCGGTCGCGCGCGCGGCGGCGTCCTGCGCGCCCGGCGCGACGCGCGCGGGAATGTGCGTGAGCCGCGTGACGCGCTCGGCAAAGGCCTGAAGCGAATCGACGGTGCCGTCGAAGCTCGCTGGCTCGCCGAACAGCGGCGGCAGCGTCTGCGCAACCGGCACCTTCACCGTATTGCCGGACAGCCACAGCGAATTCTTGACGATCACGCCGTCGTCGTCGCGATCGACGGCATTGCCGCCCTGGGTCTTCGCGAGCAGGTCGCCCGCCCGCGTCGCATCGCCGTGCGCGGCACCTTCGAGCTTGCCGGTGAGACCGGTGCAGCCGCCCAGCACGACGGCGACGCACGCGGCCGCCACGAGAACGCGAAACGCAGACATCAGCCGGCCCCCTTCGGAATGACGCGCAACACGCGATTGCCCTTGTACATGACGATCTGGATCGGCACCTGCGCGTTGCTCAGTGCGTCGACCACTTCGCGCAGCGCTTCGTCGAGCGAGCCGTGAATCGTTGCATTCGCATCGACAGTGAAATCGGTCGGTACGTCCCACACGAATTGCCAGCCCGCTTCGCGAGCCCAGCGTTGCAGCGCGTTGCGCACCGAGCCGTCGGACTCGCGGAGTTCCCAGACCTGCTGCGCCTGCGGCGCGGACGCGGCGTCGGCGCCGGCGATCGCGCCGGCTGGCGGCACGCCCTGCGTCAACGGCTGCCCCGGCGGCCCGGCCACGTCGATCGAAGCGGCCGGCGCGGCGGGCGCGGCGGCCGGCGTGGTCGGCAGCTTCGGCGTGGTCGCCGACGCAGCGTGTGTATTGACGGCGGACAGCGGCGCGGCGATCGCCGACTCGTCCGGCGCGAGCGACGCCGGCGGCGCGACCGCCGTCACCGCGGGTGCTGCGGCGCGCTGCGCGGCGGCATCGACCGGCGCACCCGGCGCGGGCTCGCGCGCGGCGGCGTTCGCATCGGCGCGCTGCGGCACGGCACTGACCGTGACGATGCGCAGATCGGTATTCACGCGCGCCTGCAACTGCGGATTCGCCGACAGCATTTCGCCGAGCACGCGCACGAACGAGCCGCCCGCATGCCAGCTGACCGGCGTATCGGCCCACGTACCGGCGTTCGGCACGTTGACGCTATAGCTCGCCGGCACGATCTGTTCGAGCGCATGCAGCAACGGCACGCGCTGGCCGCTCACGCGCACGGTTTCGCTCGCACGCTGCGCGCCCTCGACGATGACCTGCTGCTCCGAGCCCATAGCCACCGCACAGGTCATCGCCATGCAACCCAGCCACATCGTCATTCCGATACCGACTGCCAGCTTTCGCATGCTCTGTTCAATTCGTTGATGGTTGCGGCCGGTCGGACGAAGCGCGTCGAGCGCCTTGTCGGCACCCGCATGCTCCGGGGTGTTCGCGCACTTCGATACCGCGCGGCTCGCGTCCAGGGCAACTCTCGCGAAACCGATTCTCGCGAAGCCGCTCGGGGGCTGCCATGATGTTTGACACTGTGTGACAGTTGCTAGCACAACACTCAAAAAACGCGGTCGTTACCGCACAGCGTCCGTTCCGCCCGCCGCGACATTCACGCGCGCGAACCCGGAACGACCGGACGGCGCGCATCAGCCGTAAACAGGTTGACGGCATTCATCGCGCATAACTTTAGGGTGTTCTTTCCCGCCTTCATTAACGATCCTGCCCTTTCGTCTATCCGCCTTCTGTCCGGGCCTTTTCGCGTTCATTTCCGCGTTCATTTCCGGGTTATTTCCTGCCTTCTTTTTCGCCAGTTTCCCGTCACTTTCCCGTCACTTTCCGTTCCCGGTGCAAACGATCGCGCAAACGATGGCGCAAACGCGCGCGCCACCGGTCCTGACCGATCTGTTTGCTCACCGCTGAACCGACCGCGACGCCTGGCCGTAAGACCTTGTTCCATGCGGGTTTCGAAGCACGCAAACCGCTTTTGCCAATGATCCGACGAAAGCCGGCCGGCGTATTCGATCACAACGATTTATCAACTGCTAGCGTTTCTTATTCCGAAAGCCCACAAAATTTTCTTTCGACTTCAGCGAAAACCCACTATCCGGGACGATGAACCCGGGGCGAATGCCGTTCGGGCACGCGCGAATCGGCCTTTCAAACCGGATTCACGCCGTTGAAACAATGACATGCCAGTGACATACGATTTTTTTATACCCCGGATTTAAATTTCTGCCTGGACTCGCACGGCTCGACGCTCCGACAATCGCGCCCATGCTGCACATGGACCGGCCGCCTTCGACGCGCGGCCGCCAGCGCGGCCTGATACAACGGAGCTCCAGCAAATGAACCACACGCAGCACACCGATCAAGACCGAAACGTGGAGAAGACACCCGGCGACGAGCGGGCCGACGACGGCCGCTGGCAGTTCTGGGTCGACCGCGGCGGCACTTTCACCGACATCGTCGCGCGCCGGCCGGATGGCGCGCTCGTCACGCACAAGCTGCTGTCGGAGAACCCGGATCGCTATCCGGACGCCGTCGTGCAAGGCATGCGCGACCTGCTCGGCCTCGCCGCCACCGAAGCGCTGCCGCAGGAGCGCATCGAAGTCGTGAAAATGGGCACCACGGTCGCCACGAACGCGCTGCTCGAACGCAAGGGCGCGCGCACGCTGCTCGCGATCACGCGCGGCTTCGCCGATCAGCTGCGCATCGGCTATCAGGAGCGTCCGGACATCTTCGCGCGCCACATCCAGTTGCCCGCGCAAATGTACGAGCGCGTACTGGAGATCGACGAGCGCGTCGGCGCGCGCGGCGAACTGCTTCAGCCGCTCGACGAGGTTGCCGCGCGCGCCGGCCTGCAGGCCGCGCGCGCGGCCGGCATCACGTCGATCGCGATCGTGCTGATGCACGGCTATCGCTTCCCCGAGCACGAATTGCGCGTCGCGGCGCTCGCGCGCGAATGCGGCTTCACGCAGATCTCGGTGAGCCACCGCGTGAGCCCGCTGATGAAGCTCGTCGGCCGCGGCGACACCACGGTGGTCGACGCGTATCTGTCGCCGGTGCTGCAGGACTACGTCGATCGCGTGTCGGGTCAGACGGGCTCCGTGCGCCTGATGTTCATGCAGTCGAGCGGCGGCCTCGCGGAGGCCCGTCACTTCCACGGCAAGGACGCGATCCTGTCGGGACCGGCCGGCGGCATCGTCGGCGCGGTGAAGACCTGCGAGGCGGTCGGCGAACACAAGGTGATCGGCTTCGACATGGGCGGCACGTCGACCGACGTCGCGCATTACGACGGCGCGTACGAGCGCGTGTTCGAGACCCAGGTCGCGGGCGTGCGCGTGCGCGCGCCGATGATGGACATTCACACCGTGGCCGCGGGCGGCGGCTCGATCTGCAGCTTCGAGAACGGACGCTTCAAGGTCGGTCCGGAATCGGCCGGCGCGTATCCGGGGCCGGCGAGCTATCGCAACGGCGGCCCGCTCACCGTGACGGACTGCAACGTGATGCTCGGCCGCGT
>DATJJN010000001.1:0-2541 GCA_035492135.1 Paraburkholderia sp. | reverse complement strand
GCCGAGCCGACGTTGTCCGCGATCACGAGCGGCGTGCCGCACATCACCGATTCGACGCCGACCAGGCCGAACGGCTCGTACGCCGACGCGACGACCGTGAAGTCGGCCGCCGCGAACAGCTTCTCGATCTCCTTGCTATAGCCGGCATAGCGGATCGTATCGCTCGTCTTCGGCACCGGGCGGCCGGCCACGACGAGGCACACCGGCAGCGTCGTGTGCGAGAAAAAAGCCTCCAGCAGCGGATAGCCTTTGCGCTCGTGGCTGGTCGACGAAAACAGGAAGATCACGCGATCTTCCGGCAAATCGAGTTGCCGGCGCACCGCCGCGCGCACGGCGTCGTCGAGAGGCTTGAAGCGTTCGGTATCGACCGGCGGATAAAGCACGTCGATGCGCGCAGCCGGCACGTCGTAGAAGCGCTGCAACTCGCGGCTCATCAGCTGCGAATGCGCGACGATCGAACGCGCGCGCGTGTACACGCGCCGCTCGAGTTCGATCTGCCATATGTCGCTGCGGCGCGGCGCGCGGCCCGCTGCTTCGAGCGAGCCGGGATGCGTGCCGCCGCACAGCGCGACATCGGCGTGGGTCGAGTGATTGATCGAGAATACGCAGGCCGGACGATGACGCTTCAGGCGCTGCTTCAGCCGCCAGTCGAACGCGAGATTGCGCAGCTTGCGCGGCGCCCAGCGCACGTTGAGCGGCTGCGCGTCGATCCATGTGGCCTCGGGCAGCGCGCGGTCGATCTCGCGCGCGAACAGCGTCGGACGCAGACCCAGCCGATGCAGGCCCGCGATCACATCGCGCGTGTAGCGCTCGGCGCCGCCACTGTTCTTCAGCGCCTGGGCGGTCAGCGCGATGTCGCTGAGGGGGCGGCTGTGCGGCTCGCGGGTTGGATCGCGAGTTGGCTCTCGGGTCGGCTCTGTCAAGGGTCGGTCTCGGTGAGACGCACGCGCTGAGCGAACCGCGCGCGCGGGGTGTCGGGGCAGCGGCAATTGTAAAGGATGGGTTTCGCGGGGTTCGGTTGTGGCGGGTGCGAGTTTGGGTTTGGTAACGAGCTGAGTTGCGAGGTACGCCACGGCATGCATCCTTCGCGCGGCGCGGCTGTCAGCGGCTAGAATCTAGCCCAATCGTCTTTGCCCCCAACCCATGACCGACAGCCAGCCGCCCGTCACCGACCGCCCACTCGTCTCGATGCTCGTGATCGCCTACAACCAGGCGCAGCAGATCGGCGACGCGGTGCGCAGCGCGCTCGCGCAGACTTATCAGCCGCTCGAAATCATCGTGTCCGACGATGCGTCGAGCGACGCGACCTTCGCCGCGATCGAAGCGGCGCTCGCCGGCTACGACGGCCCGCACCGCGTGACCACGCGGCGCAACCCGGTCAACCAGGGGATCAGCGCGCACCTGTCGCAACTCGCTCAGATGGCACGCGGAGAGTTGCTGTTCGTCGCCGCGGGCGACGACATGTCCGCGCCCGAGCGCTGCGAGCGCGTCGTCGATTGCTGGCTCGCGCACGGCCGCCGTCCCGACCTGATCGCGACCGATCTCGCCGACATGGACGAAGCGGGCGATCTGCACGAGCGCGTGAGCCCGACTGAACTCGACGGCTACCACGGCTTCGACGACTGGCTCGCCAACCGGCCGTGGCTGATCGGCGCCGCGCACACGTGGTCGCGACGCCTGATCGAGCGCTTCGGACCGATGCAGCCGGGCGCCGCGGCCGAGGACCAGATCATGGTGCTGCGCGCGATCCTGTCGGGCGGCGCGATCAGCCTGCGCGAGCCGCTGGTACGCTACCGGCGCGGCGGGCTATCGCGCAAACGCCGCTATAGGAGCGTCGATGAACTGATCGCGCGGATGCGGCAAAGCAATCGTTATGGGCTCGCGGAGCTCGCGCAGTTGCAGCGCGACGCGGAGATCGCCGGCATCGGCGAACGGATGCGCGCCGCGATGGCGCCGAAGCTCGCGCGCGAGCAGTTCATCCACGGGATGTTCGAGGCGAGCGGCCTCGGAGAACGGATCGGGCTGTTGACGCGCGGTGCCGGCGTGAAGCTCGGGCTGCGGATTCGGATGTTTCTGTATGCGAGCTGCCCGGTGGTCTACGCACCGGGTATCTGGATCAAGCGGGTGGTGCGCGGAAGCAAGGGCTGAGGGATGTGGATCTCGAGGTGCCGGAAGGCGCCGCGGCGCTTATGCTTCGCGATGCTTCCAGGGTCGGACGAACCTGCCGAAACGCACCGCCACACACCGCACGCACGTCTGGAAAGCATTTCGCGGCAGGGCAACTTTTCGACTCGGCACGCGGCCGATCCACGCCGTTAGACCCCTGCTTCACGAGCCAAGGCAAACCGTCCCGGAACGCTCAGCGGCGCTGCGGCAACCATCACCGAATTGCCGCGCGCATGCGCCGTGGCAGCTTCGCCGGCATAACGGATCGTCATGAATTCGGGCAAGCCGCGCCCGATCACGTACATGGCGTCGCGCGCTTCGCCGCCTGAACCGTCGACGCATACCTCCCGGCGCACCAGATCACGCTGCCGTCTG